>JAICLZ010000003.1 GCA_025929535.1 Gemmatimonadaceae bacterium
CGAGTCGCTGTACAATCAGATGCTCAACGCGCGGCTGCAGGAGATCGCACAGCGCCCAGGCGCTCCGTTCCTCGGCGCCTTCTCGAATCAGGGGCGGCTCATTCGCTCCAAGAACGTGTACGTGCTCACCGCGCTCGTCCCCGACACGGGAGTCGCGGAGGGGTTGCGCGCGGCGGTCACGGAAGGCGAGCGCGTGGCGCAGCACGGATTCACGAGCACGGAGCTGGAGCGTGCGAAGGCGGAGATGCTGCGCGGAATAGAGAGCGCGTATGCGGAGCGAGAGAAGACGGCCTCGGCGGAGTTCGTGTCCGAGTACGAGGGGGCGTTCCTCGAGCACACCGCCATTCCCAGCATCGCCCAGCAGTACCAGCTCTACCAGCAGCTCGTGCCCGGGATCCGGTTGAGCGAGGTGAACGCGCTCGCGAACAAGTGGCTGAGCAATCGCAGTCGCGTGATCGTGGTGAACGCGCCGCAGAAGGCCGCCGCGAAATTGCCGAGTGAGCAGACGCTGCGCGCGGTGCTGGACAGCGCCGCGCACGTGAGCGTCGCTGCGTACACGGATTCCGTGTCCAGCGCGCCACTCGTTCCCACTCCGCCGGAGCGCGGCAGCATCGTCTCGTCCACGCAGATCGCGTCCGTAGGCGTCACGGAGTGGAAACTCTCGAACGGCGCCCGCGTGCTCATCAAGCCAACGGACTTCAAGAACGATGAGTTGCTCTTTCGCGCCTACGCCCCGGGCGGCACATCGGTGGTGAGCGACTCGGACTATCTCGATGCGACCGTTGCGACTGCGGCCGTGGACGCGGGTGGCATCGGCACGTTCAGCGCGACGGCGCTGCAGAAGGCGCTCGCCGGCAAGGAGGTCTCGCTCAGCGAGTACATCGGTGCGATTCAACAGGGACTTTCGGGCGGCGGATCGCCGAAGGATCTCGAGACGCTGATGCAGCTCGTCTATCTCTCGTTCACCGCGCCTCGAGTGGACAGCGCCGCGTTCGAAGCCTATCGCAACAAGATCGAAGTGCTCCTGGCCAATCGAGCCGCCAGCCCGAACGCGGCGTTCGCGGACACCCTCGACTTGACTCTCGCGCAACACCACTTCCGTGCCAAGCCGCCCACGGCGCAGGACATGGAGTACGTCCGGCTCAGGCACGCGATCTCGCTCTACAAGCAGCGCTTCGCGGACGCGAGCAACTTCACATTCCTCTTCGTCGGCACGGTCGACACCACGAAGCTCAAGCCACTCGTCGAGCGGTACATCGCGAGCCTGCCGTCCACGCATGCCGGCGAGAACTGGAAGGACGTCGGCATCACGTACCCAACCGGAGTGATCACGCGCGAGGTAAAGCGCGGCATCGAGCCCAAGGCGCAGACCGCGATCGTGTTCACGGGTCCGTTCGACTTCACGTGGGAAAACGTGCAGCAGATCAGCGCGCTCGCCGACCTGCTCGAGATCAAGCTGCGCGAGCGGCTGCGGCAGGATCTGGGCGGCACGTACGGGGTGGGGGTGAACGCGAGCCCGACACACTTCCCGCGCGAGAGCTACGCGATTCGAATCGACTTCGGATCGGCGCCGGAACGCGCCGCCGAGCTGCAGAAGGCGGTGTTCGCGGAGATCGACAGCGTGAAGGCTAACGGTGTGTCGGCCAAGGACCTGCAGAAGATCCGCGAGACCGATCTGCGCGAGCGTGAAACGAGTCTGCGTCAGAATCGTTACTGGTTGAGCCTCCTCGCCAGCTACGATATCAACGGCTGGGACCCAGCGCTCATTCTCAAGTACGACGATTCGGTTCGCGCGCTCAATTCGGCGGGGCTGCAGGCTGCGGCGAAGCAGTATTTCGACAGCTCGCGCTACGTGGTCGTCCAGCTGATGCCGGCGCACTGATCGCGCACCTCTCCCTCACCGAGATCCCGCATGCCGCGCACGACGCTCTCTCTCGCGATCGCACTCGCCGCGCTCGGCGCCTCGAGCGCAGATGCGCAGGCCCCGCGCGTCACGCCGGCCGGCGATCCGTCCGTGAAGAGCGACTCGATCTACGCGCTCGCCGTGAAGCCGGCGGACTACGCCGATCAACCGTACGTCTATCTGCTCGATGATGGGATCGTGACGCTCGAGGCGGACGGCACGGGCACGCGCACGTATCGGCAGATCGTGCAGATTCTCACGCCCGAGGCGGCCGAACAGTGGGGCGAGCGGTCGTTTGGGTACTCGACGGATCGCGAGAAGCTCACGCTCAACTGGGCGCGCGTGCTTCGTCCGGACGGGTCCGTGATTTCCGAGAAGCCGGTGCACGAGCAGGAATCGCTCGCGCCGGTGGCGATGGAGGCGCCCGTGTATTCCGACGAGAAGCTGCATCGCATCTCGCTGGGCGGCATCGCGCCGGGAACGATCGTGGACTACAGCTACACGGTCCAGACGCTCAAGCCCATCATTCCGCGGGATTTTCTCACCTCGTGGAGTGTGGTCACGGGGAGGTTGACGCGCCGCTCGCGCCTGATCGTCGACGTTCCGGAGTCGCTGAAGCCGCGCATCGAGGAGCATCACCTGAGCTTCGCGCGCACGGAAGTGACGACGGGCGGGCGCCGCATCTACACGTGGGCGCGCACGGATGTCCCCAAGCCCGAGCTCGAGCCGCTCGCGCCCGATTCGAGTTACGGTGAGTCGCTCGTGATCGCGGCGCCGATCAAGTGGTCGGACATCGCGCAATGGTACGCCGGGCTCGCGCAGGGGCGCTACGCGCTGACGCCGCAGATCGAGCAGGCGCTGGCGAAGACGGTTGCCGGCTCGAAGACACTCGACGACTCGATTCGAGCGGTACACCGCTGGGTCGCGCAGGATTTCCGGTACGTCTCGCTCTCACTGGGGATCGCGGGCTTCCAGCCGCATGCGCCGTCGGAAGTGTTCGCGAACAATTACGGCGACTGCAAGGACAAGGCGACGTTCTTCGTGGCGCTCATGAAGCGCATGGGCGTCACGGCGTATCCCGTGCTGCTGAGCAGCAGCGGCGGAGTGCTGCGCACGCTGCCGAGCGGACATCAGTTCGACCACATGATCGCGGCGGTGGATCGGAATGGACGCCGGACGTACGTGGATCTGACGGCAGACATCGTCCCCTTCGGAGCGCTTCCGCCTCAGGAGCAGGGCGAATTCGGACTCGTCGTGCATCCGGATGGGAAGAGTGAGGAGATCACCTTCCCGTCCGATCCATCGGCCGCGAACAAGACGGAGATGCATCTCGTCGGCTCGCTGACGCCGGACGGATTGTTCGCGGGCAAGTGGACGCGAATGGCATCGGGAGCGCAGCAGTACTCGATGCGCGCCTCGATGTCGAAGTCGACGAAGCCGGACTCCACCGCGCGCGCGCGCACGACGCTGGCGATCGCGAACGCGATCTTCGAGGGGTCCGCGGGCGACAGCCTGCAGCTGTTCGATGGACGCGATCTCACGGCGGAGCCGAAGATCTCGGTGCTGATCAAGCACGGCAAGGCGGCGTCGGACGCCGGCGGGACCGAGATTCTGACGATCCCGCTCACGAGCTTCGCGGTGGCCAACTTCATTGCGTCGCTGGAGGCGCGCGGAGCACGGAAGGCTCCGATTGCGTCCGCGAAAGTGTGGGGACCGCGCACCGACATCCAGGAGCTCAGGCTGACGCTGCCCGCCGGATGGAAGGCGAAGCTGCCGCCGAACGACAGCACCACGAGCGTGTTCGGCACGTACGTCGCTTCGTATTCGCAGACCGGCCAGGAGCTGCACATCCAGCGCAGGCTCACGGGCACGGACGGAGTGGAGCCCGCCACGAAGTACACGGAGCTGCTCGACTGGATGAAGCAGATGTCGAAGGACGACGCGAAGTACGTGATTCTGGAGCACTAGGGAATGGGGCGCGCGACAACGGCTTGCCCGCGCGACCGTTGTAGCTACGCCGTGGGCACACCTTCGGCCGCCAGCCGACCAAGCACCTCGCGATCGATGCGGTGGCTGCCGTTGAAGCTCACGCGCTCGTAGGCAATTCCGTTCGTCGTGAGTCGCGCGTTCTGGGCGGCGAGCATGTCGGGGGTTGCGTGCTCATCAGCGGTGCCGGCGATCGCCGTGAGGCGAGTGGCGCGCAAGGCACGCGCGGCGGCGAGATCGACATCGGCCGGGATGGTGCTTCCCCAGAGCAGCGCGCGATCGACGTGCACGTTCGTGCGCTCGAGCCAGCGCGCGACGGTGGCGACGCCCTGCGAAAAACCGAGCGCGGTGAAGGTCGGGGACGCGCCGTCCAGCGAGGCGAGGACGTACGCGTAGAGTGCGTCGAGATACTCGACGTTGTCCTCGATGTCGCTGAGCCTGTCCTCGCGGGTCATCCAGCTGGCGCCCACGTGCGTGTCCGCGTGCGTCTTGCCGGGCACCTCCACGTAGAAGCGCGAGAGCGCCTCGGGCGCGACGATCAGCCGCTCCGGGGTCGCGATCGATTCGAAGTGGCGAATGAAGCGGCCGGCGAGCTGACCGTAGCCGTGACAGACGAACCAGAGCTCGCGAACGCCCGCGTGCGGATCACCGGTGGTGAAGTACCGCGCGGTGCGTGACACGGGGAGATGATGTTCGCGTCGCATGGGGAAGAGTGTCCGGTCGGGGAGTGCGCGTCAACCGCCGAGCCTCGATCGCCGGGCTTCCCGCACGCGGCGCGGATGGCGAGAATTCCCCATGCGATCGAGCCGCATCTCCGCGCGCAGCTGGCTGCTGGCGCTCTACGTAGCGACGATCATCGTGGTCGCGATCGGAAAGGCGTACGGACACCGCGGCCCCGACAATAATTTCCTGATCTTTCGCTGGTCGTTTCTGAATCTCGCGAGCGGCCACGACATGTACGCGGCCCAGCCGCAGCATCACGCGGATCTCTACAAGTACAGCCCGAGCTTCGCCGTGCTCTTCGCACCGTTCGCGCTGATCCCGTTCTCGATCTCGCTGGCGCTCTGGGCTGCGCTCAACGCGCTGCTGCTGTTCTACGCCGTGTACCGGCTGCTGCCGGGGCGTGAGGCGGCGCTCGCGTTGGCGCTGATCTACCTCGAGGTGCTGCGCTCGATGCAGCGGTCGCAGAGCAATTCGCTCGTCACCGCGCTCGTGATTCTCGCCTATCTCGCGCTCGAGCAGCGCAAACAGCTCGGCGCCGCGTTCTCGATCGCCATCGGCGCGGCGGTGAAGATCTTTCCGCTGGCGGCGCTCGCGCTCGCGATCTTTCATCCGCGCCGCGTGCGCTTCGCGCTCGTGACGGTGATCGCGATGGTCGTCGTGCTCGCACTTCCGCTGCTCGTGGTCCCCCCCGCCGAGCTCGCGGCGCAGTATCGGTCGTGGCGCGCGGTCGAGGCGCTGGATGCGTTGTCGGTTGGCGGCGGCGGCGGGGGCGGATTGTACGGCGGCGTGATGCAGCAGCTGCGTCTCATCTTCGGCGTGAGCTGGCCCAACTGGCCAGTGCAGCTCGCGGGCACCGTGCTCCTGATGCTGCCGCTGGCGCGATGGCGCAATTGGGCCGGCGAGCGCTTCCGGCTGCGCTTTCTCTGCGCGCTGCTCGTCTACATGGTGATCTTCAACCACCAGTCCGAGTCGCCATCGTTCGTGATCGCCGTGACGGGGATTGCGATCTGGTTCGTCACCACGCCGCGCACGTGGTGGCACACCACGGTTCTCGTGCTGACGATTCTGGTGGTGTCGATCTCGTCGACGGACATCACGCCGAAGAGCTGGCAACGGGATTTCTTCGTGCACTACCGGCTCAAGACGATTCCGTGCACGATCGCGTGGCTCACGATGATCTGGGAGCTCCTGGCCTTCCCCCGGTCAGAGGGCGGCGAAGCTCGTGAGCTCCAAGTCTCCGCGCGCGAGCCGCTCGCGAATGCCGGGTGAGGTGAGCGCCGCGAGCTCGATCGCGCGCGGCCGCGTGTAGGAGTCCTGCGCGACGAGTGCGTCGTCGACGTGCCCCGGATGCACCATGAGCTCCGTGCTCCCGGGCTCGAGCGAGTCGAGCGCGCGGCGCAGCCGCCCGGCGAAGCGCGTTCCGCCCTGCAGCGACACGCCGCGAAAGTGGTCCGTCGTCGCGAGCGCGGAGTCGAGCGGCAGCGCGCGGGACAGGCGCAGTGATGTCGCGAGCACGAGCTTCCGCGCGGTCGCGCCAGCGTACAGGGCGTTCACGCCGAGCGGCTCGCGTGGAATGCGCAGCACACGAATCCCCGCCTCGATCGCCACGCGCCGCACCGCCGGAAAAATTCCCGGCAGCACGTGGGCGTGGCGGTGACTGTCGAGATGCGTGACCACAATACCCGCCTGGCGCACGCGCTCGATCTGCGCCCGAAGCTCGGCCGCGAGCTCGTCCCGGTCGATGCGCCTCGCGAGCGACCGCCGAGCGAGGGCGCCGAGCGGGAGGAGCTCGCCCGTGCGGGCATCGGTGAGCGACGGCACGCGCAACAGGGGACGGCCCTGCACGAGATTGAGGTGCACGCCAACGTCGAGCGTGCGCGTTGCACGCGCCAATCGCACGGCGCTCTCCCAATCGAGGCCGTTGGCCATCATCGAGGTCGATGTCACGCTTCCGGCCGCGTGCGCCTCGATGATGCCGCGCGTCACGCCGTCCGAGAGCCCGAAATCATCGGCATTGATGATCAGCCGCGGGCGATCAGGCGTAGCGGCCCCGCAAGTCGTTGCGCCGAATGTGCAGCAGGTCGCGCATCATCCGCACCGCGTCTTCCACGAACCGCACCGTGGTCGGCTCCTGGTTGTAGCGAAAGAACACGGGGGTCTGCGCGAGCGAGAGCGCGTGCTTCCTCGCGATGAACAGCGCTTCGACATCGAAGCCGAAGCGCGGGATGGTGATGCGCGGAAAGACGATCTCCGCCGCGTGCGCGGTGAAGCCCTTGAGCCCGGCCTGCGTATCGAGCACGCGCGGAATCAGGGTCCATCTCACCATCGCGTTGAACACGCGGCTCATCACGTGCCTCGTGTACAGATACGAGAAGAAGCTCGGACTCATGAGATAGCGCGACTCGGCGAGCACCCTGCATGCGATCGCGACGTCCGCACCGCCTTCCAGATCGCCGAGGATCTTGCCCACTTCGGTGGCCGGGTACGCGAGATCGGCGTCCGTGAACACGCGGAACTTTCCCACCGCGGCACGCATGCCGCGGCTCACTGCGTTTCCCTTCCCGCGATTCTCTTCGTTTCTGAGGAGACGCACCGCCGGATTCGGGGCGCTGAAGCGCTCGAGGATCGCCCGCGTCTCCGCGTTGCTGCAGTCGTCGACCAGAATGAGCTCCCACGAGTACGGCTGCGTGCACAGGAACGCGCGCACCTCCTCGAGACTCGCCGGCAGCCGATCGGCGCCATTGTACACGGGAATGATGAGCGACAGGTGCGGCACGTCGATGGGGGCGGTCACCGGGCGCGCAGGCACATAGTTGACAAAGTCAACAAATCGCGCCCGGCCGCCGGCAGCTCCGCGTGCTCGCCGTTGCGGAGCACGGAAAGCCCCGGCCGGCATCGATCCGGCAGCGCGGACACGGCCGCGCGCAGCGTGTCGACAGCCTCGCTCTCCCCGTCATCTCCCAGCTCGAATGTTCCCCAGTGAATCGGGATCACCATTGCGCTCCTCGTCTCGATCGCGACGCGCACGGCATCATCCGGGCTCAGATGCTTGCGCGCCATGTACCAGCGTGGCCGGAACGGCGCTACGGGAAGCAGCGCGAGCGTGAAGCGACTCCACCGCGCGTGCAGCTCACGATACATTCGCCCCCATCCGGTGTCGCCGGCAAAATAGACCGTGTCGCGCCTGCCCTCGATCACGAAGCCTTCCCACAGCCGCTCGTACCGGTCGCTGAGGGTCCGCCCCGACCAGTGGCGCGCAGGCACCGCTGTCAGCCGAACCCCCGGCGCCAGCGTCGCCGATTGCCACCAGTCGAGCTGCTCGGCGCCCTGAATTCCCTGCGTCGCGAGGTAGCCCGGATTTCCGAGTCCCGTAATGACGCGTGGATGATAACGCTGCTGCAGCCTGCGAAGCGAGGGCAGGTCCATGTGGTCGTAGTGATCATGGCTGATCAGCACGATGTCGATGCGCGGCAGCGAATCGAACGGAATTCCCGGCGGTCGATGGCGCCTCACACCGAACTGACCCTCGAGCCCCACCTTCGCCGACCACACCGGATCGGTGAGGATGTTGAGCGAATCCATCTGCAGCAGCACCGTGGCGTGATTCACCATCGTGACCCGCAGCGCGCCGCCGCCCACACGTGCCGGCGGTGCCGGCGCGGGGATGGCCGCGCTGTCGGGCCACTTGCCGCGATGCCGGTCGAGCTGCCAGCGGGCGAGCTCGGATGGCTGCTGCTCCTCGAACGGCTCCTCGTTGAAGAAGTGCCTGCCGTCGAAGTGATCGGTGCGCGGTCCGCGATAGTACGGGAGCACGGCCGCCGTACACGCGGCCATCAGCACCCCGCCGGCAATGATCGCGAGGCGACCGCCGCTCACGAGACGCGCAGTACGATTTTTCCGACGGACTCGTTCGACTCCATCCGCTCGTGCGCGGCGCGCACATCGGCGAGCGCAAACTCGCGATCGACCACCGCGCGGACGATGCCGCGCGCGAGCAGTGGCACGACCTGCTCCTCGAACGCCCGCGTGGCGGCGATCTTCTCCTCGATCGCGCGGCCGCGCAGCATCGTTCCGCGAATCGTGAGCCTTTGCGAGAGCACGCGGCCGAGCGGGATCGTGGCATCGCGGCCGGCCATCGTGCCGATGATCATGAGCCGGCCCAGAGGCGCCATGGCCTCGATGCTCGCAGGAAAGTACGCGCCGCCCACGAGATCGAGCACCACGTTCATCCCGCGTCCCCCGCTCCACTTCCTGGCGTGCTCCGCGAGCCGGCTCGGACTCTCCAGGGGCGCCCATCCATCTTCGAGCCCGTACTCCCGCGCGCGCTCGAGCTTCCCCTGCCCTCGCGCGGTGCCGAAGGGGACGGCGCCGAGCGCGCGCGTCAGCTGCACGGCCGCGAGGCCGACGCCGCTCGCCACCGCGTGGATGAGCACCGACTCGGATGCGCGCAGCTGCGCCTGCGTCACCAGCGCGTCGTGGGCGGTGATGAACGCCTCCGGCACCGCAGCCGCCTCCGTATAGCTCAGCGAATCCGGGATCTGCGCGAGCAGTCGCTCGTGCGTGACGAGATACTCAGCGTACGCGCCGCCGCCGACGATGCCGAACACGCGCTGACCCGCCTTCCATCTCGTCGCGCCAGGGCCGAGCTCCGCCACCTCGCCCGCGAGCTCCAGCCCCGGAATGTCCGCGGGCGAGTCTGCGGGCGCCGGGTAGTGTCCCTGCCGCTGCAGAACGTCGGCGCGGTTGAGCGCAGTCGCGTGCACGCGCACGAGCACCTGCGCGTGCGATGGCGATGGCCGCGGCACCTCCCGAAGATCGAGCACCTCGATGCCACCGGGAGCGGTGATTACGATAGCGCGCATCTCCTAAAACCTAGCCGACGTGTAGAGGTCCGCGCGCAGCGCATGGCTCGGATTCATCCCGTGCGCTACGTCGAAGCGCACGAGACCGTCGAACGCGGCCACACCGATGCCGGCGCCGGAGATCGGTTGCACGGAACGCGCGAAGTCCGCGCGCGCACCAGCCCATCCGATATCGTAGAAGATCGTGGGCCGGACGCCGGTGAACGTGCGCCCGAGCTCCACCCGGCCCAGCCAGTACGCGTCGCCCGCCTGCGTGCCGGGCTCCTGACCGCGCACGGTCGCAACGCCGCCGAGAAACCACAGCCGCTGCACCGGCAGCGATCCCACGGAGCTGCCCACGCTGGCGGTGAGCGCACCATCGAGCCTGGAGCCGAGGCCGCGCGTCGCGGTCGCTTCGGCGGATGCGCGTGCGTAGTCGAAGGTTCCCGTTGCCCCCTCGCCTCTCAGTTCGATCACGGTGCGCAATTCTTTCGGATCGAGTCCGGAGGAGAGCCGGTATTGCGCACTCGCCCCGAGCTCCGATGCGCTCTGCGCACGGATGTTCGGGATGAATCCTGCGCCCCCGAGCAGATGCCACAGCGAGAGATTCGTGTGCTTCTCGGCATCATCTTGCCGTTCGGCGAACAGCCGCCACGTGAGCGCGTTGCTGCGCGGCGTAGCGGACGTGAGCTCCGCGCCCGCGCTCCGAAAATAGAATCCTTGGTCGTGCGACCAGAGGAGCGAGGAGATCGAGCTGCCGATGCTCAGCGGATCGCCCCGATCGTTCGCCGAATTCAGCCGCCTGTATGCGCCCAGCGAGTACGTGCGATCTCCGTTGCCTCGCAGCACGTGCGCTTCGATGTTCGGCTGCCAGTCTGCAAGACCGATGCGTGCCGATGCGTTCGCCGTGTACCCTTTGCCCAGCGTGCTCTCCACGAGCACGCCCGCGGACAGAGCCTCGACGCGATTGTAGCGCAGCATCCCGCGATCCACGCCGTAGTGAATCGTCGGCCGCTGCGGATCCCACGCCGGTTGCAAACCGAGATCCAGCGATTTCTCGAGCTCCTTTCGTTCCTTCGTTCCGAAGAGCTCATCCCCGGCGTCGTAGATGGACGGAGAAAATTCCTTCGAGTGAACGAGGCTCGCCGTGTCGCACGGGATGCGAACGAGAATCGGCAGCGCGCCGCCGTAGCGCACGGAGTGTCGCGAGATCGTGTCGCCCGGAGTGCAGTCGAGCATGCCGAGCTCGCCCTCCTTCCGGCTTCTCCGCTCGTGCTCCGCTCTCACCCGTTCGCGGCCTGCATGCATCGCCGAATCCGAAGTCGAGCCGAAGATCGGTGGTAGCGAGTCGGTGCCGTTCACGCTCGCGTAGCGATAGCTCTCTTCCCGCGTGAAGGGAGCGCGCATGAAGCCGATGCGCATGCGCCCCGCGACGGTTTCCAGTCGCGGAAGCCACCAGCGCTGCTCGTGCAGCTCGTACTCCACGGTGAGCGCCGTCACCTCGAGCGACATCGGAAAGATCAGCGGCTTGACGAACTTCGGAACGTCCTCGAATGCGTCCTTCTCGGTGGCCTCGACGAACTCCACGATGTTCAGGGGAATCGTCGGCCGATATACAGCGCGGACCAGCCGGTGCGACTTCGTTTCGAACCACAACGATCCCACCATCAGGTCGGAGCGTGGCTGCCGCGCCTCCACCTTCACCTCGCGCAACCGGCCGCGCGTACCATCCGGAAGAAGAAACGACACCGAGTCGCCGCTCTGAAACCGGTAATACGCCTCGGCACCAGCCGCGAGCGGGTTGATGAGCTCGGGGCCGCTGTTCGAGCCTCCCACACTGTTCACACCCGTGATGTGCAACAGGCTCTCACGCCCGGGATAGTAGGGTATGGCCTCGATGTGCAGCATGTCGGTCATCACGTGAACGCCCGGCGTGGTCATCGGCAGCGCCGAGCGCGCGCCGACCACGTCCACCACCGCGCCGCGGCCGCGCCGCCAGCGCACGCGTGCCGCAGTCTCGCTCCGCATGAACAGCTTCTCAGGCCCCGCGTTTCCGATCGCCAGTCCGATCGAAAGTCGCTCGTGCGACACCTCATCGTACGAGAGGAGCGTCGAATCCTGCTCGAGCCGGGCGCGCCGCGCGCCGAGCACCAGTTCCCGCGCGCTCGCATCGCGATACGCGCTGGCCTCGAGCTTCGGCGTGAGTGGAATCCTGCGCGCCTCCTTCCATCGCGCGAGGCGAACGGAGTCCTCATCCACGCGCGCGGTACTGCTGTCGCGCACACCGGTGTCGGCGCGCGCAGTTGGGGTCGGGACGCCTTGAAGCGCGACGAGAAGCGGAAGGAGGAGCAGGATTTGGCGATATCTGGGTGGAGGACGTCCACCCTACGGCCGCCACACTCGCCGTGTTTCCAATCCCGCTACATGCCGGGCATGGCACCTTCCGTATGCATGCGATCCGGGCGCAGGCGCAGGAATACCGCGTAGCCCTTCGGATTGCGGGTGCCGTACACCGCGGCCAGCGCGCCGGGCACCATGTCCAGCGTTCCGAGAATCGAAGCGCCAAGTGTGAGACCGTGCGCGCGCATGATCTCGCGACTGTAGCCGAGCGTGAGCGCGCCAATGTCGTATCGCTGCGATTCCGACTGATCGGCGACCGCGAGGTCCTGAGCACTCTTCTGCACGAGCTCCGCCCGACCAAAGAAGGTGTTCACGCCGTCGAGACTGATGTCCGTCTCGACCAACGCGCTGTTCGCGAGCGGCGCACCCAAGACTGCGTTCGCGCCGTAGATGAGTGAGCTGCTCCACTCTCCGCGCGCGCCGAGCAGACGCGTGTTCATGATCGATGCCGCGTAGCGATGCATCGACTCTTCCGGGTGCAGCACCTCCGGGCTCGCGAGGTACGCGGCGGATGCACTGTAGCTCCAGTTCTCGTTCGGATTGTAGAAGATTCTCGCCGCGTACGAGTCGAGCTTCCGAGCTTCGATGTCGGTTCGATGCTCATCCGGCTCGCGACCGTTGAAGATCGATCCCTCCACCTTCCACGTGCGGCTGAACATCCCGAGCGTCAGCACGCCGAACGTGATGTGTGTGGCGTCCTGCCAGTGATGGCCCAACGGCGCGAGAGGATCGCTGGCCGCGGACGGACGGTGCGGGAAGGCCACGGGACCGATCGCCGGCTCGCCCACCGGCGCCACATAGAGGGAGAGCGCGAGATCACGCGCGACCGGATGCTCGTAGAGCGCCGCAGCCTCCATGAAGAGGTCGTGCGGATGCTGGCGATCGTGCAACGGCAAACCGCGATAGCTCTCGCCGGACTGCAGCAGCAGCGGATAGCCCCGCGATCCGATGGTCGCGGGCTCGGCGCTGAGCATTCCGTGGAGATGCAACATCCCTCCCCACAGGGAGTGCATGGCCATCAGCATCCCCCAATTGATCGATCCGAGCTGATCGTCGCCCCGGGTGCCGAGCTGCCTGTCGTACTCGGCGTAGGCGACGCCGTGGACCATGAGCGTCCAGCTGCCGCGCACGAAATGCCAACCATAGTGGGGCGCCGTCTGCGGCTGCCAACTGGTGCCGGAACCGAGTCGCGTGTGCGGAATGCCGAGCACGCCGGCCATTCGGGCCTCCATGCCGGACATGGCGGACATGCCCGGCATGTTCGGCATCGAGTCCTTCTGCGCGTGCGCCGCTGCGGGAGCAAGCGTCGCCGAGAGAGCGGCCGCCTGCATCCATCGGGAGATGATCATTCCGTGAAGGGTATGGTCGAAGGGTATCGCCAGGGGAGTGTCACGGAGCGGTCGGCGACGGCGCCGGGGAAGTCGCTCGTGAGGCGGCGTACGCCGACGACATTTCCGCGCGCGTGCTCGCGAGCGTTGTGCGCATTGCCTCGCGGAGCTTCTTCACGGCCTTTCCCCGAATGTTGAACAGCCCGCCGCTCGGGAGGTCATCGAACTTCTGGCGGCGCAGGACGATCAGGTACGAGGCGGGGGTCTGGCCGGCGGTGGGGCTGGCATCGACAACCGTGATGTACTCGACCGCCGATTCGAAGTAGTGGGAAGCATAGAGAAGCTTGCTCGACATCCAGCTCTGGTCGGAGTGCACGACGGAGTTGAGAATCGAGCGCTCGACGACCTCGAGCGTCGGCTTGAGCCCGGGCATGCGATCCATCTCCCACGAGATGCGCGAAGCGACGTTTGGTGGCCGGGCATTGCGAGGCGCGAGCATCGACGTGAACGGCTCGTTCTCGATGCCCGGCGGCATCGGCTCGGCGAGAAGCACGCGGAACGCGTCGCTGCTGCGCACCGGACGCTTCGTGTCATCGTACACGACCGTTTCCTCCGCGCTGTCGGCGCGATAGGCGTTCACGTACGAAACGAGCCACTCGCGCATCAGGGAATCCGCGGACGGGAGCGGGTCGTGCGTTTTCTCGAGCGCGGTGCGGAAGCGCTCCATCTCGCGCGCGGGCAGCTTCACGTCGCACTTGAGGGGTTGGCACTTCGCGAGCGCCTTCGCGTCCGAGGCGTCGAGCGACAGCGAGGCAACGTCTTCGAGGCGCGCAGGCTCGCTGAACGGTCCGGATTGCGATTTCGCTCCAGCCAGAAATCCGGTGAGCTGCCTCACGTGGGCCACGTAAAACGACCGCGGTGCTTCGAGTCGCACGACGCCGAGCGTGGCGATCTCGGTTTTTTCCGGTGCGTCGATCGTGATGGCAAGAGCGTCGCCGCGCTCGATCGCGTCGAACTGCTTTGCGTCGAGCATCGTCAGGCGCTGCAGCGCGGGCGGGATTGCCTGCGCGCCGGCCGCGATCGAGCCGATCGCGCAAAACACCAGTGCCGTGCCCAAATGGATGCTCATGAAAGATCGCCAGCGCGCTGGAAGCCTGTCACGGCGTGAGGCGCGAAACGTCGAGTCCGGTACCTCCGAGCTTTGTGTACTTCATGCTACGAATTGAGGGTAGCTCATGGCTGTGTGCGCTAGAGGAGATCGCGACTGATCGGCGTCAGGCGAGCTTCGATCCAATCTAGACGGCATGGTTACGACCGACCGGCGACACTCTTGCGTAGGCCGAAGTCACAAAGATTCTTTACCGATTTTAATAGTAGGGGATCGCTCTCACGCGAGCACGAGGGCAACGGCGCCTCGCTCTTCGCTCACCGAGATCGCGTCGAGGTCGATCTCCGCACGGATGCCGCGCTCGCGCTGGCGTTCGCAGACTCGAAATGGCGTGAGGAGAACATGAAACGCATCGGACCGTTGGGTGTGGGGATGGTGCTGGTGATCGCCGCATGCAGCGAAGGAACGTCGCCCTCCAAGGTTGCGCCCGCGTCGAGAGCGAAGTCGCAGCGGCACCTGTCGGCGCAGGTCGTCAATCAGGCGGGCAACAGCTTCTACCAGGTGTTCGTGAACGCCGCTCAGGGACCCGGCATCGGCGAGTACACGATCATGACGGGGCCGAATCACCCGGTCACGATCTCGACCGGCAGCCCGCAAAACGTGCTCTTCGGCGACGGTGAGCCGGGCACCTCGTACAACTCATTCATCTCGTACACCACCGGCACCACCTACGTGGCCACTAGTTTCGCGCCGGAGCCCGGACTCGTGGTGCTCGATCCCACCCAGCCGGGGATCACGGCAACGGTCACCGCACTCGGCACGACGGGTTACCGTACGACCTACACGCTCGCCGGTCCGCCCCAGACGCCGGACGAGCTCACGATCGTGCAGGACGTGAACACGCATGGTACGACCTTTCAGAATTCGACGGTCGAGGTCACGACGACGATCACCAACAACGGCAGCGCGCCGGTCTCCATCGGGCTGCGCTACCTGTGGGACACGCAAATCGGGCAGGATGATGGACCCACGTTCCAGCCATTGAATCCGGATGCCGCCGTCCTCCTGACGGAAAAGAGTTTCGAGCCGCCTACCTTCGGCTTCTATCGCATTCAGGACAACAACGGAAACCAGACAACGCCTCTGTTCAACGTCTTCGGCACGGTCACGCAGCCCACGTCGGTGACCCCGCCGCCCACTCCGCCGGACCGGCTCGTGAACGCATCGTGGCCCGCGGCAGTGAACCTTCCGTTCGCGTACACGGCAAATCCGTCGCTGGATGTGTCGTCGCCCACGGGCGGCGTGGACGACAACGCGGTCCTCTACTACTGGGGTGCTACGCAGGCCACGGCGATCTCCATAGCGCCCGGCGCCTCGAAGACGTTCTCGGAGTCCGTCGTCTCGGGTGAGGCGAATGCCCCGCCCCCGTTCAATCAGGCGCCGGTGGCCCACATCACCGCGCCCGCGAACAACTCCTCGTTCGCGCAGGGTGCAACGGTGAGCTTTGCCGGCAATGCGACTGATCCCGAGGACGGCGCGTTGAGTGGCAGCTCGCTGGTGTGGACGAGCAGTCGGGATGGGCAGATCGGCACGGGCACGTCGTTCTCGACGACGTTGCTCTCGGTTGGTACGCACACGATCACGCTCACGGCCACCGACGGGCAAGGTGCGACGGGAACGGCGACCATCACCGTGACGATCACGGGCGCCGGACAGAATCAGTCTCCGACGGCACAGATCACCTCGCCGGCGAACGGGGCGATCATCACCCCGAACACTGCCGTCACGCTCACCGGCACGGGAACGGATGCGGAGGACGGCGCGCTCACCGGCGCCTCGCTCGCATGGAGCGACAGCGTCTCCGGCGCGCTCGGCACCGGCGCCTCCGTCGCGCTCACGTCGTTGCCCGTGGGCCCGCACACGATCACGCTCACGGCAACCGACAGCAAGGGTGCGACCGGCACCGCGACCGTTCGCGTGATAGTCGGCTACAGTCAGCGCATCGGCACGGACGGCGGATCGCTCTGCGTCGAGGCCTGCCATCTATCGCTGTTCGTTCCAGCCGGCGCGCTGTCGTCGCCGACGACACTGATCGAGTGGCCGGTCGCCACACCACCGTCGCCGCCCGCCGGGATCGTAGGCGGAGCCCACATGATCGCACCTCAGATCACCTTCGCCACCAACGGTGCGCTCGGCATCGGCTACGATCCGACGACGCTTCCGAGCGGAGTGTCGGAGAGCTCGCTCCGGCTCTACATGTTCACGGGCGGCACGTGGGAGCTCATTTCGAACAGTAACGTCAACACCAGCTCGCACATCGTATATGCGCAGGTCGGCTCGACGGGGCTGTTCGCGATCGTCGCAACGCCGTAACCGCTCTGCATGCCCTCGCGCGAACGGCGCGAGGGCGATGAGGCGGAAGGGAAATGCCGGAGGGCATCCACTCTCCGGCCTTTGCCGCATCGGTCACCCCGCTACGGGTGCCCTCGCATTTTCCACGGGCGCGGCGGGCGCCGAACGCGGGATGTCGATCACGAACGATGTGCCTTTGCCGTTCACGCCGGTCGACGTGGCGGTGATGTGCCCGCCGTGCGCCTCCACGATCTCCTTCGCGATCAGGAGTCCGAGCCCCGTGCCTGGCGCCGCACGCGTCGCCTCTCCGGTCAACCTGTGATACTTGGCGAAGAGCGTGGGAATGAGCTTCGGATCGATGCCGGCTCCGGTATCCGCCACCGTGAGGCGCGCGCGCTCATTCCCGGCATGGAGCGAGAGCGTGATCGTTCCCGCTTCCGTGTACTTGATGGCATTCGAGAGCAGGTTCTCGAGCGCCTGCTCCAGCTTCGCGCCATCGGCAATCGCCACCACTCCTGCTGCCGGCACATCCACGCTCAATCTGAGATTCTTCACGCCAGCCTGCAGCGCCGCGGTCGAGGCCGCACGCCGCGCGACCTCCACCAGGTCGGTCGCCTCGCGGTCGAGGTGCAGGTAGCCCGCGTCGATCTTGGCATAATCGAGATAGTCGTTGATCAGGCGCATCAACTTCTCGGCGGCATTCGACGCGATCTCCACGAACTGACGCTGCTTCGGCATCAGCGGCTCGGCCTTGCCCTCCAGCAGCATCTTCGTGGCGACGCGCACGTTCCCCGCCGGGTTGCGGAGATCGTGCGTGACGATGGAATAGAAGTCGGCCTTGGACTGCTGCAGGAGCTCGATCTCTTCCATCGCGGCCTGCAACTCCGACACGCGCTCGGCGAGCGCCCGCTGGCTCGCACAGAGCGCCGCCGCGATCTGACTGCGGCGACGCTGGTTGAGACACGCGCCCGAGTGATAGCGCACGCGCGCGAGGAGCTCGATGCGATCCGGCAGCTTCACGATGTAGTCGCTCGCACCGTTCGCGAACGCTTCCTGCTTCACGCGCGCGTCTTCCTTGGTGGACAGCACGACGATCGGGGTCTCGGCGGTGGGCTCGTTCGCGCGAAGACGACGCAGAAGCTCGAGTCCGTCGGCATTCGGCATCACGAGATCGAGCAGGATGACCGTGGGAGCGATGTCGTTCGCGGTCTCGATCGCCTCGAGCGGATCGACACAAAAGTGAAATGCGAGGTCGCTCGCGTCGGCGAGCAGTCGGCGCATGGCCTCCCCAACGAATTGCTGATCGTCTATGAGGAGCACCATGCCGGTCACCGGCGTGGGCGCCGCGTTCGCATCGGAGAGTTGTCGAGTGCTCATGAAGTGTGGTGCTGGGGGAATGCGCGTGCCGGCGACGCGCGGCGGGAAGGTTCGAGAAGCTCGCAAATCAGCGGGCCGACACGCGCCAGTGGCACGACGTCGGTCGCGGCTTTCAGCTCGGCTGCCGCCCCCGGCATTCCGTAGACGGCGGACGTTGCCTTGTCCTGCGCGATGGTGCACGCGCCCGACGCGCGAAGCTCGTGAAGTCCCACAGCGCCGTCGCGCCCCATGCCCGACAGCACGACGCCGACAGCGATGCCTCGCCAATTCTTCGCGATGCTCGAGAACAACACGTCTGCAGACGGCCGGTAGGGCACGTCGAGCGGCTCGGCCTGATGCCCGAGTCGCCCGTCCGGACGCACGATGAGATGCGTATCGCCAGCGGCCAGATACACGAATCCCGGAAGCGGCTTCAATCCATCCGTGGCCACGCGAACCGTGAGCGCGCACTGACTGTCGAACCATTCGGCCATCGAGTCCACGAACTCGGCG
The DNA here is from genome assembly GCA_025929535.1 of Gemmatimonadaceae bacterium. Lineage (GTDB taxonomy): Bacteria > Gemmatimonadota > Gemmatimonadetes > Gemmatimonadales > Gemmatimonadaceae > FEN-1250. The sequence goes on from JAICLZ010000003.1 coordinate 18,511, forward strand.
TCCACGTGTTGCACGACGAGCACTGCCGCTGGAAGGTTGGCCGAGAGATCGCGCAACACGTGTGCGACGGCGGGAGGGCCGCCCGCGGATGCGCCGATGGCGATGAGCGCCGTCGCGGGTGCTCCGTCAGAGGGCGCCGCGGTGTGCGTGAGCGGTGAGTAGGCGACGCCGAGCTGTCCGATCAGCCGAATCTTCGCGAGGAGCGCACTCGCGGACGTATCGCGAGTACCCGAGGACAGCGTGGGCGTGCTGACCACATCCAGCGCCCCGGCACCCATTGCAGCAAACACCTTGCTCGTGTTGCGTGTGACGTCACCGGTCACGACGAGGATGGCGCAGGGCGTGGCGGCCATGATTCGCCTCGTGGCCTCCACGCCATCCATCACGGGCATGATGAGATCCATGAGGACGACATCCGGGCGCTCGGCGGCGCACCGCCGCACGGCTTCCGCTCCGTCTCTCGCCACCCATGCAACGGTGTACGCCGGAACTGAGAGCAGCGCGCGGCGCAGCGCCTCGACCGCGAGCGGCTCGTCGTTGACGATTGCGACCCTCACGCGCTTCCGCCGATGAAATCCTCGATGGCGCGAAGCATGGTCTCGTCGTAGAAGCTGCCCTTGGTGAGGTAGTAGTCCGCGCCCGCGTCGAGGCCGCGGCGCCGATCCTCATCGCGGTCCTTGTACGATACGATCATCACCGGAATCGTCTTCAGCGCGGCATCGCGCTTGATGAGCGTGACGAGCTCGATCCCATCCATCCGCGGCATGTCGACGTCGGTCACCACGAGATCGTAGTGGCCGCCGCGCATGGCGTTCCAGCCATCCATCCCATCCACTGCCACGTCCACCGCATAGCCCAGGCTCTCGATCATCTTGCGCTCGAGCTCGCGAACGGTGAGGGAATCGTCGACCACCAGCACCCGCTTCCTGGTCTTCGCCGGAGCGGACTCCTTGCGCATGGGATCCAGTCGCCCACCGGCGGCCAGCGTCGATGCCGTGCGCATGACGTCATCCACATCGAGCACGAGCAGCGGCGATCCGTCGGGGAGCAGCGATGCTCCGCCAACGTCCTGCACCTTCTGCAATCGCGCATCGAGTCCGCGCAGCACGATCTCCTGCTCGCCCATGAAGCGATCGACGACGATGCCCCACGTTGCCTCGTGGTCACCGATCACGACCACGCTCATGCTGTCCTTTGGCTCCGCAGCGCCGATGTCGAGCAGCTGGTGTCCCCACACGACACCCACCTGACGACCGTCCAGCGTGAAGTGCTGGCGCCCCTCCACGGACGAGAGCTCGGAGCTCTCCACGCGCACGATCCGATGCACGCGCGCGAGCGGGAACGCGTACGGCTCGTTGCCGATGAGAACCACGAGCGCGCGAATCACCGAAAGCGTGAGCGGCAGCTGCATGTCGAAGCGCATGCCGCCGGATGGCGGATGCACGAGGCGAACATCGCCGCCGATCTCGCGCACGCTCATCTGCACCGCATCGAGCCCGACACCGCGGCCGGAGATCGGAGTCACCTCATCCCGCATCGTGAAGCCCGGAAGGAAGAGGAAATGCGAGAGCTCCGCATCGCTCATCTCCGCCACCGCCTGCGGCTCGGCGAGTCCGCGGCCGATCACTCGTGCGCGCACCGCCGCGAAGTCGAGCCCGCGCCCGTCATCCTGCACGCTCACGAGGAGGCGCCCGCCACCGTGCCGGGCTTCGACGCGAATCGTTCCGCGCGCCGACTTACCTCGTGCCAGCCGCTCATCACTCGCCTCGATGCCGTGGTCCACGGCATTGCGGATGAGATGGCCGAGCGGCGCGTCGAGTCGTCGCAGCACTTCGCGATCCACCGGTGTCGTCTCGCCGGAAGTGACGAGCGTGACCTCGCGGCCGAGCGTTCGCGCGGTGTCACGCACCAGGCGAGGCAGTCCGACGATTCCGTCGCCGAAGGGAAGCATGCGGGCGTCGAGCACACCCTCATAGAGATGCGAGACCGCGCTCGACACGCGCAGGCTCACCGTGTCGAGCGCGATTGCGCGCTCGCGCCGAGCGGTGAGAACCGATGCGACCGCCGCGTGCAGCGCCTCGAGGGCGGGCTGCGTGTCTGCGCGGGAGCCGCGCAGAGCCGCGCCAAGGGTCTCGAGCGCGCGCTCGATCTCCTGCTCGCTGCGCTGATGCCCTCCGTCGCCCTCGACGGTCGACACCAGTGCGCGAGTCGCCACGAGCGCTTCACTCGCGAGCGTGAGCAGTCGCTCCGTGTCGTAGGACCCACCCTCGAGTCGCGCTTTCTGCGGAGACTTGCCATTTCCGCTTGCATGGGCGACTTCGCCGGCGGGCGTGTTCGCCGGGCCGCCGCGCTCGATCGACCGCAGCGCCACCAGCATGGCCTCGCGCGCACGCGCGGCATCGCCCGTGAGCGTGCCCGAAGGGTCGGCCAGTGCCGTCTCGCCCATGAGGTCGACGCCCTGCAGGAGCACGTCGATCTGCGATCCCGAGATCTCGAGCTTCCCTGCCTGTGCAGCGACGAAGCACTCCTCGAGCTCGTGCGCGATCGCCGCCACCCCTTCGTGTCCCACGATGCGCGCCGCACCCTTGAGTGAGTGTGCCGCGCGCATCAGCTCGCCGAGCGCGAGAGGCGAGCGCTCGGATTCCAGTGCTATGAGTCCATCGCTGAGCTTGAGCGCCTGCGTCTTCGCCTCGAGCTGAAAGAGCGACAGGAGCGAGGAGTCATCGAAGCTCATGAGAGTGCGTGTGAAAGCGAGGCCAGCACCCGCCCGCCATCGAGCACACCCACGATGCGATCGCCTATCGCGAGGAGCGCGCTCGCGTAGGAGATCATCGACTGGCCAAGCGTGGCCGGAACGGGGCGGAGCACGACTGGATCGTAGCGATGAATGCCCATCACCTCGTCCACCGAGATGGCGAGGCGCGCGCGGCCATCGGCGAGCACTACGACGCGCGGCGCGCTGCGACGATGACCGTTCGCGCCGGCGGGAGCCACCCCGTCATCGGGAATGCCGAGCAGCCCCGCGAGCGATACGTGGACGAGGATGTCGCCGCGCACGCTCAGCACCCCGATCTTCACCGCGCCGCGGCGATGCGGCAGCGAATGCGTGGGCCTCGCGGAAACGACCTCGTCGAGGAGAGCCATTGGCAGAGCGAGCCACTCCAGGCCAAGTCGAAAGACGAAGCAGGATGCGGTTGCGGCATCCTCCACCTCTCGCGGTGCGGCATAGTACGCAGTTGCCATCTCGATGGCGTCGTCTGCAATCGGTCGATCGAGACGCGTGGCCGCGGCGGCCGCGTAGGTGGGGCAGTTGCGGCAGTGGATGTGCGCGGACAACTCCGCACAACTTCTGTCGCCCGCCACGCCGATCACGTTCCAGCAATCCCTGCGTTCGGTCATGGACCTGCGAACGTGTGGAAGCTGAGCGCGCGCCGTGCCCGGCTCCGGAGCTTGCTCGCGAGCGCCGACTCACCTCGCTTCTCGAGGAGGAGCGCGAGATGCAGCAGCGCGTGCTCGTGCGACGGCTCCAGAAAGAGCGCCTTCCGATAGCACGCCTCCGCGCGATCGGGTTGCGTCGTTGCCGCGTGCAGCGTACCGATCAGCGAAAACAGCTCCGCAGAGACGGCGCCCTCGCGAATGGCGCGCTCCCCCGCATCGATGGCCGTTGCAAGCTGTCCCTCGTCCGCGAGCCGGGCGACGTCGATCAACACGGACGCGGAGTCCCGCCCGGCGCTCGTCGCCGGCACCGGTTGCCGTGCGCCCGGAACCGCAGTGCGACGCCTGGGCGCAGCATCCCTCACGATCCGATTCCGTGCGGGCGGGGTGGCGATCGCACGTGGCCGCACCCGGCGCGCGACCGCGGCCGACGGCTCGGATGGGGCCGCGCTGCCCCCGCGACGAAACAGAAACGACCGCTCGCAGCCGGAGGAAGGAGCGAAGCCCGCTCTCCGCGCGGCGAACGAATCCGCGGATCCCACGGCGAGCACTCCCTCCGGCGCGAGCAGCGAAGAGATTTTCTCGAGCGCCCGTGCCTGGGCACTCTCATCGAAGTAGATGAGCAGGTTGCGGCAGAAGATCACATCGTACTGTTCGCGGGGCGGAGAGAACGTCTCCGACAGCAGGTTCCCGTGCGCCACCTGCACGACGGCTCGGACGCTCTCGTCGATCCGCCAACCCTGCGCGGTTTCGGCGAAGTACTTTCTCCACACGCTGAAATCACCGCGGAAGGAACCGGTGCGGTACACACCCTCTCGAGCCCGGCGCACGGCCTCGATGCTGATGTCGACGGCATCGATGGACATCGACGACGCAGGCAATCCGGCGGCCAGAAGCGAGAGCGCGATCGAGTACGGCTCTTCCCCCGACGAACATGGCACGCTCAGAATGCGGAGCGGTGCGCCGCTCGAGAGCGCATGAGCATCGAGGGCGAGGCGAGTGATGTCGGCGATCGCATCGGGCTCGCGAAAGAAATACGTCTCGGGGATCACCACCTCTTCGATGAGCTCCTGCAGCTCGTGCTCATCATCGGCCAGCAGCTTCACGTACGCATCGACGCTGACGATTGCGCGCTTCGACATGCGGCGCTGCGCGGCGCGCGCGATGAGCGAGCCCCCGACGGTGGATGCATCGAGCCCGATCTCGTCGCGAAGGATGCGCTCGATCTCGTCACTCACGCCGCGAGCACCGTTCGAAAGAGCGCGCTTCGCAGCTCTTCGTTCAGGAGCGCCGGGAGCAAGAGCTGCTGAAGGACGCCATCCCCGGTCGTGAGCACCTCGCCCAGATATTGCGCGCGCTCGTTCCGGATTCCCACCGGCTCGAAGCGGCCGGTGTCGAAATGCGCGGTCTCCATCACCTCCGGCACGATCAGCCCCAGCATTCCGGAGCCCTCCCCGCCTGCTGCCGGCTCGTAACGCACGACGACGATCCGTGTCATCATGCGCGGCGGCGTGGCGGCGCCGAACGCGATGATTCCGAGATCGACGACCGGAATCGCACTGCCCCGAAAGCTCATCATTCCCACCACGCCCGCGGGCGCGCACGGGATGTTCTTGAGACGAACGACCGGAAGTACCTCGATCACGCAGCCGGCGTCGATGGCATAGCGGTCCGCACCCAGGCGCAGCAGCAGGAAGAGCGACCGAGCGGACATCGGTCAGGCCGCCAGTGTGAAGCGCGAGACGCCACTCTGGAGTCCGCGTGAGGCATCGTTGAGCTGGTCGATCGCCATGCTCGACTGCCGCAGCGAGTCCGCCGTCTGCTGCGAGGCCACGCTCAGCTGCGCCAGCGCCTCACTGATCTGCGCCGCGCTGATCGACTGCGACTGCACCCCCTCGTTCACACTCTCGAAAGACGGCGGCAGCGTCTGCACCTGCGAGATGATCTCCGTCAGCTGCGTCGTCACCGCGCCGATCGCCTCCCGCCCCCGCCGCACCTCGTCCGCGAACTTGTCGATCCCCATCACCCCCGCGCTCACCGCGCTCTGCATCTCCTTGACGATCTGCTCGATGTCGAACGTCGCCACCGCCGTCTGATCCGCCAGCCGCCGGATCTCGCGCGCCACCACGGCAAAGCCCCGCCCGTGCTCCCCTGCCTTCTCCGCCTCGATCGCCGCGTTCAGCGACAACAGGTTCGTCTGGTCGGCCACCTTGCTGATCGTCGTCACCACCATGCCGATGTTCGTCGCCTTCTCGCTCAACAGCGCGAGCCGCGAGTTGATGAGATCCGAGGCCGCCCCGATCTGCCCCATCGTCGACTCCATCCGCTGGAGCCCGCCCTGGCCGCCCTGCGCCAGCGTCGAGGTCTGGTCCGCCACCTCCGAGAGCTCGGCCATCGTGCGCGCGAGCTCCTTGGAGGTGGCCGAGATGCGCGAGGCGGTCGCGCCCACTTCGGCCGTGGTGGCCGCGATCTCGGTCACGGTCGCCTGCTGCTGCTTGGACGTGGCCGCGATCTCCGTGGCCGAGCTGTTCACCTGCACCCCCGACTTCTGTACCTGCCCGATGAGATTCGTGAGATCGTCGGCCATGCGGTTGATTCCCTCGCCGAGCATCCCGAGCTCATCGCGGCGAACGATCTCGACGCGCTGGCGAAAGTCGCCAGCGCTCATCACCGCGGTGACGGACATGAGTCTCGCGAACGCGCTCTGAATGAGACGCACGAGCAGCCACGAGCAGACCACTGCGACGAGCGTTGCGAACAGAAGTGCGGGTCCGAGCGTCCACAGCGATTTGTTCGCCGACGAGGTGATGTCGGTCGTCGCTCCAACGCCCTGCGCTCGATTGAGATCGAACAGCGAGTCGCCGAGCTTGACGTATTCCTCCAGCGGCGGCTGCAGCCGGCCGGTGAGCTCTTCGGGGCTGATCGTTTCGTCGGCCCTCGCGAGCTCGTACTCCTTCGCGAATCGATCGCGCGCGTCCTTCATCGCGACGAAGAGCTGCCGATCGCTCTCGTCGATGATCGTCGCCTGGTACGCCTCGTCGATCTGCAGCGCGACCTGCAGCAGCTGCTCGACCTTGTCCGCCGAGAGCTGCTTGTCGCGTGCGGTAACGGCGGCCGAGTGCTTGGTCACCGCCAGCAGCAGCTCGCGCGCGAGCGTCTGGGATTTCGCGGAGACTACGACGCCCGGGAGCACATCCTTTTCAATCTGGCGCGCCTGTGCGCGAATCGTCTGCAGCCCGGCATAGCTCACGGCGCCGAGCGCAACCATGATGGTGATCACCGCGGCAAAGGCGCCGATGATCCGCGTGCGGACGGTCCAGTTGCTCATTTGTTCGGCGGAAGGGTGGCGCGGAGATGCAACTCACCTATGGGACGCGCGCCAACCGAGCCGGTAATGTTTCTTAGACGCGCCTAATGCGCAGGGCGACCGAGCTCGCTGGGGCCGCCGTCAGCCTGCAGGCGACAGCTGGTACTGCTCGAGCTTTCCGTCCGGCATCTCGTAGGTCCACACTCGGAGCGTGCGACCGCCCGCCACCACCCGGTACGAACGCTCGAGCATCCCCCCGCGCTCGTGCTGCCCGATTTGCACGAACACCGTGGGCGCGCCGAGCGGCGACAGTGTGGATTCAAAATCGCTGAGGGCCTGCGTGCTGAAGTAGGCGCTCGCGTCCGGCGTGAGCAGCGACCGGTCGATCGTGCCATGCTGCAGCCCCTCGAAGATCGCACGCGCACGAGCCGTGCGGCTCTGCGTGCTCGCGTCTTCCGTGCTGAAGAGCGTGCGCCCGATACTCTGCCCGATGAGCGTCGATGCCGGAGCGGCGTCCTGGTTGGTCAGCACGATCACCGCCGCGCTGTCATCTGGATACACGATGTTCTCCGCCGTGAATCCGGCAACCTCGCCGCTGTGCTCGATCGTGCGGTGGCCCGAGGACATGGCGACGTCCACACCCAGGCCGTAATCGGTGCTCACGCCATTCTCGAGCAGCACCGCGGTCTCCATCGCGCGATACGATTCCGGTTTGAGCAACGACTGGTCGATCATCGCGATGTCCCAGCGCGCGAGATCGCGCGCGGTCATGGCGAGCTCGCCAGCACCGTACATCCACCCGGGCCCCGTCGATATCGCCGGACGCAGCGGACCGAGCCCGTAGCGCATGTAGCCCACCGGCTCGATGGCCGAAGGTCCCTTGCGGTCGAAGTCGACGGCGGAGGTGATGTGCAGCGGGTCCAGAATGCGCGTGCGTACGAATTGATAGAACGGCTTCCCGCTCGCCTTCTCGACGATGAGCGCCGCGATCTCGTAGTTGGTATTGCTGTACTGCCACCGTGTTCCGGGATCGAAATCCAGCGGCTGCCTCGCCCAGTGATCCAGAATTCCCTGTGGTGTGATCGCCTTCTCCATCGCGGGAGGCACGTAGTCCTGCGGCCAGAAGTCCTGGTAGCCCGAGGTGTGCGAGAGCAGCTCGCGGATGGTCACCTCGTTTCCGCGCGTGAGACCCGGGATGTACTTCGCCACGCGATCATCCAGCGACAGCTTCCCCTCCTGCTGCAGCAGGAGCACGCACGCGGCCGTGAACTGCTTGCTGATCGAGCCGATACCGTAGCGCATGTCCGGAGTGGCGGCCACGCGCGGCTCGAGCTTCGCAGTGCCGTACGCCTGCGCATACGCGAGCTGCCCGTGCGTGACTACCGCGACCGTCGCGCTCGGCACTCCGGTGCTCGCGAGCACCGCCGAGGCGATCGAGTCCACGCGAGCCGAAAGTGCGACGTTGTCGGTGCTTTGTGCCTGCACTCGCGCGGAGAGCACGAGAACGGCGAATACGAGCCAGCAGGAGCGCGCCTGATCCCGGAATGTCATGAGTCTCTGGCGAAAGTGACAAAGTGACGCCCGCGACCAGGAGACATCGAGGCGTTGAGCGCCGAAAGGTATACGACTTGCCAAAAATCTTCATGTTCCGCGCGATTCTCCCATCGGACAACTCCCCTCGGTTTGCATCGCAACTCCCGTCCGTGCTTCGCGACTCCAACGACACGGATTGCACGCCCACTTCCAACGATCAACAGAGGTATCTCGTGGCTGAAATTCCAATTACGCGCAAGGAGAGACGCAACATCTGGCCTGCCCTCATCGGCCTCCTTGCCCTCGTCATCGTGCTCGGCTTCCTCTTTGGCCGCAGGCACGTCACACGGCCCGGTCTCGCCACCGACACGACGAGCTCGACCACATCCGCAACGTCAACCGGCTCCGTCGCAGACACGAGTCATCATCCGTGACGCAGTCACAGACGCAGCCACAGCCCGACCGGCACCCGATTCAAAGATATCCCATCGCTACGAGTAACCGCATTCGATTCCAATTCCGAGGTATTGCATGACACACTCATCCCGGCACGACGACGACGGCTTCGGCGATCGCGGACGCCGAGGCGACGACGGGCAGTACACGCCGCGAGTCGCTCCACTCAGCAAGATCGATGATGATTTCGACGTTGCCGAGGGAACACCGGACCCGCGCGGCTGGACCGTGCGGGACGCATCCGGAACCGACATCGGGAAGGTGCACGATCTGATCGTGGACACGGTCGCGATGCGCACGCGGTATCTGGACATCCAGCTCGACAAGAAGGCGCTGCACCTGGACAAGGACCGGGACGTTCTCATTCCGGTGGGCCAGGCTCGGCTGGACGACGACGACGACCGGGTGATACTCGCCTCCCTCGCGGCGACCCGGATCGCCTTGCTTCCCGAGTACACCCACGGGGAGATCGACAGGAACTATGAAAACTCATTGCTGCCCAACTTCGACGAGGGCGCGATCGACGCCACGAACGGCGGCGATGCGGGGGCGGCGATCGGGGCAATGTCGGGCGACAGATCGACTGCGCGATCGAGCGTGATCGCCGACGCGCCGGAGAGCGATTTCTACGACAACCGCCATTTCGACGAGGATCGCTTTTTCGGCAATCGCCGAGCCCAGCGGCAGGAGGAGCAAGAGCAGCAGAAGCAGCAACAGCAACAACAGCAGCAGCGATCAGAGCAGCAGCAGCAGCAAAAGGGCAACGAGCAGCATCTCACCAGATCCGAGGAAGAGCTCGCGATCGGAAAGCGCCGCGTGCCGGCGGGCTCGATGAGCATTCGCAAGCGCGTCGAAACGCGACACGTGGCGGAGCCCGTCTCCACCACGCACGAAGAAGTCACCATCGAGCGCCGTCCGGTCGCCAACGCCGACTCGGCCGCACGCGCGGACATCGGGGAGGGCGAAATTCGCATTCCCGTCTACGAGGACGAGATCGTCGTCGACAAGCGTCGCGTGGTCAAGGAAGAGATCGTCGTGAAAAAGAACGAAGTGCAGGACACGCAGACCGTCGAAGCGGATCTTCGAAAGGAAAAGGTTGACGTGGATCAGTCAGGGCTACGCAACCAGAGGCCGCCTGAAAACCGGCGATAGTTCCGATAGTTCAATGGTGGAGGATTCGATGACGCAGGATGATGGACGGCAGGAGGAGGGCGTCGGCGAGAAGATGAGGGACGCTGCTCGCAACATGATGGACAAGCTCGAGGGCAGGTCACATCACGATTCGCTCCGCGACGACTCACTCGATGACGATGCCGATCGGCGTCTCACACGTTCCGAGGAAGAGCTGGAGATTGGCAAGCGCCGCGTACCGGCGGGGGAGGTTCGCGTCTCGAAGAGCGTAGAGACGGAGCGCGTGCGCGAGGATGTGCCCGTGATACGCGAAGAGGTGACGGTCGAGCGCCACCCCGTCGCGAACGGCGTGCGCGCCGACTCCGCGGATATCGGCGAAGACGAGATCACGATCCCGGTGACCGAGGAGGAAGTGGTCGTCGAGAAGCATGTGGTTGTGAAGGAAGAGATCGTGGCCCGGAAGCGCGAAGTGGAGGAGAACAGAACGGTCGAAGCCGACCTGCGTCAGGAAACGGTCGACATCGATGATCAGACGCGCACCAAAGGCTTGAAACGATCCAAATCCAAATCCGCGCGAGCCGAAAAGCGCAGCGATGAGCGTGGACCCCCGGGTCGGTAGCAGCATCGCGGCGAAGGAGACGGAGAGCTTGGCCGCTGTGGCCGAGCTCCCCGTTTGCATCCACTTGGCGTTGCGTCACGAGCTCGGCAATCGCACACTCAAGCCTGAGTTCGGCCTGCCCAGCCGCGGCGCGGCCTGCGACAGTGGTGTGGCCGTGCGAAGATCGGCGAGCAGCTGCTCCGCCGGAATGTGCGCGCCCTCCAGCACCGACGATTCGGGACGCGGCTCCATCGACAGCCTGGCGCGATACACTTCCACATCGTGCTTCCCCTCCGCGATCGCGCGACGCGCAATCCCGCGCATGTAGTAGAGATTGAAATCGCGCTCTGCCATCACCCGCGCCGCGCCTTCGGGAAGGCGGGCCGCGACGACTTCACCCTTGGGCGTGTGCCGCGTCTCGAAATCCACGAGCAGCGGCACAATCCGCTCCTCGAGCCAGAGATCATCGTAGTAGCGAAGAGCATCGCGGAGCAGACGCTGATATTCCCCGACTGCGGTGGGCTGCAAACGCGGCGAGATGTGCATCGTGCCGTTCGCGATGTCTTCGTCCAGCTCCTCGACCATCGCGCGCCGGGTGATGTGATCGAGATTCGCGTATTGTAGCGGCATGCGTTGCCTGCTCGCATAACGCGCGCCGTCATTCGCATCACGCGCGGAATGACCTTGCCTGCGAGACCGAGCGCGAATAACGTTGCCACCTGCACTACAACCCGGAGCTGCGGTGAAATCCATGCGCTCATGCAGCGCCCTCGTGGCGCTCGTCCTGCTTCCTTTCACGAGTGTGCGCGCGCAGCACTCCGCGGACACCGCGCGCTACGTGGTCCTCTTTTCGGGACGACCGGCCGGCGAGTATCGCGAGTGGTGGTCCGGCAACGCTCTTCATTCCGTCTACGACTACAACGATCGTGGGCGCGGGCCGCACGAGGAATCGGTGCTCGAGATCGGCGACGGCGGTGTGCCGACCTCGCTCTCGATCATCGGGCACGGCTATCTCAAGGACAGCGTAAACGAGCAGCTCGCGAGCAGCGCCGGCACGGCCACGTGGAAGACGTCGAGCGAGCACGGAACGCGCGCGAATGCGGCGCACGCGTACTACATCCCCAATGCGGAATCCCCCGTCGGCTCGCAGCTGCTCGTGAAGGCGGCGCTGGCGAACAACGGTCGCGTTCCGTTGTTGCCGAGCGGAGAGGCGACTGTGGAAAAGTCCGGCGAGATGACGATCACTGCGAACGGAAAGCCGTTGCACGTCATTCGCTACGATGTCGGCGGACTCGGCTTCTCTCCCTTCCCGATCTGGACCGATGACAGCGGTGAGCACTTCGCGACGGTCTCCGGGTGGTCGAGCATCGTGCCCGCGGGATGGGAGAGTGGAGTGCCGTCCATGGTTGCGGAGCAGGAGAAGGCGCGCGGCGAGCGGTACGTGCGTCTCGCACGCGAGCTGTCGCACAAGCCGAATGGTGCGCTCGTGATCCGGGGTGCGCGGCTGTTCGTAGCCGAGCAGGCGACCATGCAGCCGGGGATGACGGTGGTGATGACCGGTGATCGCATCTCGGCGCTGGGCAAGGACGGCAGCGTGAAAATTCCCGCCGGTGCCACCGTGATCGATGCCGCCGGCAAGACGCTGCTGCCCGGACTCTGGGACATGCACGTGCACATCGGCGCTGGTGATGACGGGCTGCTCCACATCGCGGCAGGCGTGACGAACGCGCGCGACATGGGGAACGACACGATCTCCGTGCTCGAGCTCAAGCGGAAGTTCGCGGACGGCTCCCTCATCGGTCCGCGCCTGATGCTCGCGGGACTCATCGATGGCTCGGGCCCCTATCAGGTGCCCACCGGGCTTCTCGCCGATGACGAGGCGAGCGTGCTGCGCGATGTCGACTGGTACGCGGCGCACGGCTACGAGCAGATCAAGGTGTACAGCTCGATGAAGCCGGAGCTGGTGCCGGCGATCATCGCCGAGGCGCATGCGAAGGGGCTGCGCGTGAGCGGGCACGTGCCGGCGTACATGACCGCGAGCCAGGTGGTGAAGCTCGGCTTCGACGAGGTGCAGCACGCGAACATGCTGCTGCTCAACTTCATGGACACGGTGAAGGACACGCGAACGATGGCGCGCTTCAAGGCAGTCGGCGCTGCGGGAAAAGATCTCGATCTGCAGTCGCCGCAAGTGCGCGCGTTCGTGCAGCTCTTCAAGGATCGCGGCACCGACATCGACCCCACGCTCACGACGTTCGAGGGAATGTTCACGGCTCGTCCGGGCGAGCTCGATCCGAATCAGGCGCCGATCGCGGATCGGATGCCGCCGCAGGTGCAGCGCAGCTTCTACGCGGGCGGGCTGCCGGTGCCGGAAGGAATGGACCAGCGCTACCGCGATTCGTTCACGGAGATGAAGGGCATCGTCAAGGCGATGTACGACGCGGGCGTGCCGATCGTGGCGGGGACGGACAACGGTCCGGTGGGATTCCAGCTGCTGCGCGAGCTCGAGCTATACGTGCAGGCGGGAATTCCGGCACCACAGGTGCTCAGGATCGCGACGATCGGCGCGGCGACGGTGATGCATCACGAGAAGGACCGCGGCTCGATTGCGGTTGGGAAAGTCGCCGACGCGGTGCTCGTGGATGGCGATCCGAGCGCGAACATCAGCGACGTGCGGAAGACGGTGATGGTGGTGAAGGACGGCGTGCGGTTCGATCCGAAGGAGATCTACGCGAAGGTTGGAGTGCGGCCGTAGGGGCAATCTCACCGGCTGATCGCCGTCACCTCTTCATTGCTGGCGATCTCGAGGTCGCCCTGCACATCCTCGAATTCCGGCGGAGCGGACCGAAGCACGAACGCGGGCAACAGCGTGTTCAGCACCGTATAGAGCACCAGGGCGCCCGCCATGTCGTTGGAGAGGTCGAAGCGCTCGTGAAGAATGCTGACGATCACGAGCGTGAACACCAGCGTGGGCACCAGCGCCGTTCCCACTCGGCGCGCGCTCGCGAAGCGCTCCTTCAGTGCGAGCCGGCGGTGCAGGCCGATCACCGCGACGCGAATCGGCAGCATGAATGTCAGCAGCAGCACGCCGTACAACAGCGCCCTGCCCGTGAGCTGATCGCGCGAGATTTCGGTGCCCGCGTAAAAGAAGTAGAACGGAATGAACACGGACCCGAACGACTCGAGCGCATCGACCATCCGCTCGGAGGACATCGCCGGATGCTCACCGCGAAAGCGCTGGGCCGCAACACCGACGAGGAACGCGCCGACGAGATAGTACACCCCGAGTCGCCGCGTCGCATACGCGCTCACCACCGCCACCATGAGGAGGAACGCGAACTCCGAGCGCGGCGCATAGGGCGCGAGCACTGCCGAGAAGAAGCGAAAGGCGAGCGGAATGAAGAGCACCACGGCGATCATCGCCGCGATCGCAATCGCCAGGTGTGTGGGCGACGTGGATTGCAGAACGAAAAACAGACCGGTGAGCGCGAGGAGCTCCGACCCGATCGCGTACGTCTTGACCGTTCGCTGCTCGGTCGCGGACAGGCCAAAGCCGCCGAGTGAGGAGAGGATGAAACCGGTGGAAGGAGTGACGACGGCGAGCGATAGAAGCGCGGCCGCGCGATGGCCAACGCCCAGCGCCAGCGCGGCGACTGCTGCGCAGACGATGGCGAGCGCCGCCCAGATCGCCGCGTGCAGAACGAGTGGCGACAAGTTCCGGCGCAGCTCCGGCCCGTCTATTTCCAGCCCCGCAAACAGGAAGAGCGCCACGATTCCGAGCGTCGCGAGCAGATGCAGCGTGGGATTGTCGGTGAACAGGCCGAACCCGCTGGCCACGGCTCCCATCACGAGGCTGGTGATTGCGCTCGGAATCCTGTAGCGCTGCAGCGCCTTGGGAACGATGAAGAGCGCGAAGAGCAGCGCGATGAAGCTGAGCTCACGCGGCACGGTGTCCTGCGCGGGCACGGGCGGCAGCTCGGGCGTGTACGAGATTGTCGGGAGCACGGGCGGCGGCGGGCGAATCACGAAGCGCGCGGTCATCGTTCCAAAGTCGAGTGCCAAAGCATCTGCCTGTCTCATCGCGGCGCCCGCGGTGTCGGCCGTCAGGCCGCGAGCGAGCGCCGAGTCGAGCACCGGGCTAAGCGAGTCCGGTGCGTGCGCGAGAGCCACGCGTCGCGCGCTGTTCCTCGCGTCGATGACTGGCACCACGGCTTCCATCGGCTCGTCGCGCAGCGCGAGCCTAGCGGCCGCCGTGGTGTCGGCCAGCGGAGCGCCGGGAGACGAGACTACGACGTGACCGTCGCCGGTGAATGCCACGCGACCGATAATGCGCAACACGGGAAATCCGATCACTCCATGAAGCCGCGCGCCCGAGTCAGGCGCAGCCAGCATGTCCTGGTCGCGAAAAACGAGCGCGACGACGTTGGTCACCGTCACGGGTCCGATCTGGAGCGAAGGGATCACGCCGATGCGCGCCACGCCTGCAACGCCGGCAGGTGATCGTGCGATGACTTCGCCGCCGAGCAGTCGAAGCTGGTACCTGGAGGCTGTGGTCGAGTCCAGGCTGGTGAATGGAGCGGACGCTTTCACCAATAACGGCTCGGTCGTCGTGCTTTCGTTGATGCGAGCGCCGACTGTGAACCGCTTGCCGTCGTTCGCGACGGTGTCACGCAATGCGGGCTGAGCCCAGGAGATGGCCGAGGGCAGCACACCGCCGAGCGCCGATCCGAGCATTGCGGCACTTCGGAATCGGGTGCGCGTTGCGGAGTCGACCGTGCGGCTCGACAGATGCAGCGCGGCAGCGTAGACCTCTGCCGATTCGCGATAGCGCTGCACGCGAAGGTAGCTCTGCCCGAGCGCGACGACAGCGCGGGTCAGCTCCGGTGCGGCGAGTGCTCGGGCTCCGCTGTCCACGAGTGGCTCGAGCAGGGCGACTGCTTCATCGGGCTGGTTGAACGCGTGCGCCAGCAACCCCCGCATGTAGCGCAGCGAGAGCGCGAGCGAATCGTGCGTGCCGATCGCGGAATCGCCGGGCAAGTGATCGAGCGAATCGCGGAGCGCGAAGTAGGCGCCCTCATCGTACAGCGAGTCCCAAACGGCGACTCGTGGCGAAACGACGGGTGGCGCATGCGGCGAGGCGGCGGGCGGACGGCGGCGTGGGCGCGCGTGCGCCTGCGCGTCGAGCGATTGCTGCAGGCAGCAGACGAGCAAAAGCAGCGGCAGCAGTGCGCGAACGGCGCCACGAACGAGGGGCATGCGCGAACAGTACCCGGCGCCGTTGCAGGGCGGAAGCTTGCGGCCGAGGTGCTTCGATTTTCCAGCGCGGTCGGTACGCTACAAGCTGTGCCCGCGATTTCCCGAGAAGAAATGCTCGAGCCACACCAGAATCATCGCGCCGAGCACCGCAACGAACACCGTGTAGAAGAAGCCACCCGAGCCCGAGAATCCGACGGCGCGCATGACGAACCCGCCGACGATCGCGCCGAGGATGCCGATGACGATGTCCGCGAGCGCACCGTAGCCGCTTCCCTTGAGAATCTTCCCTGTCGCCCAGCCGGCGACCAGCCCAACACAGATCCACCAGATCATGATGCCTCCCCGCGAGCGTGGGCAGCGTGATGCTGCGTGGGAGACAGTACGAGAGGAGGTGTGCGCGGGTTTCTGCTGGTTGCGCTTGCTTCACCGGCGTCGCGGCTCCGGGGCGAGTCACGTTGGGCACGACTATCCGATTGCGGCGCCGACCGTCGGTATACTCCTGAGATGAAGGAAAATTCCGGCGAGCACGCACGCGTCGACAGCATCCCGGCGGGCGCCCGGAGCTGCGCTAGAGAGGAAAAGAGGAATCCAGATCCCGGGAAGCACATATTGGCGACGAAGGTTCCGCTGGAAGAAAGCTCGCGCTCCATGCTCCATCTCCCGCCACGCCCATAGTTGCGACACCGCCCCGGGAACCACTCATGGCTCCCGGGGCGGATCGAATATCTCCTTCACATTCCGTGCTCTAAGCCGCTCCTCCCCTACTGCACCGCGTTGATCATGTCGAAGATCGGCAGATACATCGCGACCACCATGCCACCCACGATCACGCCCAGGAACACGATCATCACCGGCTCCATCAAGCTCAGAAGCCCGCTGACCGCGGTGTCGACCTCGGTATCGTAAAAGTCCGCGATCTTGGTCAGCATCTCGTCCAGACCACCCGTCTGCTCGCCGACCGCGATCATCGAGATCACCATCGGCGGGAACACGTTCGACTTCTGCAGCGGGGCCGAGATCGTGTCGCCGCCGGCGATGCTCGCGCGCGACTCCATGATCGCATCGTGAATGACGCGGTTGCCCGCCGTCTTCGCCGTGATCTCGAGGCCGTCGAGAATGCTCACGCCGGACGAGATCAGCGTGCCCAGCGTGCGCGTGAAGCGCGACACCGCCGACTTGCGGAGCATGTCGCCCAGCACCGGGACCTTGAGCAGCAGCTTGTCGATGTTGAGCTGCCCGTTCGCCGTCTTGTAGTAGCGCTTGAGCGAGAACACGGTGAACCACGCGCCGCCGCCAACCGCCCACCAGAAGTGCTTGAGGAAGCTCGAGAGCATGATCACGATGCGCGTCGGCAGCGGGAGCGCCAAGTTCACGCTCGCGAACATGTTCTCGAACACCGGAATGACGAAGATCAGGAGCGTCACGATCGCGATGAAGGCCACGCTCATGATGACGGCCGGGTAGATCATCGCACTCTTCACCTTGCCCACCAGCGCGTCGTTCTTTTCGAGGAACGTCGCCAGTCGCATCAGAATCGTGTCGAGAATACCACCCGCCTCACCGGCGGCCACCATGTTCACGTACAGGTCCGTGAACGCCTGAGGATGGCGGCGCAGCGCGTCGGCCACCGTGTGCCCCGACTCGACGTCGTACACCACCTGGTGCGTCACATCCTGCAGCGCCTTGTTCTCGCTCTGCCGCGAGAGAATGTCGAGCGCCTGCACGAGCGGCAGACCGGAGTTGATCATCGTCGAGAACTGACGCGTGAAGATGACGATGTCGCGCGTC
Organism: Gemmatimonadaceae bacterium; assembly: GCA_025929535.1. Taxonomy (GTDB): domain Bacteria; phylum Gemmatimonadota; class Gemmatimonadetes; order Gemmatimonadales; family Gemmatimonadaceae; genus FEN-1250. Next base: position 36,012 of record JAICLZ010000003.1, read on the forward strand.
TTGACCTTCCCGCCCTTCTTCTTCTTCGTCTCCTCGTCCACCTTGACGACGACGAGCTTCTGTCGCCGCAGGTTCGCGACGACCTCGTCGCGGTTCGCGGCTTCCATCGTGGCGTTCTTGAGCTCACCGCCCAGCGTGCGCGCCGTATAGGCAAATGTTGGCATGTATGCTCCTCAGACGATTCCGATTACCGCTTGCCCGCGGCGGCGTACTTGGCGTGCTGTCCAGCGAGCTTCGGTGCGTCGCCGTTGGCGACATCGTCCATCGGCGACTCGCCGATCATGCGCAGGAACTCGTTCTGGTCGCCCGACACACGCAGGCACTCGTCGAGCACCACTTCGCGCGACATGTACAGGTTGTACAGCGCGTCGTTGAGCGTCTGCATGCCGAACTTCTTTCCCGACTGCATGGACGAGTTGATCTGGTGGATCTTGTTGTCGCGGATCAGCGCCCGAATCGCCGGCGTCACCACCAGGATCTCCGCGGCCATCGCGCGGCCGCGTCCCTTCGAACGCGGCAGGAGCGTCTGCGTCACGATCCCCTCGAGCACGAACGCGAGCTGCGCGCGCACCTGCCCCTGCTGGTGACTCGGAAACACGTCGATCATGCGGTTGATCGCTTCTGCCGCCGAATTCGTGTGCAGCGTCGCGAAGCAGAGGTGTCCCGTTTCGGCGATCGTCAGCGCGGCCTGCATCGTCTCCAGATCGCGCATTTCGCCCACGAGGATCACGTCCGGATCTTCACGCAGCGAATACTTGAGCGCGTTGGAGAAGCTCTTCGTGTCCGTGCCGACCTCGCGCTGGTTGACGATGCAGCTCTGGTGACGGTGGATGAACTCGATCGGATCTTCCACCGTGATGATGTGGCCGCGACGCTCGCGATTGATCTTGTCGATCATCGCCGCCAGCGTCGTGCTCTTTCCCGATCCCGTCGGTCCCGTCACCAGCACGAGCCCGCGCGGACGCTCGGCCATCTTCGCCACGGCATTAGGCAGCCCCAGCTCCTCGAACGTACGGATGTTGAACGGGATCTGTCGAATCACGAGCGAGACGCAGCCGCGCTGCTTGAAGCAGTTGCCTCGAAAGCGAGCGAGGTTCTGAATGCCGAACGAGAAGTCGAGCTCGTCCTCGGTCTCGAACCGCTTCTTCTGGTTCTCCGTGAGAATCGAGTAGGCGAGCTGCAACGTGTCCTTCGGGGTCAGCACCACCTCGACGTTCGCGTCGGTGATGTCGCCGTCGATGCGCAATTTCGGCTTGTCACCCGCGGTGATGTGCAAATCGGACGCGTCCCGCTCGATCATTTCCTCGAGCAACGCGCGCAGGTTGACGGTGTTGGCGACAGGGGCAGTCAATGTGACTCCTGTGAGGTAACGATCCCGGGGAGCGGGATACCCCCTATAGACGAGGGAATGGGACGAGCGTTGCAGGGAGGCGCCGACGCCCCTTTACGCCGCAGTCTCGCGGATGACCTGATCCAGCGTGCAGATCCCCTTCATCACCTTGAGCAGTCCGTCCATGCGGAGCGTCAGCATTCCATCCTCGACCGCTCCCTTCTGAATCTCGGCCGCGCCCACGCTCTGCATCACGAGCTTGCGCACCTTCGGGGTCATGAGCATGACCTCGTACAGCCCCTGGCGCCCCTTCATTCCGCTGCCGGCACAGGCGTCGCAACCGCGCCCGCGGAAGAACGGCATCTCCGCGATGGTCGTGTCGAGATTGAAGTCCTTCACGATGGGAGCCGCATCCTTCGTCGCCATCCGTTTCATGTTCTGGATGGCCTCATCCGTGTACATCAGGCTCCGGAAGGTCATGTCCGGCTTGAGCTTGGCCGCGTTCAGCTCCAGAGCATCGGGCTCGTACCGCGCGCGGCACGTATTGCAGATCTTGCGCACGAGCCGCTGTGCCAGAACGAGATTGAGCGCGGACGCGACGTTGAACGGCTCGAGCCCCATGTCCATGAGGCGCGTCACCGTTTCCGGCGCCGAGTTCGTGTGCAGCGTGGACATCACGAGGTGGCCCGTGAGCGCCGCCTTGATGGCGATGCCGCCCGTCTCCAGATCTCGAATCTCTCCGATCATGATGATGTTCGGATCCTGGCGCAAAAACGCCTTCAGCGCCGCCGCGAACGTCAGCCCGATGTCGGTGCGCACGAGCACCTGGTTGATCCCGAAGATGTTGTACTCGACGGGATCTTCCGCCGTCATGATGTTGACGTCGATGTTGTTGACCTTCGACAGCGCCGAGTAGAGCGTGGTGGTCTTTCCGGATCCCGTTGGACCGGTGACGAGCACCATGCCGTACGGGTTGGCCACCGCCTCCATCAGATCCGACTCGGCGCGCGGCTCGATGCCGAACTTCTCGAGGTCGAGCGTCAGATTCCCCTTGTCGAGAATTCGGAGCACGACCTTCTCGCCGAACAGCGTGGGCAGCGTCGACACGCGATAGTCGATGACCTTCTTGCCGATCTTCAGCTTGATGCGCCCGTCCTGCGGCACGCGGCGCTCGGCGATGTTCAGATTCGACATGATCTTGAAGCGCGAGATGAGCGCCGCCTTCAGCTTCATGGGCGGCTTCATCACTTCCTGCAGTGCGCCATCGATGCGGTAGCGCACGCGCATCTCGTGCTCGTAGCACTCGAAGTGAATGTCCGAGGCGCCCTTCTTCACGGCATCCGTCAGGATTCCGTTGATCAGCTTCACGACCGGTGCGTCATCGATCGCGGCCGCGAGCACCGAGGCGCTGACTTCCTCATCCCGTTCCTCGACGACCTCGACATCTCCGTCGTCGTCGTCGATGTCATCGAGGATGTTCTGCAGCGCGTCGTCGGTATTCTCGCCGTAGTGCTTGTCGACGGCGTTCCGGAGCGTGTATTCCCCGGCGATGACGGGGAAGATGTCGTAGCGCGTGATGAACTTGAGATCGTCTATGACGCCAAGGTCGGACGGATCGGCCATCGCGACCGTGAGCGTGCGCCCTTCGCGCTTGAGCGGGAGCACCAGATGGCGCTGAGCCAGCTCGGAGGGAATGAGCTTCGCAATGCGCGCATCGACCTCGAAGTTCGTGAGGTCGACCGCCGGCATCCGGAACTGGCGCGCGAGCATGCGGGTGAGCTCGACCTCGTTGATGAAGCCGAGCTTCACGAGGTTGTAGCCGATCCGCATGCCGCTGGTTTTCTGCTCCTGAAGCGCGCGATCCATCGCCTCGCGCGTGATGAGCCCCTCGCGCAGGAGGAGATCACCGAGACGTTCACCCGCGGCTACGGCTGCTGGTGCGACGGCCATGTTTCTCGGAGGGGGAACAGCGCCCGGGAGCGTCAGCGACGCCGCCCGGGCGAGGGGTCGAGTTAACGGCGGGGCTACTATTGTGATGGAGGCGGCCGCTTACGGCGCTTATCAGTGCGTCGCGGTGCCATCCCGTCACGTTCTTTCTCACGGGATTGACGCGGTGAGAGTGAGAAGGTCACGTAGGGCGTGATGGCGCTCACTACCCCGTCGCCGACGCCTTTTACGCGCCGCAACTCATCCAGCGAGCCGAATGGTCCGAGCGAATCCCGATCGGCCAGAATGCGGTGCGCGAGAGCCGGTCCGACCTTTGGAAGCGAGAGAATCTCCCACTCCTGAGCCCGGTCCAGATCTATCGGGCCGCCGGGAGTTGCACCCAGGTCACGTGGCTGGCCCGATGTCGGGAGGAGAAGCTTCGTGGGCTTCCGTCGCCTGGCACCGGACGCCGAATCCGAGCGTGCGGCAGCGTCAGAGCCGTCCGAGGTGGAGATCCCGATGGCTTTCGGTCGCTTCGACCGACGATGCTTGCCGCCGCCGGAGATTCTCTGCACGGAGTCCGCGGAATCCACGGCCACGATCTGGCGGTGCAGCTCTGCGCGCGCCGCGGCACTCGGCGGCGGCGGTTGGGCGCTGAGCGCCCTGGTCGCGCGCACTCCGGCGCCGAGCGTGAGCACGGCGGAGAGAAAGACGAGGGCGCGCTTTTCGGCTGGAGTAGGCATGCGCCAAGATCGCGCGAGGAGGACGCGGTCCGGCATCGATCGGATGCGAGCGCACACGAAAGCAAGCGCCGTCTGGCGCATCGCGAGCGACTACGGCAATGTCTCGTCCCAGCCGTGCCGTCGCGCACTCATCGAGGAGAGAACGATGCATCGACACTCTGCTTTCCGCCGCGCCGTCGTTTCCGCGGTCGCGCTGCTGCTTTCGTCGGTCAGCCTTGCACCCATGGCGCACGCGCAAACACCCGCGCTCCCATCCGGCGAGATCCGCGTCACGCTGCTGGGCACCGGCACGCCGCGACCGTTGATGGACAGATTCGGCCCGAGCATTCTCGTGGAGGCGGGACACGAAAAGCTGATCTTCGACGTGGGCCGGGGCGCCATGCAACGGCTCTTTCAGCTCGGTGTTTCGTACGCCGACATCACCGGCGTGCTGCTCACGCATCTCCACTCGGATCACACCGTGGGATTGCCGGACCTCTGGCTCACCGGGTGGCTCATCTCGAACAGAGCGACGCCGCTCGAGATGTGGGGCCCTGCCGGCACGCGGAAGATGGCCGCGGCGCTGCAATCCGCGTACAGCTTCGATCTCGACATCCGTGTGCGCGACGACAAAGTGCCCGCGGCGGGCGGACGCATCGTCGCCCACGACATCTCCGAGCAGGTGATATTCGATCGCGGCGGAGTGAAGGTCACCGCGTTTCTGGTGGATCACGGCCTCGTGCGTCCCGCGCTCGGTTACCGCGTGGACGCCGGCAAGCACTCCGTCGTGCTCTCGGGAGACACGAGATATTCACCCAATCTCATCTCACACGCGAAGGGTACCGACCTGTTGATCCACGAGGTGGGAGCGGCGTCGGCCGAGCAGATGAGCCGCGACGCGCACACGCGCACGATCATCGCGCACCACACGACTCCGGAGGACGCGGCGCGCATCTTCAACCAGGTGCGGCCGAAGCTCGCCGTGTTCTCGCACATCGTCCTTCGCGGCGCGACGGCCGACGACGCGCTGCGCACCACCCGTCTCACCTATGCGGGGCCGCTTCAACTCGGCGAGGATCTCATGCGCTTCCACGTCGGCAACGAGGTCACGATCGAGCGATTCGTCCCCCCGCCCAACGTGCACTGAGCACGCGAGCGACCGCTACTTCGACGTCACGAGCGCCGTGGCCACATCGCCCACCACCTGCAGCGAGTGCGCGGAGATCTTGTCGATCGTGTCGTCGGGTGTGTGGTGCCACGCGTAGTCGAAGTCGATCACGTCGATCGCGTGGATGCCCGCGTCGAGCAGCGGAACGTGATCGTCCGTCACGCCGGAGTTCATTGGGCTGCCGATGAAGTAGCGCGAGTAGCCGAGCGTCTCGGCCTCGTTCCAGACGAGCGAAACGACCTCGGGTGCGCGCTGCATCGAGATCGGCTCCTGGTAAATGTCGAGATCCTTGTCGCCGATCATGTCCCAGAGCACGGCGTACAGCGGCTTGTAATCGGGGGACGGCAGATGCGAGGCGAAATAGGTCGAGCCGAGGAGCACATCCTTCATCGTACCGAAATCGCCATAGTCCTCCCCGTCGACGAAGAGCAGATCCACGCCGACCGTGGCGGGCGTCTTTTTCAGTGCGTCGCCGAGGGCGACGAAGAGCGCGACGCCGGAGGCGCCGTCGTTCGCGCCGGGCATCGGCATGTTGCGCTGCGCCGGATCCTTTGCGCCGTCGGAAGTGGGCCGGGTGTCCCAGTGCGTGAGATAGAGCACGCGTTGCGTGGCCGCCGGATGGATGCGCGCGAGGATGTTTCTGAGATGCAGCGTGTCGCCTTTCACGGTGACGTGGTCGAACTTCTGCTCGATCACCGTGTCCGCGCGGCTCTTCATCTGGGAGACGATCCAGTCCCCCGCGCGCTGGGCGCCCAGCGAGTTCGGAACGCGGGTGCCGAAGTCAAGCTGCGCCTTGGCGTACGTCAGGGCCGTGGCGCCGTTGAACGAGGTCTGCGGGCGGTCCAAGTGGCACGCGCAAGCCAGCAGCGCAGCGGCGAGCAGTGCGGGGAGCGAGTGGAACTTGCGCACGGGCTATCGAGTAGCGGGTTGAGGTCGTCGTAAGATAGTCGCCGCCCCATCGGCCGGCTCTGGCGCCCAGGGCCGCTTGCGCGCTTAGATTTCCCCATCCGGGCGCCGCGCGCTCTTCTGTCACCCCCTTGTCTGCGAGCCCTTGAAGCTCCTCACCCGCTACATCCTTCGCGAGCTGATCGGCCCGCTGATCTTCGCACTGTCCACGCTCACCGCGTTGCTGCTCCTGCAACAGGTCGCGAAGCAGTTCGGAAATCTCGTGGGCAAGGGACTCGGCTGGGGTGTGATCGGAGAGTTCTTCCTTCTCTCGATCCCCTTCATCATCGCGATGACGATGCCGATGGGCGTGCTGGTGGCGGTGCTCTATGCCTTCAGCCGGCTCACGGCGGAGAACGAGGTCACGGCGCTGCGCGCGAGCGGCATCTCGGTGATGCGCCTCGTGCGTCCCGCGATCCTCTTTGGCGCCACGCTCGGGCTCGCGATGCTCGTGTTCAACGATCAGGTGCTGCCGCGCAGCAATCACCGGCTGCGCACGCTGCAGACTGACATCGCGCGCAAGAAGCCGACGTTCGCGCTGCGCGAGCAGGTGATCAACGAGGTGATGCCCGGGAAGCTCTTCCTGCGCACGAGTCACATCGACGAGGCGACCGATCGCATGCGCGAGGTCACGATCTACAACTTCGATGACCCGGAGCGCCGCAAAACGATCTATTCCGACTCCGGCGTGATGGGGATGACGCCGGATCAGAAGGATCTGCAGATGACGCTGCACGACGGGTACATGCAGCAGATTCCCCGCGACAACCTGGGCGAGCTCACGCGGCTGTACTTCCGCACGGATCTCGTGCGCGTGCGCGGCGTGGGCAATCGCTTCGAGCAGACGGAGAAGGACGACTACAAGTCCGAGCGCGAGATGTCCGTGTGCGAGATGTCGAAGGGGCTCCAGGACGGGAACGAGGATCTCGACCAGGCGCGCACGACACTCGGCAACACGCTGGCCGCGGCGACCCACTATCTGGCGACGGGTGAGCAGCTCCCGCCGGCCAAGCCCGTGAAGTCGAAGCCGCGTCGCACGGCCGGCAGTCTGTACTGCCAGCTCACCACGCCGATCTTCGGCAATGCTGCCATCGCGGACAGCGACTCGGCGGCGAGCGCGAAGTCGCCGGAATCGACGAAGGTGGCGACTGTGGCGCCTGTCGTGCCCCCGGCTGCCGGTCAGGGCGCGCCGCCATCATCGGGAGCGCCGAGCAGCGGCTTCCGCCCGCCGCCGCCGAGCGGTGTGGCGAATCGGGGGCTCGAGACGCGGGGGCGGTCGCTCGCGCAGGGGGGGAAGAGCGCGAAAGGCGCGAAGAGCGCGAAAGGCGCGAAGAGGGCGAAGCTCGCTCCGCGCACCAACATCGCCATGCCGCGGCCCCCCGGATCGAGTGTCGTCGGACTGGGACGCACGTTTCAGCCTCCGATGCAGGCTCCCAATCAGCTCGCGAATCCTGCCTACCTGCTCAGCTCCGCGGCGCAGATCGAGGTGATGAAGGCGCGCGTGCACGACTCGGAGGTCACGATGAGCCGGTACGAGACCGAGATTCAGAAGAAGTTCGCGCTCGCCGCCGCGTGCATCGTATTCGTGCTCCTGGGTGCGCCCATAGGGATTCGCTTTCCGCGCGGGGGAGTCGGGCTCGTCATCGGCGTGAGCATTCTGGTGTTCGCGCTCTACTATGTCGGGCTCATCGTCGGCGAGGATCTCGCGGACAAGCTGATACTCAATCCCGTCGTCGCGATGTGGATGGCGAATGCGCTCTTCACCGTCGTTGGCGTGCTTCTGCTGATCCGCGTCCAGCGCGTGGGCGGCTCGGCGCGCGGGGGCGATACGAGCGAGCTGTTCGACACCGTGCGCACGTGGTTCGCGCGGCACGCGCACCGCTTCGGCGTTCGCGCGGATCGGCGCAGGCGAGTGACCGCGTGAAGCTGCCCTTCCTGCGGCCGCTCGATCGATACGTCGCGTCCGAGTTCATCAAGATCTTCATCACCACGGCGCTGGGCTTTCCGCTGCTGGTGATCGTGATCGATCTGACGGACCGCCTCGGGAAATATCTGAACCGGCATCTCACGCCGGAGCAGATCGCGATGGCGTACGTGTACTGGTTTCCCGAGTCGATCTACATGGTGCTCCCGGCCGCGGTGCTGTTCGCGACGGTGTTCACGATCGGATCGCTCACGCGACATTCGGAGCTCACGGCGGCCAAGGCGTCCGGGATCAGCTTCTATCGATTGCTCGTGCCGATCTTTGGCGGCGCCGCGATCGTGATGCTCCTCGCCTTCGCGCTCGGCGAGCTTGTTCCGATCTCGGACATCAAGCGCAACGATCTGCTCGAGGAGGGGCGCTACAAGCCCGGAAACGAGCGGTACAACTTTGCGTACAGCGCGCCGCACGGCCGCGTGTACAAGATCGCCGCGCTGAACGTGGAGCGGCGGCTGATCGACAACCTCGAGATCGAGCGGCGCGGGCGCGGGCCGGACTACCCCACCTATCTGCTCGCGGCACGCACGGCGAACTACGACACCACACACAAGGCGTGGACGCTCAAGTCCGGCGACCTGCACATTCTCTCGGACTCGACGCGCAACGTCGCGATCGCGTTCGACAGCGTGCGTGATGCGGACCTTCTGGAAGCGCCGATCGATCTCACCTCGGCACCCAAGAGTCCCGAGCAGATGGGCTTTCGCGAGCTGAGGCGATTCATCAGGTCGCTCGAACGATCGGGAGCGGACGACAACGAGATCAAGGTGGAGCTCTCGCTCAAGATCGCGATCCCGGTAGCCTGCGTGATCATCGTGTTCTTCGGCGCGCCCCTTGCCACGAGCACGCAGCGGGGAGGCACGGCTTTCGGCATCGGCATCAGCCTCGCCACCACCATCATCTATCTCATGCTCATCCAGCTCACCAAAGCAGTCGGCGAGGGTGGTGCCATACCACCGTATCTGGCGGCGTGGATTCCCAACATGATTTTCGGAGCGATCGGGATCGTGCTCATGGCACGGGTGCGAACGTGACGCCGGAGGCGCGCGCATGAGCGCGACGCTCTTCGAGGAGGACACGACTGCGGCACCCACGGGCTACTGGATCTTCGGCCGGCTCTTTCGTGCGGTCGGCCGCATCACCATGAGCGTGTTCGGCGAGCTTGGCGAGCGCGTGCTCTTCCACCGGGATTTCTTCCGGGCGCTGCTCGAGCCGAAAACGTATCTGCCATTGACGATCGCGCAGATGCGACAGATTGGCGTCGACTCGATTCCGCTCGTCGCGACCGTCTCCGCATTCATCGGCGCCGTCACTGCGTACCAGACCACGTACCAGCTCTTTCCGGGCGTGCAGTTCTCCGTGGTCGGCTGGATCACGCGCCAGAGCATCGTGCTCGAGCTGGGACCGTTGCTCACGGCGCTCGTGCTGGCTGGGCGCATCGGCGCGAAGATGACGGCCGAGATCGGGACGATGCGGGTGACGGAACAGATCGATGCGCTGGAGACGCTCGCGTACGATCCGGTGGCGTATCTGATGGTGCCGCGGGTGATCGCGGGCGTGACGATGGTGCCGATGCTCACGATCGTCGCGATCGCGGTGGGAATCTGTGCGGGCGGGCTCGCGGTGATCGGCGCGACGGACGTGCGGCTGGACGACTACGCCGCGGGGCTGCATCTCACGTTCAACACCTTTCAGGTCTGGTACGCGCTCATCAAGGCCACGCTGTTTGGCGGTGCGATCGCCATGACGTGCTCGTACGAGGGATTCATCACCGGCGCTGGCGCGGAGGGCGTTGGCCGTTCGACGGCGCGCGCCGTCGTCATCTCGTCTGTGGTGATCCTGCTGCTCGATGCGCTCACCGCTCTCTATCTCGCCAAAGAGATTCAATGACCAACAAACGTGATGAAGTCGTCGTCGGCATCTTCACCTTGATCTGCGTGGTGGTGGCGATTGCGGGCACGCTGTGGCTTGCGCGGCGGGGCTTCAGCAAGTCGTATCCGGCGTACACGCGCTTCAGCTGGGGGCAGAACGTGAAGCCGGGACAGCCCGTGAATCTCGCGGGGGTGCAGGTGGGCTACGTGGACGCGGTGGACCTGGACGAGACCGGCTACCTCAACGTGCGGCTCAGCATCGATCGCGACCGGAAGATTCCGCAGGGCACGACGGCTACCGTCGCGAACGAAGGATTCTTCGGTGACAAGTCGATCGCCCTGACGCCGTGCACCGCCGCGCCCGCGCCCATCTCCGCGGACACGTCCGCGCCCGCCACCTCGCGCCCGCTCACGTCCACTTGCCGCTTCAACGGCTTTCTTTCGGCGGGCGACACGATCCCGGCGGGACGGGCCGCGCCTTCCATGGACGCGCTGCTGCTGCGCGTGGACAGCGTGAGCGGCGCGCTCTCCGATGTCGCGAAGACGGTGAAGATCGAGTTCGTGCAGCAGGGCGGCATCCAGGATTTGCGAAAGACGATCGCGTCGACGAACGCGCTCGTGCAGCAGCTCAACACCGTTGCGGCGGAGCAGTCGCGCGGGCTCACGCTCACGATGAATGCCGTCAGGAGCCGCGTGACCGCGATCGATTCGATGGCGCTCGACTCCACCGTGCGCAACATGCAGTCGACCACGCACAACCTCGCGACGCTCACGAGCAATCTCGATTCCACCACGAGAAAGCTCGACATGGTGATGACGCAGCTGCAGACCGGGAACGGAACGGCCGCCAAGTTCCTGAACGATCCCGGCGTCTACAACAATCTGCACGAGCTGCTCGGGCGCATGGACTCGCTCGTCACGGACATCAAGGCGAATCCGAAGCGGTACATCAACGTGAAGGTGTTCTAGGACCACTCGTGTCGATCGCCGCGGGTGAGCTTCGGTCGCTCCAGGGATTTCACTCACTCACGGAGCCGGCGGCGAGGGCGCTCGTGAGCTGCGCCCGGCGCCGATCATTCGATAAGCGGGAGGCGCTGTTCCGCGAAGGCGAGGAAGCGCACGGGATCTTGGTGGTGCTCGAGGGGAGGGTTCGCGTGGTGCGCTCCTCGCGCGGACGACGGCACGTGCTGCACACCGAGCAACGCGGCGGCACGCTCGGCGAAGCGCCCTTCTTCGATCACGATCCCTATCCGGTCTCCGCGATCGCGTGGACGCCGGTGCTCGCGCTCTATCTGGACCGCGGCTGCGTGGAGCGCGCCGTGCGAAGCTGTCCCGAGCTCGCGCTGTTCTTTCTCTCCCGGCTCGCGAGGCGCGTGCGGCTGCTGCTCGATCGGGTGGACCGCCTGGCGACGGCGAGCGTTGCCACGCGCATGTGCGTCTATCTCCTCGAGCAGTCGGAGCGCTCCGATGGCTCGATCGTGGCGATCACGCAGGAGTCGCTGGCGGAGGAGCTGGGCACCGTGCGCGAGGTCGTGATGCGTGCGCTGCGCGCGCTGCGCAAGCGACGCATCATCGCGAGCGCAGGGCGCGGAAAGATCGAGATCGTGGACCGCTCGGCGCTTTGCGAAGTGGCATCGGGACAGGAGACATAAGTTCCAGAGGCCGGCGCGGGCGAGGTGTAGGCTGGAAGATCGTGCGAGGGATCGCGCTCGCAATGACAACCCGAATCCCGGACTTCCATGTGCACAGTACTCCGCTCCATGCTCGCTGCGGCTATCGTGCTCACATCAGGCGCCTGCTCGCGCACGGACTCATCCTTTGACGCGATGCAGAAACGCGGCGGGATGGCCATGGGCGTTGACCAGACCACATCGACGCACGGCTTCGACGCACTGCCGAACGGCGGCCGCATCGCGCTCCTGCGGGATCTGGACGACTCCCTTGGCATCGCGCAGATTCGTGCACATCTTCGTCTCATCCAGCACGCTTTTCAGGCTGGCGACTTCTCCACCCCGCAGTTCGTGCACATGCGGGCTATGCCGGGCACGGCGGTGATGGCGAAGAAGCGGGATGTGATCGCGTACAGCTATCACGATCTCCCGCGCGGCGGCGAGGTGGTCATCACCACTACGGACGCCGATGCGCTGGCCGCGATTCACGCGTTCATGGGTGCTCAGCGAATGGAGCATCACGCGAGCGGGGCTGGGTTGGTGAGCAGTCCCTAACGGAGGGGGTATTCATGCATCTGTATTCGATCATTCTGTTCATTCACGTCCTCGCGGCGATGGGGGTGGCAGCGGCGATCTCGCTGTTGATATATGGCGAAGTCATGGCGCAGAAAGCGCAGTCTCCCGCCGAGCTGCGGAGCGTAGCGGAGAAGGAGGCGCGCACGGCGAGCGCGCTCAAGGCGCTCGTCCCGGTGCTGGCGTTGACCGGTCTGTACATGGCATGGGCCGCCTGGAGCCTGCTCGCCCCGTGGGTGATCCTTGCCTTGGCCACGCTCGCCTATCTCGCCATCAGCGGCCCGCTCCTCTTTGGCCGGCGCACGCAACGTGCGGTCGATGCGGCGACGGCGGCGGGCTCGATCACCCCTGCGGTTCGCGACATGCTCGACAATCCGATGTTCACGGTGCTGAAGGACACGCGGATCGCGCTGCTCGTGATGCTGATCTATCTCATGACCGTGAAGCCGGGGCTCGTTGGAACGCTCGCCGCGCTCGCGGCCGCGCTCGTGCTCGGCGCCGTGAGCGCACGAATGCGCACCGGCATGCGCATCGACTCAGCGAGTGTGGCGCCGGAGTCGTGAGTCGATCTCGGTCACGGTAACGATCTCGACGGTACGCGCGCTGCCCTTCGCTCGAGTACGCCCGTCGTGATTTCGGCGATCCGCTCGGCAATCGCGTCGACGCGCTCTTCACAGTTCACTGGACGGAAGCTCCGCTGCTTGAACGCCTGCCTCGCCGCGGCGAAGCTCAGCGCCGCTCCCATGAGCGCGTGTGCGTCGATGATCGCGCCTTGGTCGCGATTGTAGCGGGCAGTCGCACGGGCCAGAAGCGACGTCACTTCCACGTGTACGTCGCGGATGAATCCTTGGTAGATCGTCGCGTATCCGGAGTCGGGATGCGCCAGCTCCCGCGCCATGAAGGAGGCAGCCGCACCACCATCGGAGTAACTGCACAGATGTCGCGCGAATGCACGAAGGATCTCGACGAGCGAAGCTCGCGTACTCGCCACGCCCACGGCCTGTGCGCGCGCTTTCTGGAGGAGTGGTTGCAATGCGGCACGGGCATCGGACGTCACGCGGTCTGCGACCGTCTGATATAACTGCCGCTTGCCACCGAAGTGATACCGGATCGATGCCTGATTTGCGCGCGCTTCACGCGCGATCGCGAGTGTCGTCACCGCCTTGAAGCTGTGAGCGCCGAACAACTTCAGCGCCGCCAGAATCAGGCGCTCCCGCGTGCGTCTTCCGCGTTGCCGACGCAGATCGACGTGTGGCATTGAGGGGGTCTCCACGAAGAATGTATTCATTCAATTGAATACCTTCCCGTTTTGGACACCCATCCTCTCCCCGCCGCCCGGGAGAATATCCCGCACCACGCACGACACCATTCCCTGCGCCCTAGAACCCCAGCCGCGCCGAGAGCTGGATCTGGTAGTACGACGGAATCACCGTCGACGTCCATCGCACCGAGTTCGCCGGCACGAAATTGAAGATCGGCTGCGTATTCAGCACGTTGTTCGTCACCGTGTCCTGCGTCTGCCCGACCACGCTCAGCAGCGACTGGTCATTGAAGCTCGGGCTGTTCGACGGGAGCTTGATCTTGCCCCAGTCGTGGTTGATCAGGTTCAGGAAGTTGAACACGTCGAGTCGCACCGAGAGCGTCTTGCCCATCACCGTGGGCAACGACTGCTCGATCGTCACGTTCATGTTGTTCTGCCACGGCGAGCGGCAGCCGTTGCGCTGGAGAATGCTTCCGCGGCTCTCGTTCAGGCAGGACTGACCGTTGATGAATTGCTCGAACAGCTGCGCCTGCGTCTCCGCCGTGATCACCTGCCCGTTCACGACCTCGTTCGCGAAGAGCATCTCGTTCGGATCGCGTGCGTTTTTCGGCACGTAGACCAGATCGTTGCCGACCACGCCGTCGCCGTTCAGGTCGCCCACTGCGCCGCGTCCCGTGCTGACGTAGTCGAACGGAATTCCGGAAATGCCCACGTAGATCATCGAGACGTTCGTCTGCCACGTCTTCCAGGGCGCCGTGTACGTTCCCGCGATCAGCACCTTGTTCGGAATGTCGAACTGCGAGATTCCGGTGTTCTCGCTGAGCAGATTTCCCGAGAGCTCGCGGCCGAACCGGAAGTTCGACGCCGCCGTGCTGCTCGTGATGTCCTGCACCGAGTACGAGTGCCCGTGCGTGTACGCGACGCTCGCCTCGAGCGCATTCGAGAAGCGCTTCTTGAGCTGCGCCGTCAGCTGGTACGAGTAATCCTTCGACTGATTCTTGACGTCGTAGATACCGCCCGCCTTGAACTGCGTGCTCACGAGATTCGTGGTGGGCGTGCCGTTCGCCGCGAACGCCGTAGCGTAGATGGTGCGGCCGAAACGATCCTCGCCCGTGGGTGCACCGATGTTCAGGTTCTGGTAGAAGAAGCTGTTCAGCCCGCGCGTGTAGATCCCCTCGAGCGTTCCCACGAAGCCGTTGCCGAACTGGTGGTCGTAACCCAGCGTCGCGCGAAGCGTCTGCGGGTACTTGAGATTCTTGTTGAGCAGATCGACTTCGCTGTACGCGCCGGCGCCGATCGGAGCGCCGGTCGAATCAATGCAGGTCTGCGGCTGGTTGTTGATGTCCGGATTGAACGCCGGAGCGCGTCCCAGCCCGCCCGCGCCGCAGCTGAGCAACCCGAGACCAAAGCCCGAGTTCGCAATCGTGTTCTCCAGCCAGACGAACGCCGGCCGGCCCTGGAACACGCCCACGCCGCCGCGAAGCTGGTCCGTCTGCTGGCCGGTGATGTCGTAGTTGAAGCCCACTCGCGGTGAGAACTGCACGTTCCCGGTCGGGATCTCGTGCGTGTCACGCCCGTACAGCGTCTGGATGAGCGGATTCGTGGCCGGCCGCGAGCTGATCGTCGGAAGGTCGAGCCGCAACCCGTAGAGCACGTTGAAGCGATCGTTGATCGTCCACTGATCCTCGGCGTACACCGAGTAGTTCGCCGCGTTGAACTTCGAGTGGAAGCCCTGGCCGAGATTCAGGCCGATCGTGTACGAGTTCGGATTGCCGGCCGCGAGAGAATCGAGGCTCGCGAACGTGTAGCTGCCCTGGGAATTTCGCGCGAACAGATTGTCGATCTTGAAGAACTCGTTGTGCGTGCCGATGCTCAAGCGGTGCTTCGCGCCGATCGGAATCGTGAAGTTGTCGGTGACCTCGAAGATGTCCTGGTCCAGCGAATTGCCCTGCGAGTTCGACTCGGCACCCGCGATCAGCGTTCCGGTGATGCCCGTGTTCACCGTGATCGACGGGAAGTCCGCGTTGGGTGGACGGAAATCGCGAATCGTGGTGTAGCCGAGAAAGAGCTCGTTGTTCGCGCCGTTGTTCCAGTTCGTGAACAGCTGCGCGACCGCCGCGTTCTTCTTGTTGTTGAAGCTGTACGCGTTGGAGCCGAAACGAAATTGCGTCGACGTGCGGAACAATGTATCGAGCTCCGCCTTGCCGTAGTTGTCGCGCAGCACGAGCCGGCTGTTGTAGGGCAGCACGAAATCGAGGCGCCCGAAGATGTTCGTGAGCGGATTGGTGTTGGACACCGACCCCGCGGCTCCGGCATCGAGCCCGTACGTGCCCTGGAGGATGTCCGCCATGCGCTGCACGGTCGCGGCATCGGCGGCGGACGTCGGACCCGTACCGGTGAACCCCGGAAACGGTCCCGGTGCCGGATACGCCTCGCGCTGCCACTCGGGCGCGACGAAGAAGTGGATCTTGTCCTTCACGATCGGGCCGCCAAGCGAGAATCCGAACTGCTTCTGCTCGAAATCGCTCGCACGCAGCAGCGGCACGTCGGCGGCGAGATCCTGATTGCGGAAGTAGTAGTACGCCGAGCCGTGGAATTCATTGGTGCCGCTCTTCGTGACGGCGTTGATCAGCGCGCCCGTGAAGTTCCCCTGGCGCACATCGAACGGCGACAGCAGCACCTGGTACTCCTGCACCGCTTCAAGCGAGATCGATCGCCCGCGCGCCTGCCCGCCCGGCTGGCCGGTGGTGCCGAGGCCGAACATGTCGCTCTCGCTCGCGCCGTCGATCTGAATGTTGTTGAAGCGATTGTTCTGGCCGCCCGCGGACAGGCCGGCGTTCTGCGCCTGCATCACCTGTGGCGTGAGCGACAGGAAATCCGTGAAGCTGCGGTTCAGCGTGGGCAGGCGACGGAGCGCCGTGTCCGAGATGTCGGTCTGCACGCCGCGGCGCGACGGAGAGATCTGATTGCTCAGCGTATCCGACGTGGCGCGCACGGTGACCACCGCGAGCTGCGTCGCCTGCGCGTGCAACTTGAAGCTCGCGCGAAAGTTCTGGCCGAGCGAGAGTCGGACGCCGGTGACGCTATCCGGCGCGAAGCCAATGCGCCGCACACTGATCACGTATGGTCCGCCAACCTCGACGCCCTGCACGTAATAGTTGCCGTTCGTGCGCGTGACGGCGTAGCTCTTCACGCCCGTCGCCTGATTCGCGACCTGTATCTGGGCCGATTCGATCGGCTGGCCCACCGAGTCGGTCACGACGCCGCTCACCGCGGCGGTCGTGATGCCCTGCGCGGCGAGCGGGGAAAAGCCAGCAGCCCCCGACGCCGCGAGCGCCAGGAGAGCGAATCGGAGCTTGCAACTCATCTGCATGAGCGGGGATTCCTTGTAATGGAGAGAACGAGTCCGGCCGGAAAAAAGGTAGGGTGCGACGATCGCGAGTCAAGAATTGACGGCAACGGATTCGTCACGACTCGATCCTCCCGACGAGCCCATGCGTCGCGTGATGAACGCGTAGACCGGAACGCCGAGGAGGATTCCGAGGAACACGCCGAGCGTTGCGGCGCGACTCGATTTGTCGATGAGCGCGTTCAGGAGCAGCGCGACCGTGGACGCGATGAAGATGAGCGGCACGACGGGATAGCCCGGCACACGGAACGACGTGTCGTAGCCCGCGCGCCGCCGAAGGACGAACACGGCACCCACCGCGAGCGCGAGAAAGGGCACGATCGCGATCACGAACTGATCCGCGAGCTGCTCGAACCCTCGCGTGAGCACGAACGCGACCCCGATCGCCGCGTTGAGCACGATCGCCACGTACGGCGTCTGGTAGCGCGGGTGCACGGCCGCGATCTGCCTGAAGAGCATCCGGTCATCGGCCATCGCGAAGAAAATGCGCGGCGCGGTCATGATCGATCCGTTGAGCGTGCCGAACGTCGACAGCATGACCGTCACCGCGACGAACACCACACCCGGCGAGCCGATCACCTTGAACGCCACGTCCGCGGCGACGAGCCGCGAGTGGCGAATCGTCTCGACATCGAGCACCGAGAGATAGGCGAGATTCGCGAGCGCATAGATCGCGATCACCGCCACCGTGCCGATGATGATCGCGCGCGGGAGCGTGCGCCGTCCATCCTTCACCTCGCCACCCACCAGGCTCACGTCCTCCCAGCCGTCGTACGCCCAGAGCACGGAGATCAGCGCGAGGCCGAACGGGGCGAGCGAGAAGCTGCCCGGCGGAACGGCGGGCGTGAAATGGCCGCCGGTGTGCGGAAGGCCGAGCGCCATTGCGACGATCACGATGAACAAGAGGCCGCCGTACTTCGCGACGGTGGTGAGATTCTGAACGAGCGAGCCCCACTTGAGCCCGACGTAGTTGAACGTCGCCGTCAGCGCGATCGCGAGCGCCGCCACCCAGTGCACGTACGTCGCATACGGCTCCGCGCTCGGCTCGTGCCCCAGCACGCGAAAGAGATACTCGGCGAAGGTGGTCGAGATCGCGCCGAGCGATGCGGCGCGGATGAGGAGGAGCTCGGACCAGCCGAAGAGGAAGGCCGCGCGCCGGCCCCAGGCTTCGCGGATGAAGACGTACAGTCCGCCCGTGGCGGGGAACGCGCTCGCGACTTCGGCGAGCGTGAGCGCGCCGCAGAGCACGAAGATGCCGCCGAAGAGCCACACCGAGAGCAGTGGCAGCGGGCCCGGAAGCTTGTCGGCGATGCCTGCCGGCGAGCGGAAGATCCCGGAGCCGATGGTGGATCCAATGAGAACCGCGACGGCGCTGAAAAGGCCGAGCCGGCGCGGGAGCCGCGAAGGAACAGCGGCGGAGGGCTGGATGGTGCGAGCTTCCATTGCCCATAATACAGCCGCGGCGGCTGGGCGGCACCCTGCGCGCCGTTCTGCCTTTCGTCTTGCCGCACTTCGAGTGCGCCGACACATTTCTCACACTATTCCGAGATTCCTTTCCGACGCCATCTTTTGGCTCGCCGCGGCGTGCTGCGTGTTCGCGCAGGTCGCCATCGTCCGGTCAGCTCTTCGCGCGCGCGCGCAGCGGCCGGATGGCAGTGCATCCCCATCGCGCCCGATCGAAGTCGCGTGGACGATCCTCCCCGCGATCATGCTGGCGCTCGTGCTCGTGCTGACGTGGCGTGCGCTGCACCCGTCGGCGGCGATCACGATCGTACCGTAAGGAGCTGTCATTGAAGGCGTTGCGTCGACTCGCGTATTCGACACTCGGATTGGCGTACGCGCTCATCGTCTTCGGCGCGATCGTTCGAATCTCCGGCTCGGGGATGGGCTGCGGCGATCACTGGCCGCGATGCTTCGGGCGGTGGTTTCCGTCGCTGGATCAACCCACCGTCGTGATCGAGTGGACGCATCGCCTCATCGCCGCGATCACCGTGGCCATGGTCGCGTTGCTCGTGCTGGTGGCGTTCAGCAAACGCGGAGAGCCGGGTGTCTCGGGGCCGCGCGGGGTGCTGCGAGCGGCACTCCTGGCGGCCGCGCTGGTCGTTCTTCAGGCGCTGCTGGGAATGGTCACCGTGCGCATGGGCAATACGGCGTGGGCCACGGTCGCGCATCTGCTCAACGGCGCGCTGCTGCTCGCGGCGCTCGCGGCCACCGTGCTTCGTGCCGGCGGGCTCGGCGGTCGCATCGCCGTGGGCTCGACTGCAGCGCGAACGCGCGCGGCGCGCGGGTCCGCAGCGGCCGCGGCAATCGCACTGGTCACGGTGCTGTTCGGCGGGCTCACGGCAAAGATTCCGGGCGCGAACACCGCCTGCCAGGGATTCCCGCTCTGCCGGGGATCGCTGCTTCCCGCGCTCCCGGCGCAGCACGTGCAGTTCACACACAGGATCCTCGCCTTTCTTCTGTTCTTTCACGTACTTGGCCTCATGATCGGATTTGCCCGTCGTAGAGAAGCGCCGGCAGTGCTCGCGCTGGTGCGAGTCGCGTTCGTGCTCATCTGTCTGCAGCTCGTGATCGCTGCGGGCATGGTCGAGATGCATCTCCCGCCCGCCATGCGCTCGCTGCACGAAGCCGACGGTATCGCGATCTGGCTGACGCTCTTCACGCTTGCGTGGGTGTCGCGCTTCTCGAATGCGAGCGCCCCGGGCAGGGCAGCCACGTGACCACCGCCGCGGTCTCGGAGCGCAGCAGCTCCTTCGCACGCGATCTGGTGATGCTCACCAAGCCGCGGATCATCTCGCTCCTCCTCGTCACCACGATCGCACCGATGTACATCGCCGGCAGCCCGAGCCTCGCGCTCGTGCTCTGGGTGCTCGTGGGCGGCTACCTCATGGCGGGCGGCGCGAATGCGGTGAACATGTTCATCGACAGCGACATCGACCAGCAGATGGCGCGCACGCGGCTGCGCCCGATTCCGAGCGGGCGCATGGACCGCCGCGCCGTGCTCGCGTTCGGCATTCTGCTCGCCACGAGCGCAACCGCGGTGTTCGCGGTCGAGGTGAATCTGGCGAGCGCGGCGCTCGCGCTGGCCGGATTCTACTTCTACGTGTTCATCTACACGCGGTGGCTGAAGCGCCGCACGCCGCAGAACATCGTCATCGGCGGGGCTGCCGGAGCGTTCCCGCCGCTGGTCGGCTGGGCATCGGTCACGGGGCACGTCGATCTGGCGGCCGTCTATCTCTTTCTCATCGTGTTCTACTGGACGCCGCCGCACTTCTGGGCGCTCGCGCTCAACAAGCAGGTGGACTACAAGCGCGCTGGCGTGCCGATGGCGCCGCTCGTGTGGGGCGAGCGCGAGACCATGTGGAACATGCTCTGGTACACGATCATTCTGGTGGCGCTCACGCTGCTCCCCGCCCTGTTCGGCGCGTTCGGCGCATTCTACGTGGTCTCGGCCATCGCGCTCGACGCGGTGCTGCTCGGCGGTGTGATCCAGGTTCTGCGCAAGCCGGTGTGGAACGCGCCGGCATGGTGGCTCTACAAGTTCTCGCTGCTCTATCTTGCGCTTCTCTTCGCAGCGATGATGATCGACCGCGTCCTCGCCCGCTGATGGCGCGTGGGCGCGTGCCGGACGAGATGGAGACCGGCGAGCTCGCCGTGCACATCGTGAGCGACAAGGGTGCGAACGACCACGTGCTGCTGCTCGCCCACCATCCCGCGGGCGTGCGCGTGCGTGAATGGCATTCCGGAAACTGGTCGACCGGGCCGGAGGAGAGCGTGGTGAGCGCGAATGCGCTGCTCACGCGCCTCGAGGACGTGGTGCGCAGCCGGCAGCGGCTGGAGCCCGACGTGCGCGTGGTACGCAGTTGGCTGATAGCGACGCCGCGCTGAGGGCAGCAGCCGCGCCGGAGCTCGCGCGGAGAACGCTCCCGTCTCCCACGCCCCTTCGTCCGCTCCTGCGGCGGCTCAAACCGTACACGGCCCCGCTGATCTTCGGGGCGATCGCGCTGCTGCTGAGCTCCGCGATCGGACTCGCGTTCCCGCTGATCGTTCGCGAGCTGCTCGATGCCGCGTTCGTGAAGGGCAACGGCGGGCTGCTCAACGAGCTCGCGCTCCTGCTCGTGGGGATCTTCGCCGTACAGGGTGTGCTGAGTTTCGTGCAGGTGTGGCTCATCACATCGGTTGCGGAGAAGGTGATCGCGAAGCTGCGCAGCGAGCTGTTCGCGCATCTCGTGCGCCTGTCGCCGGGCTTCTTCGCGGAGCAGCGCACGGGCGAGCTGACGAGCCGGTTGAGCACCGATCTCACGCTGCTGCAGAGCGTGATGACCTATCAGTCGACGGAGCTGCTGCGACAGCTCGTCTATCTCATCGGCGGTCTCGTGATGCTGACGATCACGCATCCGCGCCTCACCGTCACGACGCTCGCCGTCGTTCCGGTGGTGGTGGGCGCCGCCTTCATTTTCGGCCGTTTGATGCGCAAGGCGAGCACGGTCGTGCAGGACCGCATCGCCGACGCGATGGGCACGGCCGAGGAGGCGTTCTCGCAGATCCGCATCGTGCAGAGCTTCACGCGCGAGCGCGCGGAGAGCGCACGCTACGACGCGCAGCTGAGCGATGTGGTGGATGCGGCGATCCACAGGGCGCTCGTGCGCGGCGTGTTCTTCGGCGTCATCACGTTCGCGGGCTTCGCGGGCGTTGCGGCGGTGCTCTGGCAGGGCGGACGTCTCGTGCTCGCTCACCAGCTCACGGGCGGAGCACTGGTCGAGTTCCTGTTTTATGCCTTCTTCGTTGCGGCGGCGGTCGGCGCGCTGGGTCAGCTCTTCGGCGCGTACCAGGAGGCGATCGGTGCCGCGCGCCGCGTCTTTGACCTGCTCGAGACGAAACCGACGATCGCGGATCCGCCCGTTGTCACGCCGCTTCCCAAGCCGGTGCGCGGCGATGTGCGTCTCACGCACGTGACCTTTCGCTACGGAAGCGAGCTCCCGGACGTGCTCCACGACGTGACCTTCGGCATCGGGCCCGGTGAAGTGGTCGCTCTGGTCGGCCCGTCGGGCGCGGGGAAGACGACCATCGCGTCGCTGATCCCGCGCTTCTGGGACGTGCAGCACGGCGCGGTCACGCTCGACGGCGTGGACGTGCGCGCGCTCGCGTTGGGCGACCTGCGCGGCGCGATCGGCATCGTGCCCCAGGAGCCCGCGCTCTTCAGCGGCACGGTGCGCGACAACATCGCGTACGCGCGCGCCGAGGCGACGGATGCCGAGGTGGAATCAGCCGCGCGCGCCGCGCACGCGATGGAGTTCATCGAGCGGCTCCCGGATCGCATGAACACGCGCGTGGGCGAGCGCGGTGTGAAGCTCTCCGGCGGCCAGCGCCAGCGGATCGCGCTCGCGCGTGTGTTCCTGAAGAATCCGGCACTGGTGATTCTCGACGAGGCCACATCCAGCCTCGACACGGAGAGCGAGCGGCTCGTCGAGCAGGCGATGGAGGAGCTGCTCCGCGGCCGATCCACGCTGATCATCGCGCACCGGCTCAGCACCGTGCGCCGCGCGGACCGCGTGATCGTGCTCGAGGGCGGCGTGATCGTGGAGGAGGGGCGTCACGAGGCGCTAATCGCGAGCGGCGGGCTGTACTCGCGGCTGCACGCGGCGGCGGGGTTGAGTCTTACGGCGTAGTACGGCTTCGCCCTGCCCACCATCTAGGCAGAAAATGACCTCCCGTC
The DNA here is from genome assembly GCA_025929535.1 of Gemmatimonadaceae bacterium. Lineage (GTDB taxonomy): Bacteria > Gemmatimonadota > Gemmatimonadetes > Gemmatimonadales > Gemmatimonadaceae > FEN-1250. The sequence continues at coordinate 58,581 of JAICLZ010000003.1, forward strand.
AGCCTGTGCGGTACACGTACCAGTCCGGCGCCACGCGCTCCATGTACATCACATCCTCCCTGCCCACCACCGGCTTCGTGCACGAAGCACCGAAGTGCATGTACCCGACCGTCGTCTCATCCACGCCGCCGATCTTGTAGCGCACGCATTGAGGTGCATCGAGCTTCCGCAGCGCGGCCCCGATGTCCAGCGCGTGCATCGCCGCGCTCAGCGCCTTTCCGTCGCGTTCCGGGAGCGCATTCGCGGGAATCGTTGCTCCGCTCTCGTCGAAGCCGGTGATCGCGGCGTGCGACTCGAACATCGAGGCCAGCTTCAGAATCGCCGCCTTGTGCGCCGCGAAATGCGCCTTCAGTGCCGCGTTGCTCGACGCCGAGAGCCGCATCCGGTCGCGCACGAACGCAATCGAGTCGGGAAGATTCTTCTTCACCTCGAGTGAGTCGAGGATGAGATAGTGCGCAGGCGGCAGCTCGAACACGCGCAGATTGTCGATCTTCCACCTGCCGGCCTCGCGAACGAGGTACGTGTACCAGTCCGCGAAGCGCGTCGCGGGCCCGGTCTCCGTCTCGAATACCGCGTTCGCCGAGTCGCGCGAGATCTCGCGGATGACGACCCTCCCTCCGCGAGGGAGAATCGCCCCGGGCGGTGGCGTGGTGTCCATCAGCTTGTCGAAGCGCGGCGTGAGCATGCTGCCGCGATCCGGCAACACCGAATCGGCGAAGAAGTGATGCACGATCGCGCTGATCGACTGCGTTTCGGCTGAGGGCGTTGCCGACTTGCCCTGCGCCCCAGCCTCACTCGCGCAGGCCATCGCAACGATCGCGATGGCGAGCTTCGCTTCCCTCCTTGGGCTTCTCATCACACCACGATCAGGTCGTGCTGGTAATCCTCCGGCGTGATGATCACCTCGCCCGGCGCGATGAACGCATTCACCTCGGCTCGCACCCCGAGCTCGCCGCTCAGGTACGCGCCCGGCTCGATCGAGAATCCGAGCCCCGGAATCAGCTCGCGTACTTCCCGCGACTCGAAGTTGTCGATGTGCGGCCCCGAGCCGTGCAGCTGGCGCGAGTCGATCGAGTGGCCGGTGCGATGCACGAACTGCTCGCCGAAGCCGCGTGCCGTGAGCACGTTGCGCGCAGCATCGTCCACCTCGGCGCCGCGCACAGTGGCACCGGTCGGGATCTTCTCGCGTAGCAGCGCGATCGCCGCGTCGCGCGCATCGCGCACCGCGGTCCACACCTCGACCATACGCGGCGTGGGCTCGCCGATCGATCCCATCCACGTCTGATCGGCGTAGATCCCCTCGTGCTCTCGCGCCCAGAGATCGATGAGCAGGAGATCGCCGCGACGAATCGAACGCGGGTTGTCCTTCGAGGGCTCGTAGTGCGGGTTCGCCGCGTGCTCGTTCACCGCCACGATCGGTTCGTGCTCGAACTCGAGCCCCGCATCCCCGAAGCGTTTCACGATCCACTGCTGCAGCTCGTACTCGGTGATCGGATCGTTGGCGCGGCTACGCTTCCCCGCCTCCTCGAACGCCGCGCGCGCGGTCGCCGCGACTACTCTCGCCGCCCGCTTGTGCGACGCGAGCTGGACGTCCGTCCACATCGCGTAGAAGCGCGAGACCAGCGTGCCCGACGAGACGATCTCCGCGCCTGCCGCACGGACCATCTCCAGCACTCCGCCCGGCACGCGGTCGAGGTACGGCACCGCGTCGCCCGGCGAGTACTCCATGGCGACGCGCTTGCCCTTCACGATCGACGCGAGCGTCCGCTCGAGCACCTTCCAGCTGCTGTAGCGCTCGCGCTTCCACTGCTTCGGCCAGCGGTGCCAGGGCCCTTGCTCGATGTCGTGCGTCACGGCCACGGGCACGCCCTCCCGGGGAATCCAGGCGAAGACCCGGCGCGTGACGAAGCCCTCGAGCGCCAGCGCACCCGACGCGATCGGGTTCACGCCCTGAAAATCGAAGAGGAGCCAGCCGTCGATGTTTGCGGCGGCGAGTGCGCGCTGCAGCTCGGGAAGTGTTTCCGGTGTCAGCATTGATCTTGGTTGAGCTTCAGTGACCTTCAGTGACCTATCGAGCGCCACTCGGCGCGCCACTCGCACATCCCCTCGCCCTTCCCCGCGCAGCGCACGTGATCCACGGCGCCGCCGCTCGCGCCGAGCAGGCGCAGGAGCTCCTGAAGCACGGCTTCGTAATAGGCACAGCCGGCCCCGCGCGGAGCGCTGTCCAGCGTGGCGGAGCGCGTGACCTCGAGGGTGAGATACGAGCCGCTGCGACGAACCTTTCCGTTCAGAAAGCGCGAGGCGATCCGCTGAACGTGACGGAGGGCGATGGGCCGCGACAGGATCGACGGCAAAACCGTGATCATCTGCCGGGTGGCCGCTGGAATGCTCAGATACGTCTGCATCGCCAGATAGCGTCCGGCCGCCCGAAACACGGCTTCGGCGTCCGGACGGCGGCCGATCAGACGGGCCAGGCCAACCGCTTCGTCGAAGACCGGACGTTCCTTGCGGCGCGCGGCATCCGTGTAGCGCCTGATCTGCGCGTAGACGGTATCGCTCAGGCCGAGGCGTTTGTTGCGGAGCTCGGGAACGAACTCCGCGTCTAGATCGCCATCGGGGCTATCGACATTGCGCACCGCCTCGAGAAAGCTTAGCGGGAGGAGCGCGTCGACGGTCGTTGACATGTGTTGGGAAGGGGCGACGGAGGGCTGGCAAGAAGCTAATGTCCGGGCGGGGTCCCTTCAAGAAGCCAGCGGGAACCGGCGGACCTTGCCGAGGCTTCATTCCGTAGCAGCCGGAGGCGCTTCCGCAACCGGGATTTGCTCCGCGACTTGATACGCGCGACGCGCGCACCCGTATTCTGCACGAGCCGTCCATGACGAATTGTTCCTCAGGCGACCAGTCGCCCTGTCAACGCACCATGGAGAAGCTCTACGAGTTTCTCGACGGTGAGCTCACCCCAGACGTGGATGAGCAGATTCGCGCGCACCTGGCCGAGTGCCGCGGGTGCTTTCCGCACTTCGAGTACGAGCGGGTATTTCTCCGGTTCATGGAGAAGCGGGTCGCGATCGAGAAGGCGCCGCCGTCGCTCCGGCGGAAGATTCTGGCGGCGCTGATGAACGAAGAGGTCGCTCGCTCGGAGGAGTGATCGGTCGAGCCGCGGCCGGCGCGCTGGTCGCGGCAGCGATCGCCGCAGCCGCGTGGCGCGCCGGGTCGCTGCGCCGCTCCGGCGCCGCAACGGCCTTTCTTGTCGGCACGATCGCCATCGCGGCCGGCTGGTCGTGGGGTGCGCTGCTCATTCTCTATTTCGTTTCGTCGTCGCTGCTGAGCCGAGTGGGCGCCGCGCTCAAGGCGCAGCGCAGCGGGAGCGTCGTCGAGAAGGCGGGTGCGCGCGACGCGACGCAGGTGCTGGCCAATGGTGCCGTGTTCGCGCTGGCCGCGCTCCTCCAGCTGCTCCAGCCCTCCGAGCTGTGGCTCGCCGCGGGCGCGGGAGCGTTGGCATCGTCCGCGGCGGACACGTGGGGCACCGAGATCGGCATGCTCTCGAAAATTTCTCCGCGCATGATCACGACGTGGAGAACCGTGCCCACGGGCACATCCGGCGGGGTGAGCGCCATGGGACTCGGGGCGACCGTCGCCGGGGCGCTGTTCATCTCGGTTGCGGCGTGGTTGGTGCATCGGAACGTGCACGTCGCTCTCGCAGTATCACTCGGCGGACTCGCTGGCGCGCTCGTCGATTCGTTCGGCGGAGCGCTCTGGCAATCGCGTCGCTACTGCGCGCAGTGCCAACGCGCGACGGAGCGGCTCGTACACGACTGCGGCACGCGAACCGAGCGCGCCGGGGGAATTGCATGGTTGAACAACGACGGCGTGAACGCCGCGTGCACACTCGTCGGGTCGCTGGCGGCGGCCGGCGCGTACGAGCTGCTCGCATGATGCACATCGGGATGCGCATCTCGTGAGCACGCGCCCGCGCGTGCTGCTCGTGAGCGCGAATCGCGAGCGGCAGCCCATGCCGGTGGTGCCGAATGGCGTGGCGTGCGTGGCCGCGGCGCTCGAGCACGCAGGACACGACGTGCGCGTGCTCGATCTGTGCTTCGCGCGCGATCCGCACCGCCTGGCGCGCGAGAGCGCGAAGGCGTTCGCGCCCGACGTGATCGGTCTCTCCGTTCGCAACATCGACAACAGCGATCTCGTGGCGCTCGAGCACTACACTCCCGCGGCGGCATCGCTGCTCGACACGCTGCGCGCGAGCGCACCGCAGGCGCAGGTGATCGCCGGCGGCGCGGCGTTCGGCGTGGCGCCGGAGGCGCTGTCGGAGGAGTTGGGCGTGGAGCACGCGGTGGCTGGCGACGGCGAGCGTGCGACGCCCGCGCTGATCGCCGAGCTCGCGGCGGGGCGTGTGCCCGGCCCGATCCCGGGCGTGGTGCGCCGCATGGATGGACGCCGCGTGCTCACGCCGCCGGGCGGCGACGGCGCGCTCGACTCGCTGCCGCCCGTGCACATGCATCGCTGGCTCGATCTGAAGCGCTACGAGCGCCGAGGCGGCACCGTGCCGATCCAGACGAAGCGCGGCTGCGTGTTCAAGTGCATCTACTGCACGTATCTCAACGTGGAGGGCTGGGGCTACCGGCTGCGCGAGCCCGAGCTCGTGGCGGACGAGATCGCGGAGCTCGCGGCCGACGCGCGCATCCGGCACTTCGAGTTCGTCGACTCCACCTTCAACGCACCGCCGCGGCACGCGCTTGCCGTGTGCGAGGCGATCGCGCGTCGCAACCTGCGCGTGCATCTCGACACCACGAACTTCACCCCTGCCACCGCCCAGCCCGAGCTCCTCTCGGCCATGCATCACGCGGGATTCAAGTGGCTCGGGATCACGGCGGAGAGTGCGAGCGATCCGGTGCTGGAGAAGCTGCAGAAGGGGTTCGACGTCGTGCAGCTTCGGAAGGTGGCCGAGAACGTGGAGCGCGCGGGGATGGGCGTGCTCTGGATCTTCCTGATCGGCGGCCCGGGCGAGACGCCGGCCACACTCGAGGAGACATTGAAGTTCGCGGCGTGGCGGATGGATCAGGGCGACGCCGTCTATCTGACCGTGGGACTTCGCGTGTATCCCGGAACGACGCTGCACAACATCGCCATGGACGAAGGCGTGGTGCCGAGCGGCGACCCGCTGCTCGTGCCGAAGTTCTATTTCTCGGAGCAGCTGCAGATGGAGGCGACGCTCGCGCGTCTCCGCGACTTCGCGGCGCGCTATCCGCGCTTCATGTTCTCGGCGGACTCGCGCTCGCCGTTGCTGCCCTATCTCACGCGGCTCGCATCGGCGCTCAGACTGCCGCGGCCGCATTGGCGCTACATGGGCGTGTTCCAGCGGCTGAGCCGCTCGCTCTCGTGAGCGCGGTATCGGTGAGCGCTGACATCGACGTGCTCGTGGTGGGCGCCGGCCCCGCCGGGAGCTCCGCCGCGTGGCATCTCGCGCGGGAGGGCGCGAACGTGACGGTGCTCGACCGCGCGCGCTTCCCGCGCGAGAAGCCGTGCGCCGAATATCTCAGTCCTGAGGCATCGCGGATTCTCTCGGCCATGGGCGCGCTCGACGAGTGCGAGGCCGCGGGCGCCGCGCACCTCGCGGGGATGGTGATCCGCGCGCCCAACGGCGCGCACATTCGCGGCGAGTTCGCCGCGCAGCACGGCTTCCGCGCCTTCCGCGATCGCGGCCTCGCCCTGCGGCGCAACGTGCTCGACTCGATCCTGCTCGAGAGAGCGCGCGCGGCGGGCGCCGAGGTGCGCGAGGGGCGGCAAGTCATCTCGGTACTGAGAGATTCACGCCATGCGCTGTGCGGCGTGCGTGTGCGCGAGTTCGGCGGTGGCGAGCACGAGATCAGAGCGCGGCTCGTGATCGGCGCGGACGGGCTGCGCTCGGTGATCGCCCGGCGCATCGGCGTCGCGCGGCACGCGATCGGGCCGCGCCGGCTCGCGTTCATCGGGCACTATCGCGGCGTGGAGGGGATGACGGATTTCGGCGAGATGCACGTGGCGCGCGATGGTTACGCGGGCTTCGCGGACGTGGGGCACGGGCTCACGAACGTGGCGGTGGTGGTTCCGCGCGCGAGCGTGAAGGGGAACGTCGCCGGTGATCCCGCGGGCTTTCTCGAGCGATGGATCGCGGCGCATCCGCACATCGCGCCGCGCATGGCGCACGCCGCGCGCGCGACGCCGGTGCGCGTGACTGGACCGTTCGCGGTGCATGCGTCGCGCGCGTGGGGCCGGGGAGCGGCGCTCGTGGGCGATGCGGCCGACTTCTTCGACCCGTTCACCGGCGAGGGGATCTATGCGGCGCTTCGAGGGGGCGAGCTGCTCGCTCCCTACGCGCTGGAGTCGCTGGCGGCGGCGCGCGCGCGCGATGCGGACGCCGCACTACGGGCGTACGATCGCGCGCGGCGGCGGGCGTTCCGCGGGAAGTGGGCGATCGAGCGGCTCGTCGCGCTGGCGGTGGGTGCGCCTGCGCTGCTCAACCGGGTCGCGTCGACGCTCGAAGCCAGCCCTGCCATGGCAGATCTGTTCGTCGGGGTGGCGGGAGACTTCGTCCCGGCGCGCGAAGTGCTTCGCCCGGGCTATCTGGCGCGGCTCGTCTTCGGCAACGTATCCAGGTCCCGAAACGCCCCGATTCCACTTGCACCGTAGTCATGCCGATCTCCACAATAGATCCCGCCACCTTCCGAAGCGTACTCGGCCGCTTTCCCAGCGGCGTCACCGTCGTCACCGTTCGCGACGATCAACACTACGATCACGGCATGACCGTGAGCGCCTTCTGCTCGCTCAGTCTCGAGCCGCCGCTCGTGCTCATCTGCATCGAGAAGAGCGCCTCGCTGCATGGCGTGCTCGCCGCGGGGAATACGGCATCGCGATTCGCGGTCAATATTCTCGAGGCTCGGCAGGAGGAGATCGCGCGACGTTTTTCCGAGGAATATCCGGATCGCTTCGAGGGCGTTGGCTTCACGCGGGGGACGACTGGCGCGCCCATCATCGAGGACTGCCTCGCGGTGGTCGAATGTGAGCTGCAGAGCCGGCATCCAGCCGGCGATCACACGATCGTCATCGGCGCGGTCATCGCGTCCGCAACGCGCGAGGGAAGTCCCCTGCTCTACTATCGAGGCGGCTATGCCGCCCTCGAGCGCTGAGCGGCAGATGGCATCGCTTCTCACTCCCTCACGCAAGCGCGGTCACGAGATTCTCGATGATCCCGACATCGACGACGCACTCCGCGCGCGCTCGCTGGCCGATGTCGCGCGATCGAACGCGATGTTCGGCGGCTGGCAGGCCGTGCGAGCCGAGCTTGCTCTCGTGCTGAACGGGAGTACGGCGCGCACCGTGTCGCTGCTCGACGTGGGCACGGGCATCGGGGACATCCCATCGCTCGCCGCGGAGACGTGGCGCGCGCGGGGTGTGACGATCACGACCTTCGGCATCGACACGAGTGCAGCGCTGCTCTGCGAAGCGCGCGCGGCCGGGCTCATTCCCGTATGCGCCGACGCGCGCGCGCTCCCGATCGCGTCGAAGAGTGTGGACATCGCGATCTGCTCGCAGACACTCCATCACTTCGAGACGCCCCATGCGGTGGCGGTATTGCGAGAGCTCGATCGTGTCGCGCGCGAGCGCGTGATCGTGAGCGACATTCGGCGCAGCTGGCTCGCAGCCGCGGGCATCTGGCTGGCCTCGTATCCGCTTCAATTTCATCCCGTGAGTCGTCACGACGGCGTCGTGTCGGTGCTGCGAGGCTTCACGCCGGGCGAGCTGCGGCTGCTCGTGCAGAACGCCACGCATCAGACGCCCGTCGCTCGCAATCGACTCGGATTTCGCACGACGGCATCGTGGACGCCACGGACGCTCGCCACATGAGCAGCAGCGCTCGCCCCGCAATCGAGCCCTTCGACCTCGGCGCGATGCCGAAGAAGCGATGGATGTGTACTGTGGATGAGATGCTCGTTCACGCCCCGCTGCGCCGCATCTTCGAGTTCGCGCGCGAGGTGGATCGATGGGCCGAGCATCTGCCGCACTATCGCTGGGTGCGATTTCATCAGCGCGCGACGGACGGCGGAGGACTGGTGGAGATGGCCGCGTGGCGACCGTTCGGATCGCTGCGCTGGCCCACCTGGTGGATATCGGAAATGTCCGTGAACGAGAGTGCGCCGAACGTGCGCTTTCGCCACGTCGCGGGTATCACGAAGGGGATGGAAGTGGAATGGAGCTTCGCGCGCCAGGGTGACAAGGCCACGCGCGTACGCATTGTGCACTTGTGGAACGGACCGCCCGTGCCGCTCGCCGGCATCATCGCGGCGAAGGCGGTGATAGGTCCAGTGTTTGTCCATGGAATCGCGTCGCGCACGCTGGCAGGACTCGCTGCGGTGGCGGAGCGCGGTCCCGGTCTCTCGAGAGGGTAGTCGCATGGCGGAACGTCGCAGAGTCGTGATCTCGGGAATTGGCGCGATCACACCCATTGGCCTCACGTCGGAAGGGCTGTGGGACGGGCTGCGCGCGCAACGGAGCAAAGTGCGCGAGATCACGCGCTTCGATTCGTCGCTCTTCCGCAGCCACCTCGCCGCGCAAGTGGACGACTTCGATCCGCGCGACTTCCTCGAGGCGAAGCGCACGAAGCGTCTCGATCGCTTCGGCCAACTCTCCGTCGCTGCCGCGCGCATGGCGCTCGAGGACTCCGACATCGATCTCGCCGCCGAGGATCGCGAGCGCATCGGCGCGATGATGGGCACCGCGCTCGGCGGCGTGGGCTACGCCGAGGAACAGTGCAGCGTGTTCTACACGGGAAGCGTGAAGGATGTGGATCCCGCGCTCGCGCTGATGGTGTTCGGCGGCGCATCGAGCTGCAACATTGCGATCGAGTTCGGCGTGATGGGCCCGAACTCGACGAACGCGATGAGCTGCGCGAGCGGGACGATCGCGATCGGCGAAGCGTTCCGTCAGGTGCGCGACGGCTATGCGGATGTGATGCTGGGCGGCGGTGCGGAGGCGCCCCTGTATCCTCTCTGCTACGGCGCGTTCGCGCTGATCCGCGCGATGTCGACGAGAAACGACGATCCGTGCACTGCATCTCGGCCGTTTGATAGAGATCGTGATGGGTTCGTGATGGGAGAAGGGGCGAGTGTGCTCGTGCTGGAGGAGCGGTCGAGGGCGATCGCGCGCGGGGCGAAGATCTACGGCGAGGTGGTGGGCTTCGGGATGTCGAACGATGCGTATCACATGACTGCGCCGCGGCCGGACGGGAGTCAGGCGGCGCGGTCGATGCGTCGTGCGCTGGACGATGCAGGGGTGAGCGCGAGCGAGGTGGGATACGTGAATGCGCATGGGAGCTCGACACCGCTCAACGACAGCACGGAGACGGTCGCGATCAAGCAGGTGTTCGGCGAGCGCGCGTACTCGATTGCGGTGAGCGGGACGAAGGGGTACTACGGACATGCTCTAGGGGCGAGTGGGGCGATCGAGGCGGCGATCTGTGGATTGGCGATGAGCCGGGACTGGCTGCCGCCGACGGTGAATCTCGCGAACGCCGATGAGGCGTGCGATCTTGACTACATCAAGCGGGTCGGGAGAGCGAGCTGCCCGGAGGTGGTGTTGTCGAACTCGTTCGGGTTTGGGGGGATCAATGCGGCGCTCGTGTTTCGGCGGGCTGGGTGAGGGGGGCGGAGTGTAGCGCGCGGCGCGTGGACTGCGCGAAGCCGAAGCCGATATCACTGCTAATAATTCTTCGTTTGAGATTTCGGTAAAAGATTCGTGCGCAGGTGAACGAAGAGTTAGACCGACAACCGAAGTGTTGACGAATTCGAGCTCTCGCCAGCGCGATCTCGCGCGTGAGGGCGACCCGTGTACTTGCCGGCTGCTCCTCGCCGTGGCGGAGGAAGGCGGCGCTTCGGCCAAGAACGCGCTCTTCGAGGGGCTACTCGGCCGCGAGATCCCGCTGGTGTTCATGATCGATCCGCAAACGCGAGCTGCCCAGCCCTGAAACCCGGCCGAATGGCTCTCGTATGTGACGACGATGCGAGGCCGCGCTCCATCCACCCCGGAGGCACCAGTGAAGCCCAACACACTGACCATCGCCTCCCTGCTCTCGATCATACTGATTCCATTTCACGTCGGCGGCGACATCGCCCTCGGGTTCGACAAGGGAGGCTCTGGGATTGTCTTTGTCCTGGTGCCAATCCTGCTCGTCATGGCGTGCGGAATATTCCTGCTCGCCGAGCGTAGATCCGGACTCGTCATCATGTTCCTCGGCGGGCTCGCGGCGCTCGCCATACCCATCATTCATCGAGGCAACGGGTTCACTGCGGCGGTCGCAAGATCGGCCGGTGGGATCCCTTTCATTTGGACCCTCGTGGCGCTCGGAGTCACCGGTGGCCTCGCCATCATACTCTCGGCACGCGGACTCTGGAACCTGCGTTCGCGGAAACGCTGATGATCAGTGTATGGATGGCGCAGCCGGTGAACTGACGGGGCGGCCGCAGCCTAGCTTGGGCGTCATGCGACCATACTGGAGCCGAGGATCCTCCGATGCCCCACGGCAAAATCTGTTACCTCGAAATCCCAACCAACCGTGCCGAGGATTCGGCGCGCTTCTACTCGGAGATTTTCGGCTGGAAGCTCTCGCAAGCTCGACGGCATCGTCGATGACAACGTCATGATGGCCCTCCTGATCGAGGCTCCGGCCCGTGAGGCACCTGGAGATCGACCGTTGCCGACAGACGCTCTCTAGCGACCCGGCGTAGTCGACCAGGCCGCTCGGCTGGCGCGCCGCCCCTGTCATGCACATGTTGGAGACCGCGCAACTCCGGTCGCTCCCGTCCGGCACACGAGCCACGGTGAAGGGAGATCGCATGGCCGTTCTGTCCCGTCTTACCCGGATCACGACGAGCGGGCGCTTCGTGCCCGAGATCGATGGCCTGCGCTTTCTCGCGATCGCGATGGTGGTGGTCTATCACCTCGACGACACCCTTCGATCGCACGCAGACTCCACTGTGCGCGGTGCGTGGGGACAGTCGTGGGCGTCACAGGTCGCGCAGCAGGGGCACTACGGCGTCCAGCTGTTCTTCGTGCTCTCCGGTTACATCCTCTGCCTACCGTTCGCTCTGCACGCGCTGACCGGTGCGCCGCCCGTGCAGCTCCGCGCCTATTTCCTGCGCCGCGTCACCCGACTGGAGCCGCCCTACGTGGCCTCGCTCCTGCTGCGCGCGATCGCGCTACTCGTGGTGGGACACTTGGCGCTCGCGACCGCACTCCCGCATCTCGGGGCGAGCCTGGTCTACGTGCACAACCTCGCGTTCGGACAGATGAGCACGATCAATGTCGTCGCGTGGTCCCTCGAGGTCGAGGTCCAGTTCTATCTCCTCGCCCCGCTGTTCGCCGCAGTTTTCTTCATCCGCAGCGCACGCCGCCGTCGCACGCTGATTCTGGCGTGCATGGCGGCGGCGGCGCTCGCCCAGCTCCGCTGGGTCGCGCCAGACAGCCGCGCGGACCTTTCGCTTCTCGGCTTCGTACAGTTTTTCCTCGCGGGACTCCTCCTGACCGATATCTATGTCACCGATTGGGGGCAGCAGCCGCGGCCGCACGTCTTGGGCGATGTCCTCGGCCTCGCCGCTCTCTTCGCGATCTTGCTCGACGCGTACGAGGATGCGCTCCCCGGTCTCCTGCTGCCACCACTCATCGTTCTGCTCTACGCCGCAGTCTTTCGCGGCCGCCTGCTGCGGCGCGCCGCCTGCTGGCCGCCGATTGTGGCGGTGGGCGGGATGTGCTACACGATCTATCTCTGGCACTACGGCGTGCTCGCAGCCACGGCGCGGGCCACGCGCGCGCTCAGCTGGCCGAGCAGCTACGCGGCGACACTTGGCGTGCAGTTCGTGCTCACGGCCACGGTGGTACTGGCCGTGTCGGTCGTGCTGTTCGTGACGATCGAGCGGCCGTGCATGCGCCGCGACTGGCCGCAGCGGGCCGCCCTCTGGCTGCGCGAGGTGACGCGGAGATTCCGGACCGCTCCTCGCCCGGGCGCTGCCCGGAAGCTGCCGGAACCTGGCTCGGACTGACGGCAGCTCTCGAGAGCCTCCACTTGCTCAACGAAGCTGTCGAGCAGGTCGAGCCGTTCACGTATCAGGGCCGGCGGGAAGTGCGAATGGCGCTCATCATATAACCTGCCTGGCTCGCAACCAGAACGCGCAGTCGATTTCCGTCCCGGTCGTTCGTCGTGTGAGTGGAAGCCGCAGTCCGTCGACCGCCATTCTTGCCAGGGAGCCGTATGTCTCGTGTACGCGTGCACAATTTCACGATCTCGCTCGACGGCTACGGCGCCGGTCCACGCCAGACTCGCGAAACCCCCCTCGGCGTCGGGGGTGAATCACTGCACAATTGGTTCATCCCGACCCGCACCTTCCAGCGCATCAATGGCAACGCCGGCGGCACCACCGGCGTCGATGATGATTTCGCGGGGCGCTATCTGGAGGGCGTCGGCGCATACATCATGGGACGCAACATGTTTGGCCCGGTTCGTGGTCCCTGGCCCGATGACAGCTGGCGCGGCTGGTGGGGGAAGAACCCGCCGTACCACGTACCAGTATTCGTGCTGACGCATCACGCGCACCCGACGATCGAGATGGAAGGCGGCACCGTCTTCCACTTTGTCACGGGCGGTATTCGCGAAGCGCTGGAACGAGCGACGGCGGCAGCCGAGGGAAAGGATGTGCAGATCGGCGGCGGAGCGGCAACGCTCCGCCAGTATCTCGAGGCGAGGCTCATCGACGAGATGCACGTGGCGATCTCGCCAATGTTGCTCGGGTCCGGCGAGCATCTCCTTTACGGCCTCGATCTCAAAGCCCTGGGCTATGAGTGCACCACCCATGTGCCGACCGCCGCTGCAACGCATGTCGTGCTGACACGTCGCCAGTGACTCGAGCCGCCTCCACAACCATGAGACCTTCGCGTTCCGTCCGGTCCCGGTCCACATCCCGTGGCGGTACTCGTTCACGGCGGATGCTTCAAGGCAGCCTACGCAACACTCCGCGATCTTGCGGCGATGGCCGACTCACTCAAGGCTGCTGGCATTGCGACCTGGAACATCGAGTGTCGCCGGATTGGCCAACCCGGCGGCGGCTGGCCGGGCACCTGCCTCGACGTTGGGAGCGCGGTCGACTATCTCCGCGTGCTCCCATTCGGCTGCTCCCTCTCGGGGTACCGCACGTCATTCTCATCGGCGAGTATGAAGACTTCGTGCCCCGTTCGCTCACCGAAGCGTACGCGCGGGCGGCGACACGAGCCGGCGACCGAGTGCAGGTACGCGTCATTCCCGGAGTCGGCCACTTCGAGATCGCCAGTCCCCGTGCGTCACCGTGGCCACAGGTCGAGTCGACAATTCGGTCGTTACTAGAGGGAAATTTGCCTCCGGAAGGGACCACGCGCACGGATCAGCCACCGCACTGAATCGGGACACCCGATCCGCCGCGCGGAATCTGGTAAATTCCGTGTAGATGCCCAGCACAAATCTCCCCGACGGCGGTCCGCTCACCTCGAAATCGCCGGACACCGCCCTCGCTCGCGAGACCGAGCGCCGCCGCACGTTCGCGATCATCTCGCATCCGGACGCCGGCAAGACCACCCTCACCGAGAAGCTCCTCCTCTACGGCGGCGCCATCCACCTGGCTGGCTCCGTGAAGTCGCGCCGCGCCGAGCGGCACGCGACGAGCGACTGGATGGAGCTCGAGCGGCAGCGCGGCATCTCGGTGACGTCGAGCGTGCTGCAGTTCGACTACGAGGGGTTCCGGATCAACCTCCTCGACACGCCGGGCCACGAGGACTTCTCGGAGGACACGTACCGCACGCTCATGGCGGCGGACAGCGCGGTGATGCTGCTCGACAACCGGCGCGGCGTCGAGGATCGCACGCGGCAGCTGTTCGCGGTGTGCAAGCGGCGGCGGATGCCGATCTTCACCTTCGTCAACAAGTGTGATCGCGCGGGCGAGGATCCGCTCAAGCTGATCAGCGATGTCGAGGCGGATCTCGAGATCGGCTGCTACCCGGTGACGTGGCCCATCTATCGTGACGGCGCGTTCGCGGGGGTCTACGATCGCCGGCGCAAGCGCGTCGAGATGTTCGAGCGCGGGCTCGATCACGGCGCGCGCATGTTGGAGGCGCAGAGCTCGGATCTCAACGATCCTTCGCTGATCGAGCTCCTGGGCGAGGACGCGCACCACCGGTTCCTGCAGGAGATCGGGCTGCTCGATGCGGCGGGGCACGCGTTCGATCACGCGGCGCTGCTCACCGGCGATCTCTCGCCGGTGTTCTTCGGGAGCGCGCTCACGAACTTCGGCGTCGAGCCGTTCCTCGAGGAGTTCCTCGATCTCGCGCCTGCTCCGTCACCGCACGAGTCGACGGCGGGCACCGTCGAGCCGACGGACCCGGAGTTCTCGGGATTCGTCTTCAAGATCCAGGCGAACATGGATCCACGGCATCGCGATCGGATCGCCTTCGTGCGCGTGTGCTCGGGGCACTTCGAGGCCGGCATGCAGGTGAAGCTGGGCCGCACGGGCAAGATCGTGCGACTCCCGGCGCCGCAGCAGTTTCTGGCGCGCGAGCGGAGTGCCGTCGAGGAGGCTTGGCCAGGCGATGTCATTGGCGTGGTCGACAAGGGGACGCTCCGCATCGGCGACACGCTCTCGCCGAATGGAGATGTGGAGTATCGCGGCATTCCGCGCTTCGCGCCGGAGCACTTCGCGCGCATCATCGGGACTGATCCGATGCGTCGCAAGCAGCTCGATGCGGGGCTGCGGCAGCTCACCGAGGAGGGCGCAGCGCAGGTGTTCTTCACGGAGCCGGACGGCGGACCGAATCCCGTGATCGGCGCCGTGGGCATGCTGCAGTTCGACGTGATGCTTTTCCGCCTGGAGAACGAGTACGGCGCGCCGTGCAGAATCGAGCGCCTGCCGTATCGCTATCCGCGCTGGGTCGGAGGCCCCGAGGCGGCGATCGAGCGCGCGTCGCGCGGCAGCGGGCGCATGCGCCTCTACGATGCGAAGGGCGCGTCGCTCCTGGTGTTCGACGAGCTATGGACGCTCCGCAGCACGCAGCAGCACGAGACGTCGCTCACCTTTCACGAAGTCGCGCCGCAGTAGCAAGCGAGCGCCACTGCGCTCTATCGCATTCCGCGATTCCTCGATTCGGCTGTGACACCTTCATCTCCCCTCGAGGGCCGCTCACCCAACGTCAGGCACATCACCGTCGCCGTCGCCGGGCACGCACTCACGAATTCCGTCGTCTGTCGCACTGGCTCCGGCACAGCGTCGCGCGTGGTCTTTACGAACCCGAACGTCGGGAAGTACCGTTCGGCCGTGGTCGTGAGCAGGTAGAGCGCCCGGATGTTGCGCGCCTCCGCTTCCGCGATGATCCGCTCGACGAGCTGGCGTCCGAGACCGCGATCGCGCCACTCGGGAGCGACCGCGGTCGAGCGCAGCAGTGCGTGCTCGCAGCAGATCTCGAGACCGACCACACCCACGATCCGCTCATCGCTCTCGGCCACGATGAAGCTGCACAACGAATCCGCGACGCCGTCGATCGGGAGCCCGCTTGCGGTCAACAGCTGTTCGACCGCGCCGAGATCCTCGTCGCGCGCGGGACGAAGCGTGGGAGTATCGATTGTGTGTGTCACGTCGCACCTCCTCGTGCGAACAGGTCTAGGCGCAGCAGCCCGGCGCGCAGCACGGCTGGGTGCTGGTCGCCGGCTTCGTCGCGCGCACGAAGGCACTCAGAAACTTTCCGTCGATCTCCGTCGCCACCGACGCGACGTCGAGCCCCGACTGCGCGAGGAAGGCTGCGGCATCCTTCGCCTCGTAGAAGCGCGTCGGCTCGAAGCTCGGATGCTCGAAGCCCACCTCCTCGAGCAGCCGCGCGAACTCGGACTCCTCCAGCGCGCCCGCTATGCAGCCCACCCACAGCTCCATGCTCTGTCGCACCGCAGCCGGCACCTCGCCGCGCACGACGACATCGCTCACCGCGAATCGCCCGCCCGGTTTGAGCACGCGGAACGCCTCGGCGAGCACCGTGCGCTTGTCGCCCGAGAGATTGATCACGCAGTTGGAGATGATCACGTCCACCGATGCATCCGGAAGCGGGATCGACTCGATCGCCCCCTCGAGGAACTCGACGTTCGTCACGCCCGCTTCCGCCTGATTGCGCCGCGCGAGCTCGAGCATCGAGTCGGTCATGTCGAGCCCGTACGCCTTGCCCGTGGGGCCGACACGGCGCGCGGACAGCAGCACATCGATGCCGCCGCCGGAGCCGAGGTCGAGCACGATTTCGCCGGGCGCGAGCTCCGCGAGCGCAGTCGGGTTGCCGCAGCCGAGCGAGGCGAGGACGGCGGCTTCCGGCAGCTCGTCGATCTCGCCGTTCACGTAAAGATTGGACGTGATCGGATCGGTCTGTCCATCGAACGCGGCGCCGCCGCAGCACGAGTTGATTGTGCCGGGCTGGGGTGCGCAGCACGCGCTGGCGGCCGCCTGCGGAAGCTCTGCGACCGCGAGCACGCGCCGCGCGGCATCTCCGTACTTCTCTTGTACGACCTGGGTCAGCTCCGGCGTGTTCGACATTGTGCCCTCGTCAATCAAAAAATGTTGATGAATCGTACACGGAACCAGCTCGAGTTGCGACTATGACTAGCAGCAGCGGCCCACTTTCCTGAGCTCCCGTCGCTGCACCGACGGCTGGAGCGCGACGCTCACGTCGTGCAGCTCGGCCAGCGTCTCGGGGACGATCGTGTAGTACGACCACCGTCCCTCCTTGCGATCGGTCACGAGCCCCGCCTCCTTCAGCACCCGCAGATGGAAGGACAGCCGCGATTGGGCGGCATCCAGCTCATCCGTGAGCTCGCACACGCATCGCTCCCCGCTCCGGAGCATCTCCATGATCTCGAGACGCGTCTCGTCCGAGAGGGCGTGAAAGAGCGCTGCGGCTCGCGCGAGCTTGGGTTCGACTGCCGTGGTCATGGAAGGCAATATATCAACGTTTTTTGATTAGTCAAGGGCGTCCGATCTTGGTTGGTATGCCTGCCGCTACGCGAGTCGACACGCGTGGCGCACTGCGACGTTCCAGAACGTGGCGACAACGAGCGCAACGGACCCGCTATAGATCATCGGCATCGCGGCGGGGCCATGAACGACGATGACTCCACTCGCCAGCGCGAGGGCGCCCAGGATCCCGAGCGCCAATGGGCCTGACTTCCGATGCATTCGGAATCCTCGCCAGAAGCCCCACAGCGCGAGCAGCAACGACGCGAGCATCACGGGCCACAAAATCGCGTCCTTGCGCAGGGCGCTCAATCCGAGCGCCGCGAGCGCACTGACGATCAGCGGCGTCCCGGCACAGCAGAGCGCAGCGGCAATCGCGCCCAGCACTCCGGCACCATCCGAAACCACGTCGCGCATACTACTTGGCGATTCGCCCGTCGTCACCTCGGTACGTGTCGATGACCCGCTTCGCGCGCATCCGACGACTCGATCACTCGAGGCGGCGCGCAGCAACGTCATTACCGCACTGAATCGGCGGACATGGCGCCGATCCGTACGTGCAGAACACGCAGCAATCGCCGGACTTCGGCTTGAGCAGTACGTGGCAACTGCGGCATTCGTAAAAGAATACGCACTCCGCGGTTGGCATCTCCAGCCGCTCGGCATGTCCGCACGCGGGACACGTCAGCACCGACGCGAGCTCCATATGCGGTGAATCTACTCCGCACGAGCACTGTCTGCTGCTTGCCACAGTTCTCACGGACACGCTCCTGTGACAGTCACCGTCAATCCCGCTCCCGCGGCAGCCCCGTTTCCCGCAAGTCCGACGGATAGTCCGGTGCCTGCATCGGCGGCGTCGCCGCCTGCTCCTCGATCCGCTCCTCGTACTCGAGCACGTTGGCGGGCACGTACGGCTTGTTCACCACCGGCATCGGCGCCGTCGCGTACTTCGCGCGCCACCTGCCGATCGACTCGTCGATCACCTCGTCCGTGATGCGCGTGTCGTCGCGAGCGCCGTGGTGCCCCAGACCGCCATCGATCGTGCGATTCGCCGGCGCCCAGAGCCGGTACCACAATGTGAGCGAGTCGTGCAGCGCGCTCTCGCTCGGCGGCGCGCTGTCCAGCGCCGAAGCGTCGAGCTCGAGGCGGCACGCCGTGGTCACGCGATCGATCATCCATTGCAGCGTGAGCGTCGCGAGCCCGCGCTCGGCCCACGTGTAGCCGCCGCCCACATCCGAGTGCACGCCCGTGAACCATCGCTGCTCGATGCGCTGCCCGTGCTCGCGCGCGCTCGGCTGCTGCAGCCAGAGCGTGGGCACGAACGGACGCCGCCGCTCGTCCACGGCCACCCCTTGGAACGCGCAGTCCACCCAGCTGCTGAGCGTCACATCGTGAAAGCCGACGAGGTGTGAGGTGAGACGGCCGAGCAGCCCGACGGGTATGCCGAGCGATCCGACCGTGTCCCACACGCCGATGCACGTGATGCGGAAGTCCGGATGCGAGTGCTGCACGCGAAAGTCCACCGACAGCTGCGCGCTCGGCGCCGTGGCATCGCTGCGCTTGCGATACAGCGTGAACGCCTCGCTCACCGCCTGATCGAGGCTCTTGCCGAGCGGGAGCTTCTCGGGATCGATGACCCCGCAGTTGCGCACGAGACCGGCGAGACTGCGCACCGTGTAGGCGCCGCGACTGAAGCCGAAGAGATAGACGTAATCGCCAGGATGGTAGTGATCGATGAGAAATCGATAGCACTCCTGGATGTTTCGATTCAGTCCGTAGCCGGTCGCGCCGCCGATCACGCGGTCGATGAAGCCGCCGGTGCCCACCCCCGGATGGTAGTACGCGAGCTGCGGCGTCCCGTCGTTCGCGTTCGGCTTCACGATCTGGTACGTGAGCCAGACGTTCGTGGTCGCGGAGCTGCCCACCGCGTCCGTCGCCTTCGTGCTGTTCCACGTTCCATCCGCGCAGATGACGATGCGCTTGTGCTTCTGGCGAACGGCTTCGGAGGGGAGATTCTGGCGCAGATTCGACGGCGCCGTGAGTCCGCGGCGAGCGGGCGGCGTGATCTGCAGCGTTGGCACGCCGCGATCGCCTGCGGTCATTTGCTCCCGGTGAGCGCCTTGACGAGCTCCCGCCGAATCGTGCGGCCGAGCCCTTCCTGGCTCCTGAATGGGTGCGCCTTCTTCCACAGCGGCAACGGCACCACGGTTTTGGCCATCATCGGATGTCCGCCCGCGCTTCCGAATGCGCTGAAGCGTTTCCGGATTCGCTCGCCGAGCTTCGCGTTCGGCGACAGCGAGCGCAGGCTCATCGCGAACTTGCCGCCGAACACGCCCGACACCGCGGAAATCTCGGCTCCCGCCATGCCGAGGCAGAACTCCGCGAGCTGGGCGACGATGTGCTCCTGATCCGCCGGGAGCGTGCCGAGGTGGAGATACGCGAGCCCGTTGCGCACGCGCGCGTGCTCGAGCGCGACGCCGAAGCGGCGCAGCGCGAGCGGCCGGTACATCGGATGCTGGATGCGCCGCAGCGCGACGTGATCGGCGCGCGCGAAGAGGAGCGCGAACATCTGCAGGTCCTCGTCGCTCGCCGCGCGCGAGAGCGATTTGGTGTCCGTGATGATGCCGTAGAGCAGCGCCGTCGCGAGCTTCGTCGTCACGCCGTCCTCATCGGAGGCCAGCAGGTATTCGGCGGCCATCGTCGCGCTCGCGCCGTAGTTCGTGCGCACATCGCGATAGCGCGCGCGATACGCATCCGTGGTGGGGTGGTGATCGATCACGGCGGCGACATCCGGAAGCCCATCGCCGAAGTACGGCGGCTGCACGTCGACCAGCACGAGCGGCGCGAGCAGCGGCAGCCGCTCCTTCGACACGTGGCGTACGTGCTCGTGCAGCTCCGCGATCAGGCGCTGGTTTTCCGGGCGCGTGATCTGGCCCACGGTCACGATCGGCGAGCGCGCGGCGGAGAAGCCGAGCGTGCGCCGCAGCGCGAGCGCGGAGGCGATCGCGTCCGGGTCGGGATCGTTCTGCACGAGAAAGGTGCATCGCGTCGCGCCCGTGAGCGCGCGGCGCAGCGCGCGAACTCGCCGGCGTGCGGCCGGGTCCGCGCTGACGAGGGCGGCGAGCCTGCTGTGGATGATGTGGCCGCGCCGTCGTCGTGCGGTCATCTAGGGTCCGCTTCGAACCACGTATCGCTCGTCATACCGATCCTGCGACTCGCGAATCACCTGCATCGCGTAGGGCGCCTGCTCCCAGCCGATGGTCTGCACACGCTTCCCTTCCAGATCCTTGTAGATGTGAAAGAAGTGCTCGACCTCGCGCAGATAGTGCTGCGGGATGTCCGCGATGTCGAAGTATTCCTCGTAGAACGGATCGTTGCTGGGCACCGCGAGGATCTTGTCATCCGGCTCGCCGCGATCGGTCATGCGCAGACAGCCGATCGGCCGCGCATCGATCTGGCAGCCGGGGAACGTCGGCTCGTTGAGCAGCACGAGAATGTCAGCCGGATCATTGTCCTCAGCCAGCGTACGCGGAATGAAGCCGTAGTCGGCGGGATAGTGGACGGCCGAGTAGAGCACGCGGTCGAGACGAAAGAGTCCCGATTCCTTGTCGAGCTCGTACTTGTTGCGACTGCCACTCGGGATCTCGACGACCGCAGTCACCTTCTCGGGAGGATGTGATCCGGCCGAGAGGCCG
This sequence comes from Gemmatimonadaceae bacterium, assembly GCA_025929535.1. Lineage (GTDB taxonomy): Bacteria > Gemmatimonadota > Gemmatimonadetes > Gemmatimonadales > Gemmatimonadaceae > FEN-1250. The sequence goes on from JAICLZ010000003.1 coordinate 79,318, forward strand.
TGCCAGGGGTGGATCAATGCGCAGCCTCCACGGGCTGCTGAGCTTCCTCGCGCTGCATCGTGCCCTTGTAGCTCATCGGCTCTTCCTCTACGCCGAAGTTCGTCTCGTTGAGCTTCGCGATGCGCTGCATCTCTTCGCTCGTGAGATCACCGAGGTCGCTCGCGGCCGCGAACTCGTCGAGCTGCTCGTCGTTGTAGATGTTGGGCAGCGTCGTCACCACGCGCGGCTCGGCGAGCAGCCACTTGAGCGCGGCCTGGCCGAGCGTCATGCGCTTCGTGAGGAAGTCGAGCGTGCGCACTTTCTTGACGCCGTTCACGAGCCACGAGCGCGGGCGATGCCGGCGATGATCGTTCTCGGGGAAAACCGTGTCCTCGGTGTATTTGCCCTCGAGCATTCCCGAGGCGTGCGTCACGCGAACGTTGAACACGCAGTTCGGCGCGTGCGCGCGCGCGGCCTCCAGCATCGCGGTGCCGGGATGCTGCTCGATGATGTTCCAGATCATCTGAATGGTGTTGATGTCGCGCTCGCGCTCCACGAGCTCGACCGCCTCGTACAGCCATCCGATCGCGGGGCCGAACGCCGCGCCCCAGGCGAGAATCTTTCCTTCGCGCACGAGCTCGCGCATCGTTTCCCAGATCTCGGGTGTGCGCACGTGCGGCATCTTGATGTTGTGGAGCTGGAGCACGTCGATGTAGTCGGTGCCGAGCCGCTCGAGACACTTGTCGACGGCGAAGCGCATGAACTTCGGCTCGAGGCGCTGCGGCAGCTCGCTCTGGCCGCGACGGGTCTTCGCGGCCTCCTCGTCGTAGATGTCGTAGCCGATTTTCGTCGCGTAGACGACGTCACTTCGACGTCCCCGAAATGCCTGGGCGAGCTGGCGCTCGCTCCGGCCGTTGCCGTACGCATCGGCGGCGTCGAAGAAGGTGATGCCGTGATCGTCGAGGGAGCGGCGCATCATGTCGATCGCCTGCTCGTCGGTGACATCGCCCCACCATCCGGTGGAGAGCGTCCAGAGTCCGAGCCCAACTTCGCTGACGCGAATGCTGGTACCGGGAAATGCGCGATATTTCATGACAGAAGTCGGGCCGCCTCGGTCGCGAAGTAAGTGAGAATGAAGTCCGCGCCGGCACGCCGGATGCCCATCAACGACTCGAGCATGGCGCGCTCGCGATCAATCCAGCCACGTTCGGCTGCTGCCAGAAGCATAGCGTACTCGCCACTCACCTGATAGGCAGAAACGGGATAGCCGGTCTCCCGTTTCACGCGCGCAACAATGTCGAGATAGGGACCTGCGGGCTTCACCATCACCGCGTCGGCGCCCTCCTCGATGTCGAGCCACACTTCGCGAAGCGCCTCATTGGAGTTCGCCGCATCCATCTGATAACCGCGGCGATCGCCGGATTGCGGCGTCGATTCCGCAGCCTCGCGAAACGGACCGTAGAACGCGGAGGCGTACTTCGCCGCATACGCGAGAATCGCCGTGCTCGTCAGCTTCTGCTCGTCGAGCGCACGACGAATCGCGCCGACGCGCCCATCCATCATGTCGCTCGGCGCAACGATGTCGGCGCCGGCCGACGCGTACGCGAGCGACGCGCGCGCGAGCAGCTCGAGCGACGCGTCGTTGTCCACCTCTCCGTCGCGAAGAATTCCGCAGTGGCCATGATCCGTGTACTCGCACATGCACACGTCCGTCATGACGACGAACTGCGGAAACTGCTTCTTGATGGCCCGCACCGCGTTCGGCACGGGTCCTTTCTCGTCCCACGCGGATGAGCCGGTTGCGTCCTTGCTGTCGGGAAGGCCGAAGAGGATGACGCCACCGACGCCTTCCTCGCTCGCGTCATCGAGCTCGCGCAGCATCTCGTCGACGGAGAGCTGAAACACGCCCGGCATCGAGCCCACGGGATTCCGCAGCTTCGAGCCCGAGCGCACGAACAGCGGGAGCACGAGCTGCGACGCCGAGAGATGGGTTTCCTGGATGAGCCGGCGCAGCGACTCGGTGCGGCGCAGCCTGCGGGGACGGTACTCGGGGAAAGAGGGCATTCGTTAATGGTTGACTGAGTCAAGTAATTTCTGCACGAATTATTCCGGCTGTGGCGACGGGATCTTCGCGCTGCTCTCGCGCACCGACGCGAGGAGCTCGGCCGCGCCTTTGCCCCGCATGATCGCGGCGAGTGCCATTCCCGCCGCGCTCGCGGACTGCGCGCCCAGCACGAGCGATTCGCGAATCATGCGCTTCCCGTGCAGGTCGCTCACGAGCGCGTGCAGCACCGCGTCCGGCCCCTCGCCTACCAGCAGCGCACCGATCGGCACCTGGCAGCCGCCGTCCAGCGCCGCGAGCAGCGCGCGCTCGGCGTGCGCCGCGAACGCGCTCGGCGCATGATGGATCGGCGCGAGCAGCTCGGCCATGCGCGCATCGTCGGTGCGCGCCTGGACGGCGATCACGCCCTGTCCCGCCGCCGGCAGCCACGCCGGAGCATCCAGCCACGCGTCGATGCGCTGCTCGGCCTCGAGCCGCTTGAGCCCCGCACCCGCGAGAATTGCGGCGTGTACCTGGCCCTCGTCCACCTTTCTGAGCCGCGTCGGCACGTTGCCGCGCAGCTCCACGATCTCGAGGTCGGCGCGCCGGTGCAGCAGCTGTGCGCGCCGCCGCAGGCTCGAGGTGCCCACGCGACTGCCGCGCGGCAGCTCGTCCAGCGACTCCGCGCCCACGCGGTCGTTCACCACGAGCACATCTCGCGGGTCTTCGCGCTGCAGCATCGCAACGAGCGCGAGGCCGGCCGGCATGTCGGTGGGAAGATCCTTGAGCGAGTGCACGCAGCAGTCCACTTTCCCGGCGGCGAGCGCGTCCTCGAGCTCTTTCGTGAACAGACCTTTCGCGCCGATCGCGCTCAGCGCCTCGTCGAGCTTCTTGTCGCCCACCGTCTTGAAGGTGACCAGCTCGGAGTCCGTGCCCTGCGCCTCGAGCGCGGCCTGCACCATGCGCGCCTGCCGAAGCGCGAGCTCGGAGGCGCGCGTCGCGATCCGGACGGGGGCTGTCATAGCCGAAAGCTGAGGCGCACGCGCGGCGATCGCTAGCGAGCGAGGTGCGCGGTAATCGTCTGCACGAGCGATGCGATGGTCGACTCCGCAGCTTCGATCGCGATCGGAACGCCGAGCGCGCGCGCGGCATCGCTCGTGACGGGTCCGATCGACGCGCCGCGCACCGTGTGCGCGCGCTCGGCGCCCAGCGCGTCGACGAAGTGACGAACGGTGGACGCCGATGTGAAGGTTACCAGATCTACGGTGCCCGCATCGAGCGCCGCGCGAAGCGTATCGAGCCCGGAGAGATCGGGAACGGAGCGATAGATCTCGATCTCGCTCACTTGGGCGCCCATTTCGCGCAGTGCGGCGGGGAGCAGCTCGCGCGCGCCCGCTGCGCGAGCGAAGAGCACGCGCGTGCCGCAAACGTCGTCCCGCTCACGAAGCTTCTCGATCACGCCCTCCGCCACGTAGCGATCGGGAATGACGTTCACCGCGAGCCCGTGCGCGAGCAGCGCGTCCGCCGTGGCCGGGCCCACCGCGCAGAGCTTCGTTCGCGCGAGCGCGCGTGCATCCAGGCCGAGATCGCGAAGTGTCGCCCAGAGCAGCTCGACCGCGTTGCGACTCGTGACCACGAGCCATTCGTACGTCGCGATGCTTGCGAGCGCCGCGCGCAGCGGTGCCCGATCGAGCGGCTCGATGCGAATCGCCGGCGCCTCGATCACGCTCGCGCCCGCGATCTCGAGCAGTGAGCGGAGCTGCGATGCCTGCTCCCGCGCGCGCGTGACGACGATCGTGCGCCCGAACAGCGGGCGCCGGTCGAACCAGCTCATCTCGCCGCGCAGCTTGACGACATCGCCGACGATCGCGATCGATGGCGCGATCACCTTCTCGCGCGCCGCCGTTTCCGCGAGCGTCGCGAGCGTGGCGGTGACGGTGCGCTGGCGCGGATACGTGCCCCACTCGATGATCGCCGCCGGCGTGTTTGGCGAGCGGCCGCCGGAGATGAGCGCGGTTGCGATCTTTGCCAGCCGGCTCACGCCCATGTAGAGCACGAGCGTGCCGCCGGCGCGTGCGAGCGCGGACCAGTCGGTTTGATCCCTGTCCTTGCCCGGATATTCGTGCCCAGTGATGAACGTCACCGAGGTCGAGACGCCGCGATGCGTGACCGGGATTCCCGCGTACGCAGGCGCCGCGACGCCCGCGGTGACGCCGGGCACGATCTCGAACGCGAGCCCCGCTTCGGCGAGCGCGATGGCTTCCTCTCCGCCGCGGCCGAACACCAGCGGGTCGCCACCCTTGAGTCGCACCACCCGCTTCCCGTCGCGCGCGAGCTGCACGAGGAGCGCCGTGATCTCGCTCTGCTCCATCGACGGCGCGCCGCCGCGCTTGCCGACGAAGATCTTCTCCGCCTCGCTCGTGCGTCCGATCCAGGCGTCATCCACCAGCAGCGGATTCACAAGCGCGTCGTACACGATGCTGTCGCACGAGGCGAGGAGCTCGCGGCCGCGCACGGTGAGGAGACCTGGATCGCCGGGTCCGGCACCCACGAGATACACCACGCCGGAGCTCACGGGCGCGCGCTGCGCGACGCGATCAGCGCCCGCGCCGCAGCGCGATGCGGCGCAACGCCACCGTCTGGCGCCGCCGCCAAATGCTGATCGTGTACAGCGTGTAGATCCCGATCGCGGCGATGTACGCCGCGTAATAGAAGCTCTCGTTGTGCGGCATCAGCGACCCTCCTCCAGCTCGAGCAGGTCGCGCTCGTTCGCCAGGCGATAGCGCTGCCGCACGAGCGCGAGATAGAACAGGAAAAACGCCACGAACGAGATGATCAGCGTGGTCAGCATCTCCGGCGGCAGCGATGGCGCGCTCGGCTTGATCACGATCGGGCGCGGGTGGAGCGTGCGAAAGAGATAGACGCTCAGATGGATGAACGGGATGAGCAGCGAGCCGAGGATGCCGAGGACGGCCGAGTAGCGCGCGCGCAGCGCACGATCCTCGATCGCGCCGCGCAGCACGATGTAGCCCACGAAGATGAACCAGAGAAAGAGCGTGAGCGTGAGGCGTGCGTCCCACGTCCACCACGTGCCCCACACCGGCCGCGCCCAGATCGGGCCCGTCACGAGCACCACGGTCGTGAACACCACGCCCACCTCGGCCGAGCTCTCGGCCGCGCGGTCCAGGCGCAGATCTCCGAGCCAGAGATAGCCGATGCCGGCAAGAGCGACGACTCCAAACGCGGTGAAGGCGCACAGCGCCGCGGGAAGGTGCAGGTAGAAGATCTTCTGCGCCGGTCCCTGCACCGCCTCGAACGGCGTGTAGTAGATCACGCGCGTGAGCGCCACTGCGATCATGATCACCGAGATCGCGAACAGCCAATCGATGCCGCTGCGCTGCGCGGAGGAGGTGTCGTCGGCGCTCGCCGGAACAGTCGGAGTGGTCATTCCTCGATTGTATATGGAAAGGCAAGCATGCACGCCACCACGAACACTATATCGAAAGCCAGCAGCAATTTAAGCCATCCCACACTCTCGCTGGCGGGGCGCCCCGACAGCAGCCGCGCCGTCGCCTGCGCGGCTGGAATCACGATCGGCACGAAAAAGGGGAGCGACAGCACCGGCAGCAGCATCTCCGCCAGCTTGGTGTTCACGGCCATGGCGCTGAAGAGCGTGCCCACCGCCACGAGTCCGATCGCGGCCATGAGCGCGATGAGCCCGAGCAGCGCGGCGTGGTCGAGCAGCGACACGCCGTAGAAGAGTTGCACCGCGGGAATCGCGATCAGCTGCACCGCCGCCACGAACACGAGATTCGCGATCGCCTTGCCGAGATAGATCGACTCGCGCGAGATCGGCGCGCCGAGCAGCGAGTCAATGGCGCGATCGGACTGCTCGAGGCTGAAGGAGCGCTGCAGGCCGAGCAGCCCCGAGAAGGTGAAGATTCCCCAGAGCACGCCGGGTGCGAGATCGAGCGACGACACCGCGGTCGGGTCCCAGGCGAAGAAGAAGATCACAATGCCCAGGAGCGCGAACACCAGGGCCGAGAAGAAGGCCGTGCGCGTGCGGAACTCGATCGCGAGATCCTTGCGCGCAATCAGGAGCGCGGCCGAGAGCGTGCTAGGCGCCATGCATCACGTGCTCGCGATAGACCGTGAGATAGGTGGCGGGATCGATCGTCTCGCCCGCCTCCACGCGCACGAGCGCGCCCGCGCGCATGATCGCCGCGTGCGTGGCGAGCGCGAGCCCCTCCGCTATCTGGTGCGTGACCAGCACCATCGTCGTGCCCGCCGCGCGCAGCGCCGCGAGATGCGCGCCGAGCGCCGCGCTCCCCGAGTCGTCGAGCCCCGTGAACGGCTCGTCGAGCAGCACCACGCGCGGGTCGTGCACCGTGGCGCGCGCGATCGACACGCGCTGCTGCATCCCGCGACTCAGCTGCCGCACCGGCATCTCGGCGCGATCGGACAGTGCCATGCGCTCGAGGGCGCGCATCGCGGCCGCGCGTGCGTCGCGCATGCCGAAGAGGCGCGCGATGAGCTCGACGTTCTCGCGCGCGCTCAAGGCGGCGTAGAGCATGCTCGCGTGCGAGATGTAGCCGATCGCGGCACGCAGCTCCGCACCGCCGGGCAGCGCGACGCCGGCCACCATTCCCGATCCACTCGTGGGACGCAGCAGTCCCGCGAGCATGCGGAGCAGCGTCGTCTTCCCCGCGCCATTGGGCCCGAAGAGCGCGAGACAGTCGCCTTCCTCGAGTGTGAGCGTGACGTCGCTCACGGCCACGCGGCCGCCGAACCGGCGCGCGAGGCCACGCGTGGCGATCGTGCTCACGCGCCGGGGCTCGCGCTGCGCGGGATGTACTTGCTGGCGTGGCGCGGCGAATGTTGGCGCAGCGCGGCACGGAGCGCCGCGACGTCGAGCGCGCGCGCCGCGAGATGGGCCGCGTACGAATGCCGCAGCGTGTGCGGCGTGATGCGCTCCGCCACTTCTTCGTCGAGCCCGGCAGCCTTGGCCAGGCGCTTGAGCCGGTCCCACGCGCGCTGGCGCGACGTGTGCAGCCTCGTGCGCGGATGAATGAAGACGAACGGCCTGTGCTCCGCGCGGCGTGGTGCGGGGCGAATCGCGAGCCACGCGCCCATCCACGCGGCGGCGTCGCCCTCGAGCGTGACCTGGCTCTCCTCGCCGCGCCGGCCGATCACGTCGAGCTTCATCACGGACGATCCGCCGCGCACCGCGCCGAGCGTGAGGCCGATCGCCTCCGAGATGAGCAGCGCGCCGTGATACGCGATGCCGTAGAGTGCGAGATCCATCGCGGCCGCGGCGTCGGTTGCGGCGCGCGCCTCGAGATACGAGAAGATCGCGGCGACATCCGACTGATCGATGATGTGTGGCGCACGCGGCTCGGGCACGGGCTCGGCGAGCAGCTCCGCGGGGCCGGGCGCGCGAATCTCCTCCGCGATCACGAGATACCGGTAGAACGCCTTGATCGCCTGCAGATGCCGCCGCACCGTGGGCACCGACCATCCCTCGAAGCTCGCACGCGCCTGGAGGTAGTCGCCGAGGTCCGCGGGAAGCAGCTCGAGCACCGGTCGCGGCACGAATGCGCGAACCAGGTCGGCGACATCGGCGTGGTACGCCTCGATCGTCGCCTCCGCCTTCCCCTCACGCTCCAGCCACGCCGAGAAGCGGTGGACGGGATCGTAATCGGGCTGAAATTCGGGATCGGTAAGCGCGTCAACGGAATCGATCACGGTGGAAAGTGTAGCACTGGGCCGCCGCTCGAGCCAACGGTCACAGCCGCAGATCGGGTGCGTGTCCGCTGGCATCCGCGCGTCCGTCCGCTAAGATATTCTCTCGCCCTTCGCATGGATGGAGCATGACCGACATCGATGTGCTGTTGCAGGAGCATCGCAAGTTCCCGCCGCCGGACGCATTTGCTCGCGCTGCCAACGTATCGGATCCCGGGATCTACGAGCGCGCGGCGAAAGACTACGAGGCTTTCTGGGCCGGGTGCGCTCGCGAGCTCGAGTGGTCGAAGCCGTTCTCCAGGGTGCTCGAGTGGAAGCCGCCCAGGGCCACGTGGTTCCGGGACGGTGAGCTCAACGCCTCGGTGAACTGCGTCGATCGCCACGCCCGCGGCGCGCGGCGCGACAAGCCCGCGCTCGTGTGGGAGGGCGAGCCCGGCGACACGCTCACGCTCACGTACGCGCAGCTGCTCGACCAGGTGTGCCGCTTCGCATCGGTGCTCGATTCGCTCGGCGTGAAGAAGGGCGATCGCGTCGCGATCTATTTGCCGATGATTCCCGAAGCCGCGATCGCGATGCTCGGCTGCGCACGCATCGGCGCGGTGCACTCGGTGGTGTTCGGCGGATTCTCGGCCGAGTCGCTGCGCGATCGCATCGTCGACGCGCAGGCGAAGGTGCTCATCACTGCAGACGGCGGATTTCGGCGCGGACACGTGGTGCCGCTCAAGAAGAACGCGGACGATGCAATCGCCGAGACGCCCACGATCGAGCACGTGGTGGTGGTGCGGCGCACGAAAGAGCCGATCGGCGGATCGCCCGCGTCCATGAAGGCGGGCCGCGATCAGTGGTGGCACGATCTCATGGCGAAGGCCTCGGCCAGCCGCCCCGCCACGGCGATGAACGCGGAAGACATTCTGTTCACGCTGTACACGTCGGGCACCACGGGAAAGCCGAAGGGCATCGTGCACACGACGGGTGGCTATCTCACGCAGTGCGCGTACACCACGAAGGCGATCTTCGATCTCAAGGAAGATGACGTCTACTGGTGCACCGCCGACGTGGGCTGGGTGACGGGCCATACGTACATCGTGTACGGGCCGCTCGCAAACGGTGCGACGTGCCTGATGTACGAGGGCGCGCCGGACTGGCCCGCGAAGGATCGCTTCTGGGAGCTCTGCGAGAAATACGGCGTCACGATCTTCTACACGGCGCCCACTGCAATTCGCGCGTTCATGAAGTGGGGCGCGCAGCACGCCAAGAAGCACGATCTCTCGAAGCTGCGGCTCCTGGGATCGGTGGGCGAGCCGATCAACCCGGAAGCGTGGATGTGGTACCGCGAGCACATTGGCGGGGACCGATGCCCGATCGTCGACACGTGGTGGCAGACGGAGACGGGCGCGACGATGATCTCACCGCTGCCGGGAATCACGAAGACGACGCCCGGCAGTGCGACGGTGGCGTTCCCGGGAATCTTCGCGGAGCTGCTCGACAACAACGCGAAGCGCATCGATGTGGGCGGCGGGCTGCTCGCGATCACGAAGCCGTGGCCGGGGATGCTGCGCACCATCTGGGGCGACGACGAGCGCTACGTGCGAACCTACTTCTCGAAGTGGCCGGGCCGTCCCGATCTCTACTTCCCGGGCGACGGCGCCAAGCGCGACGACGACGGCTATTTCTGGATCCTGGGCCGCGTCGACGACGTGCTCAACGTCGCCGGCCACCGCATCGGCACGATGGAAGTGGAGTCGGCGCTGGTCGATCACCCGTCGGTGGCCGAGGCGGCGGTGGTGGGCAAGGCGCACGAGCTCAAGGGGCAGGCGCTGGCGGCATTCGTCACCCTGCGCGAAGGCACGAAGCCCACGACCGAGCTCAATGTGGAGTTGCGCGAGCACGTCGCGAACAAGATCGGCGCGATCGCCAAGCCGGACGACATCATCTTCAGCGCCGATCTCCCGAAAACCCGCTCGGGCAAGATCATGCGCCGTCTGCTGCGCGACATCGCCGAAGGCCGCACACTCGGCGACACGACGACACTCGCCGATCCGGCGGTGGTTGCGGCGCTGCGGGATCAGTACGAGGGGCTGGAGAGTTAGCGAGCGCCGGTTGCGAGAGGATGAGCGGTCGAGTCGAACTGCAACTGCTATTTGACTGGAAGCGGCAGGCGTGTACGGTGGTTTGCTTCGGTTGCTTCAGTTGCCAACCAAGGAAATAACACTCTCCATGCGCACCGCCACATCGCCGAGCACCGATTCAATTGGTTGTCCGTTTTCTTATCCGTCAAATCCGTTCAATTCGTATGTCCAAAGTTGTTGATGCCTGCCTCGTGCGCGCCTGACCAGAACGGCAACAGCCGCTCGGGCTGACTCTAACAATTGGGGAATACGGAGAAAAAACGGATTGAACGAATTCAACGGAGAAGGCAAAACCAGACAGAATGATGCTCGAAACAGCGCGACGAACGAGTTCAACTCCCAATGCGCTTCCAGTACAACCGTGTCCCCGTGAGCTCGCCGAACGGCGTCAGCGCGTAGTCCGGAATTTCGCCCGCGAACGTGTAGCCGTGGCGCTCGTATAGTTGCGACGCGCCGTCGATCGTCGCAGTGTCGAGTACGAGAAGTGTGCGCTTTCGTTCTGCCGCGCGTCGCTCGGCCTCCTGCAGAAGCGCACTCGCGATTCCGCGATGGCGATGGCTCGGGCGCGTCATCATCTTCGCGATCTCGGCGCGGTGGGGCTGGTTGGGAGGGCAGTCGAGCAGCAGTGTCACCGTGCCCGCCAGCACGTCGTCGGCGAAGGCGCCGAGGATGATGCGCTCACCGCGATCGGCGGCGGCGAGTGCGTTGCCCCAGAATGCGAGTGCGCGCTCGGGCGCGAGCGGGTGCAGGAAGCTCACCGAGCCGTTGTTCGCGACCACCTCGATCATCAATGCGCTGAGCGCCTCGCTAATCGTCGGCGAGGCGCTCAGGGTCTTGATCCGGATGTCGGACACGTTCGTCCGCAGCCGTCAGGCGCGGCGAATGGTGCGCACTCGCGCGTCGGATGCATCGTCGAGGCGGAGCGGCGGGCGCCCCGTCTCCTCCGGGCGAGCGCTTTCCGGAGCGCGGCGGTGATAGGGCACGAGATCCTCGCCAAGCACCACCAGGGTGCGCGTGACGACGGTGCTCGCGAGTGGCTCCGGAATGCCCATCACGCGCACGTACGTCTCGATCGCGCGGTCGAAGGGAAGGTCCTCGGCGAGGTTGTCGACGAACATGAGCGCATTCTCGACGTGCGCCTGCACGATCGACTCCTCGGCGCGCGCCTGCGCGAGTCGCAACCGCTTGTCAGCGGAGGGGTTGAGCTTTCTGGAAAATATTCGTTCAGGGAACAGCTGTCCGAGCATTCGTGCTCCGATTGAAGACACCCTCCGTTTGGGCGCTGCTCTGCCATGCGGACAGAAGAGGCATAGCGCGTACCATCGCGCTTCCCTCACTTATTAAACGACGGAAGGCCTCAAACCGCCACCAATTGTATCACTCGTCGCCTGCACCGTCCATACGAATGGGCGCGCCGCGAGGTGTCACTTGGAAGATGAACGCTCGAGTGCAACCTTTTGTTTGCATGGGCGTTCGGGTGAGTTGACCTCATCACACAGGTTGCTGTGAAGGCACTACGCTTTGATCGGCTGGGAAGCCTCGACGCACTCCGGGTCGCCGAAGTGCCGCCGCCCATGCCATGCGAGAACGAGGTGCTCGTGCGCGTGCGCGCCGCCGGCGTGAATCCGAGCGACGTGAAGAACGTGCTCGGACGGTTTCACGAGACGACACTTCCGCGCACCCCCGGGCGCGACTTCGCCGGCGTCGTCGTGTCGGGGCCGGAGGAGTGGATTGCCCGCGAGGTGTGGGGTACCGGCGCGGAGCTGGGCTTCACGCACGAAGGGACGCACGCTGAGTACATCGCCCTGCCGATGGGCGGGCTGTCGCTCAAGCCAGCGTCGCTCTCCTTTGCGCTCGCCGCGAGCTGCGGCGTGCCCTACACCACGGCGTGGAATGCGCTGCGCCGCGGAGGGCTCGTCGTCGCGGATCGAAAGCTCGTGGTGGTGGGCGTGGGCGCCGTCGGAAGCGCCGCGATTGCGCTCGCGCGCGTGCTGGGCACCACGCGCATGCTCGCGGCCGTGCGCGAGGCCGATCTCACCGAGTCGCTGCGCGCATCCGGAGTGCCCATCATCCTGCTCACCGACGCGACGGCGTTCGCGAGCGAAGTGAGGGCGCACTTTCCTGGTGGCGCGGATCTCGTGCTCGACACGACCGGCTACTGGGTGGATGCGGCAGTGGGCGCGATCGCGGAGTTCGGGCGGATCGCGACCATCGCGGCGCCGCAGGATGGACACGTGAACTTCCCCCTGCTCGATCTCTACCGCACGGGCGGCGTGCTCGTGGGCATCAACTCGCTGCTCTACGATGCGGAGGCGTGCGCGGAGATGCTCCAGCCCATCATGGATGCCTTCGACAACGACCAGATTCCGCCGCCAAATGCGGTGAGCGAGGCATCGCTCGACGAGGGCCCGGATGTGTACCGCGCGATCGACGCGGGGAGCTCGGAGAAGTTCGTGTTCGTGATACCCTGAGCGCGCGCGAGCACGCGCGCGTGCGCTACTCCGCGCGGCTCACCGCGCGCAGATCCGCGACGCTCAGTGCGAAGATCACCACCCAGAGCAGCGCGGACGACACGCACCAGATACAGATGGCGCGAATCACGAACAGCTCCTGATAGGTGAGAAAGGCCGAGAAGAGCACACTCCACGCGGAGAGCGCGACGATCGTGCGCGCTATCGGAATGCTGCTCTCGTGCGCCTCGCCGCTGCCGACCATCGCGAGCAGGAGCAGCGCGACGTATGCGGCGAGTCCCCATGCGGCGATGGGAAGGCCGAGCAGCATCGACCACCTGCTCGTGTTCACCGTTTCGCACGAGCCGATGGAGCAGCTGAGCACACCGATCACGCCGATCTTGTAGAGCGTGAGATAGAGCGCGATGCAGACGCCGACCACCGCGAGCAGCGCGAGTGTCTGGCGGCGGCTCACTTCGTGGAGCCCTTGGTCGCGCTCCCGGCAGCAGGCTTGGGCGCGGCCGAATCCGGCTTGGCCGCAACCGGCGCTTCCTTCGCCGCGCTGTCCACGTACGCCTTGAAGGCGTCGTAGCTCATCGCGCCCGGGATCTGCCGCTTGCCGATGACGAACGTCGGCGTGGACTGCACGTTGCGGCGAACGCCCTCCGCCTGATTGGCGAGAATGCGCGACTGGTGCGCCTGCGAGTCGAAGCACTTCTCCCACGTGTCGGTGTTCATCCCGAGCGCCTTCACGTAGCCGAGGAAGACCTTCTTCGGATTGTCCTTGTTGTCCGACTCGCCGTTCCACTCGGGCTGATTGCGGAAGAGCTCATCGTGCATCTCCCAGAACTTGCCCTGGTCCGCGGCACACGCGGCGGCGTTGGACGCGGCCATCGTGTTCTTGTGCATGGGGAGCGGGAAGTCGAAGAAGCGATAGCTCGCGAGCCCCGTGTTCACGATGCGGTTGCGCACGTCGGGCTCGGTGATCACGGCGAAGTTGCCGCACGCGGGGCACTCGAAGTCGGCGAACTCCAGGATCTGGACGGGCGCGTTCGGATTGCCCATCAGGTAGCCCTCGGCCTGCGCGGCCGTCACCGGTACCGTGGTCACGTTCGCGATCGCGCGCGGCGCACGCGCGGCGCGCACGATGAAGATCGCGCCGACCACGATCACGAGAGCCAGAGCCATGTAGAAGCGTTGCGACGAGTTGCCTCGCTGCTTGTTCACCACGCCGGGTCGTCGTCCTCGTCCGCCGTCCACTCCTTTGTTTGCCATTGGCTCTCGCTTCTCTTTTGGGCATCGTCCACGATTCGGCGATTTTCGGCGATATCGGGCGTGTCGTATGTGGCGCGCACTTCGTAGTGAAAGAGCTCGCTGCGAATGTCGCCGATGCGCTTCGTCAGCTCGCCGGCATAGCGCAGGAGCTCGCCTCGCGCATCCAGCTCACCGATGCGCGCGGCCAGCTCGCGCAATAACGCCTCGAGCTTGCGCGCTCGCTTGTCGTCGTACGTTTCCTCGGGTTCCGACATGCTGCTGCCTCGGGTGGAGCACGGCCCGCACACACGGCCGTTCCGCGCGTCGCTCTCGAATTCCCGAAAGCTAGGGGGAGGATGATGTTGCGCAAGCAACCGTAGCCTGCTGTAGCTTTCATTTTTCGCGACCTCTTCGGAGTCTCACATACAAGCCGACATTCTCCGGGTTCCGGCCGGCGGCGGCGCCTTGCACGTCGAGCGGTTCGGACATGGCGGGCAGCCGGTGCTGCTCATCCACGGATTCCCCACGTCGAGCTTTCTCTGGCGAGCCATCGCGCCGCGGCTCGCCGAATCGGGGCACACTGCGCTCGCCATCGATCTGCTGGGCTACGGCGAATCCGACCGTCCGCTCGACGGCGACTACTCGATCGCGGCGCAGGCGGAGCACATCGACCGCGTGATGACCGCGCTCAGAATACCTCGCGCGGCGATCGTGGGCATCGATGCGGGCGGCGGCGTCGCCCAGCGGCTCGCGGTCACGCGGCCCACGCGCGTGGGGGCGCTGATGCTGATCAACAGCGTCGGCTTCGACGAATGCCCCGCGCGCGACGTGAAGGTGGTGCAGCGCGAGACGGCGCGCTTCACCTTCCGGCTGACGCGGGGCATGCTGGGCGCCGCGCAGCTGCTCCGGCGCGTGCTCGAGGGGAGCGTGGCAGACCGCGAACGCATGCCCGCCCGGCTCGTGGCGCGCTACCTGGCCCCGTACGTCGGGAGCGAGGGGGTGATGCACCTGCTGTCCGTCGCGCGGGCGCTCCGGGCCGAGGACGTGGCCGATCTCGCGCTCAGGACGATCGCGGTGCCGACCACGATCGTGTGGGGGGAAGCGGACCAGTGGCTCGACAGCGGCATGGGAGAGCGGCTGCAGGGAGCGATTCCCGGGAGCGTGCTCGTCAAGTTGCCGGGGGTAGCGCGGCTCGTCCCGGAAGAGTCACCCGAGACGTTGACGCAGCTGATCGATGAGCTCGTCCGGCGCGGGACGTGACCATTCGTTGCAACAACTCGAGCGAATCATTCGTTTGGTAGAATGACAATGCGAAAGCGCTTATATTTACACGACTTCCACACCCAACAGGATGCATGGCCAATAACATTAGAAATCGCCGGAAAGAGGTGAGCGTTCCAACGCCGTTCGAACAAGCACGAGATGAGATGTTCCAGCAGGTGATTCGGTGCGGGGTGCCTCAGGCGACTCCAGAGCACCAGGAAGAGTGGTTCAACGACACGATGGCGTATCTCGAGGATCGTTATCACGAGCTGACGAAGGACCAGCTGGCAGAGCTCCGGACGCTGGGTCTTCGCTTCTCGCAGCCCCCCAAGTCGCGAATCGAAAGCGAGCCGGTCGACGCCGCGACGGCTGCCTGATCTCGGAGATCCCTGCTTCTTAGACGCACCGCCCCTGCGCTGTACGCGTGGGGGCTTCGTTCATCCGGGGAGCTCGAAGAGCGCGACGCGCGCTAGGGTGCGCGCCGAACGCCGGCGCCCAGGCGAAATCCGCCGCCCAACCCGGCCTCGATGAACGGGATCGCATGTTTCCATCTGGGCGCGTTGACGCCCACTACCACGATCGCGACGGCGCGCCAGTCCGCCGACCTGTCGTAGCGCGCGCCCACGCCGCCGCCCGCGTACGGCGTCCAGCGCATGAGGCGCCGCGGATCGAGCAGGAAGTGCACGATGGCATCTCCGCGCGCGCTGAAGCTCGCACCGGCTCCCCCGCCGAACGCGGGCCCCGCGGCCGCCGCGAGCTCGAGATGCAACTCGGGCGAGAACGCGATGTCCAGCCCGAGCGCGCCCTGGAGCGCACTGCGGTGCGCGATGAAGGCGTCGACGCGTGCTTCGGGCTCGATGCGTTGCGCGTACAGCACCGGCGTCGCCGCGCAGCTCAGGAACGACGCGACGACGGCCATTCGCGTCGCTCGCATCACGCCCGCGCGCGTTGGCGCTCGAGCAGCAGCGTGTAGTCGACCACCGCCCACACGCTCGCGGCCCCGACCAGCCAGATCAGCGGGTGCAGAGCCCCAAGGTGCAGCACGAGCGCGAGCACCGTCGCGAGTTGAAGCACCGTCACGACTTTCCCCGATATGCGCGCCTTGAAGTTCTTGGGATCGAGACCGGAGAGCAGGTACGCCACGATGAAGCCGATCGCCGTCGCGAAATCGCGAAGCAGAATGACGAAGAACTCGAGTGTCGAGAGCTCCCCGGCCAGGAGAAAGGCGGAGATCGCGACGAGCACGAAGGTCTTGTCGGCGATAGGGTCGAGCAGGGCGCCGAGCCGGGTGGTCTGGTGCCGGCGCGCGAGCCAGCCGTCGAGCACGTCGGTGAGCGACGCGGCACCGATGAGGGCCACGCGCACCGGCGTCTGCTCGCTGGCGAGAAACGCGGCCGCGAGGGGGAATCGCGAGGCCGAGAGCAGATTGGGCAGTGTGAGAACCGGGAGGCGGCGCACGACGCAAGTTACACGTGCGCCGTGAGTGCCTGCCAGATTTGGTTCGACAGGCGTGGAACCACTTGTCGTAGCTCCTGCGGTGGCTCGCTCGTCATTGGAGCATGTCCGCCACTCTCGAGCTGCTGCGCCCAATCCCGCTGTTCACGTCGCTCTCACAGGAGGAGCTCGAAAGGATCGCGGAGCTGTGCGAAACGAGGAGCTGGGAGTCGGGAGAGTACATCTTTCACGAGGGTGAGCCGGGAAACCGGCTGTTCATCATCGTGGAGGGCAGCGTGCGCATCAGCCGGGAGATTCCGGGCGCCGGCGAGGAGGCGCTCGCGGTGCTCAAGCGCGGCGCGCTGTTCGGCGAGATGGCCGTGTTCGACAAGAGCGAGCGCTCGACCGATGCGATCTCGCACAGCGGCACAACGGCGCTCACGATCTCGCGCAGCGAGCTCGAGATGCTGCTCGAGTTCAACCGCGATCTGGCGTACAAGGTGCTATGGGCAGTGGTGCGAATGTTGAGCGGGAGATTGCGGTCGACGAACGACTCGTTGAAGTCGTTCCTGGCGCTGTCGATGTTCTAGCGCGGGTAGTACTCCGGGCGCAACTCGATCCCTCCGGCACCATCGTGCATCCTCGGTCGTCACGCAGCGCGGTCATGTGAGCCAAGTGCAATCGCCTCCCAGCAACGATCACCAGTTCACCCAGATCACCGCCGACCTCTCCGGAGTCGCGGCGTCCTCGCTGCGCGACGCGACCGCGCTCACGGGTCTTCTCATCGCCGCCGCCGGCGCGGCGGGCTTCGCCACCATCGGCGCGCCCGTGGTGCGCGAGCTTCCCGATGGCGAAGTAGCTGCCGTGCTCTTTCTCGACGCGTGCCACATCACGCTGCGCACCCTCCCCGAGCGGGAGATGCTGCTGCTCGACATCCTCGCGCCCGCCACGCGCGACTCGCAGAAAGCGCTGGACGTGTTCACCCGCAGGCTCGCGCCGAAGAAGCTGCGCAGCGAGACACGCACGCGCGGATGAGGACTCTCTTCGCGCCGGCGCAGCTCGCGACGGCGCATCTCGTGCTCACCGCGCTCGTTCTCATCTGGAACCTCGCGGTGTCCGGGCGCGCGGCTCGCCTGCAATCGACGCCGCGCACGATGGCGTTTCTCTGCGCGCTCTGCGGACTCCTGCTGCTCCCGGCGCTCACCGTCCTCCTCGTCTCGACATCGGTGCTCACCGGGCGCGCGCTCTACACACTCGCGTGGGTCTGGCCCGCGACCACGATCATCGTTGGGGTACAGGCGGCGTACGCGCTCTCCACGCGCGCGGTCGCTCCGCCGATCGGCATCCCGATCGTCGCCTACGACGTGGTGCTCGCGCTCGTCGCGCTCGCGCGCTATCTCGTGTATCGCGGCTACGAGATTCCCGCGCCCCTTCTCGTGCTCTCGGCCGCCGACGCGAGCTCGCTCGCCTACAGCGCGAGCCCGCTCGCGCTCCTCATTCCGTGGTTCCTGCACGTGCCGATCGTCGCGCCGCCCACGAAGAGCCAGCGTGGCGCGGGCACCGTGCTGCGCACCGCGGTCGCCGTGCTCGCGGGTGCGTGGGCGACGATCATCATCCTCGACGTCCCCGCTGCCACGAGCGCCGTACGAAGCTACGCCAACTACACGAACGAGCGCCTCACCGAGCGCGCCGACAGCGACTTCGCGATCGGGCTCAAGATCCTTCCGTCGCTCTCTGGCGGCGCGCCGCCGCTCGCCATCGAGAGCGATCTCGATCTCGCGGACACGGTTGGCGCGCAGGCGCTGAGTGTCTATCTGTCGCCCGATGGCACGAGCAACGCTTCGCTCGACTCGCTCGCGCGCACGCTTGCCGACCAGCGCGGCGACCGCCAACTCGTGATCGCCCTCGATCTTGGCCACGAGTCGCGACCGGCCGCGTCGCGACAGGCCGCGTACTTCGACGCGCGCGTCGCCGATCTCAATCGCATCGTGCACATCCTTCACCCGGACTTCATCGTACCGGCCATCGATCCGAACGGCGCCGCGTCACGCGCGCTCGGTCGCGTGCCGATCGCGATCTGGGTCGCGTATTTTCGCAGGGCGGCTGAGATCGCGCATCAGGCGAATCCGAAGTCGCGCGTGCTCGTGCACGTCGGCGGCTTCGGCGCGCGGGACAGCGCACTCTACGCCTGGGCCGGCGCGCCGGCCTCTCCCATCGACGCGATCGGCTTCACGCTCGTCCCCTGGCTCGGCGGTGCCGCCACGCTCGACGCGCGGATGCACACCGCCGACAGTTGGCTCAACAGCTATCCCGAGCCCAAGGAACACTGGGTGCTGGAGGCGGGCGGGCTTCCGATGGTGCATGGCGAGGAGAACCAGGCGCGCGCGATCTGGGGAACGATCGCGTGGGCCACCAGCCGTCGCGCGGTGAAGGGCGCGATCGTGTTCGAGGCGAGCGACTATGGAACGCCGATCGGCCTGCGCGCGCCGGGAGGACGCGTGCGCCCCGCGGCCGAGACGCTCGCACGCGCGATTCGCGTGCTGTCGGAGAACGCGGCGCCGTAGGTCGGAGTGGAATACAGGCAACAACTACGGTTGATGAAACGACACGAACGTCGTCGTCTCAACAGTCGATGTTTTCGCTCCACACGGCTACACGCGCCGCCCCGTTCCGCGAATCACCGACTGCACCAGCGCGCTCTCCACGAAGTGGCGATTCGCCAGCTCCTGCATCTCACTCGCGGTCACCGCGCGAATGCGCGCGTCGTGCTCATCGATCTCGTGCAGCCCGCGGCCGAAGATCCACGCGTCGATGATCTCGCCGAGCAGCGCGCCGCCGCTCTGCGAGCGGATGGCGTGTGTGCCGATCGCGTACTCCTTCGCCTGCGCGAGCTCCGCTGCCGTCACCGGCGCCTCGCGCAGCTTTGCGAACTCGGCGAGCAGCCCCGCGCGCGCGATCTCCTCCTTCTCCGGCGACGTCGCGATGTACGACACGAACATCCCCGCACGCCGCCAGTCGGCCGCGAAGGCGCTCACGGTGTACGCGAGCGATTGCCTGTCGCGCAGCTGATCGAAGAAGCGTCCACCGAGCCCGCTCGCGACGCCCGCGAGCAGGTCGGCTGCGAAGCGCGCATCGTCCGTGCGCGAGGGTGACGGAAAGGCGAGCGCGAGCGCGCTCTGCGCCTTCTCGCGCGACTCCGCGATCGTGAGCGGCGCCGGCGGCCACGCGGGCGCGGCGAGCGGCGCTTCCTCGCGCCAGCGCAGCTCATCGAAGCGCGCAGCGACGAGCGTCGCGATCTCGTCCGGATTCACATCCCCCACCACGGCGATCACGCTCGGCCCCTCGAGCGCGCGCGCGCGATGCCAGTCGCGCACCTCGCTCGCATCGATGCTGGCGAGCGACGCTTCGGTACCCGATGCCGGCACACCGTACGGGTGTCCCGCGAAGGCCTCCGACGTGAGCAGCCGAAGTGGATACCGATACATGTCGTCGCGGAGCATCTCGAGATCGGCGAGCGCGAGCGCGCGCTCCGTCTCGAGCGCCTGCTCCCCGAACGTCGCGTGCTGCACCACATCCGACAGCAGCTCGAGTGCCGCCCCGGTGTGCCGCGCTGGCACCGAGATTCCCCAGCTGAAGCTCTCCGAGCTCGTGCTGCCGCTCACCGAGCCGCCGAGCAGCTCGCCCTCATCCGCGATCTGCGCGGCGGATCGCGTGCGCGTACCCTTCACGGACGTGCGCGTGAGCATCGAGGTGAGCCCCGCGCGCGCCGCCGGCTCATCCGTCGCGCCGCCCGCCACATGCATCCCGAGCTGCACGAGCGGCGCGCCGGGGCGCCGCATCACGAGCATCGGCACGTCGTGCGCGGTGCGATAGACGCGCACGCGGCCCTCCTCGCGCTCGAAGCTCGCGCGCGCGGGGCGCGCGGGCGCGACCGGTGACGGCGCGGGAACCGGCGGCAGCAAAGGCGCGCCGCCGCCGAGGAGCTCGCGCATCGCTGCCGCATTGCGCGCCAGCTCGGGCACGCCTCGCGGCCGGTACACGATCACGCCGGCCGAATCCTCGGCGAGATGGCGGCGCACCGCATCGGTCACCTCGGTTGCCGCTGCCGAGAGCAGGCGATCGAGCTCGCGCTCGCCCATCTGCCAGTCGCCGAGCGCCTCCCACTCCGCGAGGAAGTTCGCCTGCCCCTCCATGGTCTCGAGACGCCGAATGAAGCGCGCCTCGAGCAGCTGCCGCGCGCGATTGAGCTCGTCGTCGCCGAAGCCGTTCGCGCGCACATCCGCGAGCTGCGCCCACACGTTGCGTGCCGCTTCGACGCTTTTCTCGGGGGGCCCCTCCGCGTGCACGACGAACACGCCGAGCTCCGTCGGCGTGTAGTCGTACGCGGAGACGGATGTCGCCAGCTTGCGCTCGCGCACGGCGCGATAGAGGCGCGAGCCGCGGCCGCTGCCGAGCATCGTGCCCGCGAGCTCGAGCAGTGGCGTGTCGGGATGCAGCGTACCGGGCGTGCGCCAGCCGAAGACGAGCTGCGTCTGCGTGATGTCGCCCTCGAGCTCGCGGTATCGAAATTCGCGGTGCGCGGGCTCGCGCGGGCCAGGAGTCCGCTCGATGAGTGCGTCGGGGAGCGACCCGTACTGCCGCTCGATCTGTCGTGCAGCTTCGTCGAGGTCGATGTCGCCGACGATGCTCAGGATCGTGGAGCGCGGGCGATAAAAGTTGCGGTAGAAGCGCACGAGATCGGCGCGCGTGAGCTTGCGAAGACCATCTTCGCGGCCGATCCGCCAGCGCCGCATGCGATGCTCGTCGTGCAGCAGCTCGAACAACGTCTCCGTCGCCACTGCCGATGGATTGTCCGCCTTGCGCTTCGCCTCCTGAATGATCACCTCGAGCTCCTTCGCGAGCTCCTCCGCATCGATCACCGAATTCGCGTACGCGTCGCCCTGGATCTCGAGTCCGCGCGCGAAGCTCGCTGCCGGAAGCACCGTGTAGTAGCTCGTGCGATCGTAGATCGTGCCCGCGTTCAGGTAGCCGCCGGCCGCCTTCGTCTCCTTCGAGATCGCGCCCACCGGACGGTCGGTCGTGCCCTTGAAGAACATGTGCTCGAGCACGTGCGCGATGCCCGCCACATCGTCGGTCTCGTCGAAGTAGCCGGCCTTCACGTAGGTCACGATCGCGACCACGGGCGCGGTGTCGTCCCGGTGCAGGAGCACCGTGAGACCGTTCGGCAGCACGAGCCGTCGCACGGTGGCGGGGTCCATCATCGGTGCGCCGGACGCACGCGCGGCGCCCCGTCCAGGCGGCGCCGCGCGAACTGCTGGTGTGCTCAACGAACGATGCGCAGCAGCCCCGCGCTCGCGCTGCCGCGGATGAAGCTCTCGGCGTCGCTCGTCGGAATCTTCACGCCCGTGAGCGAGTAGCCCCGGCGAGCTTCGCTCGACATGAACTCCTGCAGCGATCTCCCCGCGAGCTGCCGGCTCGCGTCGCGCATCTCGCGCACGATGTGCTCCCAGCTTCCGATGTACTCGCTGCCGTCCGAGAGCAAAATGCTGTGCTCGACCGAGTCCTCCTTCCTGCGCTCGACGAGATCCGTGAGCAGCGCGCCGAAGAGCTCGAGCTGCCCCCTGTCGCGCGCCTCCTCCTGCTCGAGCACTCGCTGCTCGACGTCCGCGAGCATCTCGTCGATGTCGTCGGGATCGCCGGTGAGCTCACCCAGGCGCGCCTCCCACGGACGCAGCTCGCCATCGCCATCCTTGAGCTTGTAGATCGACTTCTTGAGCTCGATGAACCGCCAGATTCCGAGCTCGTCCCAGTGGTCCTCGGGTGTGGTGAGATCGAGCTGGTTGAGCGCGGGCTCGTACTCCCCGCGATCGTACAGGATGTTCGCGAGATAGATGCGCGCTTCGGTGTGCTCCTCGTCGAGCTGGAGCGCGCGGCGCAGGTGCATGAGCGCCGCATCGTCGTTGCCGAGCCGGTGGTGCACGTAGCCGAGGCACGCGGACGCCTCGGCGAGATCCTTCTGCTCGCGCGCGGCGACCTCGAAGAACTCGCGCGCCTCCTCCATCATCTCCTCGCGGAAGAGCGCGCGCCCGACCTGGAGCACGAGATCGAGATCCTCCTCGTAGCCCAGTTCGAGAATTTTCCGGAAGGTCTTGAGCGCTTCGTCTCGCATGCCGAACTTGAGGAGGGTCTCGCCCAGCCCGGCGAGCGCCTCCTCGTGCAGCGCGTCCAGCACGAGCGCGACCTCGAAGCTCCGTCGCGCCCACGCGTATTCTTCGCGCGCCAATCGCGCGAATCCAGCACCGATGTGCAGCTCGACGGACTCCGGATAGAGATTCAATCCCTCCCGCAGGACATCCAGCGCGGCATCGTACTGACCTTCGTTATAGAGCTCGTGCGCCCGCTCGTCGTACTCCTCGGAACTCAGGAAGGGCGTGGCCATGGGGCGAGCTTCCTCCGACGTCGAAAGGTCTTTCCTATTTTAGCCGCTCGTGACCGCAGAGTTCAATGGTATACCGTATGGCACATTCGCCACCTCGCTAGCTCGACTCCGTTCGTGCGAGCGCCATCGCAATCGAGGCCGCGAGCGCGGCGTTTTGTTCCAGTAATGCAAGATTGACTTCACGCGCTCTCCCCGCCGTGGCCCTGTCGACGTGCGCGAGCAGGAAGGGCGTCATCGCCGATCCTTGTACCCCGGCGCGCGTGCTTTCGCGCACCCCCTCCACCACAGCACGCTCGACCACCGAGCCCGGCAACGCGAACGGCGCCGGCGGCGGCTGCACCACGAGCAGTGCCGAGCGTTGGCCGAGGGCGCGCTGTGCGCGGAAGATGCTCACGATGGTCTGCTCATCGTCCACGCGTTGCACCGGGATCCCGCTCTCGGCGCCATAGAAGGCCGGGAGCTCGGCGGTGCGGAATCCGAGCACCGCCACGCCCAGCGTGTCGAGCCGCTCGGCCGTGGCGCGAAGATCCAGAATGGCTTTCGCGCCCGAGCACACCACGATCATCGGCGTGCGCGCCAGCTCGGCGAGATCGGCCGACTCGTCGAATGGCGGTGCGCGATGCACGCCGCCGATGCCTCCGGTGGCGAGCACATCGATGCCGGCGAGCCGCGCCAGCGTGAGCGCGGCCGCGACGGTGGTCGCACCGTCCGCCGCACGCGCGATGGCGAGCCCCAGATCGCGCGCGGAGACCTTCGCGATGCCTTCGCGCGCGAGAAAGCGCTCGAGCTCATCGTCGGTGAGCCCCGCTGCGGGAACGCCGCGCACGACCGCCGTGATGGCAGCGACGGCGCCGCGCGACTCGACCGCTTCGATCATCGCGCGCGCGGCGGTGCGGTTCGCGGGAATCGGCAGTCCCTGCGCGAGCACGGAGCTCTCGAGCGCGACCACCGCTCTCCCGTTCGCGATCGCCGACGCAACGGCGGGAAGCGTGCGTACGATGGCGGTAGACGCGTTGAGCATCATGCTTTCAAGGTGTTGCCTTTTCCATTCCCTATTTCACAAACTGTTTGAGCCGGCCCGAGCGCTGTTGCCGCTCTGGGCCCTTCAGGAAACGGGCTTCAGTGATTTCTCGCGCGCTGCCTTGAACTCCGCATCGGCGTTCCACGTTGGCGTGACCGGGGAGTTCGCGAGCGTGCGCGCGAACTCGAGCACGATGTTCGAGATCTGTACCGCTCCGCTCAGGTCGAAGTCGGGGCTGTATGCATCCGCCGGCTGGTGGTAGCGGTTCGCCGTGTAGTCCTCGTCGGCTTTTTTGCCGAAGTCCTTCGGCTTGCCCACGTAGTCCTCGCCGGCGCCGATCGACACCGATGGGATACCAACCTTCGCGAACGAGAAGTGATCCGAGCGATAGAAGTGTCCCGCCTCCGGATGCGCATCGGGGGAGAGTCTCAGCCCCTGCGGGCGCACCAGGCTCGCCAGCATCGGGCCGAGCGTCGACTTGTTGTCGCCCATCACGTCGAGGTCGCGCACGCGCCCACTCACGGTCACCACATCCATGTTGAGATCGGCAACGATGCTGGCTGCGGGCACCGTGGGGTGCTCGCCGAAGTACTGCGAGCCGAGCAGCCCCGATTCCTCCGCCGTGACGAAGAGGAAGATCAGCGATCGGCGCGTGGACGGGAGCTTCGCGGCCGCACGCGCGACCGCGAGCAGCGAGGCGACGCCGCTGCCGTTGTCCACCGCCCCGTTGTAGATCGAGTCTCCGTTCACCGGCACGCCGATTCCGAGGTGGTCCCAGTGCGCGCTCAGCGCAACGTATTCGTTCTTGAGCTTCGAGTCCTTGCCGCGTACGACGCCCACGACATTCGCGCTCGACAGGTGCTTCACACTGTTGCGAGCCGAGAAATCGATGGTGATGCCGGTGCTCACCGGCTTGAAGTCGCGTGATTCGGCATCCTTGCGAAGCTTCGCCATGTCGAGCCCCGCGCCCTCGAGCAGCACCGTCGCCGCGCTGTCGGTGATCCAGCCGCGCATGCCGAGCGGCGGCGGTGAGGACGAATCGCGCGGAAGCATCCGCTGCTCGCCGCTCCACGATCCGACGACCGTGTGCCACGGATAGCTCGCGGACTCGGTGGTGTGCACGATCAGCACGCCCGCCGCCCCGCGCCGCTCGGCCTCCTCGTACTTGTACGTCCAGCGCCCGTAGTACGTCATGGCCTTTCCGCCGAACAGCTTGGGCTCGGCGGCTGTCGCAGGCGGATCGTTCACGAGCACGAGGAGGATCTTTCCCTTCAGATCCATGCCCTTGTAGTCGTCCCACTTGTACTCGGGCGCAGTCGCGCCGTAGCCCACGTACACGAGCTCTCCGTGCGCGCTGCTCTCCTCCACGGCAGATCCCGCGAACACCACCACATCTTCGGGCGACCGGAGGGTCATCGTCGACTTGCCGCTCGCCGTGACCTTGATGGTCGACGGATCGGCCTTGACCACATCGATCGGCACTGGCTGGAAGTAGGAGCCATTCACCCCGGGCTCGACGCCGGCGCCGCGCAGCTGATCCGCGATGTACTCGGTGGTGAGCTTGTCGGCTCGCGTCGCCGGCGCCCGGCCCTCGAGCAGATCGGAGGACAGGAAGCGGAGATCGCCGTCGATCTCGGAGGCGGTGATCGGGCCGGCGGCAGCCGTGGGTTTCGCCTGCGCCCCGGCAGCTAGCGGCAGCAGCGAAGCGATGAGCGCGAGCGCGAAAAATCGCATGTGGGAGCGAGTGGAAGAGAGAAAGTCAGTGCGCGGCTGCATCAGCTCTGCCGCGTGGGTGGGAAAGTTAGCCGCAGCGCCGGAGGCAGGTCACCCCTTGCACGCGCGTCCGAACGGTGTAGCCTCCGGCGAGGCTGGCGAGGCTTTTGCTTTTCGCATCCTCACCCCAACCGGAGTGACCGTGAGCGACGATCTGGCCCCGAGCACACGCAGTGACGAAGCGAAGCGCGGCATCACGATAGGTATACTCGTAGTGGCGCTGATCTGTCTGTCGCTCTTTTTCGTGTGGCGGCGCGCGGGAGTTTCCGGCGCTTCGGACGCGGCCAGTCGAGCGGGCGCGAGCACCACGCGCTGAGGCGCAGCGCTCAGGCGCGCGGCGGCGCGGCGATCGGCTTGGCCGAGAGGATCAGTCGATCGGGCGCAGGCCCGACGTAGCGGATCGGCCAGCACGTCGTGAGCGTCAGCTCCGGCTCGGTGCTCGGGAAGAGCGATGGCTGGTAGCGCCCGACCACCTTCCGCCCCGTGATGATCCACGTCGTGCGCCGGGTGCGAGTGATCGTGATCACGGTGTCGCCCACCACAACGCGTCCGAGCGAATGGAAGTGGCGGTCGCGGTGCGCGGAGATCACGGCGTTCCCCGCCTCGCCCGGCGACGCGCTCCCGGGCAGGTGTCCCGGACCGGCATCGAGCTCGTCATCGTCGACACCCTCGGCGATCACCTCGTCGAGCTGAACCGCCGGGATGAGCAGCCGCCCCACCAGCGCGCCGGTGGCGTACGTGGTGTGCGTTGGCGCGGCAGCGAGGGATGACGACGCGGTGGCTACCGCGTTGTGGGCCTCGAGCGCGGCCCACGCGGTGCGCGCGGCGTCGCGCTCGATCGCGCCGGACGCATACCTATAGCCCACGTACAACACGAGCAGCACCCCGACTGCAACGAGCGCGGCTCCGAGCGTGCGCCTCACGCTACGTGCGGCGCAGCGCGAGCCCCGCGAGAAGCGTCGTCACTCCGGCTATCGCGAGGAACGGAAGCACCGTCGCCGTGGCCGGCGCGGGGGCTCCGGCGGTGAACCGCTTCGTGTCCGCACGCGAGGGCGAGCCGGCGGATGCCTGCATGCTGGCGGCCGAGTCCGGGCCCTTGAGCCCAGTGCTGTCGTGCACTTCCACGGTCGCGATGCTCGTAGCCGAGTCGGTGCGCACCTGATTGTTGGCCGATTTCGTGACCGTGTCCCTGGACCGGGCGATGGAGTCCTTGATGCTCGCGGGCGAGCGCCCGGCGCCGGTCGTGTCGCTCACGGAATCGCTCGTGCTGTTCGATGCCAGTGCCGTGCTATCGCCGCCGCCGGGCAGCGACACGCCCGCCGCCGAGTCGACCCATTTGCGCATGTCGGTGACGCGAGCCGCGAGGGCGACGGTCGCGCGACGAACGGAATCCTTCCGGTCGGTCGTGTCCAGCTTCGCCGCGACCTTGGGAGGCACGACGACCGCAGTGAATTGCGCGCCCGCCGTGGCCGTTGAGACAGCCAGGGCGCAGACGAGCAATGGGATGTGCTTCAGGCTCACGACGTACCTCCGGTGTAGCAGACGTGGAATACCGCACGAGAGGCAGGATTGGTGCCGTACTCCGTGCGGCTCCGCCCGGAATCAGGCGTCCGGGAAGGCGTCCGCTTTACGGCTCTCGACCAGCTCGCGCTCCTTTGACGTCTTGTCGTACATCGCGAGGATCTTGATGGTTTCGCCGGCATAGCAGTCGAAGGTCTTCCCGGCGCCCTTCAGGATCTCGATCTCGTGTCCGTCCTCGAACCGAAGGACGACGTTCGGATAGTCCTTGTTGGCGTACTGCTTTCTCAGCTTTTTCGGAGGCGTGGGCATTCAACCGGGAGAGTTGGGGGAGGGCGCGCGGCTCGGTGAAGATACCGCTTATCGGACGCGCGCTCAAGAGAAGTTCGCGTCTGGCGTGTAGAACGGGGCATCTTCCTTGCACTTGCCGCAGATGGAAGTCACAGCCGCACTCCCTCTCGAGGATCATATGGCCAAGCTCACTGTCGCAGTCGCAGCACTCGTCGCGCTCTCGGTTGCCGGCACACGTGTCCAGGCGCAGAGCGAGCAGTTCGCGTCGGTCGATCAATTCGTCTCAGTCGAACCGACTGCGTCCGTCGATCAACCCGTTTCCGTCGAGCAGGCGCCCGGCGAACAGCTCGCGTCTCTCGAGCCGACGATGGCAAGCGAGATGGTGATCGTGCAGATGACGCAGACTCCTGCAGCCGTGCACCTTGCACCTGCCACCGGGCCCACCCAGCACGCCGCCTCGCTGTCCCCGCGGTATTCCACGGCCACATCGCTGAGTGCGCACGCGATGCGCCGGCCTTCGCGCGGGAGCGGAGTCGGGCTCATGATCCTGGGCGGAGCCGCGCTGGTCACGGGGCTGATCATCGGGGATGACGCGGGAACGGTCATCGCCGTGGGCGGCGCTCTGGTCGGGCTGTATGGACTTTACGTGTACCTCGGTCGTCCATCTGGTATGGAGCACAACGACCGGATCGGGGTGGGGTACAAGCTGGCGACCCCGTAACTGGTTGGTACGCACCACTGGCTGACGCTCCATTGCTGACTCAGCCCGCGCGTCCTCCGGGGTGCACGGGCTGAGCTTTCATCTGGCGGAGGAGCGATTGGCAGCGTCCTGGCTGGTGCCCCAGCGTGTCGCCCTCGTGCTCGGGGGCGGTGGGCTCAAGGGATTCGCACACATCGGCGTGATGCGCGCGCTCGAGGAGCGCCACATCCTGCCCGTGCGCTACGCAGGGACCAGCGTTGGCGCGCTCATCGCTGCGGCGCGTGTGGCGGGCGTCTCGCTCGAGGAAATGGAGCGACGCGCCATCGGATGCTCGAAACGCGATCTCTTCCGCCTCAATCGCGTCGGGATGTTGATCGAGCGATCGCGCACGTCCTCGCTCTATCTCGAGCAGCCGCTTCGCGAGCTCGTCAACGCCGTCACGCCAAACGTCAGTCTGCGCGACCTGGGATCGCTCCTCGTGAACACGGTCGACCTCGAGCGCGGCACGATCGTCATGTGGGGGCTGCCCGGTCTGGAGAACGTCAACGCACGCGACGCCGTCTACGCCTCGTGCGCCCTCCCCGGGTTCTTTCCGCCGGCGAAGGTCGGCGAGCGGGTGTGCGTGGACGGTGGCACGATCGACAATCTGCCCACTGCCATCGCATCGCTCGGAATGGACGCGGTGATCGCGGTCGATGTCGGCAACACGGATCTCGGCCGCGCGCTCGACGTGACCAGACGCGGATTCGCGGCCATCTACATGCGCGCCGCATCGGTGATGATGCACGCGCTGCAGCTCAATCCACTCGCCACGTGGTCCGGACCACCCATGCTCCTCATCCGTCCACGGGTGGGTCATCGCGACTGGTTCGAGTTCTCGCACGCGGAGGAGATGATTCAGGCGGGCTACGACGCCACGATGTCGGCGCTCGACGAGCTCGTGGATGGCCCGCTCGCAAGGAACCTCATCTATCCTCGCAGGCGCATCCGCCTGTCGGTGAACAGGGAGAAGTGCATCGGCTGCGGCGTCTGCACCGCGCTGGCGCCACGCATCATGAAGATGGACTCGCACGGCAAGGCTTACGCATCGAAGGCCGAGCACGAGTGGTCTCCGGCGGACGGCGAGTTCGTGGGTCACTGCCCGACTGAGGCGATCACCGTGGAGTCGCTCACGAGCCGCAGGCTCACGACGCGGCCGGCAGAGCAGGCTACCGTCGATCGATAGCGAGTGCGGCCTCGGCCAGCTTCACGTATCCACCCACTGCCGACAGCAGTTCCGCGCGCGTGATGCGCTCCTCGGACGTGTGCGCCACGTGGATCGATCCGGGTCCGTAGAGATAGGGCGTTCCCCACCGCGTGAGCTCCGGCACATCGGTGGCGAACGCGACGATCGTGGTCTCGAAGCCCGGTAAGGCGCTCAGTCGCATCGCGGGCACGAGCGAGCCGCGCTCGAGCGTCGCGCGACCTGTCGCCCACTTCTCGAGCAGTCCCCACACCTCTTCCGCATCGGACACCAGCCGCACCATGATGCGTGCCTCGGCGCTCGGCGCAATCACATTGTCCGCCACGCCGCCCGCGATCTGCCCGACGTTGATCGTGGTCGCGCCGAGCAGCGCGTCGTGGGGGAGCGCGAGCGACGGGAGCTCGTGCAGCAGCGCGACGAGCTTCGTGATCGCCGAGTCGCCGAGCGCGGGGTAGGCCGAGTGCGCGGCGACGCCGGTGGTGCGAATGACCGCGCGCATCGCACCCTTGGTGCCCAGCCCCAGCTTCAACCCGGTGGGCTCGCCGTCGATCAAGACGCGGCTCGTGCCGGGCTGCTCGTTCGCCGCGTGCGCGCCATCGTGCGACAGCTCCTCGCCCACCACGAACAGGAGGGCGACGGGGCAATCGCGCTCGCGCAGCTGCTCCGCGGCGAGAATCATGGCCGCCGCGATGCCTTTGGCGTCGCACGCGCCGCGTCCCCAGAGCGTGTCATCCACGATTCGGGGCGGAATGTATGGCGGAACGGTATCCAGATGTGTCGACAATGTGACGAGCGGCTCGCGTACGCACGTCGCGAAGATGTTCATGCGTCCCGGCGTGACCGGGATCCGCTTCACGCGCCAGCCGCGACTCTCGAGCATGAGGCATACGCGCGCCATCATCTCGCCTTCCTGGCCGCTGGTGGAGTCGATTGCCATCAGCTCGGCTGCGAGCCGCAGGACGTCGTTCGTCATCGCCGTTGCACCCTCCGTGTCGCTCACAATGTAGGGCGTTGTTTGCTAAGTTTCTCACAGCATCGTTCTCGAACCACTCAAGGATCGCATGTCACTCGACTCTTTCGGCAGCCGCGCGACGATCACCGTCGACGGGCGCGCGTACACGATTTTCCGGCTCGACGCGTTGAGCGCGATCGCGGGGGCCACGGCTGCGAGACTGCCGGTCACGCTCAGGGTGCTGCTGGAGAATCTGCTGCGAAACGAGGACGACGCGTTCGTGAAGCGCGCCGACATCGAGACGCTCGCCAGGTGGGATCCGAAGGCCGGCGGCGAGCGCGAGATCGCGTTCCGCACGAGCCGCGTGCTGCTCCAGGACTTCACCGGCGTTCCCGCCGTGGTCGATCTCGCCGCCATGCGCGATGCGATCGCATCGCTCGGCGGCAATCCAGCACTCATCAACCCGCTGCAGCCGGTCGATCTCGTGATCGACCACTCGGTGCAGGTGGATGAGTACGGCAGCGACGCCGCGTTCCTGATCAACGCGGGACTCGAGTTCGATCGCAACAAGGAGCGCTACGCCTTTCTGCGCTGGGGCCAGACGGCGTTCCAGAATTTCCGCGTCGTGCCGCCGGACACCGGCATCGTGCACCAGATCAACCTCGAGTACCTGGGGCAGGTCGTCTTCACCGCGACGAAGAACGGCGCGAGCGCCGCCTACCCGGACTCGCTCGTCGGCACCGATTCGCACACGACCATGATCAACGGCCTGGGCGTGCTCGGCTGGGGCGTGGGCGGCATCGAGGCCGAGGCGGCGATGCTCGGCCAGCCACTGTCGATGCTGATTCCCGAGGTGGTGGGCTTCCGGCTGCACGGCAAGTTGCCCGCGGGCGCGACGGCAACGGATCTCGTGCTCACGGTCACGCAGATTCTGCGGAAGAAGAAGGTGGTCGGAAAATTCGTCGAGTTCTACGGATCGGGACTTTCGACTCTCTCGCTCGCGGATCGCGCGACGATCGCCAACATGGCGCCGGAATACGGCGCGACGGTGGGTTTCTTCCCCGTGGACGCCGAGACGCTCAAGTATTTGCGACTGAGCGGCCGCAGCGAGCATCAGGTGCGGCTGGTGGAGGAATACTCCAAGGCGCAGGGCATGTTCAGGAGCGATGACACTCCTGATCCGGAGTTCACCGATTCCGTGTCGCTGGACCTGGGCACCGTGGAACCGAGCCTCGCTGGGCCCAAGCGCCCGCAGGATCGCGTGCCGCTGTCGATTTCCAAGAAGGCTTTCAACGAAGCGTGGAGCGCGGAGATGGAGCGCATCGGGACGCTCGCCGGCGCGATCGCGGTGGAGAAGGCGACGGCGGTGAGCGCGCAGACGCAGCTCTCGCCGGCGGCGGTTGCCACGGATCCCGCGGAGGTCATGGCGAAGAGCGGCAGCGCGAACGTGACGTACAACGGGCAGCAGTTCGCGCTCAGGCACGGTGCCGTGGTGATCGCCGCGATCACGAGCTGCACGAACACGTCGAACCCGAGCGTCATGCTCGGCGCCGGGCTGCTCGCGCAGAAGGCGGTTGCGTTCGGGCTCAAGACGAAGCCGTGGGTGAAGACGAGCCTCGCGCCGGGCTCGAAGGTGGTCACCGACTACTACGAAAAAGCCGGCGTCATGAAGTCGCTCGAGCAGCTCGGCTTCTATCTCGCGGGCTACGGGTGCACCACGTGCATCGGAAACTCGGGACCGCTGCCGCAGCCCATTCTCGATGCCATCGAGCAGGAGAAGCTGATCGTGTGCGCGGTGCTCTCGGGCAATCGCAACTTCGAGGGGCGCGTGAATCCGCACACGCGGTTCAACTATCTCGCGTCGCCGCCGCTCGTGGTCGCGTACGCGCTCGCGGGCCGCATGGACATCGACTTCGCGACGGAGCCGCTGGGCATTGGTGCGAACGGCCCGGTGTTCCTGCGCGATGTGTGGCCGAGCCCGAAGGAAGTGGAGGACACGGTGCTGACGTCCATCAACAGCGGCATGTTCGAGAAGCAGTACGCGAACGTGTTCGAGGGCGACGAGCAGTGGCGCGCGCTCCCCTTTCCCACGGGCGACCGGTACACGTGGAACGAGGATTCGACGTACGTGGCGAATCCGCCCTTCTTCGAGGGCATGACGGCGGACGTGAAGCCGGTGGCGCAGGTGCGCGGCGCGCGCGCGCTCGCGATGCTCGGCGACTCGATCACGACGGACCACATCTCGCCGGCGGGCTCGATCCCGGCGGCGAGTCCCGCGGGGAAGTGGCTGATCGCGCACGGCGTGCCGACCAGGGAGTTCAACTCGTACGGCGCGCGCCGCGGGCACCACGAGGTGATGATGCGCGGCACGTTCGCGAACATTCGCCTGCGCAACGAGCTCGCGCCGGGCACGGAGGGCGGCTGGACCGCGACCGCGCCGGGTGCAAAGCCGGTGACGATCTTCGATGCCTCCATGGAATACCAGAAGAACGGAACGCAGCTGATCATCATCGCGGGCAAGGAGTACGGCACCGGCTCATCACGAGACTGGGCTGCAAAGGGCACGCTGCTGCTCGGCGTGCGCGCGGTGATCGCCGAGTCGTTCGAGCGCATCCACCGCTCGAATCTCGTGGGCATGGGGATCGTGCCGCTGGAGTTCGCCGATGATCAGTCGCGCCAGAGCCTGGGGCTCACGGGCTTCGAGAGCTACGATCTCGAGGGCTTCGACGACGCGACGAAGCCGCGCGCGCTGCTCACGGTGAAGGCGACGGCGAGCGATGGGAGCGTGAAGCGATTCGCGGTGCGGTCGCGGATCGATACGCCGGAGGAGGCGACGTACTATCGCAACGGCGGGATTTTGCAGTACGTGCTGCGGAGCCTGGTGAAGCGGAAGTAGTTGGGCGGCGGCGCGTCATTCGGGTGGTAGACCCTTGAACAACAGCCAGAACCCCATTGTCAGCTCGAACAGAAAGATCGGGCCGCCGTAGAAGCTCACCGTCACGATCTTCGCGTACTCGGGGACGATGACGTACGCAAATGTGAACGCGCCCAGCACCGCAGATGCAAAGACGCCGAATCCGGCGAGCATTTTCGGGATGTAGCCGGACTTGAACCACAAATAGCAGAACACCGTGCTGCCCAGTCCCGCGAGCACGAGGCCGACGTTGTAGCCCGAGTTGTGTGCGGAGAGCGCGAGTCTTGCGAGTGCTTGCAGATGACCCGCCTCGAATCCGCGCAGATACTCCGCACCGCTCAGGAGACCGAGCATATCGAAATACCTGAGGGTGACGACGAAGAACAGCGCCGTCTCGATCACTCGACAGAACGCGGCGAACAAGGCGAGGCTTCGGTTCACGGGCTTTAACACGACATACAGCGCGGTGACCAGCGCGATGTCAATCGTGAACGCGATCAAATCGCTCGCGATGCCAATCCGGAAGAGACGCTGGTGGGACGCGATCCACTGCGCGGCTTCGGCTGGACTCACGTGGCCAGCGATCTGGCTCGCGACGTAGATACCGGAGAAGAGCGCGGGCGGAAGCGCGAGCAGGTATGCAAGGCCGACTACGCGCGCGGCTTTGCGTTGAGAATCATCGACAATGCTGGTCACGCTCATCTGGACACCTCTTGGGGTAGTTGACCTCCTCCTGTCCCCTCTCAGCGCACCCTTCGATGAGTCAGATCGTTCATCATCTCGGCGAAACGCGACCAGTCGACGCGTTCCCATTTCTTCTTGTTGCCGCCACGCCAGTAGATCGCTCCGCGGCCGATATCCAGCTCACCGAGCTTGAGCTCATCCCGATGCACGAAGAGCTTGATGCTCGTTCCCGCCTTCGAGAGCTCCTGAACCCCGATCGTCGCCGAGACGCGATGTCGCCGTAGCAGCGGCTTCGGATATCGCTTCGACGCTCGCTTCGCTCTCTTGCGCGTGGCCATGGTGCGCTCCGGGCTATGGTTCACAGCACGCCCTTCAGCTGCTGGAGATAGCGCTGAGGGATCCACTACACTGCCATCGCTCCCGCCGCCGCACTCGCCTTCGCCTTCGCCGCCGCCTCGATCTCCATCCGCCTGAGCGCCTTGCAGATGAAGATCGTCCGATACACCGCCGTGCCGAGTGATCCGAGCCCGATCAGCGTCACGGCGCTGAGCAGGATCACGCCCGGAATCCATCCCAGCGCCGCCGTCACCGGCGTGTCGATGAGCGACGCGACCGCGAGCACCACCAGCCGCTCCGCGCGCTGCATGATCCCGCCGCGGCAGTCCACGCCCACCGCCTCCCCCTTTGCGCGCGCGTACGACACCATCATCGAGCCGCCGCTCGCGAGCACCGTTGCCGACATCGCCCACCACGTGGGCTCGAAGTAGAGCGCGATCCCCAAAAACGCGAACATCTCGGCGAAGCGGTCGAGCATCGAGTCGAGGAACTCGCCGTAGTTCGACCCGATGCCGCGCGCGCGCGCGATCCGGCCGTCGAAGATGTCGGACAGGCCGCCGAGGAGGATGAGCCAGCCGCCGAGCGCGAGCTCGTTCTGCGAATAGGCGAAGCCGGCGAAGAAGCCGAAAGCGCCGCCGATGTAGTTGAAGAGATCGGGCGACAGCTTCCACGCCACGAACTTCCGCTCCACCGGCCCGATGATCCACATGAGCCAGTCGCGCACCCACGTGCCGAGCAGGATCGTGGTGGGCCGGCGCGCGACGTCGGCGTCGACGGGTCGGCGGCGCGCCACCACGGCGTACACGGGCATGGTCAAAATCGCAAGCGCCATCAGGCTCAGCGCGACCCAGGTTGTGGTCGACATTTATTGATCGGAACGGCGTTGAGGACGGGAACGAAGATACTGGATGGCTTTGGGCCAGAGAAAGATGAGCGGCCAGCGCCGTTCGCGCGCGGTCAACTCGATCGTGACGCCGCTGCGACGCGCGACCTTTCGCAGCACGTAGTCGAGCCAGTCGTCGTAGGTGATCACGTACTTCGACCAGCGCGCGGTCGCGCGCACCTTGCTCGAGCGAAAATACCAGTTCGTGCGCAGCCGCTGAAGCGCGCGCACGGGGTTCGTCAACTGGTAGACATTTCCCCGCTTCTCGAGTATTCTTTCACGTCCAAGTTGTTGAAGCAAAGCATCATAGACGCGAACCACCACCTCGCGTTGCGCACCGAGCAGGGCGTCGATCCGGCCCCCCCGCTCGGGGCGAATCTCACCCGAGAACGATCGTTCGAGCAACGCGCGGAAGTACTGCTCCGCGTCGAACGTGGGTGGAAGCGAGGCAAGCCCCCAGGTGAACGTGCCGACGCGCGCATCGATGATCGCGTTGGTGACCATCGCATGAGCGTCCACGTCGCGAGTCCACGCAAGCTGCACGTACTGGAAGAGGCGACCGCGAACGAAATGATCGCGTGCGCGCAGGGAGCACTCGCGTTGCAGATCCTTCAGTGAGAGCACGGCACATTTCGCGGCCAGCGGCGGCATCTGGGAATTGTCGTTCACCGCGACGACGTTTGGTGGCAGCACGTGATTGAGCAGCGATGCGGTACCCGGTGAGAAGCTCGTGCCCACCGTACGAGCGAGCGATTCGTACGCGTCGTGGTACCGATCGACGATGACGAAGAAGTCGAAGGCACTTTCGCGGCGCGCATCGGAGTGCTGGGCGTGCGAGCCGTAGTGGATGATGGCGACGGTGCCTGCGCCGAACGATCTG
The DNA here is from genome assembly GCA_025929535.1 of Gemmatimonadaceae bacterium. GTDB lineage: Bacteria > Gemmatimonadota > Gemmatimonadetes > Gemmatimonadales > Gemmatimonadaceae > FEN-1250. The sequence continues at coordinate 115,244 of JAICLZ010000003.1, forward strand.
GCGAGCATCGCGGCAAGTGCGGTGGCGTCGGAGCCCGGAGGGTTGTCGAGTCCGGTCGCGAGCTCGGCCCGCAATGCTGGATCAGCGAGCCGAAGACGCTTCGAGCTCACCGGCAGTGGGTTGGGGTGGTGGCGATACGGGGTGTCGAATTTCGGCCAGTGTGGCGATCATCCGCGCCTGGAGCTCGTCGATGAAGGTGTCGAGGTTCGCCTTGTCGGGCGGGGGGAATGGCCCCCGGATGACGACGTTGACATTGCTGTTCGCGAAGGAGTGAATCGCTTCCCTGATCGTTCGGGCGTGCCAGAGGCCATCGGACACGATGTAATAGATGGGTCGCTGGGCTCGTTGCAAAAGGAGCCTGAGCCCGCTACGCATGAAGGGTAGGATGTTTCCGTCGGTCGTTCGATGGCCTTCGGGGTAGATAATGAGAGTGGTCTCACCGTTGGCGAGGTCCCTGGCGGCTCGAAGCAGCCCCGCCACCTCGGCCCTTGATGGCCTCGGTTGTTGCGTCACGAGGGGGAAGCGGCCGAGTTTTGTGAGCGAGGATATGCCCGGGATGCCGTGGCCGTATCTTTCGCGCGTTGGAATCACCGCCTGCGGTCCCCGGGCGGCGTTGACGGAGATGGTGATGTCGAGCAGCGACTGGTGGTTCATCACCAGGAGGCAGCTCTCAGCGGGTGCCGTACCGCTCGTGGTTACCCGAACGCCGCCGAATACGCGGGAGATCCAAAGAGAGATTTTCGCGAGGAAGCGAAGCCAACGGCGGACTATGGCCCGGCGTTTGAGTGGGAGCAGCCAGACTGCCGGCCAGATGATCAGGCGTTGCCCAAGATCGAATATCGTAAGTGTAAAAATAGCGTAGACGAAGAAAAACATGCCGCTTCGTAGCGTGCGCGCGATTCCGGTGCCGCGAGCTCGACTGTGAGCGCGAGGGGTGGACGGCGATGAGCTGTCGGCATTCATGTGGAGGTCACCAATGGCAACACGAGTCGAAGCGCGGACGAGCATGAATCCACTGGACTACGATTACAGCAGTTTTTTCTACTCGTCGAGCGACGACCCGTTTTCGATTCTCGAGCCTTACAACGAGTGGTTCAATCAAGCGGTGCCAGAGGGCTACTACCTGTTTGCCCAGGCCATGTCGACGCCGCCGAGCGGCACGGTCGACCTGACGGAAGGATTGCACCACGAGCACGTCAGACTCGTCAATCTATCCTCCTACAACTATCTCGGCCTGTCCTATCGCCGTGAAGTGATCGAGGCAGCGAAAGCGGCGCTGGACAAGTACGGGCTCGGCGCGGCGGGCTCGCCGATCCTGAGCGGCACGATGAACGTGCACTACGAGCTCGAGGCGGCACTCGCGCGTTTCAAGAAGAAGGAAGCGGTGATGGTATTCCCGACGGGATACAGTACGAACGTCGGGATGATCTCGGGGCTCATGCGCCCGGGCGACTGGGTCATCTCCGACCAGAACGCACACGCGAGCATCGTCGACGGCGCGATCCTCTCGAAGGCGAACGTGCGGTTCTTCCGCCACAACAATCCGGCGGATCTCGAGAAAAAGCTCAAGCAGACCACCGGCAAGAAGCTCGTCGCCATCGAGGGCGTCTACTCGATGGACGGCGACGAGTGCCCGCTCCCGGAGCTCGTGGCGGTTGCCAAGAAGTACGGCGCGCGCATTCTGCTCGATGAGGCGCACTCCGCGTTCGTCTACGGTGCGAACGGGCGAGGGGTGGCCGAGAAGTTCGGGCTCGAGGATGAAGTCGACATTCACATCGGCACGTTCTCGAAGGCGCTGGGCGGCCAGGGCGGCTACGTCGCCGGCTCGCAGAACCTGTACAACTATCTGAAGGGGTTCGCGCGCTCGCGCGTGTTCTCCTGCGCGCTGGCGCCGGTGGTCGCGGCGGGCGTGCTCAGGGCGCTGGAGCTCCAGATCGCGGAGCCGGAGCTGCGCGACAAGCTCTGGTCGAACGTCGCCTACATGCGCGGGCGGCTCGAGGAGGAAGGCGTGGACGTCGGCGATTCGACGTCGCAGATCTTCCCGATCATGGTCCGCAACGACCGCCGGATCTTCGAGCTCGGACACAAGCTGCTCAAGGCGGGGCTCTACCTGCAGCCGATCATCTATCCTGCGGTCGCAAAGCACCGGTCGCGCTTTCGCGTGTCGGTGTCGTCGTCGCACACCACTGAACAGCTCGACGAGGGCGTCTCGATTCTCGCCCGCGTACTTCGTGATGAGGGAATACTTGTATGAGCACTTCTGACGGGATGGTGCAGTACCACTTTCGTGA
>JAICLZ010000063.1 GCA_025929535.1 Gemmatimonadaceae bacterium
GTCACCGAAATTCCGTTTGCGGCTCACTCCTGCGTTCCTCGCCAGGGCCGTTTTGGCCCTGTCGTTTACTGTTGTTCTCGCTAGCCCGGCCGACGCGATGGCCGTGCAGCACGCAGCTCGTCGCCCCTCGGTTCGCCAGCCCACCGATGATACCAAGCACCGTCCGCGCAGGCGCGCGCGCCGGGAGACGCGGGCGACCGCCGCCGTCCACTTCGAGCGTCCCGAGAGCGCGCTCGAGCTCGTGAGCGATCTCCATCAGCTCATGCAGGCACGGGTGCGCAACGGCACCTGGGGCGTGGTCGTGCTCTCGCTCACGCGCAACGACACGCTGTACTCGGTCAACGCCGACGAGCCGCTGCAGCCCGCGTCGAACATGAAGCTGTTCACGAGCGCGCTCGCGCTCGACCAGTTCGGCGCGGATCATCAGTTCAGCACCGATGTGCTCCGCGACGGAGCGCTGGGACCGGATGGCGTGCTGCACGGCAACATCATCCTCCGCGGCGATGGCGATCCGGCACTCTCCAAACGCTTCATCACCGGCAGCGGCGGGGCGATGGACGCGCTCGCGCAGCTGGTCGCGAGCGCGGGCGTGAAGCGCGTCACCGGAACGCTGATCGCGGACGCCAGCGCCTTCGACACGCAGCGCATTCCGGAGGGTTGGCAAGCGCGCTACCTGCAGTCGGGCTACGCGGCCCGCATCTCCGCGCTGTCGCTGAACGAGAATCTCGTCATCGTGCGAGTGAAGCCGGGTGGAAAATCCGGAGCGATCGTCACGCTCGATCCGGCGACTACGCTCCCTGTTTCATCCACCGTGCGCACGGTCGCCGGCAAGGGTGCCCGCATTTCGGCGCACACCACCTCGGCCGGCGTCATCGAGGTGAAGGGAACGATCGGCGCGCGTGCGGGCGAGCGCGCGTATCAGCTCGTGGTCGAGGATCCGACGGCCTTCTGCGCCGGCGCGTTCCGTCGTGCGCTGCAGGCGCGCGGCATAGCGATCGACGGCACCACCGCCTTCGCCGCCACTCCTCCGAGCGCCGTCAAGCTCACGGGGCTGCAGTCACCGCCCATCGGACAGATGCTCGACGTCATGAACGGTGAGAGCATCAATCACTACGCCGAGCTCCTCTTCCGCGACGCTGGACGGAGCGCGTCACCGTCCTCCGTTGGCTCCGTCGAGTCCGCGAGCAAATTGCTTCAGAGCTTCATGACCACCAAAGTTGGTGCCGCGCCCGGCGCCGTGTTCGCGGCCGACGGCAGCGGACTCTCGGTGCTCGACAGGATCACACCGCGCGCGCTCGTGCAACTGCTCTCGTATGCCAATCGCGCACCGTGGAAAGACGCCTTCCACACGTCACTTCCGATCGCCGGCAAATCGGAGCTGCTGCGGCACCGGATGCGCGCCACTCCCGCGCAGGGAAATCTCCACGCGAAAACCGGAACCACGAACAGCGTGATCTCCCTGGGCGGCTACGTGACCGCGAAGAACGGCGAGATGCTCGCCTTTGCGTTCATCTACAACGGCGTCGACCGCTGGAACGCCAAGTCGACGATCGACGCCATGGGTGCAACGCTCGCGTCGTTCAATCGCTGAGCGCGAAGTCCCTTCGTCAGATCAGGCAGCCGCGGGTATCGACGGGCCACAGCGCCTCGACCACGCCCCGCTCCAATCCGCCGCGCACCGCGACGTACGCGTCGTGCAGGTTGACGGTCGGGTCGCAGTGCCCCGGCACCAGCCAGATGGTCTCGCCAAGCTGAGGGAGATCGACAGCCGAGCCGCTGCCGCTCGGCTTCAGGACACCGTGTTCGTCGCCGTAGTTGAACATCTCGAGCTCGCGCCCGCGCACTTTCGGCAGCCCCGAGTCGATCGCGTACGCCTTGATGCCGGCGTCGACCACCACGTGCGATGCGCTCCGGCTCATCACCTGCGATTTGACGAATAGCGCGTGCTCGAATCGCGGCGCGTGCTCCGCCGGGCCAATGTCGGCATATTCGCCATCCATGAACAGATAACTGCCCGCCTGCAGCTCGCCCCAGACGCCGCTCGCGGCCTCGAACGCGAAGGTCCCGGTGCCGCCGCCACTCACGAGCGGGCACTCGAGCCCAGCCGAATTGATGCTCGCCTGCGCCGCGCGCACCAACGTCGCCGCGCGGCGCACCGCGGCCTCGCGCTCGGCCGCGCCACGAATGTGCTGAGCCCCGCCCTGGTACGCTTGCAGACCGGCGAAGCGCAGGCCCCGCGAGACGACGTGCTGCGCGAGTGCGCCCGCTGCCTCCGCCGAGACACCGCAGCGACCCTGCCCGACGTCGATCTCGACGAACACATCGGGCGCGCTGCCAGCGGCCTTGCATGCTTCGGCAAGGCGATCCACGCCGAGAATCGAATCGACCGCGATGGCGAGTGTGATGCGCGTGGCCAATGCAGCCACGCACGACAGCTTTGCTGCGTCGACTACTTCGTTGCTGATGAAGATGTCGGCGATTCCGCCCTCGGCCAGCACCTCGGCCTCGCTGACCTTTTGCGCGCAGACGCCGATCGCGCCGGCGGCGATCTGCGCCTGGGCGATCGCCGCGCTCTTGTGCATCTTGGCGTGAGGCCTCAGGCGGATATCGTGCGAGCGCGCAAACTCCGCCATCGCGGCGAGATTGCGCTCCATTGCGTCGAGATCGATGACCAGTGCCGGCGTCGCGACGCTGGCGACGGGATCGCCAAGTCGCGCTGAGGGTTGCTGCATCGTGAGTTACGCCTCGATCACGACATCTCGAGTTCCTTGATCTTCACGCCGCGCTTCGCCAGCTCGGCGATGTACTTCGCGGCGGGAATGCACTCGTCTGGCGTGAACACGCCGGGCTGGAGCTCGCCGTTCGCCTGCATCTGTCCCGTGATCGAGAGCGAATAGCCCGTCGTGCGCATCATCGCGCTGATGCCGCGCGATTCATCGTAGTAGTCGAGCAGCTCCCAACCGATCTTCTTCGCCGCACCGGCCTTCGTTCCCTCGACCACCACGCGCAGCGCCACGAGATCGCGTCCCTTGGGCTTCGTGAGGCGTGGTCCGATCGTCGCGACTGTGACATCGCGCGGCACGACCTTCGTTCCCTTCACATCCACCGGCGCCAGATCGAGCAGCCCGAGCTCGCGAATCGCCTCCATGATGTGTGCATGTCCGGGATAGCGAAGCGTCTTGTACTCCATCGAGGGGATCTTTCCCTCGTATCGCCACGCCATCGTCGACAGCCCGCCCGCCGTGTGGAACGCCTCGAGCTCGCCCACGGGCTTGGGAAAGTGCACCGGCTCCCGCTCGGACAGCGCCTTCACCTGCGCGCGCTTGCCGTTCCGCACGATCCACGAGAGCGTCGTGTAGTAGTCCAGCACCCCCTCGAGCGAATACACGATCTGATAGCCCAGCGGACCTTCGGGTTGCTGCGGCAGTCCCCCGACGAAAATCTTCACGGACTTCACGTCATCGAGCTGCTCGATGCCGTACTGCGCGAGGATGTTCACCATGCCGGGCGCGAGCCCGCAGTCCGGAACGACGGTGACTTTCGCCTTCCGCGCGTCCGCATCCAGCTCCTTCTGCTGGAACACGATCTCCGTGTTTCCGCCGAGGTCGCAGAAGTTGGTGCCGGCCCGCACCGCGAGACGCGCGAGCTCGAGATTGAAGTAGTACGGAATCGCGCTCATCGTCGCCTTGCTCTCGCGCATCACGGCGAGCACCGCCTCGTGGTCGCGGACATCGAGCGGCGTGGGGATCAGGCGCTTGCCGGAATATTCGTGCAGAAAGTCCGGGAGGTGCGAAATATTCAGGTCCGCGAGCCGAACCTCGGTGACATTGGGATTCTGGAGCAGGTCATACGCGCAGGCGGAGCCTTGCAGCCCCGCGCCAAGCACAAGCATTCGCATTCGTGGGATCTCCTGAGTGCCAGCGTTCGTTGGTTAGCCACGAAAGCTAGCTCTTCGGCCAGGCGCATGTTACCCCGCGCGCCGCGATCGCGGACTGTCCGCGAGCATGAATTTCGCCTTGATCACCTGCGCAGCCCGTCTCGAACAACACCGGAGAACGATGACAGCAAAGCTCGAGGGACTCATCAAGCGTGAGCTCAAGCTTGGCGGCGAGACTTACACGGTGAGCATCTCGCCCGAAGGCGTGAAGATCGCACCCAAGGGCAAACGCAAGGGACGCGAGATCAGCTGGGAGACGCTCCTGAGCGGCGATGCGGAGCTCGCGCAGCAGCTCAAGACGTCCGTGGATGCATACGGGGGAACGGACGACGAATGAGTGCAGCTCCACGCGCGGACGCAGAGAGCTCGGAGAACTGGCGTGAGCACCTGCTCGACACGCCCGCGCAGCTTCGCGCGCTCCTCGAGCGCACGCATCGCATCGCGGTACTCGGCGTGAAAACGCCGGAGTCGGGGCAGCCCGCGTACTACGTGCCCGACCATGCGCATCGCGCGGGATACGATGTGATTCCGGTGCCGGTGTACTATCCGGAGATGCGCGAGCTGTTCGGGAATCCGGTGTACCGCACGCTCGCCGCAATACCGGGCGAGATCGATCTCGTGGATGTCTTTCGCCGTCCGCAGGACGTTCCGAAGCACCTGGACGACATGTTGGAGAAGCGACCGAAGGCGGTGTGGTTTCAGTCGGGGATCCGGCACGACGCGGTGGCGGAGCAGCTCGCGCGCGCGGGTATCGATGTCGTCCAGGATCGATGTCTGCTGGTGGAGCTCAGGCGCATCGGGCGGTAGTCGGCTCAACCGTTCACAATGTCTTGGGCGGCCCCACGCTGTCCACGAACACCTCGCCGCGCTTCGGATTCAGCGTCCATCGCGAGCTCCTGAAGTAGCGCTGCACGTCGGGGTGCCCGAGCGGGAAGATCGTTTCGCCCTTCACGACGTAGACACCGCGGTCATTGGTGATCGTCGCGATGCGCAGCCCCGGAAAGGTCGTGGGCACGCGACCGCTTGCGCGCAACAGCATCTTGCCCGTGCGCGGATCGAAGCTCGGCGCGAGCTGCCCCACGAGGTCGAGACCGATCGTCGCGCGGGCGGCACCCGGCTGCGGCGCGAAGCGCGTGGGCACGTTGGTGAACGTGTAGGGGCCGAGCGCCATGCTGGGCGTGACCACGTTCACGTCGCGGATGCTCGTGTTGCGCGATCCGAATCGGCGGAGCTCCTTCCGCTTCGCCCACGACGTATCGAGCACGAGCCCTTCGGTACGCGCGTCGATCGTCGCCATCACCGTGTCAGTCCCGATCAGGAGCTGCACGCGCCCGAGCAGCTGGCTGTCGTTCACGAGGTAATCGACCGATGCGGAATCGGGCCCGGCGACGGCAGGTGGATTGTCGCGCAGATATTCGGCGCGCATCCGTTCACCGAACGGCACCGCGCTCGCTGGAAGTGCGGCCAGATGGTTGTACTCGCCCAGGCGCTGGTACACGGGCGCGAGCTCGACCGCCACGCGCGTCGGATCCCCGCCGAAGAAGCGCGCCTCCTCCATGAGCACCGCGCCCACCTTGAGCGCGCCGCGCTGCGCGAGATAGCGGCCGAGCGCGAGGCGGGCAACCGGATCGCGCGGGCCGCGGCGCACCGCGATGTAGTACAGCGACTCCGCGGCGAATACGCGCCCCGCGATGAGCAGCGTGTCCGCCCGCGCGACGATGGCTTCGTTCTGCGCCTGGAGCGGGGGCGCTACCAGCAGCGCGGCAATCGCCACCATGGAAGCGGCTGTGGCGACCGCCGTACGCGACGCGAGTGTCACGAGTTCACGGTGCGACGCGATAGAGCGAGCCGCTCTGATCGTCCGAGATGAGCACCGAGCCGTCCTTGTACACCGCCACATCCGCGGGGCGGCCCCACCGCGAGCCGTCAGAGCGCTGCCATCCACTCACGAAATCCTCGATTCCGGTCGGAACGCCGCCCGCAACGTGCACGCGCACGACCTTCGCGCCCGTGGGCTGACTGCGATCCCACGAGCCGTGGAAGGCAAGCAGCAGATCGCTGTGATACTCCGCCGGCAGCAGCGTCGCCTTGTCGAGGAACGTCATCCCGAGCGGCGCGGAGTGCGCCTGCATCTCGAGCGCAGCGCTCACCGTCGTGGCGCACCGCCCAGCATCGTTGTACTCGGGATTCGGCACCGGCGCCCCACCGTGCGAATAGCAGTACGGCCACCCGTAATCCTTTCCGTCCTGAAGAATGTTGATCTCCTCCGGCGGAAGATTCTGGTGATCGGGCTGGATGTCATCGCGCTCGTTCTGCGATACCCACAGCTTGTGGGTCGATGGTTCCATCGCGAGTCCGACTGCGTTGCGCAGACCGCGCGAATACACGCGTCCGTTCGAGCCGTCCTCGTTGAAGCGCACGACCGTGGCGCGTTCGCTGTCGGTCTCGACGCACAGGTTGCACGACGAGCCCACCGAGACGTACATCGCGCTGTCGGCGCCGAAGACAATGGTGCGCGTGGAGTGGCCGCCGCCGTGCGGCAGCGTGTTCAGCGGAACCACGGACCCCACGAGCTTCCCCTGCGCGTCGAGCTGCGCGCGCACGACGCCGTCCTCGTTCGCGATGTAGAGATAGCCCTTGTGGAACGCGAGCCCCGCCGGTCCGTGCAGCCCGCCCACGGCCGTGCGCGCGCTGTCGGCGACGTTGTCGCCGTTCGTGTCCCACACGCGCACGACCTTGTTTCCGCTCGGCACGCTCACGTACACCGCGCCATCGGGTCCCATCGCCATCACGCGGGCGCCCGGCACTTTCGCGAAGTACTTGATCTGAAGCCCGGACGCGACCGTGAGCGGGCTCGGAAATGTCTCACCCGGCGGTGGCGTGACCGGCGTGTCGCCGCTCGATCCGCCACACGCAACCGATGCGCCGGCCATGCAGGCCACCGTGGCGAAGACAAACAGTGCTCTCATGACTCGTTCCCTGCGTGATAGACACCAGCCAGCGCATCTTCGCCCCGCGGCATCTTTTCCGCGCGACTCGCGAGCGCTTCTTCCTCGGCCTTCCCTACCTCGAGCTCGATCTCCCGCTCCAGCTCTTCGAGCCGTTCTCGCGAGATACCCCGCCCGACCAGCCACTGTTCATACATCGGAATCGGATCGCGCCGCCCCCAGGCGTCGAACATTCCGGCATCGAAGGTGCGCCGCGCCTCCTGCTCATCGTGCGTTGCGTGCCCGCCCATTCGAAAGGTCTCGGCGATCAAGAGCGCCGGCCCCTCACCACGCCGGCAGCGTTCGGCGGCAAGTGATGTGAGCGCGTACGCATCGAGCACGTTGTTCCCATCGAACACGCCGCCCCACACACCGTACGCCTTCGGCCAGCTCGCGAAACTTTCCGGTTCAGGCGTGAGATGATGCTGCGCCAGACGCGTGCCAAGGGCAACCTGATTGTTCTGAATGATGAAGATCGCCGGCACACGCCGCACCGCCGCGAAGTTCAGCCCCTCATGAAAAACGCCTGCCTTCGTGCTTCCGTCACCAATCCAGGTGAGCACCACGTTGTCCCGCTTCCGCGCCTGCATGGCAAGGGCGATTCCTGTGACGACGGCCGCGCAATCGCCCACAATGCTCACGGGAGGCAGAATGCCGCGCGAGAAGTCGCCGTAGTGCCCGTCGCGACCATGTGAAGGGCCATCCCCCGTGCCCATGTAGGCGCGGAACACGTCCGCCGCCGGCATCCCCATCTCGTTGCAGGCCCCGGAGTTACGAATCATGGGCGCCACGATGTCCGCGTTCGGGCCACGCCGAAGTGCGTGCACGGGGCCGACGGTCGCCGCCTCCTCGCCCGTGCCCAGCCACGCCTTCGAGATCACACCCTGCTTCACGTAGCGCTTGAGCGCGACGTCGATCAGACGAGTGCGAACAAGGCCACGATAGAGGTCGAGAAGCTGCGCTTCGCCGAGGGAATCGATGATAGCCGCGCGTACCGGATCACGACTGACCGTCGCATCAAAACGCTCACGCTCGGAATCATCCGCCGTCCAGGCGACGTACTCGGGTGGGTCGAATGCCGCATATCTTTTCATGCGAGGAAATCTGGGCGAGCGCCGCGAGGCGCGGCAATGGATGCGTCAGCGCCCCAGAATTCTGTCCAGCACGCCACTCGCGGCGCCGCCCCGCCTTGCGGCATCTGCGAGCGCCGCGGCGAACTCCGGCGCCGACTGAAAGCGCTCCGACGGCTCCCGCGCCATGCTCTTGAGCAGCACCTTCTCGACCGCCGCCGGGAAGTCGAGATCGGGCCGAGCGGCGCGGATGGGCGTGGGCTCACTCTTGAGGCGCGCGATCATGATCTCCTGCTGCGTGCGTCCCGGAAAGGGCAGCTTCCCCGTGAGCATCTCGTACGCCATGAGCCCCAGCGAGTACACGTCCGTGCGCGGATCCAGCGGCTTGCCTCGAAGCTGCTCCGGACTCATGAACTCCGGCGTCCCGAGCACGATCCCCGTGGCGGTGAGCTTCTTGATCTCGGCGCTCACCTGACGCTCCTTCGCCAGCCCGAAGTCCATCACGATCGCCCGATCGCTGCCATCGGAATTTCTGCTGATCATGATGTTCTCGGGCTTCAGATCGCGATGTACGATCCCGAGCTCGTGTGCTACCTGCAGCCCCGCGGCGATGTCCGTGATGTAGCGAACGGTGACCGCGAGCTCCAGCTGCTGTGCGCGATTCGTCAGGTCGCAGAGCAGCTCGCCCTCGACGAACGGCATCACCACGTACACCAGCCCGTTGCTCGTCTCGCCGAGCCGGATGATGTGGCAGACGTTCGGATGCTCGAGCTTGCCGCCGAGATCCGCCTCGCGCCGCAGCCGCGCCATCGCGGTGCGATCCTGGCTCAGCGAAGGCGAGAGAATCTTGATCGCCACCGGCTCTTTTCTGAGCACGTCGTTCGCGAGATAGACGAACGACATGCCGCCCTCGCCGATCTTTCGCGTCACCACGTAGCGCAAATCCAGCGTTTCACCTACGAGCTTCGAATAGTCGAGCGCCTTTCCGGCGGGAGCTCCCGGCGGTCCCGTGCGCTGCGACGTCGCGCGATTCTCGGAGCCGAGCGGTTGGAAGACGCGCGCGTGAGAGTGAGGAGGCGAGGACGGAGGCGGCGGTGGAATGAATGGCGGTGTGACTGGATTTCCCGCAGGGTGCGCCACGGTCTCGAGCTTCGTTCCATCACGTGGACAGAACCGCGCGTCGTCGGCGTACGTGGTCTGGCAGCTCGGGCATCGCGTGCTCATGCTGCAGCTACCTGGGCGTCATGTGCAGACGCGGTTCCGGCCCTGAGCTTTCGCGCGATACAGCGCGTCATCCGCGAGCGCGATCAGCTCTTCCGGCGCCTGGACCTGCGTCGAGAGAACGGTTGCGACACCCACGCTCACCGTGAGCGCCGGCATGGGAAGCAGTCCCTCGGTGGCCTGCTCCGCGACGCGCGCGCGAATGCGCTCCGCGACCTTCACTGCGCCATCCTCGCCCGTTTCCGGGAGGATGACCACGAACTCTTCTCCGCCGTAGCGCGCGACCACATCGACCGATCGTGCCTCGCGCTGCAGTACGCGGGCGACGCCGCGCAGCGCCTCGTCGCCCGCGAGGTGTCCGAAGCTGTCGTTCACGGCCTTGAAGTGGTCGAGATCGACCATCAGCAGCGACAGCGTGAGCGAGTAGCGCCGCGCGCGATCGAGCTCCGAATCGAGCCGGTCCATCAGCGCGCGGCGGTTGAGCGTCTGCGTGAGCGAATCCGTGAGCGCCAGCACCTCGAGCCGCTCGTTGTCCGCGCGCGTGCTCTCCATCGCCTGCGCGCGCTGGATCGCGCTCACCGCCGCCTTCACGACATCGTCCGCGAAGTCGACATCGCTCGCCTTGAGCGAAGGCTCGCCCTCGAGCGTGCGCAGAAACACCACCCCCGCCTCGATCCCGTCGATGCGGAACGGCAGCGCAATCACGGAGCGCACTTTCACCTCGTTGCGCTCGCTCCTCCACTCTTCGCGCGCCTCCGCGTACAACGGGCTCGTCGCCACTTCCTCCACGAGCACCGGCTCCGATGATTCGAGCGCCGCGCGAATTTCCGGATAGCGTTTGAGCTCGATCTCGAGGTGACGCAGCCCCGGCGTTTCGTACGCCGCCGCCACGATGCCGAGAGCATCGCCGGGGCGCGCCAGGATGAGCGAGCAATGCGTGATGTCGAGCGCGTGCGCGACGCGGCGCGTGAGAATGTGGTACAGCTCCTCCGGCGAGAAGTCGCCGTGTACCTCCTGTAGAATGTCGACGAGCTGGCGCCGCTTCTCGGCCTCCGTGCGCACCTGCGCGAGCTCGGCCTCCGTGGAGTGGAGCGCATGGCGTGCGTGCAGTATCTCGCGGCGCACACGGAGCTGCATGCGCACGCGTGCGAGCAGCTCGCGCACGTGGAACGGCTTGCTGAGGAAATCCGTGGCGCCGAACTTCAGCACCTGCATGGAGACTTCGTCGGACGCCTGCGGCGCCATGACGAGCACGGGCATGTCCCGCCACTGCTCTTCCCCGCGCATTCGCTCGAGCAGCTGGTAACCGTCCGCCGGCTGATCGCCCACGTCGATCATGAGCAGATCGGGAGACGTGACCTTGAGATGATCCATCACGCCGCGTCCGCCCGGCGCCACCGCCACATCGTAGCCCTGGTCGCGCAGCAGCCACGTGAGCGTGCGCGACAGGACGAAGTCCTCATCGGCGATGAGGATGCGTGCCCTATCCATGTGCGAGCACGTCCTGCAAACCATCCCATTCGATGTTGCCGCCGCTCAGCACCGCCACCGTCTTGCCTCGCGGCTGCACCCGTCCGGACTGAAGGGCCGCGATCGTGATCGCGCCGCTCGGCTCCGCCACGATCTTGAGCCGGTCGAGGAGATGGCGCATCGCGGGGGCGAGCGCGGCGTCCTCGATCGTGACCACCTCGTCGATGTACGCCGCGTGGTGCGCGAACGGGATCGTTCCGATCTGCGTGGCGAGCAGCCCGTCCGCCATGCCACCCGTGCTCTCCAGCCGCACGGGCGCGCCCGCCGCGCGTGCGCGCGTGAGCTTGGCGGCGCCAACCGGCTCGACGCCGATCACGCACGCCGTGGGCACGAGGAGCTTGACCGCCGTGGCCACACCCGCGCTCAACCCGCCGCCGCCAACCGGCACGAGCACCGTGCCGACATCGGGGAGATCCTCCACGATCTCGAGCCCGGCGGTTCCCTGTCCCGCGATGATCCGCGCGTCATCGTAGGGTGGCACGAGCACGCTCCCGCTTTCCTTCGCGAGCTGCTCCGCGCGCTCCATGCGATCGGCGGTGGTCTTGCCCGCGAGCTCGACACGTCCGCCGAGTCGCTCGACGCCGGCGCGCTTGACCGCGGTGACCGTGGTGGGCATCACGAGCGTTGCCCGAACACCGAAGATGCGCGCCGCAAAGGCGACGGCCTGGGCGTGATTTCCGGAGGACGGCGCGATCACGCCGCGCGCTCGCTCGTCGGGCGAGAGCGCCGCGAGGAAGGTGTAGGCGCCGCGGAACTTGAAGGCGCCGCCGCGCTGCAGCATTTCGGGCTTCACGAAGATGGCGCCGTCGCCGAGCCGTTGAGAGAGATCGTCCGCGGGAAGCAGCGGCGTGCGCACGGCCACGCCGCGCAATACGCGCGCAGCCGCCCTGATCTCGTCCAGCGAGACCAGGGCGCTCGTGTCCTGCGGCGTGCGCGAGGCCGCGGTCGCGGACGCGGCCATCGAGCCTATTCTTCCTCTACGTCTGGCGACACTCCCACCGTCTCATCCAGCGCTTCCTCGCCGCCTTCGTCATCCTCGATCACCACGCGCGCGACGTCACACACGATGTCTCCATCGTCCAGGTGCACCAGCTTCACACCCTGCGTGTTGCGACCACTCACGCGAATTCCCTTCACCGGCATGCGGATGACGATTCCCTGCTTGGTGATGAGCATCAATTCGTCGTCAGGGAGAACTTCCTTGAGCGCGACCACTTCACCAGTCTTCTCGGTGCGATTCAGCGTCAGGATTCCCTTCCCGCCGCGCTTCTGCACGCGGTACTCCTCGATGGGCGAGCACTTCCCCATGCCCTTCGCGGTGACGACGAGCAGCGTCGCGTCGCGCTTGATCACGACCATCCCCTTCACTTCGTCTCCTGCCGAGAGCTCCACGCCCTTCACGCCGGTGGTGTCGCGTCCCATCTCGCGGACATCCGTCTCGCTGAAACGGATCGAGAGACCATACTTCGTGGCGAGCACAATGTCGTTGTTCCCCTCGGTGATCTGCACGTCGATGAGCTGATCGCCCTTCTCGATCTTGATCGCCTTGATCCCCGTCGAACGCGGGTTGCTGTACTCCGTCAATGCCGACTTCTTCACGGTTCCCAGCTGCGTGGCGAAGAGCAGATACTGCTTGTCGCTGAACTCCCGCACCGGGACCATCGCCCGAACGGTCGTGTCCGCGGTGACGTTGATCAGGTTCACGACCGGCTTTCCCTTGGCGGCGCGGCCTGCGAGCGGGATCTCGTGCACCTTCAGCCAGAAACAGCGGCCGTCATCGGTGAAGAACAGTATGTAATCATGTGTCGACGCAATGAACAGGTGCTCGACGAAATCCTCGTCCTTGAGCCCCTGGCCATTGAGTCCGCGGCCACCCCTCCGCTGCTTCTTGTACGTCGACACGGATGTCCGCTTGATGTACCCGGAGTGCGACACGGTGACCACCATGTCCTCCTCGGCGATCAGATCCTCGATCGTGAACTCGCCCTCGTCGCTCGTGATCTCGGTGCGGCGGTCGTCGCCGTACTTGGCGGAAAGCGCCAGCAGCTCGTCCGTCATGATCTTCATGCGCTTGTCGCGCGACGCCAGGATCGAGCGCAGCTCCTTGATCTCGGCGCGCACTTCCTTGAGCTCCTGTTCCAGCTTCTCGATCTCGAGGCCGGTGAGCTTCGCGAGCCGCATGTTGAGGATCGCCTCGGCCTGCCGCTCCGAGAGCTTGAAGCGCGCCTGCAGCTGCGTGCTCGCCTTGGGCGTATCCTCGGCCGCGCGAATGAGCTTGATCACCGCATCGATGTTGTCGACCGCGATCTTGAGCCCTTCCAGGATGTGCTCGCGGTCGAGCGCCTTGTCGAGATCGAACTGCGTGCGGCGCACGACGACTTCGTGCCGGTGCGTGATGTAGTGCTCGAGCAGCTCCTTGAGCGGCATCACCTTCGGCACGAGCTGCCCGGTGTTCACGTCGGGCACGAGGGCGAGGTTGATGACGCCGAACGTCGCCTGCATCGTGGTGTGCTTGTACAGCTGATTCAACACCACGCGCGGAATTGCATCGCGCTTGAGCTCGACGACGATGCGCATGCCGTCGCGATCGGATTCGTCGCGCAGCGCACTGATCCCTTCGAGCTTCCCGTCCTTCACCTGGTCCGCGATCTGCTCGACGAGCCGCGCCTTGTTCACCTGGTACGGAATCTCGGTGACGACGATCTGCGACTTGTTCGACGACTCCTTCTCCTCGATCACCGCACGTGCACGCATCACGATGCGGCCGCGTCCGGTCTCCTGATAATTCTTGATGCCTTCGCGACCGTAGATATAGCCGCCAGTGGGGAAGTCCGGACCCTTGATCAACTTCCGAATGTCCGCAGGCGATGCATCCGGCTTCGCGATGAGATGCACGACCGCCGCGATCACCTCGCGCAGGTTGTGCGGCGGGATGTTCGTCGCCATGCCCACCGCGATGCCGGATGAGCCGTTGACCACCAGGTTCGGAATGCCGGACGGCAGTACGCGCGGTTCCTGGAGCCGGTCATCGTAGTTCGCGACGTAGTCGACGGTGCCCTTGTCGATGTCCGCGAGCATCTCCATCGCCATGGGCGTGAGGCGCGCTTCCGTGTACCGATAGGCAGCCGCAGAATCGCCATCGACCGAGCCGAAGTTTCCCTGCCCGTCCACCAGCGGATAGCGCAGCGAGAAGTCCTGCACCATGCGCACGAGCGCGTCGTACACGCTCGAGTCGCCATGCGGGTGGTACTTGCCCAGCACATCGCCCACCACCGTCGCGGATTTCTTGAATGGACGCCCCGGAACCAGCCCGAGCTCGTTCATCGCGTAGAGCACGCGGCGATGGACGGGCTTGAGCCCATCACGCACGTCGGGGAGCGCGCGCGAGACGATCACGCTCATCGAGTAGTTGATGAACGATTCCTTCACCTCGGCGTCGATGAGGCGCGAGACGATGCGTTCCCGGTTGTTCGGAGCGGTCATGAGGCGGGGGGTACTGGGGGGAAATGCGTCCGGTTCACAGCACTGGAAATATACACCTCGGAGGCGATGTCAGCAACCCGGCAAAGAGTGTATAATTACATGCGCCGCAACAACTTAGAGCGTTCGTTAATCGAGCTTCACTTCGCCGTCTTCCGCGAAGTCATCGCTCTCCTCGACCTCCCGTGATTCGCGTGCGGCGCGCTTGCGGTTTTCCCACGCAATCGTCTCCCGCTCCGCACGCAGGCGCTCGTACCACTCGCGTGTGATCTCGCCCGCGAGCTCGCGGTTACCGAGCCCGAACGACAGTGCGAACGCCAGCGCGAGCGCGCCGAAGATGATCGCGAATGCGGTCGTCACGATCTCGGTGGCGATGCCCAGCTCCTGCAGCGCCATGAAGATCGCGAGGATGATGACGCCCGCGCGTCCCACGCGCGCGAGCGTGGGGCCGCCCGGAATCCCGCCCGCGGACGCCATCAGGAGCCCATCCACGAACTCGCCGAGCACGATGCCCACGAGAATGATCACGAGCGCGGCGATCACGCTGGGGATGTAGCTCACCAGCTCCGAGAACACGTTGGTGAGCGAAGAGAGCCCGAGCGCGTGCGCCGCCACGAGGATCACGACGAACATCACGAACCAGAACGCGATGTTCCCGATGAGCCGGGAGGGCGTGCGCCGCCACCCCGTGCGCTCCACGGCGTCGAGCACGCCCCCGCGCTTGAGCCATTTGTTGAGTCCCAGCCGATTCAGCCCGCGGTCGATGGCCCGCTCGATGAGCTTCGCGAGCAGATAGCCGGCGAAGAGGATGACGAGCGCGCCGAGCAGCGCCGGGATGTAGAGCGCGAGCTGATCGAAGCTCCCCTGCAGGCGGTCCAGAAATTCCACGTCGCGCTCCCGGCGAAATGCCGGCTAAGGGTGACTCTCCGCGGCGAACATCAGCTTCTCCGGCTCGAAGCTGCGCTTGTGGGCGCCCGTGCCGAGCTGCCCGTTCCCATTCGCTCCCCAACAATACACGAGATGATCGGTGGCGAGCGCGCACGTGTGCGCGGCGCCCGAGGAGATCGCGGTGAAGCGCACCGAGCCCGCCACTGGCGCGGGGACGGTGGCATCCGCGGCGCGGCCGGCGAGCTGGCCGTCGTTGTCCGCGCCCCAGCACTCCGCGACACCGCCCGTCGTGATCGCGCAGGTGAATCCGCGCCCCGCAGACACCGCGATCCAGTGCTCCTGGGTCACCACGCGCGTGGGACCGAGTGGATCGCGAAATCCGCTGCCGAGCTGCCCGCGATCGTTCGCTCCCCAGCAATACAGCACACCATCGCCGGTGATTGCGCAGCTGTGCGTCACGCCGGCGGCCACGCTGGTGAAGCGAAGCGAGTCCGCGGGCTGGCGAAGTGGCAGCGCACATTGCGCGGGCTCGCCATCGAGCTGGCACGCATCGCCCGCCTCGACTCCGATGCCGCCTTCCTCGTCGAGCCCCCAGCAGTACAGCTTCCCATCGATGGTGATCCCGCACGTGCTGTGCGGGCCGGCGCTCACGCGCGCCCAGGTGAGCTGCGGCACCACCTGAATGACGGGAGAGAACTTGCTGAACACACTCGCGCCGAGCTCGCCGTGCAGATTCTCGCCCCAGCAGAACATCTTCCCATCGGTGGTGATCGCGCAACTGTGATCGTTGCCGGATGCGATCTTCACGAACGACGGCGCCTTCGGCATGCGATACGGCGTGGGCAACGTGCCCAGCGTGTCGCTGCCAAGCTGGCCGGCGATGCTCGAGCCCCAGCAATAGGCGGCACCTTCGGTCGTGATTCCGCAGCTGTGTGATCCGCCCACGCTCACGGCGCGCCACTTGAGTCCACCGCCGACTTCCGACGGCAGTGTGCGCTCGGTGGTTCCGCTATCGCCCAGCTGCCCCAGGTCGTTGCTCCCCCAGCAGTAGAGATCTCCGCTCCCGGTGATCCCGCAGGAGTGCTGGCTTCCGGCCACGACCGTGCTGAACGCGGGAGCGGCGGTCATGGGTGGCAGCGGCTCTTCAGGCGGAGGCGCGCGCACGATCGTCTGTTTCACTTGCACGGGAGCAGCAGCGACGGGCTTGGTCTTGGGCGTCTCGTCCGTGGAGCATGCGGCCACGAGCGACAGGCTCACGAGCGACAGGCTCACGAGCGACAGGCTGGCGAGCAGGAACCGGTGCCTCGGAATCTCCAATCGACTCACCTCGTCAGTTTCTCGTTCCGCGCTTCACGTCGAATATGGCGCTTCGCCTGCAGCGGGGACAGATGAGCCACTCGCGCCTGCGAGCATAGCCGAGACCGAACGATCCGCCGCCGATGGGCCGCGTCGTGAGCGTCACCGCGCAGCGCGGGCACTCGGGCGTGTCTCCCGCCACGAGCGATGCGCGAATGCGCTGCTGCTCTTCGGGCGTGTACTGCGCGCGCTCAGTCATCGCGCAGCTTCACCACGATCTTTCCGAACTGCCAAGCGGTGGCGAGCCGCTCGTACGCATCCCGCGCACGCTCCAGCGGAAAGACGGCATCCACCGGCGGAACGAGCGCGCCCGCGCCGAGGGCCTCCACGATCGCGTCGAGCTCACGATCGTTGCCCATCGTGGATCCCAGAATCGTCCATTGATGCCAGAACAGCTTGCGCACATCGGTCTGCACCAGCGGTCCGGATGTCGCGCCGCAGGTCACGAGCCGGCCGCCGCGGCCGAGCACGCGGAGCGACCGCTCCCACGTCGCCTCGCCCACGTCATCGATCACGACATTGACGCCGCGCTTGCCGGTGTGCTCGCGAATCGCGCTCACGATATCGGTGGTGCGATGGTTGAACGTCTCGTCCGCGCCGAGCTCGCGTGCGCGCGCGAGCTTCGCATCGCTCGAGGAGATCGCCCACACGCGCGCGCCGATCCGCTTCGCGATCTGCAGCGCCGCGATCGCGACGCCGCCGCCGATGCCCCAGATGAGCACCGTTTCGCCGGGTTGCACGCGCGCGCGCGTGACGACCATGCGCCACGCGGTGAGTGTCGCGAGCGTGAACGCCGCGGCTGTCTCCCAGGACACGTTCGCGGGCACTGGGCGGAGATTCGCCGCGGGCACCACTACGTATTCGGCGGCGGTTCCCGGCAGATGCTCGCCGAGCAGACGAAAGTGCTCGCAGAGCGATTGCTCGCCAGTCTTGCAGAACTCGCAGCTGCGATCGCTGATGCCGGGATTGATCATCACGCGATCGCCGGGCGCGAAGCCGAGCACCGCACTGCCCACCTGGTCGACGGTACCGGCTCCATCTGCGCACACGATCCATTGGGGGCGCACGGTCATCCCCGGAAGCCCGCGAAGCACGAACAGATCGAGATGATTGAGCGCGACGGCGTGCATGCGCACGCGCACGTCCGAGGGCGCGCCGAGCGAGGGAACCGGAAGATCGGCAACGATTTGCAGCTGCTCCAACCCGCCATGGGCGGAGACCGTGAGCGCTCGCACGCTGTGGTGGTCCCGTTATATTGAGTAGCGAATGGTAAGAGGCAGCGACGCGGCGAGCAACGCGATTTTCCCGGTGCCGGCGCTGCCTTTTCGACACTCTGATGACGGCGGAATGATCTCGATCAAGGTGCCACCGCTAGGCGAGTCGATCGTGGAAGCGACGATCTCGCGGTGGTTGAAGAAGGAAGGCGATGTCGTGGCACAGAACGAATCGCTGGTGGAGCTCGAGACCGACAAGATCACGGTCGAGGTCCCGGCGTTCAAGGCGGGCGTGCTGACGAAGCAGGAGAAGAAGGAGGGCGACGTCGTCCAGGTGGGCGAGGAGATCGGACAGATCGATGAGAG
This sequence comes from Gemmatimonadaceae bacterium, assembly GCA_025929535.1. GTDB lineage: Bacteria > Gemmatimonadota > Gemmatimonadetes > Gemmatimonadales > Gemmatimonadaceae > FEN-1250. The sequence continues at coordinate 18,050 of JAICLZ010000063.1, forward strand.
CGCCAGCGTGGCTGCGAGCGCACCGGCGACGGCACCATCACCTGCCCCTGCTCCTGCTCCTGCCCCTGCTCCTGCTCCCGCGAAGGCGCCGCAACCCGCTCCGGCAGCAGCTCCATCTGCCGCCCCCGTCGCCACGGCACCACCCAAGACATCGCCGGCCGTTCGCCGAATCGCGTCCCGTGAAGGCATCGATCCCGCGAAGGTGGCGGGCAGCGGACCGGGCGGTCGCGTGACGAAGGGCGACATGCTCGCCGCCACGCCCGCCCCCGCACCAGCGCCGGCCGCACCACGTTCGCCTGCACCGCGCACTGCCGCACCCGCCTCGCAGAACGGGCGCGAGACGCGCGAGCGCATGACGACGCGGCGGCGCCGCATCGCCGAGCATCTGCTCGAGTCGCAGCACGCAACCGCGCATTTGACGACGTTCAACGAAGTCGACATGTCTGCCGTCTCGGCCCTGCGCGACCGGCTGCGCGAGCGCATCGAGAAGGAGCACGGGGTCAAGCTCTCGTACATGCCCTTCTTCGCGAAGGCCGCGAGTCTCGCCCTCAAGGCGTATCCCGCCGTCAACGCGCAGATCGAGGGCGACACGGTCGTCTACAAGCATTACGTGAACCTCGGTATCGCGGTGGCCGCGGACAACGGGCTCGTCGTACCGGTGGTCAAGGATGCCGACCAGATGTCGATGATCGAATTCAGCCGCGCGCTCTCGGCCGTCGCCAAGCGCGCACGGGACGGCGCGCTCGCGATGGATGATCTCACCGGCGGCAGCTTCACCATCACGAATGGCGGCGTGTTCGGCTCGCTCGTGTCGACGCCGATCCTGAACTATCCGCAGGTCGCGATACTCGGACTGCACAAGATTCAGGATCGCCCGGTTGCCATCGCCGGAAAAGTCGAGATCAGGCCGATGATGTATCTCGCGCTGTCGTACGATCACCGGCTGGTGGACGGGCAGCAGGCGGTGCTCTTCCTCGTTCGCATCAAGGAGCTCATCGAGGATCCAGCGTCGATGCTCGTCGAGTGATCGCCCGCGCCATGACACTGACGTGACCGACACCCTCGAGCCGGACGTATTGATCATCGGCGGCGGGCCCGGCGGCTACGTGGCCGCCATCCGCGCCGCGCAGCTCGGCCTCGGCACGGTGTGCGTGGAGCGCGACGGCACGCTGGGCGGCGCGTGCGTGAACGTCGGCTGCATTCCGAGCAAGGCGCTGCTCGAGTCGTCGCACCATTACGAGTTCGCGCGCGAGAAAGCCGCGACGCACGGAGTGATGCTCGCCGAGATCGGGCTGGATCTCGGCGCGATGCAGAAGCGGAAGACGGGGGTGGTGGGGCAGAACACGCGCGGGATCGAGTACCTGTTCAAGAAGAACAAGATCAGGTGGGCGCGCGGGAGCGCGACGCTGAAGCCGGGACGGGTGGTGGAGGTGCGGGGGGCGCCCCCCGAGAACAGTGTAACGGTTTACAAGCCCAAGTCCGTCATCATCGCAACGGGCTCCGTTCCCATTCAGCTCCCCTTCCTTCCCTTCGACGAAGACCGCGTCCTCTCCAGCACCGGCGCGCTCGCCCTCGGCGAAGTCCCCGAGCGACTGCTCGTCATCGGCGGGGGTGTGATCGGCGTGGAGCTCGGCTCCGTGTGGCGCCGGCTCGGCGCGAAGGTCACGATCATCGAGCTGCTCCCATCGATTCTCGCCGGCTACGACGCCGAGCTCGCGCGCGAGGCCGAGAAGGCGTATCGCAAGCAGGGGCTCGACATTCGCACGGCCACCAGGGTCACGGGCGCGGGACGGGAGGGCGATCGCGTGCTCGTCGATGTCGAGAAGGATGGAAAAACCGAAACGCTCGAGGCGGACCGGGTGCTCGTGTCCGTGGGCCGCAAGCCGTCGCTCTCCGGCATCGATGCGGGCGCGCTCGGACTCGCGCTCGGTGCGCGCGGCGAGATACGCGTAGACGATCAGATGCGCACCAATCTTCCAGATGTGTACGCGATCGGTGACGCCGTTGGCGGCATGTTGCTCGCGCACAAGGCGGAAGATGAGGGGATGATCGCCGCCGAGGTGATCGCGGGGCGCAGCTCGCACATGCATTATGGCGCGATTCCGGCCGTGGTGTACACGACGCCGGAAGTGGTATCGGTGGGTCTCTCGGAGGAGCAGGTGAAGGAGAGCGGCCGGGAATACACCGTGGGCAAGTTTCCCTACTCGGCGAATGCGCGCGCGCGCACGGCGGGCGAGAGCACGGGTTTCGTCAAGCTCATCGCGGACGCACACACCGATGCGCTGCTCGGGGCGCACCTCCTCGGGCCGTCGGCGTCGGAGCTCGTTGCGGAGCTCACGATCACGCTGGAATTCGGTGGATCGAGTGAGGACATCGCGCTCACGGTGCATCCGCATCCGACATTGAGCGAGGCGACGCGCGAGGCAGCGCTCGCCGTGTTGGGACGCGCGATCCACATCTGATCCGCGCACCGGTGAGCGCGAGTCGATCGATCAACGCCGTCTCGCCATCGCTGCTGCCGCGCGCAGAGGCGCTCGTGGAGCGCGTGCTCCGCGATACGCATTATCTGGCCGGCGCGCTCGACGCGCTGCGGTCCGCAGCGGGCGCGCCCGGCGCCGAGGGACGCGCGCTGGCGTGTTTGAGGGGCGATGACGTCGAAGGAGTCATCGTGTTCGGCATCTTCGCTGGCACGAGTGGCGCCGGGCGGCTGCACTTCGTGGTGGTGGAGAATCGTGCGCGGCGTGGCGGTGTGGCGCGAGCGCTCGTGACCGCGGCGATCGACTCGCTCGAGGCATCGGGTGCGCGATTCGCGCTTGCGGAGCTTCCGGATGATGCGCACGACCTTCCCGGCTCGCGCGATCTTCTGGACGCACTCGGTTTCCACGAGGAGAGCCGCATCGATGACTTCTATCGACGCGGCGTGGCGCTCGTCTTCATGCGACGAGAGCTCGCGCGATAACTAGCGCATACGACGCACGCAAAACGGGGAGAAGCGCTGGCTTCTCCCCGTTTCGTGTGTTTCTCCGCGCGGGTTAGCGCGGAGGCGTGCGGCCGGAATTCGGTGGTGTGCTCATCCGCGTGCTGTCCGTGGGCGACACGTTCATCGTGGAATCCGTGTGCAGACGCGTCGAGTCCGTGTGCATCCGGGAGGGCGGCGTCTTGCCCGCCATGGTGGTATCACGAATGCGGTCGTTCTTCTGCTTCATGGAATCCGTGGTGATCACGCTCCCATTCGCCGAGTCGATTTTCGTGGAATCGGTATGAATGCGCGTCGACGAACGAGTGGTATCCTGTGGATACGTCGTCTGGGCAGCCGTGGTTGGATTCGTCGGCGTCGTCGTTTGCGCATGCACTACAGCCGGAGCAGCCACGATGGCTGCGGCGGCGATGAATTTCAGAAACATGATACTGCCTCCCTCTGTGCGGTTCATCGATCAACTCCGCGCCGAAGTCTCGTGCACGAAGAACTCGTCGTATCGGGTTGCAAGCGATGGACCGCAGGGCCGGATACTTGTCCGATCCCGGTCAAAAAAGAGCTGCCTTTCCCGTTGTGTGAGACTGGCAGCGCTGCATTTGTGACGGCTGTTACGCTTTTGGAAATGTGCGAAAAAAACTGCCGGCCTCTGATGTGAGACCGGCAGCTTTCCAGCGACTCGAAACGTGCGGCGCGCGCTACCGAGCGTGCAATACCGTTGCCCCGACAGCCACACCAATCGCGATCGCGCCGGCCGCCGCGGCAATCGCAACAGCGGGCGTGAGCGAGAACGAGCGATTGTACCACGGCTCCGCGACTGCGGGGGCCGCAGTGGGAAGCGCCTCCATGATGCGCTCGTAGAGATGCGCAGGCGTCGTCATCTGACGGCGCACCTGCACCTCGCGATCGAGGCGTAGCCAGAAGTCCACATCGCGCGACGCATCGCTCTGCCGAACGGCGCTCTCGGAGAGCTCGCCATCCAACCAGGAATGGATCGCCGCGGGCGTCTGCTGCCCGGTGAGCGGAACTTCACGATCGGTGATCGGACGCGGCGCGTCACCCTTCGGTGCCGGCGGATTCCGATGGTCTCTGGGATCCAGGTTGTCTTGCATCACGCGTACTTTTCCTCAAGAAGAGCCTGGAGCGCCTCACGCGCGCGGTGGACGCGCATCTTAAGTGCTCCGACGGTGGTAGTCAGCAGATCGGCCATCTCTTCGTACGAACGAC
>JAICLZ010000105.1 GCA_025929535.1 Gemmatimonadaceae bacterium
AGATCTCGCGCGGCGTCGGCTCGCGCGTGAGCTTCTCGCGCAGCATCGCGATCGCCTTGATCACCCGCGAGAGATCGGCCGTGCGATTGAGCGGAACGCGAACCGTGCGACCTTGCCGCGCGAGCGCAGCGAGGATCGCCTGCCGGATCCACCACACGGCGTACGAGATGAACTTCACGCCCTGATCGGGATCGAACTTTCGTGCGGCGGTCATGAGCCCGACATTTCCTTCGCCGATGAGGTCGATGAGGGGCATGCCGCGATTCTGATATTTCTTCGCGACGGAGACGACGAAGCGAAGGTTGCGGCGAACGAGCTCCTCCATCGCATCCTGATCGCCCGATCGGATCCGGCGCGCGAGTGCCTGCTCGCCGTCCGCGGTCAACAGCGGGAATCGGCTGACCTCCGCGAAGTATTGATCCAAAATGTCGCGGTCGCTTTCGGCAGGACGGATGTCCGCTGGGATTGCGCGACGCTGGCGTTTCATGGCTGACATGCTCCCGTTGAGGCATCGAAGGCACGCGGTCGGCAGCGCTCGCGGTGCTGACGCGTCGGAAACATGGGTAAGGTTGCGGACCGTGCATCGAAACGTTAGCGGCCAAGAAGTTATAATTTTCTCATTTGAGGCCGTCTAATCACCGTTGCTGTCGGGCTTGCGCGGGATCAGGCGCAAAGCGAACGCGACAATGACGAAGCCGATGCCCACCAGCATGAAGGTGTGATTGCCCGTGCGCGCGCCCCATGCCCAGATCGCGACGGCGATCACGAGGATCGTGAACTTGAGCTGATCGATCGGCCTCATGGCTTCCGGGCTCCCGGTGCAAAGCGCCGAACGCCGTCGCGAAATTCGGCCGTGGAGCGTGCCTCCACGTTGACACGGACCGCCTGCGCGATGCCTTCCTCGAAATTCGTAGCATCGAGCGAATAAAAGAGCTGCTTCGTCGATCGCAGCGCCCGCGGCGGCATCGCAGCCAGCTCGCTCACGAGTTGCTGCACCGCACCCTCGAAGTCCGATGCGCTCACCACCCGACTCACCAGCCCGAGCTCGAGCGCTTCGCTCGCCCGCACCTGCCTTCCCGTTGCGACGAGCTCGAAGGCGCGCTTCTCCCCGATCTGACGACGCAGCAGCGCCATGACCATGGCCGGGACGAAGCCCACACGCACTTCAGGATAGCCGAAGCGTGCGCCCTCCTCGGCGATCACGATGTCGCAGGCGGTGGCGAGCCCCGCGCCGCCCGCGAGCGCGCGTCCGCGCACCGCGGCCACGAGCACCTGTGGCATCTCACGCATCACGCGGAACACATCGCCGAGTGCCTCCGCGTCCTTCATCTGCTCGCTCCTGCTCGCATCGAGCAGCGCATGGAGAGCGGCGAGATCCGCGCCCGCGCAGAAATCGGCGCCGTCCGCCGTCAGCAGCACCACTCGCACGTCGGCATCGGCCGCGAGCTCGCGAAGCGCCTCGCGAAGCTCCCGAGCCGCGGTGTAGTCGAGCGCGTTCTTCTTTTCGGGACGGGCAAGCGTGATGCGCCCGGTCGCTCCCGCGCGCTCGACCCGGATACGCATCATGCGCGGTACTCCGGCAGCCCCGCTTCGCGCGCCTCCGCGTCCGGCACCTCGATCACGAGCCGGAGCATCGCCGAGGAGTAGACCTTCGCCTGCGCATCCGTGCGGAGCGTGACGGTTCCACCACCGCCGAGCGCACCGTGCAGCAGAAAATTGAGCGCGAAGAGATTCGGCAGCTCGAAGCGCTCCACCGAGCCCTTGATCACGTTCGCGAAATGCTCCGTCACGCGCTCGCGGGTCACGTAGCGCACGAGAATGGGATACCACTCGTTGCGCAGCGCGATCAACCCCACGTTCGCGGTGTCGCCCTTGTCTCCCGAGCGCGCGTGCGCGATGTCCAGCAGGCGGACTCTCATGTGGTGAGGATGCTCACGCTCGGCCGGATCACGCTCTTGTCCACGAGCGCCGGCCAGTAGGCTACGACCTCTTCCACCTTGGGGCGGCCGCCCGCGTAGCCCGTCACGCCCGGTGGTCCGGTGAGCACGAGCGGCGCGACCTCGCGCGTGAAGCGCTCGATCGCCTTGCGATCGTTCCCGCGCACGCCGATGCGCAGCTGCACTTCCGGGAGCTCGTCGGGAATCGTCGCGAGCGGCCCGTGCGTGGCGGTCGCGCCCACGAACTCGGTGTGGATGAGATCGAAGGTGAGGCCGAGCGTCGCGAGGCGGGCGCGGATGATGCGATCGGCTTCCTTCGCTTTCGCCAGCGCATCCGGCCATGCGTAGACGAGGGTGCCCACCGCCTTGTAGCCGTCGCGATAGGCGATCGAAACCTTGAGCTTGTCGGTGGGCGGAGTGCCGTGCACGCCGAACACGCGCACGCGATCCTTCCCATCGTCCGAAATTCTGATCGTCGTGAAATCGGCAATCACGTCCGGGGTGAAATACTCCCTGGGATCGCCCATCTCGTACACGAGCTGCTCCGTCACGCCGTGCACGTCCACGCGACCGCCCGTGCCCGGGTGCTTGGTGACGACGAACGAGCCGTCCTCGGCGACTTCCACGATCGGGAAGCCGACGTTCTCGAGATCGGGGATCGTGCTCCAGTCGTACGCGCAGTTACCGCCGGTGGATTGCGCACCGCACTCCACGATGTGTCCGGCGACGATCCCCGAGGCGAGGCGATTCCAGTCGTTGGCCGGCCAGCCGAATTCGTGCATTAACGGCGCGAGAATCAGCGCCGTGTCGGTGCAGCGTCCGGTGATCACGACGTTCGCGTCGCGTGCGAGCGCCTCGATGATCGGCGGGGCGCCCACGTACGCATTGGCCGAGAGCACGCGAGCGCGCACGGTGGAGAGCGGGGCGCCGGTTTCCATGTGCGCGAGCTCGTGTCCCGCCGCGATCAGCTCGTCGATGCGCGGGAGCAGATCGTCGCCGCTCACGACGCCCACGCGGAGGCGGTCGTGATGCGCGAGCCCGCGCGCCATCGCGAGCAGCGCCTCGGCGCAGCCGCGCGGATTCACGCCTCCGGCGTTCGCCACCACGCGCACTCCCTTTTCGAGCGCGGCGGGAAGCACGCCTTCCATCTGCGTGATGAAATCGCGCGCGTAGCCCGCGAGTGGATCGCGCTGCATCTGCTTCTGCAATATCGACATCGTCACCTCGGCCAGATAGTCGAGCATCAGATAGTCGATCGGGCCGCCTTCGACCTGCCGCCGGGGTGCCTCGAGCCAGTCGCCCCAGAAGCCCTGGCCGGCGGCAATGCGCACGATGCGGCTCACGCGTTCACGCTCAGCTGCGCGGGAAGCGTGAAGGTGCCCAGGTGCGGCCCGCGATTGTGAAGCGACGCGCGCAGCGCCATCGCGAGCACGTCGCGCGTGTCCTCGGGATAGACGATCGCATCGATGAATCCACGCGCGCCGGCGAAGCGCGCATCGAGCTGTTCGTCGTAGTCGGCGCGCATCTCGCTCACGGCGCGCTCGACATCGGGCGGGAGCGTGCCACCGCGATTGGCCTCGAGCGACGGCCCGTGCACTGCCTGCACCGCGGCTTCGCCTTCCATCACACCCATGCGGCCCGTCGGCCAGCTGAAGATAAAATCGGGATCGAAGCCCTGTCCCGCCATCGCGTAGTAGCCGGCGCCCGACGCGTGATTGACCGTGAGCGTGATCTTCGGGACGATCGCGGTTGCCATTGCCTCCACGAAACGCGCGCCCGCGCGAATGATGCCCTCGTGCTCCGCCTCGGGTCCCACCATGAAGCCGGACACGTCCTGCACGAAGAGCAACGGGATGCCCTGGCGATCGCAGCGATCGATGAAGTACGCGACCTTCTCCGCGCTCTCCGCGTAGATGATGCCGCCGAAGCGCGGGCGCTCGCCCGCCCGCCCCTTCACGAGCCCACGCTGGTTCGCGATGATGCCAACGGGTATTCCATGGATGCTCGCATCGCCGCAGATCATCTCCTTGGCGAGCCCTTCCTGCATCTCGTCGAGCTTGCCGTCATCGACGATCGCGCGAAGCAGCGCGTGCATGTCGTAGGACATGCGATGATCGCCCGGGAGAAGATCGTCGAGTGCGTCCGCGGACGCGTGCGCGCCGGCACGCGGGGCGCGCGTGCTCGTAGGCGCGGAGCCGCTCGAACCCGGTGGCAGCCTGTCGATCAGCTCGCGCAGCTTCGCGAGGCATGCCTGGTCATCGGGAACGTTGTAATGCGCGACGCCGGACTTCTCCGTGTGCGTGCGCGCGCCCCCCAGCGATTCGGTGTCGATCACCTGGCCCGTTGCGCCCTTCACGAGATTGGGTCCGCCCAGCCCCATGAACGACGTGCCCTCCACCATGAGGATCACATCCGAGAGCGCGGGGAGATACGCGCCGCCGGCGATGCACGGGCCCATCACGGCCGCGAACTGCGGGATGCGCAGATACCGGCGCATGATCGAGTTGTAGTAGAAGATCCGGCTCGCGCCGTACTGCCCGGGGAACACGCCGCCCTGATAGGGCAGGTTCACGCCGGACGAGTCGACGAGATACACGATCGGAATCCGGCACCGCATCGCGATCTCCTGCGCGCGGAGGATCTTCTGAATGGTCTCCGGCCACCACGAGCCCGCCTTCACGGTGGCATCGTTCGCGACGACGACGACCTCGCGTCCGTGCACGACGGCGAGTCCCGTGACGATGCCTGCGCCCGGTGCCTGGCCGTCGTACTTGTCGTAGGCGAGGAGGAGTCCGATCTCGAGGAAGCGCGAATCGTGATCGCGAAGGAGCTCGATGCGCTCCCGCGCGGTGAGCTTGCCCTGCGCGTGCTGGCGCTCGATCTTCGCCTTGCCGCCGCCTTCGCGCAGGCGGGCCTCCAGCTCGCGGAGCTCGCTGGAGAGTTGGCCGAGCCGGGACATCACGCCTCCTGCTTCTGCCGCTCGGCGAACCACTCGCGAATGTACGTGATCAGATCGGTCGTGGCGGTGCCGGGGCCGAAGAGGCGGCCGATTCCCTGCTTCTGAAGCGCCTCGATGTCCTCGGCGGGAAGAATGCCGCCGCCGGTGATGAGGATGTCGTCTCGTCCCTGCTCGCGCACGAGTGCGAGCACGCGGGGGAAGAGCGTCATGTGCGCACCACTGAGAATGGAGAGACCGATGACGTCGACATCCTCCTGGATGGCGGCGGTCGCGATCATCTCGGGCGTCTGGTGCAGCCCCGTGTAGATGACCTCCATTCCGGCGTCACGCAGCGCGGCCGCGACGACCTTTGCACCTCGATCATGACCATCGAGGCCGGGTTTGGCGATCAGAACACGAATCGGTCGCATGATTCACGAGAACGAGTGACGATTGCCAGCGTGGCGCGCGCAACCGGAACGGCAGTGCAAGTTATCGACGCGGTAGCTCACTCGCCAACTCGCTCTTGTGTGCCACGAGCAGCATCTCGGACGAGCGCCGGGTGAGCGGCGCGCTGCTCCATCCATCGTACGCCTCTTCGACGATCAATCCCGCCTGCCGGCAGAGCTCCGCCAGCCGCGACGCCGTATAGAGCCGGATACGGTGCTCACGCTCGCCGCTCGCGCGCTTGCCGCTCCAGTGCGAGCGAATCGTGAGAATGCCGGAGAGCGGGTCGAAGTCACGCTCGTGCGCGACGATCGTTCCGTTCGAGGATTTCCACCAGTCGCGCGAGAGAAATTTCGCCATGACGCCGTCGCGGCTGCCGCCGTGCCACACCAGCACGCCGTTTGGCCGAAGCACACGCGCGAATTCGTGGATCTCTCGCTTGTCGTCGGCAGGATCCAGAAAGAATCCGAAGCTCGTGAACAGGTTGAGCACCGCCGCAAATCGACCGGACCACTTTTCCGGAAGCGCGCGCATGTCTCCCCGCACGTATCGGAGTCGCGGACCCGTACCGCGCTCGCGCGCGATGTCGAGCAGGTGGCGCGAGAAGTCGAGCCCCGTCACGTCGAACCCCGCCTCGGCGAGCAGGTGCGCGTGTCGTCCCTGCCCGCACGGCACATCGAGGATGCGCTCGCCGTCCGAGAGCCCGAGAATGTCGATCAGCCGGGCGACATCGGCGCGATCGCGTACCGGAGAAAAAATCGGCTCGTACTCGAGCAGGTACTGCGCGTCGAAATACGACTCCCACCATTCCTTCGGCCGGCGGCTGCGAGCCCTCAAAAGAAGACCGGCTCGCGATACGCGCCGAACACCTCTTCCATGGCCGCGCG
>JAICLZ010000058.1 GCA_025929535.1 Gemmatimonadaceae bacterium
CGATCTCGGGCATGGCGGCCGATGCGAAGGGCTGGAAGGGCACCTCGAGCCACAGCGCGACGACCAAGCAGTGCTACGCGGGCTTTGGCAGCCAGGCCGCGGCGACGACCCTCGATGGTATCATCACCTGCGACCCGTGATTCCGTTGCACGACACCCCCGCATCGCGAGATGCGGGGGTGTTTGTGCATCCGGGGTGGAGCTCGAGGCACTTCGGCTAGGCACAGTGCTGCACACGATCCACTTACGCAGCGCCGGTCATCGCCAAGCTGTGTTGTGCTCCCCGTACGGACTCGGCGCGTGCGTGAAAGAGACGGTTGAGCGCCGAGAGATACGCCTCCGCCGCCGCTACCACGATGTCGACGTGGACGCCGTTGCCGCTGTAGACCGGGAACCGCTCGTTGCGTTCCGCGTCGGCGATGTGCACGTCCGGCGCATCCGTGGAGTGTAGTGACTCCTGCGCCCGGCGCTCCCGAACGCGCATCGTGACCTCGCCCACCGCGCTGATCCCTTCGGTTACAGCCGTCACGTCGAACTCCACGAGCTCACCCGGATCGCCCACGATGCGATTGATCGCAGCGCAGACCGCGTCGACCGGCCCCGTTCCCTGCGCCGACTCGGTGCGAACCTCGGCGTCCGGACCCACGAGTCGTACGGTTGCGGTCGGGATGAGCTCCGTGCCGCACGACACCTGCACGTGGCGGAGGACGTAGAGCGGAGGCGGCCGCCGCACCTCTCCCACGACGAGGGCCTCGAGGTCGCGCTCCTCCACCAGCTTCTTGCGGTCCGCAATGTCCTTGAAGCGCGCGAAGACGTGGCGGAACTCGTCGTCCGACAGCTGGTGCCCCATCGATTCCAGACGCGCACGCAACGCGTGCCGTCCGGAGTGCTTGCCGAGGACGAGCGCGTTGCCATCGAGACCCACCGTCTCCGCACGCATGATCTCGTACGTCATCGGATTCTTCAGCACGCCATCCTGGTGAATGCCCGCTTCGTGGGCGAAGGCATTCGCGCCCACGATCGCCTTGTTCGGTGGCACCGGCACTCCGATGACCGCGGCGAGCAGCCGCGACGTGCGCGCGAGCTGGCGAGTCTGAATGCCTGTCTCGATGCCAAAGTGCCCGCCGCGCGTGTGGAGCGCCATCACGATCTCCTCGAGCGCCGCATTCCCCGCCCGCTCGCCTATTCCGTTGATCGTGCATTCCACCTGTCGCGCGCCCGCGCGCACGCCCGCGAGCGAGTTGGCTACGGCGAGACCGAGGTCGTCGTGGCAGTGCGTCGAGAGCACGACGTTCCGTGCGCCGGGCACACGCTCGCGGATGCCGGCGATCATCGCGCCGTACTCGTCGGGCATCGTGTAGCCCACGGTATCCGGAATGTTGAGCGTCGTCGCGCCGGCCTCGATCGCGGCGGCGAGCACCTCGTGCAGGAAGGCGGGATCGCTGCGTCCCGCGTCTTCGGGCGAAAACTCGACGTCCGCGCATCGCTCGCGCGCGAAGGAGACCATCGTGCGCACGGCATCGAGCACCTGCGGGCGCGTCATCCGCAGCTTGTACGTGAGATGGATGTCCGACGTTGCGAGAAAGGTGTGGATGCGCGGCTTCGCCGCCGTTTCGATCGCGCGCCAGCAGGCGTCGATGTCGTCGCGATTCGCGCGTGCCAGCGCGCAGACCACGGGACCGTCGGCCGAGCCGACCTCGCCCGCGACCGCCTGCACCGCCTCGAAGTCGCCCCGAGATGCCGCGGGAAAGCCGGCCTCGATGATGTCGACACCAAGCCGCGCGAGCTGGCGCGCGATCGCGAGCTTCTCGTCGCGCGACATCGTGCAGCCGGGGGACTGCTCGCCGTCGCGCAACGTCGTATCGAACACGCGAACCGCGTCGAGCATTGCTACGCGCCTCCCTGCCCCGGCACGTGCTCGCGCGGCTCGACGAAGGGCATCTTGCGGCGCAGGTCGCGACCGATCTTCTCGATCGGGTGCTCCGTGTCCTTCTTGCGAAACTTCGCGAACTCCGGGCGCCCGTTGCTGTTCTCGTCGATCCAGCGCTTCGCGAAGCTTCCGTTGCGCACCTCCTCGAGCAGCTCGCGCATCGTCGCGCGCGTCGCATCCGTCACCAGGCGCGGCCCCGCGACGTAATCGCCATACTCGGCCGTGTCGGACACCGAGTAGCGCATGTAGTTGAGCCCGCCCTGATAGAAGAGGTCCACGATCAGCTTGAGCTCGTGCATGCACTCGAAATACGCGAGCTCCGGCTGATACCCCGCTTCGACGAGTGTCTCGAAACCCGCTTTCACGAGCGCCGAGACGCCGCCGCAGAGCACCGCCTGTTCGCCGAACAAATCAGTTTCCGTTTCCTCGGCGAAGGTCGTCAGCAACACGCCCGCGCGCGTGCACCCGATCCCCTTCGCGTAGGCCAGCGCGTCTGCGAGCGCGTGTCCCGATGCATCCGCGTCCACCGCGACGAGCGCCGGCACGCCACCGCCGTGCTGAAACACTTCCCGCACGCGATGCCCGGGAGACTTGGGCGCGACCATGCTCACATCGACGCCCGCTGGCGCGACGATCTGTCCATACCGGATGTTGAAGCCGTGGGCGAAGAGGAGTGTCTTCCCGGGCGCGAGGTGCGGCGCGATGTCGCGCTCGTAGATCTCCTTCTGCGACGTGTCGCCCGTGAGCAGGAACACGAGCTGCGATCGCTTCGTCGCCTCGGCAACGCTCAGCACGCACAGCCCCGCGGCCTCCGCCTTCGCCTTGCTGTTCGATCCGTCGTAGAGGCCCACGCACACATCGAGACCGCTGTCGCGGAGATTGAGCGCGTGCGCGTGCCCCTGGCTGCCGAAGCCGATGATGGCGATTCGTCGTCCCGCGAGCGCCGCGAGATCGGCGTCGCCGTCATAGTACATCTGCGTCATGTCTGCTCCGCGAACGTGAATGTCAGTTGGTACCGTTGATGCCGTCGGCCTGCGACAGCCACTGCTCGGGGCTCTGCGGCGCCGGCGTGCTCGCGACGAGGTCGGACACGAGCTCCGCCGCGGAATGCGTCGCGCGCCCTCGCACCATCGCGATCCGGCCGGTGCGCGTCGCCTCGAGAATTCCGAACGGCGAGAGCCGCTCGAGAAAGCCCTCGACCTTCGCGGGCGATCCGCTCAGCTCGAGAAGCATCGTGCCCATCCCCACATCGGCGATCGTCGCGCTGTAGCCGAGGGCGACCGACACGATCGACTGCATGTTTCCACCCGCCGCGACCTTCACGAGAACCACCTCGCGCTCGATCGTCGGGTCGTGCGTCACGTCATCCACTTGCAACACCTCCACGAGTCTGTTCAGCTGTTTGACGACCTGTTCCACATCTTCCTGCTCTACCACGAGCGTCATGCGGCTCACCCCCTCGACTTCCGAGCGTCCCACGGCCAGGCTCGCGATGTTGTAGCCGCGCCGTCGCAGCAGGCTCACGGCGCGATGCAGCACGCCGGGATGATCCTGGAGCAGGGCCACGATCGTGTGGCCTCGCGCGACCTTTCGTGCGCCCCTCATGCGGACGCCGTGGCCGTGACCATCATCTCACCGATGCTCTTCCCCGCCGGCACGATCGGGAACACGTTCGCTTCGCGCTCGACGCGGAAATCGATCACCACCGGCCCATCGTGCGCCCACGCAGCCTCGATCGCCTTGTCCGCATCGTCCGGCCGCTCGACCTTGATCCCGCGCACGCCGTACGCCTCGGCGAGCAGAGCGATGTCCGGACCCGTGAGCTTCGTGCCGCTGTAGCGCGCACCTTCGAACAGCTCCTGCCACTGCCGCACCATGCCGAGGTAGCCGTTGTTGATGACGGCGATCTTCACGTTGCGCACATCCTCCTGCACCATCGTCGCGATCTCCTGATTCGTCATCTGAAATCCACCATCGCCCACGATGACCCAGATGGTCTCGCCGGGAAACGCGAGCGCCGCGCCCAGGGCAGCGGGAATCGAGAACCCCATGGTGCCCGAGCCGCCGCTCGTGATGTGCGAGCGCGGACGCCCCCACTCGATGAGCTGCGCCGCCCACATCTGGTGCTGTCCCACATCGGTGACCACGCGGTAGCCGCTGTGCCTGTGAAACGACCGGTCGAGCGATGCGAAGACATCGTGCGGCATGAGCGTGGGCGTGTTCGGGCGGCGCCGATACGCCTGATGCGGCTCGTGCTCGCGCTGGTTGTCGCGAATGCGCGAGAGCCACGCGGCGTGATTGCCCGCCGGCGCGAGCTCCAGCATGCACGCGAGCGTCGCGCGCGCATCGGCGCAGATGCCTACGGACGTCGGCACGACTTTCCCGATCTCCGTGAAATCGATGTCCGCGTGAATGATCTGTGCCCGTGGCGCGAACGTGGACACCTTTCCGGTCACGCGATCGTCGAAGCGGCCGCCGATGTTGAACAGCACATCGCACTCCTGGATCGCGCGATTGACGTGCACCCAGCCGTGCATCCCCGACATGCCGAGGCTCAGCTCGTGGGATTCGGGGAACGCACCCTTGCCGTGCAGGGTCGTGATCACCGGAATCCCCGTGCGCTCGGCGAGCGCGCGGAGCTCCGCGGCGGCGCCCGCCTGGATTACCCCGTTCCCCGCCATGATGAGCGGCCGCTTCGCACCGGCGAGGAGCGTGAGCGCGCGCTCGACCGCTCCGCGATCGAGGACGCGGGCACTCTTGTGGCGTGGCAGACGCAGGGGTTGGTCCCATCGCGGGACGGTCCGCGCCTGTTGCGCATCCTTGGTGATGTCGATGAGGACGGGTCCGGGGCGCCCGGTGCGCGCGAGATGGAATGCTTCCTTGATGACATAGGGAATATCCTCGGCTCTCTGAACGAGATAATTGTGTTTCGTGATCGGCACCGTGATGCCGGTGATGTCGGTTTCCTGGAATGCGTCGGTTCCGAGCGCCGCGCTCGAGACCTGTCCGGTGATCGCGATGAGCGGGGTCGAGTCCATCCACGCGTCGGCGATCGGCGTGACGAGATTCGTCGCGCCGGGCCCGCTTGTGCCGATGCACACGCCGGCGCGCCCCGTGGTGCGCGCGTAGCCCTCGGCCGCGTGCCCCGCGCCCTGCTCGTGACGACAGAGCACGTGCCGCAGTTGCGTGCGATACTCCCACATCGCGTGATAGAACGGCATGATCGCGCCGCCCGGAATGCCGAACATGATCTCCACACCTTCGCGCAGGAGCGCCTCGCAGATGAGCTGCGCGCCGGTGCGGGAGTCGTCGGTGAGCGTCATGCGAGCACCGCGCCACGGCTGGCGTTCGTCACCATGCGCGTGTACCGCGAGAGCCATCCGCGCTGGTACTTCGCCAGCGGCGGCTCCCATCCCGCGCGGCGCATCGCCATCTCCTCGTCATCCACCTCGAGATCCATGCGTCGGGCGCCGAGATCGATCGCGATGATGTCGCCATCGATAACGAGGCCGATTGCGCCTCCCTCCGCCGCCTCCGGCGCGACGTGGCCGATGCAGAGCCCGCGCGACCCGCCGGAGAAGCGGCCGTCCGTGATCAGCGCGACGTCCGCACCCAGCGGCATTCCCTTGAGCATGGACGTGAGCTGCAGCATCTCGCGCATCCCCGGCCCGCCGCGCGGTCCCTCGTTGCGCACGACCACCACGCACCCCGGCTCGAGCTCGCCGGCACACACCGCGCGCACCGCATCCTCCTCGCATTCGAACACGCGTGCGGGCCCGCGAAAGACCATCTGGTGCGCGTCCACGGCGCCCACCTTCACGACCGAGCCTTCCGGTGCGAGGGAACCGAAGAGCACCGCGAGCGCTCCGCGCGCGGCGTGCGGATTCGAGACCGGGCGAATGCAGTCCCGATTGCGATTCTGCACTCCCTCCAGATTCTGCGCCATCGTGCGACCCGTTACCGTGCGCGTGTCCATGCGCAGCGTTCCCGGCTTGCGCGCGAGCTCGGCGAGAATCGCCTGCACGCCGCCCGCGGCGTCGACATCCTCGATGTGCCACTGGCGATCGCCGTCCCATGCGGGGCTGATCTTCGCGAGGTGCGGCACGCGCTCCGCCACCTCGTTGAAGCGCTCCACGGGATAGTCCAGCCCCGCTTCATGGCCGAGCGCGAGCACGTGCAGCACGGTGTTCGTCGAGCCGCCCATCGCCACATCGAGCGCCATCGCGTTGTCGATGGCGGATGCGGTGACGATGTCGGAGAAGCGAACGTTATTCTCGAGGAGCGCCATCACCTGGCGCGCAGCGGTGCGCGCGAGCTGCTCGCGTCGCGGGTCCGTCGCGAGAATGGTTCCGTTCCCCGGCAGAGCGATGCCGAGCGCCTCACAGAGACAGTTCATCGAGTTCGCCGTGAACATGCCGCTGCAGCTGCCGCACGTGGGACACGCGACCTCCTCGAGCTCGAGCAGGCGCGCGTCCGTGATCTCGCCCGCCGCCTGCTTGCCCACGCCCTCGAAGACGGTGATGAGATCGACCTTGTTGCCGCTCGCATCCATTCCCGCGCGCATCGGGCCGCCGGAGATGAACACGGTGGGAAGGTTCGCGCGCGCCGCGCCCATGAGCATGCCGGGCACGATCTTGTCGCAATTCGGGATGCAGATCATCGCGTCGAAGCTGTGCGCAGCGATCATCGTCTCCACCGCATCCGCGATGAGCTCGCGCGATGGGAGCGAGTAGCGCATTCCGTCGTGCCCCATCGCGATCCCGTCATCGACCGCGATCGTGTTGAACTCGAAGGGAACGCCGCCGGCCTGGCGGATCGCGTCCTTCACGACGCGCGCGAACGCCTGCAGATGCACGTGGCCGGGCACGATGTCGCAGTAGGAGTTGCAGACGGCAACGAACGGCTTGTCGAAGTCTCGCGCGTCGCGAATCTGCCCCGTGGCGCGAAGCAGGCTCCGATGCGGCGCGCGCGAAATTCCCTTCTTGATCACATCCGATCGCATTCCAGATCTCATGACGTTCCCGGTGAGCGAAAACAAAAAAGCCCCTTCCGAGTGGGAAGAGGCTTTGGTCTTTCGCCTCTCCCGCTTTGGTGGGAGAGGCAGATCGGCATTTCAGTGATTCATGCTCGTTGCCTCGATCCCACGTCGATGAGCCCCACGATAAGGAGGGGAATGAGGACGAGCGAAATGAGGACGAGCGAGAGATTCACGATTCTTGTTCCGAAGAATGTTGCTGCAAGCCCGGATGCGTGTGGCCGAGCGTCCGTCCGAACTAGATAGTGCGTCGCGGTTCTGCTGTCAACCTGTCCGATGTGACAGGTGCTCATGTGCTCACCGCCTCGCGCGTGCCCACGATCCGTGCAATGATCGCGTCACCCACCTCGCTCGTGCGTCCGGGCTGCACCCCGCGCGGCGCGAGATCCGCAGTGAGCGCACCAGCCTCGAGAGCCGCGTGCACGGCCTGCTCTACCGCTCGCGCCTCCTCCTCCAGCCCCAGCGAATGGCGCAGCATCATCGCCACGCTGGCAATCATGCCGACGGGATTCGCGAGTCCCTTGCCCGCGATGTCCGGTGCCGAGCCGTGTATCGGCTCGTAGAGGCCCATGGTTGCTTCGCGGCCATGCTCCTCGATGCTCGCGCCGAGCGACGCCGATGGGAGAAGGCCGATCGAGCCGGCGAGCACCGACGCTTCGTCAGTGAGGATGTCGCCGAACATGTTCTCTGTGACGATCACGTCGAACGAAGCGGGGCGCTGCAGCAGGTGCATCGCGCACGCATCCACGAGCAGATGCTGCAGCGTGAGCGACGGGAACTCGTTGGCGATCACGCGCGCCGTCACCTCGCGCCAAAGCCGGGAGGTCTCGAGCACGTTCGCCTTGTCCACTGACGTGAGCCTGCCGCTCCGCGCCATCGCGAGCTTGCCCGCCACGCGAGCCACGCGCTCGATCTCCATCGTCGAGTACGTGCACACGTCCGTCGCTCGCTCACCCTCGGCCCCGAGCTGCGTGCGCGACTTCTCCCCGAAGTAGATGCCGCCCGTGAGCTCACGCACCACGATCAGATCGACCCCCGTCAACCGTTCGGCCTTGAGCGGCGAGGACGCGGCGAGCTTCTCGTGTATTGTCACGGGGCGCAGATTCGCGAACAGCCCCAGGGCTTTGCGAATGCCGAGCAGCCCCTGCTCGGGACGAACCTTCGCGCGCGGATCGTCCCACTTCGGCCCGCCAACGGCACCGAGCAGTACGGCGTCGCATTCCCTGCACAGCGCGATCGTCTCGGCCGGCAGCGCGTTGCCGGTGGAATCGATCGCGGCGCCTCCGATGAGCGCGGGCTTCGCCTCGAAGGTGTGCCCCCATCGCTCGGCTACCGCATCGAGCACGCGAGTTCCTTCCTCGAGCACCTCGGGACCGATGCCATCGCCCGGGAGCAGCGCGATCCGTGCTCGCATTCAGTACGCTCCCGCGCGCGCGCGCTCGAAAGCGGAGATCTCGGGCTCCTTCGCCGCGAGATACCCGAGTTGGTCGACCCCCTGCAACATGCAATGCCTCGCGAACGGGTCCACCGGAAAATCGAAGCGCTCGCCACTGGGCAGCGCGAAGGTGGTGCTCGCGAGATCGATCGTGAACTTCGAGTCCGCATGAGCCGCGATCAGCGCAGCGACGCGCTCGACTGCCGCTTCCGGCAGCGCTACCGGAAGAAGTCCGTTGCCGAGCGCGTTGTTGCGAAAGATGTCCGCGAACTCGCTGCTCACCACAGCGCGGAAACCGTAGCCGAGGAGTGCCCACGGCGCGTGCTCGCGCGAGGAGCCGCAGCCGAAATTTCTCCCGGCCACGAGCAGCTGAGCGGCCTTTGCTTCCGGGCGGTTGAGCACGAACTCCGGACGCGGGGCGCCACTCACGTCGTAGCGCCAGTCCGCGAAGAGATCGTTGCCGAGCCCCAGTCGATCGGTGGTCTTGAGGAAGCGCGCCGGGATGATCTGGTCGGTATCCACGTTCTCGAGCGGCAGCACGACGGCGGTCGTGCGCAGCGTGACGAAGGGCTCCATGCTCAGCGACCTCTCACGTAGGTGCGCGCGTCGGCGATCGTACCGGCGATCGCGGTGGCGGCGGCAGTGAGCGGACTCGCGAGGAACGTGCGACCACCCTTCCCTTGCCGACCCTCGAAGTTGCGATTGCTCGTGCTCACCGCGTACTGCCCGGCCCGGAGCTCATCGCCATTCATCGCGATGCACATCGAGCATCCCGCTTCCCTCCACTCGGCGCCCGCCGCGCGAAAGATCTCGTCGAGACCCTCGGCTTCTGCCTGGCGCTTCACCTCCTGCGAGCCGGGCACCACGAGCATGCGCACGGTGGATGCGACTCGCTGGCCGCGCATCACGCCGGCGGCGAGGCGGAGGTCGGAGATGCGCGAGTTGGTGCAGGAGCCGAGGAAGACGACGTCCACGGACTTGCCGAGGAGCGACTCCCCGGGAGTGAGCGCCATGTACTGGAGGGCCTTCTCCAGCGCGCGCCGCTCGGATGCGTCGCTGAGGTGCGACGGGGTGGGCACCGGTGCGTCGACGGCGATCCCCATGCCGGGATTCGTGCCGTAGGTGATCATCGGCTTGATCGAGCTCGCATCGAGCACCACAGTGCGGTCGTGCGCGGAGCCCGGGTCCGCGGCGAACGTGCGCCAGCGCGCGAGCGCACGATCCCAATGCGCGTCTTGCGGCGCGTATGGACGCCCGGCGAGATACTCGTACGTCGTGTCGTCCGGCGCGATCATCCCCGCGCGCGCGCCCGCCTCGATGGACATGTTGCACACCGTCATTCGCTCCTCCATCGACATCGCCTGGATTGCGGAACCGCTGTACTCGAGCACGTGTCCGGTCGCGCCGCCAACGCCGATCTCCGCGATGAGCCGGAGAATGAGATCCTTCGCGGTGATGCCGGGCGCCAGCACACCGTCCATTCGCACCTCCATCGTGCGTGCGCGGCGCTGCAGCAGGCACTGCGTCGCGAGCACGTGCGCCACCTCCGACGTGCCGATGCCGAATGCGAGCGCACCGAAGGCTCCGTGCGTGCTCGTGTGGCTGTCGCCGCAGACGATGGTCATCCCCGGCTGCGTGAGCCCGAGCTCGGGTCCGATCACGTGCACGATTCCCTGGTGCTCGTTGTCGAGAGCATAGAGCGGCACGCCGAAATCCGCGCAGTTCCGTTCGAGCTGCGCGAGCTGGGCGCGCGCCTTGAGGTCGATGATGGGCACGCGTCGGTCCGCGCCGCGCGGCGTAGTAGGGGTGGAGTGGTCCATGGTCGCGAGCGTGCGATCGGGACGGCGCACCTCGAGCCGGCGCTCACGAAGCACGGAGAACGCCTGCGGCGAGGTGACCTCGTGTACGAGGTGGAGATCCACGTAGAGCACTGCGGGCGTGGACTCCGACTCCGCCTGGATGAGATGGTCGTCCCAGAGCTTCGCGAAAAGCGTTCGCGGCGATGATTGCGTCATGTCGCTGCCGTTTCGGCGAGCGCGCGGCGCGTCTCCGTGAAGCGCGATGCGCTGGAATGTGGAGTGGCGGATGCGCGCACGACTGCGAGCTCGAGCGAATCGCGGATCGCGTCCCAGCTCGCATCGAGAATGTTGGCGGCCGCACCGGTCGTGCTGAACCGTTCGGTGCCGTATGCCGTGTCCATGAGCACGCGCGTGATTGCGGCCGTGCCCAGATGCTCGTCGACGATGCGTACCTTGTAGTCCACCAGGTGCGTGTCGAGCACTGCTGGAATGTGCGGCGCAAGCGCCAGCCGAACCGCGGCATCGAGCGCGTGCACCGGACCTTTGCCCTCGCCCGACGTGCGCACGCAGGTGCCGCCCACGGCCATCTCGACCGTTGCCCGCGCACGCGATTCGCCGTTGGCGCGGCGCTCCACGACCACCGTGTACTCGCGCAGCTCGAAGGGAATCACGTACCCTGGCGTCGCTCGACGCACGAGCATCTCGAACGTCCCCTCTGCGGCCTCGAGTTTCGCGCCGGCGTGATCGAGCGCTTTCACCTGCTCGAGAACGGCACGCTCCACCGGCCGCGCGTCGAGGCCGAGTGAGCTTGCGCGGAGCCGCACGTTGGCGCGTCCGGAGAGCTCGCTCACGACGACGCGCATGTGATTGCCCACCCGCCCTGGATCCATGTGCTGGTACGTCGCGGGATCCTTGGCGACGGCGGCCACGTGAATGCCGCCCTTGTGCGCGAACGCAGCGCGGCCGACGAATGGCGCGTGCGCATCGGGGGCGAGATTGGCGACCGACGCCACGAAGTGCGAGAGCTCCGTGAGCGCGGCGAGCGATTCGTCGGGCACGCACCGAATGCCACGTTTCACCTGCAGATTCGCGATCAGCGAGAGCAGATCGAGATTCCCGCATCGCTCGCCGTAGCCGTTCACGGTGCCCTGCGCGTGTACGCAGCCGGCGTCGATCGCGGCGAGTGCATTCGCGAGCGCGAGCCCGCGATCGTTGTGCGGATGGACGCCGAGCGGTGTGGACAGCTTGCGGGAGACGCGGCTCACCGATTCGGAGATGTCGCGAGGCTCGCTGCCGCCATTCGTGTCGCACAGCACCAGCACCGACGCGCCCGCATCGCGCGCAGCCTCGAGCGTCTCGAGCGCATACGACTCATCCAGCGCGAGACCATCGAAGAAGTGCTCGGCGTCGTATACGACGTCCTTGCCGAGCGCGCAGAAATAGGCGACGGTGTCGGCGATGAGCCGGAGATTCTCGTCGCGCGTGGTCTCGAGCACCAGACGTGCGTGCGTCGCCGAGCTCTTGCCCACGATCGTCACCATGGATGTTTCGGCCGCAACGATCGCCTGGATGCTCGGGTCCTCATCGCAGGAAACGCCGACCCGACGCGTACTCCCGAACGCCGCGATGCGCGCGCGCCGTAGCGGATTGCCGTGCACCCGGCGGAAGAGCTCCGCGTCCTTGGGATTGGAGCCCGGCCATCCACCCTCGATCGTATCGATGCCGAACGCATCCAGGCGCGCTGCGATCTTCACCTTGTCCGATGCGGACAGGGAGAGACCTTCGCGCTGGGTGCCATCGCGCAGCGTCGTGTCGTAGAGGTGAATGCGAGTCGTCATTCGTGAATCTGGAAGGGACGAAACGCGAACCGGCCCCTCGGGAGGTCCGAGGGGCCGGTTCGCGTGGTGTCGGTTAACAGACCGTCAGCCGTGTGCGAGCGCGCCGCCCCTCGAGGAGAATCGAATAATGGAAAGCTGAAGGAGCGCGAGTCGAACGTGCGTCATGACGATGTGTGCTCCGAGCGGATGAGTGCCGGCCACGAGTGCAGTCGTTATGCTGTGCTAGTCTCGGCAGCAACGTGCGTTCTGTCAAGGGTGGCGGCTCGCGCGTCTGCACTTGTCAGATGCACGTGTGGAGCCCCATCGTATGGGCTGCGACGACGCATCGGCCGCGCCGTACACGATACCGTTCTTCTCTCAGCAGAGGGTTAGAGGCGATGACGAATCCGGGCGGATCCACCAACTATTCCTCCATGTCGGATGCGGAGCTGCGGGCGCTCGAAAAGGATGGCTCGCTCCCGCCTGCCGCATGGCAGCAGGTGATCGATGAGCTGGGACGCCGCCGCGCGGCTGCTCCCAGAACCGGCGCACCCGCCGCATCGACGCCCGCCGCGGCTGCTCCCGCGCCGGCTGCCAGCGCATCGCCCGCGATCATGCCCCACGAAGACGATTCGCGACTGGCGGAAGCGGTGCAGCACCTCACGGCGCTGCTCGTTCCCGGCGAATCGCTCGTGGCGTACGCCGTCCAGCGACGTTTCTTCGCGCTCACGCACCGGCGCGTGCTCGTGGCCGCCACGACCGGGCGACTGATCCGCATCGAGCGCGGACTCCTTGGTGGCTACTCGCCCGTGGACATGCGGTGGCAGGACATCGAGAACGCGCATCTTCGCGTGGGCATTTTCGGCGCCGATCTCACCATCACCTCTCGCGGCCATCAGGATCTCGCGTCGAGCGGGCAGGCTGTGGGTGTGATCACGGCGCTGGGACTGCGCAAGCAGCAGGCGGAGCAGGTCTATCGTGCCGCGCAGGCGCAGGAACAGTCGTGGCGCGAGAAGCGCCGCGTGCGCGATCTCGACGAGCTGCGCGCGAAGTCCGGCGGCATTCAGCTCGGCGCGATGGGCGGAGGCGGGGGCGGCGCGGCCGGTGGCGACGCAACGGACGATCCGATGGTGCGCCTCCAGCGAGCGAAGGAGATGCTCGCCGGAGGCTTGATCACGGACTCCGAATACGAATCGATCAAGGCGAAGATCGTCGATCGGATGTAATTCGCCTGCTGCCGTAGCCGTCAGAAATCGAAGCGCACGGTACCGAATGCCGCGCGCGGCTGCCCCGGAGCCACGAGCCCGCCCGCGACGAGCTCCGGATACGCCTTGTCGAGCAGGTTGCGCACGCCGAGCTGGAGTTGGGCCTTCCCGATGCGCCGCGTGACGCTCGCGTACACGAGCGCGTACGCGGGCAGTGTGACACCCGGCTCATCGAATGGCGCGTACGGACCCACGGCATTGGTGCTCAGTCGGGCGGTCCAGAGGGACGAAGGCGACGTCCACTCTAGTGCCGCGGCTCCGATGTATTTCGCCGTGTTGTACACGCGCAATCCCGAGAGCGTGTCGACCTGTGTTGGATCGTCCTCGGCCTGCGCGACCAGGCGCTTGTAGCGCGCATCGTTGAACGTCCAGTCGCTCGAGATCGAGAGCCGCTTCCCGATCGGCGCGCGCAGCGAGAGCTCCACTCCCTGATGCCTGCTCGCACCGCCGCTGCTCGATCCGCTGGTGAGCGGATTGAACGTCTGCTCGTTGCTCAGATCCATTCGGAAGAGGGCTGCGCTCGCGCTCACGCCACCGGCATTGAGCTTCACCCCACTCTCGTACGCCCACATCGTGATGAACGGAAGCGATGGGTTTTCGATCACACCGTCAGTGGTGCGAAAACCGCGCGAGATGTTCGCGTAGAGTCCCACCACGTTCGTGAGCTTCACGAGCGCTCCGAGCTTCGGCGAGAAGATGCCGTGCGAATCCTGCGCGGATTCTACGCCGTCCGGACTCGAGTACGTATCGATCGCGTCGTACCTCGCGCCGAGATCGAGATGTAACCGGTCGGTGACATCGACTCCGGCCTGCGCAAACAAGCCGCCACCCAGCTGATGCGCGTGGATGAGCGCCTGCGCCGAGTCGCGCGCGCGATCGGTGGTGAACCAGTTCTGATAGCGTGCCTGATCGAAGCGTCCTTCCGCGCCGATGGTGAGCTCGGCGCGCGAGAGCTGCCAGGTGAGCGCGGAGGTTGCGCCGAAGCCGAAGCGGTTGTCGTCCTCTTCGGTCTGGCTGCCCACGCCCTCGAACCGGCCGCCCGCGGGCGGGATCGTCAGAAAAATCCGCCAGTCGCCCTGCGTCGCGTACACCGTGGACCGCCAGAGCCTGTTGCCGCTCAGCACGCGCAGGCTCGCGCGCTCCTGGGCGCGAAGCTTGTGCCCCTGGTCGCTCGGATTCGAGACGATGTCGTAGTCGTGCGCGCGAAACTCGTCCTCGCTCAGATATCCCGGCGATTCCCACTGCGATCCGTACAGCTCTACCCCGCCGTCAATGGTCGCATTGCGCGACAAATCATGAACGAGGCGCACGTGTCCCTGCCCCAGGTCGTAGGCGCTGTTCGGGCGCCATCCGCCTTCATGGACGTAGCGCGCACCAACGACGCCACTCGCGCCGGAATCGTTGCCGAAGCCGGTGAGCGATGTCCCCTCGATGTGCCCCGCGGACCCTCCATTGATCCACGTGCGCGTGCCATCGAGGTGATCGAGCGTGCGCACGTTCACGATCCCGGAGAACGCGAAATTTCCGAAGAGGGCGCTCGTGGGACCCTTGATCACGTCCAGGTCCTGAATCGCCTGCGGAAACATCAGGCTCCAGTCGTTGTATCCCTCGGCGTGTCCGTTCACGGGCTCGTTCACCGGCACACCATCGATCCAGAGTGCGAGATCGGTGGAGTGATCGGAGCTGAATCCGCGCACGGACGCATCCGAGGCGAACCCGGGCCCCTGACCCGCCAGGTGAACCTCCATTCCCGCGGTCTGTCGCAGCATCTCCCACGGCGAGGTCGCGGGCGTGCGAGCGATCTCCTCGGGACTCACCGACACGGCCTGGCGCGCATCCGCGGGCCTGGCGGGCGTGGCGGTGACGGTCACGACCTTCAGCCGCTGCGCGGCACGTGCCTGCACCGAATCCGCGGCGCGCACACTGTCCCGCTTCGCGCTATCCGGCGCCGTCACCTGCTGCGCCGCCGCGCACGCGGGCGCGGCGATGCAGGCACACACGAACAATTGTCGTAACATGATCTCCACTTCACTCGAGTTCTGCGGCGCGGGAGGGCCCCGGTCGCACGCGCGTGCGGGTGCACGCGCGGGAGCTCAGCTGCGAGTGATGAGCGGAGGGCCGAGTGGCGGAGGGAGGCGAAGCGCGGGCTGGCGCCGCGAGCGGACGACTTCGGCGGGATGCTCGACCACGATCGGGACGTGCGTATACGTCGCAACGATCACGACCAGCGGCTCCTTCACGTCGGAGCCGATCGGGCCCGCGCACAAGCAATCGTCGCAGCACGCGTCCCGCGTCGTCGGCGAGCAGCCGTGGTCCATGCCGGTGTGTTGATGCGAGTGCATGGCCATGCCGCAGCCGTGCTGCATGCCGGATGTCGCATGCGACGTCATCATCGATGGGCGCGCGGCGACGATCGCGATGGCGAGCATCGCGGCGAGGGCGCAGCGCAGGGAGGAGACGATCGTTCGCATCACGAGAGGATGATTGACGGAATTTCGAGCTCGCGTCAAGTGAGGCGGGCGTCGCGCGGCTGGTTCAGCCCGCAACGAGCGCATCGGCCTCGATCTCGATCATCATGAACGGATCGATCAGCGCCTTCACCTCGATCATTGCCGTCGCCGGACGAATGTCGCGGAAATATTCGCCGTGCGCGCGGCCGTACTCCTTCCAGCGGGAGATGTCCGTCACGAACATCCGCGTGCGGACGACGTCCGCCATCGACGCGCCGGCGCGCTCGAGCACGACACGCAGATTCTCCAGCACCTGAATCGTCTGCGCATACGCATCACCCGGCGCGACGATCGCACCGCTTGCGTCCGTGGCGGTCGTGCCCGAGACGAAAATGTGATCGCCGACCCGCACCGCACGGGAATAGCCAATGAACGGCTCCCACTCGGTGTTGGTCGCGAAGAGCTGTCGCTTCATCACCGCGGGGGACCGTACCCGCCGCGACGGCCGCTGCGCTGCTCGCCCGCACCGGCATCGTGCGGAGCGCCGAAGCTGCCCGGATCGCCCCGCTCCGCCGAGTTGCGCGCCGAGTTTTCGAGCAGCTGCAGGCGCGCCTGCTGCTCTGGAGTCATGAGCTGGTTCATCTGATCGCGCGCCAGGCGAATGTTCTCGTGAATCTGCGCGCGTGCTTCGCCCAGCGCATGGCGTCGTGCGACGATGACGGCGATCGAGTCGGCAGACGGAGGAGGCGGGGTCGCGGTTGGCGCGCTCGGGTTGTCGGGATCGGGCAGCTGCACGCGTGGCGGCCGCAGCGTGTCGATCGCCTCGAGCAGCGGCGCGTTGCTCGCGCGCAGCTTCGACGCAATCGTCTCGATCTGCACGCGCTGCTCGTCGGTGAGCTTGAGGTCCGAAGCGTGCGCGACGGCGAGCGGAAAGATCTGTTCGGGCTCCCAGAGAATGGGAGCGACGCGCTCGCGTGCCGGCGCGGACTGGTCCGGCGCGCCGGTGCGCCTCCGCCCCTGCGCGGCGAGCGCGCTCGATCCACAGGCGAGCGCCAGCGCGAGCATGGCGAGCGCGCGTGCACCGCCTGTGCAGCGCATCGAAGCGCGTGCAGCGAATCCGGCAAGCCGGCTCAAATGCATTTCCTCACGAGTAAATCGCATGGATCGGCTACGAGTGATACGTACGTGAATGAACGAAGTGCCCCGCTCGCTCGTTCTACCGAAATGACCCCGGCCTTCCCACGTGGCACGAAGGATACTGTGAGGATACACGCTCCGTCCAATTTCGTTGTTCGGTCGCCCGATGTCACCATGTTCCTTTCTTCACGAAACTCCGGACCCTGCCATGGCCGCTCACTCAGTATCCACCGATAAAAAACTCGACATCGCCATGCTGGTACTCCGGCTGGTGCTCGCCGCGGTGTTCATCACTCACGGGCACGCGAAGCTCTTCGCGATGGGATTCTCCGGAGTGACCAGCTTCTTCACGAGTATCGGCGTGCCGCTTCCCGGAGTAGCTGCGCCGTTGATTGCCTTGCTGGAGTTCATCGGAGGAATTGCACTCGTGCTCGGCGTGCTCACGCGCGTGGTGGCCTTCCTGCTCGCATGCGACATGCTGGGCGCGATCATCTTCGTGCACGCGGCGCACGGCTACGCCGCACCAAAAGGAGTGGAAGAAGTGCTGGGCAACTTCGGAATGGCCGTCGCGATCGCACTCGTTGGTGCCGGCGCATACTCGATCGACGCGCTGCTCTCCCGTCGCAACTCGAGGACGCCATGAAGCTCGTTCTCTTTGGCGCGGGCGGACAGGTCGCACAGCGGATCGCGCGCGAGGCGCTCGATCGCGGTCACGAAGTCGTGGGTGTGGTGCGCAATGCATCCTCGGTACGATCGGACAACGAGCGGTTGACGATCGTCGAAGGTGATGCGACGGACCCATCGAGCGTCGCCAGAATCTCGAAGGGCACGGACGCGATCGTCAGTGCGCTCTCCCCGCGTCCGAGTCCGAGCGGGCGCCCCGCATCATCTCTCGCGACGGCAGCACGAGCCCTGATCGAAGGCGCCACGCGTGCGGGCGTGCCCAGGCTCATCGTGGTCGGTGGCGCGGGATCGCTCGAGGTCGCACCGGGCGTGCGGCTCGTCGATGCCCCGGGTTTCCCGGAGGAGTACAAAGCCGAATCACTGAATCAGGCCGACGCGCTCGCCGTCTATCGCACGGCTGCCGGCAATCTCGACTGGACGTACATCAGCCCTGGCGCGGAGATCGGGCCGGGCACTCGCACCGGCCGCTATCGGAGCGGCGACGATGCGCTGCTGGTCGATGAGAATGGAAAGAGCTTCATCTCGTACGAGGATTACGCGAAGGCGGTGCTCGACGAGATCGAGCATCCGACGCACCCGCGTGCGCGAATGACGGCGGCGTACTGATGACACAGCGCGACTACGCGTATACCAAGGCTCCTCTCGGTCATCGGCTGCACGCCGAGGCGGCGCTCGGTGCGGTGCATCTGCAGGTGGCCGATCTCGCGCGCTCCGTGGCGTACTACGAGACGGTGATCGGACTTCGAGCTCTCGCCTCGGACGACGCGACCGTCTCGCTCGGCGCAGAGGGCGATGCAACGCCGCTCGTGGTGCTCCACCATCGCGCGGGCGCCGTGCCCGTGCCTGCACGCGGGCGGCTGGGTCTCTACCACTTCGCAATCCTGCTGCCGAATCGGGAGGCGCTCGGACGGTTCATTGCGCATCTGGCGGCGCTTGGCGCGTATGCGGGGATGTCCGACCATCTCGTGAGCGAAGCCGTCTATCTCACTGATCCGGATGGGCTCGGGATCGAGGTCTACGCCGACCGTCCGCGCGAGTCCTGGCGCGTTGCCAACCACAAGCTCGAGATGGCGACACTCACTCTCGATGCCGCGGATCTGGTGCGCGCGAGCCAGGGGATCGTCTGGGATGGCATGCCGCCGGGCATCCGCATCGGCCACGTGCATCTGTTCGTGAGCGATCTCGAGGCGGCGGCGCGCTTCTACCACGAGGGGCTCGGCCTCGACAAGGTGCTGCTCGAATTTCCCGGAGCGCTCTTCATGTCGGCGGGCGGCTATCATCACCACCTGGGGACGAACACGTGGGCGGCGGGCGCTCCGCGCGCGGAGGCGAATGATGCGCGCATGCTCGAATGGAGCGTGGTGCTTCCATCGACGGCGGATGTCGAGGCGACGGCGCGCGCGCTCGAGCGGGCGGGGGCGACGATCTCCCGCACGGATGGCGACGTGACCGCCGCCGATCCGTGGGGGACGATCGTACGCGTTACGACGAAGAGGCCGTCGTAACGATCGTACGCGTTACTGCTGCGTCGAGCCGACCAGCACTGGCTGATCGCGGTAGAGCGAGGGGAGCAGCTTCTTGAAGTTCTCCACTTTCGGCGCGTCGTTGTACGCGATGTACCGGTCATCCGGATGGAGCGTCGCGTAGTCCTGGTGATACGCCTCGGCATTGTAGAACGGCTGCGCCGGCTTCACCTCGGTGACGATCTTGTTCTGGTATACCTTCGCCTTCGTCAGCTGATCGATGTACGCCTTGGCTGCCCGCTGCTGCTCCGGCGTGGTGTACCAGATCACGGACCGGTACTGCGTACCATGGTCGGGGCCCTGATAGTTGAGCTCGGTAGGATCCGTCGCAACCGAGAAGAAGACTCGCAGGAGATCCGCATAGGACACTTGCGAGGGGTCGAAGGTGATGCGTACCGATTCCGCGTGCCCCGTTGTCCCGGTGCTCACCTGCTCATAGCCGGGATTCTTGAGCGATCCGCCCGTGTACCCTGAAACAGCGCTCTTGACGCCTTTCATGTGCTGGAAAACGGCCTGGACGCCCCAGAAACAGCCGCCCGAGAAAATTGCGACCTCTTCGCCCGCGACGGGAGTGAGCCCCGCACCCACATCCGCCGCCGGAATCGTGGTCGCCGCGCTCGAGCTGCGACCCGCGAGCATCGCGACGGCCGCGAGCGCCACACCGAATACGCCGGTGCCCCGCAAAACTGATCGAATCATGTAGTCTCCCATGTGTCGTGCCTCACACCTACCAACCCCCGTTTGTACCCCGAAGTTTCAATTTCGGCACGCCGTCACCGAACCGTCACCTTGCCCTTGGCGTTGTCGAAGTCGCCGACGCGTACCTTGGTGAAACTCGAGGGAACCAGCTATTTCCTGAGCGCGGCGTTCGGACTGGACGCGCCGCTCGAGATCGGCGTCGTAGCCGAAGGTGCGATTCACTTCCCGATGCGTCGCGATCTGCGAGGCCAGCTCGTCGTCGTTCGAGCGCTCCTGCGCGTCCTCCTGCAGCCAGCCGTCCTTCGCCTTGGAAAGCTCCTCGGCCGTCACTCCGCCCTCGAGCACACGCGCCATCTCCTCGTCGAAGGCCCGCGACAGATGTGCGGCGTTTTCCGGAGCGTAGATCGCCTACGCCTCCCACACGCCGCTGGTGTCCCGCGCGTGTGCCGACATGAAGGAGCCAACGCCGTAGCTGATCCCCTCCTTCTGCCGAACGCGATTCGCGAGCCGCGAGTCGAGCGCACTTCCGCCCACGATGTAATCGCCCCGCATTGTCGGGCTCGTAGTACTTGTGATAGATCGCCTGCAGCCGCTCGATCGGGACGTTCTCGATGTCCGAGCGCGCACCGATGGTCGAATGCCCGTAGTTGTGCCAGAGATAGGCGGTGAAGATTGTGCGCTCCAGGAGAATGCTGAACGGATCGTTCTCGCCGGCCTCGAACTCGTTGCGCACCACCGTCATCTCCGACGCGCGATCCTTCTCGGCGATCAGGCTGCGCGTCATGCGATCCGCCTCGAGCGCGAGCGCCCAGTCGAGATTCTCGCGGCTGGACGTCATCGTCAGGAAGTAGTTTGTGCGGTCGAGCCACGTGGACGCGCTCCAGCGGGCACCGTGCTTGTCCATCTCGACCGGGATGTCGTGCCGAGTGGCCGTCGCCTTGAACTGCATGTGCTCGAGCAGGTGCGCCATCCCCGTTTCGCCGTAGCCTTCGTGCCGCGAGCCGACCATGTACGTCACGTTCACGGTGACGGTGGGCTTCGACTGGTCGGGAAAGAGCAGAACGCGGAGCCCGTTCGGGAGATGGTACTCGGTGATTCCTTCCACCGATGTGACTCTGGTGGCGCCCTGCTGCGCCTTCGCACCAACGCAATCGCCGAGCACGAGTGCAGGGATGACGAGAGCCGAATGTCGCATTGAATCCATGGATGAAAAGAGTCGCGAACGCTCTCGAGAGATGCCTTCGCGACCTGTGCCGGTCAAGGCTTTTCGTGTGAGCGTTCTGGCACAATGTGCGGGGGTGCGCCTACCTTACCTCGCATGGCCGAGCGTCTGATGTCCACCACCCGCATGGAAGCCTTCAGTGACGGTGTGATCGCGATCCTGATCACGATCATGGTCCTGGAGCTGCACACACCGGAGGCCGTCACGTGGCAGGCGCTCCGCCCGGTGGTTCCGATCTTTCTCGCCTACATCCTGAGCTTCGTCTTCATCGGGATCTACTGGGCGAATCACCATCACATGCTGCAACTCGCCGAGCGCGTGAACGGAGGCATTCTCTGGGCGAACCTGCACCTGCTCTTCTGGCTCTCCCTCATTCCCTTCGCCACCGCATGGATGGGTGAGCACCATCAGGCCGCCACGCCCACGGCACTCTACGGCATCGTGCTGCTCTTCTCCGGCGCGGCGTACACGATCCTGCAGCGCGCGCTCATTCGCGAGCAGGGCCCGCAGTCACGACTCGCCGCCGCGATCGGGCGGGACACGAAAGGACTCATGTCGGTTGCGATCTACGTGATCGCGATCCTGAGCGCGTTCCAGCATCCCGGAATTTCCCAGCTGCTCTATCTCGCCGTCGTGCTGATGTGGCTCGTTCCCGATTCGCGAATCGAGAAGGAGCTTCGCAGGCACTGAGCCCGAACGGACAGGCGCGCACCTGTCCATCCTGACGGTGACGTCGCGCGCCGAGTGCCTTATTCATTGGGCATCAACCTCATCCGGCTCGGCGCAATGACCGTACAACTCGCTCCTCTCGCGCTCAATATGCCGCTCGCTCCGACGCACCCCGTCGGGCGAGCTCGAAGTGCGGGAGCGAGGTAACAGCAGCTCGGACGCCACGAGCGCAGTGGATCCCCTGGCCCCTCCCGACCAAACGGTTTGGAGGGGCCGTCTGCATCACCAGGAGTGTGGACGATGCGCGGACTGCCCCCGAAGCAAGGCTTGTACGATCCGGAGCACGAGCACGACGCGTGCGGCCTGGGCTTCGTTTCTCACGTGCGCGGCATGCGCTCGCATGCGATTCTCGAGCAGGCGCTGCGCCTCCTCGAGAATCTCTCGCACCGCGGAGCGGCCGGCTGCGATCCGTGTACGGGCGATGGCGCTGGCATAACGCTGCAGCTTCCGCACGCGGTCTTCGCGCGG
The DNA here is from genome assembly GCA_025929535.1 of Gemmatimonadaceae bacterium. Classification (GTDB taxonomy): domain Bacteria; phylum Gemmatimonadota; class Gemmatimonadetes; order Gemmatimonadales; family Gemmatimonadaceae; genus FEN-1250. The sequence goes on from JAICLZ010000058.1 coordinate 22,193, forward strand.
GATGCGGCAGCGGCGGAGATCGCGTTGCCGGAGGAAGGCGCATACGCCGTGGGCATGTGCTTTCTCCCGCTCGGCAGCGCCGTGCAGCGCATGATCGAGCGCACCGTGAGCGAGATCGCGGCAGACGGGGGGCACGTGGTGCTCGGATGGCGCACCGTTCCGTGCGACGAGAGCCAGCTGAGCGAGCGCGCGCGCTCCGACGCGCCGGCCATCCGGCAGTTCTTTCTGTCGACCAACGGCCTCACCGAAGACGCATTCGAGCGAACGCTCTACGTGATTCGGCGCCGCATCGAGAACGCGCTGCGATCGGTGAATGATTTCTACATCGTGAGCTGCTCGAGTCGCACGGTAGTGTACAAGGGGATGCTCACGCCGGAGCAGCTGCCGCGCTACTATCGCGATCTCGCGGACCGCGAGTGCGTCACGGCGATCGCGCTCGTGCACAGCCGCTTCTCGACCAACACCTTTCCGACGTGGTCGCGCGCGCATCCGTATCGGCTGCTCTGCCACAACGGAGAGATCAACACGCTCCGGGGGAACACGAACTGGATGCGCGTGCGCGAGGGAACGCTCACGTCGCGCGTGTTCGGCGCCGATCTCGAGAAGCTTTACCCGATCATCGGCACCGATCAGAGCGACTCGGCGACGCTCGACAACGTGCTCGAGTTTCTCGTGCACGGCGGCCGCACCCTTCCGCAGGCGCTGATGATGCTCATCCCCGAAGCGTGGGAGGGCGACGCCCTGATGGACGCGGACCGGCGCGCGCTCCACGAGCACCATGCGTCGATGATGGAGCCCTGGGATGGTCCCGCCGCCGTGGCGTTCACGGACGGCCGCGTGGTGGGCGCCACGCTCGATCGCAATGGGCTCCGTCCCGGCAGGTGGGCAGTGACCGCCGACGATCTCGTCGTGCTCTCCTCCGAGGCGGGCGCGCTCGAGCTTCCGGCGGCGCGCGTCACGAGCAAGGGCCGGCTGCAGCCGGGAAAGATGCTGCTCGTGGACACCGTCGCGGGGCGCGTGCTGCACGACGATGACCTCAAGCGCGACGCGGCGCGCGCGCAGGCGTACGCCTCGCGGGTGGCCGCGCGGCGCATCGATCTCGATGCGCTCCCGCCCGCTGCCGCACCGGAGTCACCGTCGAGCGCGGCGCTGCTCGAGCAGCAGGCGGCGTTCGGGTATACGGCCGAGGAGCTGCGCATGGTGCTCGCGGCGATGGCGGTGAATGGCGACGAGCCCGTGGGCTCCATGGGCACGGACACGCCACTGGCGGTGCTCTCGTACGAGCCGCGCCTCCTCTTCGACTACTTCACACAGCATTTCGCGCAGGTCACGAATCCGCCGATCGATCCGATTCGCGAGCAGCTCGTGATGTCGCTCGGGATGAACATCGGACCGCGCTCGAATCTTCTCGACGACGATGCGCCCGATGCGAGCCGGGTGCGAGTGCGCAGCCCGGTACTCACCGCGGCGCAGCGGGCGACCATCGGCGCGCTCACCGACGATCGGATGCGCACGCGCACGCTCCCGATGCTCCTCCCCGTCGAGGGCGGTGAGCCGGCGCTCGAGCGTGCGCTGCGCGCGCTCTGCGACTCGTGCGCGGAGGCCGTGAGCGAGGGCTGCACCCTGCTGGTGCTCACTGATCGCGGCGTCGACGCGCTGCACGCGCCGATTCCCTCGCTCCTCGCAACGGCCGCCGTGCACAACCATCTGATCGCGCAGCGACTGCGCACCCGGGCGGGGCTCATCGTCGAAACGGGCGAGGCGCGCGATGTCTCGCACTTCGCGCTGCTCCTCGGCTACGGCGCCGGCACCATCCATCCGTACCTCGCGCTCGAGACGGTGTCTGCGCTCGCGCGGGGCGGCATGCTGACCGCCACGAGCACGGAAGCGCAGGCGCAGGCGAAGTACGTGAGCGCCGTCGGCAAGGGGCTCCTCAAGATCTTTTCGAAGATGGGCATCTCCACCGCGCAGAGCTACTGCGGTGCGCAGCTCTTCGAGTCGATCGGACTCGGCGCGTCGGTGATCGATGCGTACTTCGCGGGCACGAAGTCGCGGCTGGGCGGCATCGGGATGGAGGAGATCGCGCGCGAAGCGCTCGCGAGACACGCGGCGGCGTTCGACGTCGAGCATGGAAGTCGTGCGCTCGCGCCGGGCGGCCAGTACACGTACCGCATCCAGAGCGAGCACCATGGCTGGAACCCGACCACGATCTCCACGCTGCAGCACGCCACGTGGACCAACAGCGCGGCGCGCTACGCCGAATTCGCGCGCGCGGCCAACGACGAGCGCGCGCAGCCGACGACGGTGCGCGGATTGCTGGACTTCGCGCCCGCCGCCCCCGTTCCGATCGCCGAGGTCGAGCCCGCGGCGGCGATCGTGACACGCTTCGTCACGGGCGCCATGTCGTTCGGCTCGCTCAGCAGCGAGGCGCACGAGACGCTCGCGCTCGCGATGAACAAGATCGGCGGCCGGAGCAACAGCGGCGAAGGCGGCGAAGCGCCCGAGCGCTACGGCAGCGATCGCAACAGCGCGATCAAGCAGATTGCGTCGGCGCGATTCGGCGTCACCGCCGCGTACCTCGCGAGCGCGCACGAGCTGCAGATCAAGATGGCGCAGGGCGCCAAGCCCGGCGAAGGCGGCCAGCTCCCCGGCACGAAGGTGGACGCGGCGATCGCGCGCGTGCGGCACTCCGTGCCCGGAGTCACGCTGATCTCTCCACCGCCGCACCACGACATCTACTCGATCGAGGATCTGGCGCAGCTCATCTTCGATCTTCGCCATGTGAACCCGGGCGCGATCGTCTCGGTGAAGCTCGTGGCGGAAAGCGGCGTGGGGACGATCGCGGCGGGCGTCGCGAAGGCGGGCGCGGATCTCATCCTCATTTCGGGCGACTCCGGCGGCACCGGCTCATCGCCGCTCTCGTCGATCAAGCACGCGGGCACTCCGTGGGAGCTCGGACTTTCGGAGACGCATCAGACGCTCGTGCTCAACGATCTGCGCGGCCGCGTGCGTCTCCAGACCGATGGGCAGCTCAAGACCGGGCG
>JAICLZ010000045.1 GCA_025929535.1 Gemmatimonadaceae bacterium
GAGCGTGGCGCTCGTGGAGCTCTGGTCGGTGCGCGCGAAGTGGCCCGCCGAATCTCCGGTGTAGCCGTAGGCGCGCTGCGGCACCGTGGACTCGCCCTTCACGTAGGCCACCGTGGAATCCATGTGCAGCGGCGCGAAGATCCGGTCGTGCAGAAATTTCGGAAACGGCATGCCGGATGCCCGCCGGACGATGAGCCCGAGCAGCACGTACGCGGTGTTGCTGTAGTGGTAGGCAGAGCCGGGTGCAAAGTCCAGCGTATCCGTGCGATTCACGAGCTTCAGCACGTCGTCGTCGTTGAGCTGGGTGGTCTGGGAGTCCGGAACGAAGTCCTCGTAGTCGACGAGCCCGGAGGTGTGGGTGAGCAGGTGGCTGATGCGCACATCCTTCGCATACGCAGGCGCGCCCGGAAGCACATCCACGAGACGATCTTCGTAGTGGAGCTTGCCATCCTTCACCAGCAGCATGATCGACATCGCGGTGAACGCCTTGGTGAGCGATGCGAGCCGGTAGTCGGTGTGGACGGTAGCCGGCACGTGCGCCTCGAGATCGGCGAAACCGAACGCCTTCCTGTAGACCGGCCGCCCATCCTGAAGTACGAGCACGCTCGCACCCGGCACGTTCGGCTGGCGATAGGGAGTCAGGATGGCGTCGATCGCGCTGTCGGTCGCCGCGTTCGGCGGCTGCACGGGATGCATGTCTGGGGAGTGCTGATGTGACGCCTGGGAACCGCTACAGGCAGTGAGACACAGGCCGATGAATCCGGCAAGACGGTGGAGGCGTATCAAACGAGGATTCCGCGCGACATGAGGTTGAGGGCACCGGAAGAGCGTCCCTGCGTAGTATGGCGCTCGGGTGCCTCCTTGGGTACGCTCGAATCGTGCTCCCATCGATCCTGGAACCCCGGGCGTTCCAGGCGTATTACTATGGATAGCAACCCATTCCCCGGCAGTCATATGAACGGATTCATCGGAGCAGTCGCCCTCGTCACAATCGGCGCGGCCGCCGTTGCGACCACGGGTCGCTCGATCGCACACACGGGTGACGGTGCCCCAGCCAGGCCGGTCGCGCTCACGAGTGCGCAGCTGGACACCACCTTGACCCAGACCATCGAAGCAAGGAAGATGAGCTACAAGAAGCCAAGCGATGCTGAGCTGAAGAAGAGGCTCACGCCGGAGCAGTACTACGTCACGCAGCAGAGCGGCACGGAAGCGCCCTTCCACAATCAGTACTGGGACAATCACGAGCCGGGCCTCTACGTCGACATCGTCACCGGCGAGCCGCTTTTCAGCTCGACGGACAAGTTCGAGTCGGGCACGGGATGGCCCAGCTTCACCAAGCCGCTCGAGCCATCGAACATCAAGTCGCAGACCGATCGCACGATCGGAATGGATCGCACGGAGATTCGCTCCGCGCACGGCGACTCGCATCTCGGCCACGTGTTCGATGACGGACCACCGCCCACGGGACTGCGCTACTGCATGAACTCCGCGTCGCTGCGTTTCATTCCCGCGAGCCAGCTCGATCAGGCGGGATACGGGCAGTACGACACGCTGTTCAACAAGAGCGGCGCGAAGACGGCGGCGAAGAAGCCGTGATCGGCCGCCACCATTGGGTCGTTCGCGTCACGCACTGGGTGAATGCGATCGCGCTGACGCTGATGGTGGGAAGCGGTCTTCGAATCTTCAATGCGTACCCCGCGTTTGCCAGAAAAGGGGATACCTTCTGCTGCTATCCATGGGAGCACAAGGCAATTCCGGACGCGCTGACCTTCGGTGGATGGCTCGGCGGGGCGCGTCATTGGCACTTCGCGCTGATGTGGGTGCTCGTGATCAACGGGCTGGTCTATCTCACCTTCATCTATCTGCACGGCGAGTGGCGCGACATCGTTCCGCGGCGCGGCGACGCGCGCGATGCGCTCGCGATGATCAAGTTCTACCTCTTCGTGACCAAGTCGCACCCGAGGCAGGGAAAGCACAACGCGATGCAGAAGGCGACGTACTTCGCGCTGCCGGTGCTGGCGATCGCGCAGGTGCTCACGGGTCTCGCGATCTGGAAGCCGGTGCAGCTCGGATGGATTACCGCGCTCTTCGGCGGCTACGTGTGGGCGCGCTACTGGCACTTCATGACGATGGTGGCGCTGATCGTCCTCTCCTTCGTGCACATCTTCATGGTGTTCGCGGTGGACCCGTACTCGCTCCAGTCGATGATCACGGGCGGATACCGCGAGGATCTCTCGCCGGAAGCGCGCAACGCGCGCCCGTTCTATCATCTCCTTCCGCGCTGGCGCAATCGCGCTGCGCAGGGAGACTAACGTGGATCGCCGACGCTTTCTGAGCGCGAGCGGCTTCTCGCTCACCGCTGCCTTCCTGGCCGCGTGCAACATCGATCGCTCACCGCGTGCACAGCGGCTGCTGGATCTGGCCGAGCATCGAAACGAGGGCGTGGAGCGCTCGCTCTATCGCCACGCATCGATGAATCGCGCCAAGGACACGGCGAAGATCGCCGGCGACGCGTTCCCATCCTATTTCGTCTCGAACACGGTGCCAGTATGGGACGAGCGCGTGCGCGGGCCGTGGGCACTCGAGGTGAGCGGGCTCGTGCAGGCTCCCAGGCGGTTCAGCCTCGCTGACCTGCGCAAGCTTCCCTTCCGCAGCCAGCGCGTCGATCACTTCTGCGTCGAGGGATGGAACGCGGTCGCCGTCTGGCAGGGAGTTCGCCTGAGCGACGTCGCGCGCGTGGTTGGCGTCAAACCGGAAGCGGGCTACGTCGACTTCCAATCGTTCGACGATGACTACCACGAGAGCTGGGACATCGAGAGCGCGATGCATCCGCAAACGATCGTCGCCTATGCCATGGACAACCACATGCTCGGCATGGCGCACGGCGCACCCGCACGCGTGCACTCACCCGTGAAGCTCGGCTACAAGAACACGAAGTATTTGACGAAGATCGTGTTTCTGCCGCAGCGGAACGGCGGTTACTGGAGCGATCAGGGCTACGAGTGGTACGGCGGAGTCTGAGCGAGACGCTGCGAGGAAGGCGGTAGGGGTCAGCACCTGCCGACCGCGGTCACTAATCAAACCTATGGGATGAATCGAACCCGGCGCAGCGCGAGAGCGTACGCGGTGCTTCGAGCATCCGCCTCTTGGGGTTGTCGTCTTCACCGTTGGTGTGCGCTTCTGTCAGTTTTTGTCGTCGTTCCCCCGTTGCTGAGAGAGCGGCGCGTCTGGAGAGCGTTCTTTCTTTGGTTGGCAACGGAAGCAGCTGCAGGGACGCTCTTCCCCTGCCGTTTCCAGACAAAGAATCGGTTGTCTTTGCTCCCGCGCAACGATGAAGGGAATGAGTCTTGTAGTCTCCGTTCAATTCGTTTCAATCCGTTTTTCATCCTTATCTCAAGAATGTATGAGCCAGCCCGAGCGGCTGTTGCCGTTCCGGGCAAGCGCGCACGACACAGGCATCAACAATTTTTGGAGACACGAATGGAACGGATCGAACGGATGAGAAAACGGATCGTGACGGGGCTCGGCGATGGGGCGGCTCGCTTGGCGAGTGTTGCCTCTTTGGGTGGCAACTGAAGGGAGTGCAGTTTTAATCGAAGATCGAATTCTCGCTCGGCGGTCGCCTCAGGCTGTGGAGGGGCGAGTCGCGCGGAGGGTGCGGGTGGCGCGTGCAGCCAGTAGCAGCGCGGCGATCACGATCGCCGATGCCAGGGCGAAGGGGACGCCTGCGAATGTCTGGCCGCCCCGCTGAATCGAGACCGCGAATACTTCCGAGAGCACCAGCGGCGAGATCATCATCGCGATTCCCTGGAGGCTTGCCAGTGCGCCCTGCAGCCTTCCCTGCTCCGACTCGCTCGCCTGTCGCGATGCGATGGACATGAGCGAGGGTGTCGAGAGGCCGCCCAATGAGGCGAGCGGGATGCTGAGCAGGAAGAGCGTGCCCGCGTATGCGAGCGCGATCGTGAGCGCACTCGTCGCACTGAGCGAGAGGCCGAGGATCATCGCGTTGCGCTCGCCGATGCGCTTCACGATCGGGCCGATCAGAAAGACCGCCGTGATTTTCGCAGGCGTGTCCGTTCCTTGGACTCGTTTACGCTCTCCTGTATGAGCCCTTTCGATGGCATCGCGTCCCCACGTGAATCGTGCAGCACACGGACATGTTTGCGCTCACGCGTTCGGGTTGCGCTCCTCGTGCTCGCCATTCGCAAGCATACCGGTGTCCGCCGCACTCTTTCCGCTGGTGCTCTCTCTCGTGAGGCTTTGACTTGTATTTCTGGGCCGACGACGAACGATCGCTAGCGTTTTGGTGGGAGTGTAACGGCAGCGGGAGATCCGCGAACGAAGGCGATATAGTCCGTGGGCGATGGCTCGCCGCCCGTACCGCGCACCAGCAGCGCCACCTGCCCGCGATGATAGCAGCCGTGAAGCGCTACCTGAAGCAGCATGTCCTCGATCGTGGACTCGAACGTGGTCCCCGCGCTGTTGGTGTAGGGGATCCTCCGCTGCAGCTCGTCAGCCGAACACGATTGAAGCAGCGCGCGTAGTCCGGCCGCGTTCTCGGCCGCCAGCGCCGCGGCGCGCTCGAGATCGAGATCGGGCCAGATCTTCTCTCTCGGTGCCCGCTTCAGCATTCGCGACAGCCACACGTGCTCGGCACCGAGCACGTGCGCATAGACATCGAGTGCCCGCCGATCCGGGTGCGGCACCGCACGAAACGACTCGAGCACCCGCGTGTCCGCCCATTGCAGGTGATCGAGCAGCTTTCCGAGCTGTCCGTCTACTCTGGTTGCCTCATCAGTCGGCATAGGGATAATCGGGATCTGCCAGGCGCGACGCGCGCGCCGATGCTTCCGGTCCCGCAATCTCGCGCGCAAGCTGCAGCAGCATCGGACTCAGATGCTCGCCGTAGCGCAAAAGGCTCGCCGCGCGCGCTCGGCGCGCGAGCAGAAACGCGAGAAATGGCTGGTCGGCCTTCTGGGCGTTGCAGGCTGGACAGCACAGCACGAGGTTGTCGCGCCGGTCGTATGCGGTCTGACCGCGTCGGGGCGTGACGTGATCGAGCGTCATCAGCTCGGCGTCGAATCTTCGTTCGCAGTATGCGCACACGGAGCCATGGCGCGCCAGTAGCCACTCGCGCGTGGCCTGGTACGCATTTCGGCTGGTGGGGAGCGAGGTTGGACGCGGCGCGGTGCTCGTGCGACGACGGGGCCGACGAGGGCGGCGGGGTGTGGTCACCGGATGTAGCGTGTGGTCATGAGTCAACAGAAAGATAGTCTCGTCCCGTGCGCTTGGCACGGCCGGAGGCGGCAGGGAGCAAATCAGTCGCCCGCCGGGCCGATTCTGCTCTCGAGCAGCGCAACGGCATTTGCCGGATCGTCGACCTCGATGATGAGCTTGTCGTAGAACTCGTGATCCAGATCGAGGACGATCGTTCGCTCCGGATCGTGCACGTCCCAGAACACGTTGTTCCCATCGCGGTGAAAGGTGCCGGCCGTGAGGATGCCTGGAATGTTGCTGCCGAGCAGGCGCAACCCGTGGTACCATCCGCGCGCAGCTGCGGGATCGGCGTGAACGCCCGTGATGTGCGCGAGCGGGATCTCCAGGCGGCTGCGCAGCGACCACATCTTGTCCAGCCCCTCCACCTCGAATACCGCCTTCTCGCCAGCCACGGAGATCTCGACCACGGTGCGCTCCTGGAGGAAGATCGAAGAATGCGTGCCAGGCTACCCTGCAGCGACGAGTGAGTGACGGATGACCGCACCATCCAGCGACTCATCTCCGAGCGTGAGATACAGATGATCCTCAGTGAAGGACAGCTGAAAGGACATTCGTCGCTCGAGTCGTGATGTCAGCGAAGCCAGCAGCTCGCGATCGATCGCGTAGAGCTCGATGCTTTCAACGCGATGAATGCGCTCGCCCGCGAGCTGGCGAAGCAGCTGGAGCGGATCCTTGTGCGTGTAGATCGCCACGCGCGGCGAAGCCTTGCTCGCCTTGTGCAGACGCGCCGCGTCCGGCGAGCCGAGCTCCACCCACGTTCGAATCGCGCCAGTGAGATCGCGAACCGAGAGCGGCGGCTCATCCGGCTCGGCGAGCCCGCGTGAGAACGCGATTCCTTCGGCGTACTCGAGGCAGTACGCGATCACGCGCGTGAGCAGGTACTCCTCCGTTTCGGAGGGTTGCTGCGCCACGCGCACCGCGAGCGTCTCGTAGACGCCGCGATCGACGTTCGCGAGCTCGATGTCGAAGTTGTAGATCGTCGCAGTGAGCGCCACGGGTGCTCTGGTCTAGCGCCCGCGCTGACCCGATTTCTGCGACGTGTCGCGCGGTTTGACGTGCGTCTGCGGCGCCTTCGACTGGCGAGGCGCCCAGATCGGCGCCCTGGGAGCGCGCGCATCTCCCGGCTTCGGTGCAGCCCTGGGAATGGCGGGACGATTCTTCTTCATGAGATCCTGCGGAGCGGGACGAATGCTTCTCGCGAAAGATAGCGGCAGCAAGGCCATTCAGCAGAGAGGAGGATTGGATGTAAAACGCTGTCGGAGGAAGCGGGCGAGCCGTTCGACGAAAAGCTCACCAAGGCCGAGGCGTCGAAGAAGATCGATGAGCTCCAGTCGGAGACCGGGCGCGGCATCGATCATTGAGCGGCTTCAGCGCACCTCGAGCAGATGCGTAACGGCGAACACCCCGGAAACGCGATGCTCGCGAACGTATAGTACCACGAGGTAGCGCCGCTGGGTTTTCTCGCCCCAGTGGCGCTTGCGCACGTAGTCGCACGTGATGTACTCGGTTCCAGGGTCCTCCGGCTCCGGGTGCTCCTGGAGCGTGTCGCCCTCATCCGAGAGCAGCGTGTCGCTGTGCGTGCACGCGAAGCCGTTCGTGACCAGCGTTTGCTCGGCTTCGGATTCGTTCGCGCCTGCGGGAACTGCCGCACGCGCACGCCGCGCAAATTCATGCGAGTCGCTGCTCCCGCGCAGGAGCGGCGACTCGGCTCCGCACGCGACGAGCATCGCAGCGATCGTCACGGCCAGGGATGCGCGCACGACGGCTGCGATCTGCTGCGGGCTATGCCTTCTTTCGCCCCGCCGCGACGAGCACGATACCGGCAACGACCGCGATCACTCCCGCGACTGGCGGCACGAACCCGCGATCTTCCTTCGACAGCTCGATGCCTCCGATCTTGACCGAGTCGCGGTCCTTCGTGTAGCTGATCCCTTTCATCGCGAGCACGACGACTCCCGCGATGATGAGGATGACGCCGAGGATTCCGAGCGGACGCATGTGAGCTCCTGGAAGAGGTACGCCTTCACCAACGGCTCGCCGAAAAAATGCTAGCTCCCCGCGAGTGACTTGCCGATCTCGCGGATCTGTGCGGCGTGACGATCATCGTGCAGCGCGAGCGAGATGACCCAGTGATACATGTTCAGCGGCCCCAGCGCTGGATGCGTCGCCATCAGAGGGGCGAGATTCACGCCGTTGGCGTTCTGCAGCGACGACATCATCGCTGCTTGCGAGTGAACCAGGGCGTCCGTTCCCGCTGATTGATCGAACGTGCCGGTGGGCTGCACCGGCGCTGGCGCCGAGAACTTTCTCGTGCGGTCGACGACGACTTCCGGATCGACGTAGGTCGCAACGACGGAGCTCGTGTCGGGATCGGGGCCGGCGCCGTTCGCGCGCGCGGCGGTCACCTTCCGGGCCAGCAGCTCCGCCACGCTGTGCTCCACCAAAGAGAGGTGCTCGACCACCTCTGCCACGGACCACACATCGGGAGCAGGCTTGCGCTCGCGCAGGAATGGCGGAATGGAGGCGACCGCTTCATGAAGGCGACGCCGATGTTCGGTGAGGTATTCGATGAGCTCGTGGATGCGCGGGTGCAGTTGCGTGCTCTGCTCACGCTCGGGCGGCATCGATGACGACATGATGGCAGCCTACAGGTGATGCGGATGGCGAACGGTCCGCTCGTTCACCAGGTTGCCGGTGTTGAGCGTCGTGGCCGGCTCGAACAGCAGAACCTCCACTTCCGCATCGGCTACCGGACGATGCTCGACACCCCGCGGCACGATGAGAATGTCGCCCGGCGCCAACTCGATCGTGCGATCGCGGAACTCCATCCGGAACGATCCGCGATGCACGAGGAAGAGCTCGTCCTCCTGCTCGTGATGATGCCACACGAAGGCCCCGCGCAACTTGACGAGCTTCACCTGCTGGCCGTTGAGCTCTCCGACTACTCGCGGGTTCCATTGATCATGGATCGCCGCGAACTTTTCCGCCAGCGAAATCTTCGCGATGGGCGTCGTCCGCTCTTGATCACTCATTCACATACCTCGGTCACACTTCCGTGCGGTGACAGGCGAGCGCAACGTTGGCTGCGCCGATGCGTTCTTCGGGTGGCTCATCCCCTCGCGCCGTGACCCGTTTCCTACTTTCATTCAGGGAATGCACGATGTCTGATTTCACATTCATACGCTAGAGACCGATCATGGCACAGCAACCGTCTTCACCCCCTTCCAAGGGCTCCGCCCGGGCGCTAACGCGCGAGCAGCTCGTCGAAGGGCTTCAGCAGGACCTCGCCCGCGAGTACAAGGCGATCATCCAATACGTGATCTTCAGCCAGAAGCTCGACACGGCGCGATTCCAGAACATCGCGGGCGAGCTCGAGAAGCATGCCCACGAAGAGCTCGATCACGCGCTCGCGATCGCGCGACAGATAGACTATTACGGGGCTTATCCAACGCACACCCCGGCGGCCGTCGAGGTCTCGGAGGACAACGAAGCGATGCTCTGGTCCGATTTGAGGGCCGAGGATGATACGATAGAGAATTACCGCCAGCGAATCAGGCAGGCGGAGGAGCTGGGGGAGTTCGCACTGGCCGAGGTGCTTCAGGAGCTCATCAAGCAGGAGCAGGACCACCAGATCGATCTCGCCTCCGCGCTCGGCGTCGTCCCCGATCCCAAGCAGCGCGCGAAGGAAGGGCAGCAGCAGAAGAAGAAGTAGGTGCGCGAGGAGGCCAGCGCAGTTGCGGCGCTGGCCTTTGCTTCAGCAGTCGAGGCCCGCCACGCATTGCCCGACTCGTGCGGGAAGCTGCCCTTTTATCATGTCCTCCCACAGCGCTGCCGCCTCGACGTCGTTACCGCGCACGAACGTGGAGCGCAGGTCTTCCAGGGATCGCGCCGAGTCGCTTTCGTTCGCTCTGCGTGAGCATGCGTCCCGAAGTATCGCGAGCGTCTCGTGCTGCGCGGAGCTCGGCGGATTCCGGAGGCTCGATGGCCGACGTGCACGTGAACACCCTGATTGCGGACGACGAGCCGCTGGCGCGCCAGCGGCTGTCCGCGCTTCTTGGTGAGATTCCGTGGATCACGATCGTGGGCGCGGTCGCGGATGGAGACGAAGCCGTGCGCGCAATCGATGCGCTCCGGCCGGAGCTCGCCTTTCTGGATGTCGTGATGCCGGGATGCACGGGCATCGACGTGTTGAGCAGGATCACGCACCGTCCCAGCGTCGTGTTCACGACCGCGTACGATCGCTACGCTGTTGCCGCATTCGAGGCGCGCGCGCTCGACTACCTCCTCAAGCCGTTCGGCCGGCGGCGCCTCGTCGCCACGCTCGATCGCATTCGCGAATCGATGGGCGCTGACGTCCCGGGTGATGTCGACTCGGTGACGCGCGGGCGCGCCGCGCTCGATGTCAGGGGCGAGGCCTCTGGCCTTCGCGGCGCCCGCGTATTAATTCGAAGAGCGAATGTGCCGCGCCCCGGTTTTGTGTTTCGGCGCTGCCACTCACCATGGCACTATGGAAGGCGGAGAAGCAGTGGAGGCCGACATCCATGCACTCATCGAGCGAGCCGACAAATCGGATCCGGCGGCAGCCGATGCGCTGTTCGGGATGTTGTACGCCGAGCTGCATCGCGTGGCGGAAGGAAGTCTTCGCCGCCTGGGATCATCGCTGACGCTCGGTCCCACGACCCTCCTGCACGAGACGTATCTCAACATGGTCGGGCGCGCGGACGTGGAGTATCCGGACCGCGCCCGCTTCCTCGGCTACGCCTCGCGCGCGATGCGGGGGCTCGTGATCGACTACACGCGCCGCGGCCGCGCGAAGAAGCGGGGCCGCGAGCTCCAGATCACGCTCGATGCGGAGGCGATGCCATCCGAGGATTCGGCGCGGGAGGCTGTGGAGCTCGAGAAGCTGGGCGACGCGCTCGACGAGCTGGCGGCGATCGAGCCTGGGCTCGCCGAGCTCGTGGACATGCATTTCTTCTGCGGATTCACGTTCGGCGAGATCGCCTCGCTTCGGGATGTTTCTCCGCGCACCGTGCAGCGCGATTGGCGCAAGGCGCGCCTCCTGTTACACAGAAGTCTTCTGGACGAGGAGGGCACAACCGGGAATTGAGCGGTTTAAGGCGCGATCCGGCGGGTTAACGGTCGTGAGAACCGATGTCCTGTTTTGATTTTCGTTTTCGATCATCAAGGTAGCGGGCACTCCTGATCTGCCCGGTTGTCGGTTTCGAACCGCCCAGTTACCAGAGGGTCTATGCGCCGGATTTCGTGGAAGACGTGTGTGATAGCGGCCATTCTGGCCGGACCGCTAATGTACTGCGCGGACCAACCGGCGACCGCTCCGGCGCCCGCCTCATCGCGGCACTCGCCCGTGCCGCCTGCACCGGGCACCGTCACACCGGCCCTGGTGCGCCAGCTCGCCGCCGCCCGCGGCGTCGTTCCGCTGCCGCCAGCACCCTACGTGCGCCCGGCGCTCGCGCGCCTGGGTCGGGCACTCGCCTTCGACAAGATCCTCAGCGGCAACCGGGACATCTCGTGCACCACCTGCCATCTCCCCGAGTTCGCAACGGGAGACGGCCGAAGCCTCTCGATCGGAGCGGGCGGCGTGGGCATCGGGCCGGCACGACGGACGCCGTCCGGCATCTTCATTCCGCGCAACGCGCCGGCGCTCTTCAACGTCGCCGCGATGCGGCATCTCTTCTGGGATGGACGCGTCGAGATCGATCACCACGGGCATCTGAGCACACCGGCCGGCAGCCAGCTCTCGCCGGAGATGCGGCGCGTGCTCGAGTTTGGCCCGGCGTCCGCGCTCGCGATGTTCCCCGTGGGAAGCCGCGACGAAATGCGCGGCTACAGTGGGAACGAGCTCGCAGCCATTCCCGACGACGACAACCCTGCGATCTGGGCCGGCATCATGCGTCGCATCGGAAAAATTCCCGAGTACCGGCGCATGTTCGAGGAGGCATATCCCGGACAGCGATTCGATCGGATGACGTTCGCGCACGCGTCCAACGCGATCGGCGCGTTCATGGTGGACAAGCTCACCTTCGCGAACACGCCGTGGGATCGCTTTCTCGCCGGACGCGACAACGCGCTGACGCCGAATCAGCTGGTGGGCGCGCAGACTTTTCTCACGCTCAAATGCGCGATCTGCCACAACGGTGCGACGTTGAGCGATGACGAGTTCCACGACGTCGCCATGGTGCAGTTCGGGCCCGGCAAGGGGAACGGCTCGAGCCTCCGCGACGACTACGGACGCATGAACGTGACGGGCCTCGAGAGCGACAAGTATCTCTTTCGCACGACGCCGCTCCGCAACGTGGAGCTCACGGGTCCGTACGGCCACGATGGCGCGATCAGCTCCCTGCAGGGATTCATCGAGCATTACAGCGACTCCGACCAGAAGCTCCTGTCGTTCGATCCGATGCAGCTCGACGCTGCGGTGAGAAGCACGCTTCTCCCGAACGCGGCTGACATCCTCGCGCAGCGGGATACACTGCTCAAGGGCGTGGTGCTCACCCCTGCCCTCGTGGGACAGCTCATGGACTACATGAGTGCACTCACCGATGACCGGGCGCGTGATCTGACGCATCTCACGCCGCGACATGTGCCAAGTGGCTTGCCGGTCGATCATTGAACGCGCGGGGGAACGGCCGGCCGCATGATCGCCGGGATCGTCACGGGGTTGCTCGATCGTAGCGTGAGCGATCACGCCTTCGCGATGTGCTTCGCGACGGCACGGATGTCGGCGAAGAAATCGCTGCGCGCCTGCTCGCGCTCGCCATCGGGTGCGCGCAGCACCGACGATGGGTGAACGGTGGCGATCACGGTGCCCGCGAGCTCCGAGGCGACCGGCTTCCCGCGCTGCTGCGTGACGCGAAACTGCTTTCCGAGCAGCGATTGTGCGGCGGTGGCGCCAAGGACGACGATGACGCGCGGCTTGGTGAGCCTGATCTCTTCCTCGAGCCAGGGATGGCAGGCGCGGATCTCGGTGTCGTTCGGCTTCTTGTGAATGCGCCGTGCGCTTTTCGCGCCGCGCTCGTACTTGAAGTGCTTGACCGCGTTGGTGACGTACACGGTCTTGCGATCGATCCCGGCCTCCTCGAGCGCGGCATCGAGCAGCTTTCCCGCGGGCCCGACGAACGGATGCCCCGCGTGTTCCTCCTGATCACCAGGCTGCTCGCCGACGAACATCACGGTTGCGCCGCGCGGCCCTTCGCCGAACACGACGCGTCCGCACGTCCAGAGATCGCATCCGCGACAGCCCGCTGCCGCCTCACGCAGCCTCGGCAGTGTCGCGCGCGGGGGAATGAAGTCTGCAGCCGATCCCGTTCCAGCTCCGCCGCCGCACGGCGATGCAACGTTTGCACCGGCACGAGCGTTCACCGCACTCACCCCTGTACGAGTTTCGATGCTCCCATCGATCACAGAGGCCGGCGCAAGCGCGGTGCCAGAAGTGGCAGCCTGGGCGGTGTCGCCGGCTGCTCGACAGGGCAATTTTCCGTAAACCAATCGGAGAGAGATCGATGACCGCTCACGCTGCCGTTTCGACCGATGCCCCGCGGATACTGGATTTGCTGTATTCCGATTTCGAGGGTGAGCATGCCGCTACGCGTCGGCTGCTCGAGCGCTTTCCGGATTCGAGGCACGACTGGCGGCCGCACGAGCACTCGAGGACGATCGCGGAGCTCGCAACGCACGTCGCGGACATCCCCACCCGCGCCGTATCGATTCTCACCACGAGCGAGATGGAAGCGGGCGCGCGGAAGCCACTCGCGCCACTCACGACCGCCGCGGCGCTGCTCGCGGCGCACGACGCGAATGTCGCCGCGCAGAAGGCTGCCCTGGCGAACGTCGATCTCGCGGCGCTTTCCGGGGAGTGGAAGGTGCGACGCGGAGACCAGATCGTGATGCGCGGCCCGAAGTACCTGCTGCTCCGCACGGTGATGATGAGTCACCTCGTGCATCACCGGGCGCAGTTGGGCGTTTACTACCGGCTGCTGGGAGTGCCCGTTCCCGGCATGTACGGTCCCTCGGCCGACGATCTCGCGGGGCGCGGCGGCGGGTAACGTCCGAAAGCGATGAATGCCTAGACATCCGACAACACGCCGTTTCATGTTGTCGGATGTCTAGGCATGCACCTCCACCTCGCGACACATGTCCGATCGTGCCGATCTTCTGCAGGGAACGCTCGACCTCCTGATCCTGAAGGCGTTGTTCCCCGCACCGCTGCACGGGTGGGGGATCTCGAAACGCATTCGGGAGCTCTCGTACGATGTGCTGCAGGTGAATCAGGGCTCGCTCTATCCCGCACTCTACCGGCTGGAGGACCGCGGGCTCGTGCGCAGCAGCTGGGGGATCTCGCCTGAGGGGCGGCGCGCGAAGTTCTACACGCTCACGGCCGCCGGAAAAAAGCGATTCGCCGAAGAGCAAGCCAGCTGGAGGCTGTTCACCACCGCGGTGGAGCAGATCCTCCATGCCACGTGACAGGGTGCGGAACGTGAACGACGCCGGGATCATCTCGCGATGGCAGCGCCGCACCACCGCGCTCTTTCGCCGGTCGTCGTTCGAGCGGAACATGGCGGAGGAGATGCACCTGCACATCGCGAATGCTGATCTCGGGGCGCCATCGCATTGGTGGCGAGCTATCTGCCCGCGCGGCGCGCTGGGCGCGTGGATCCGGCGTCCGCGCTGAGCGCGGGATAGCATCACGGCCGGATGACGTAGGGCGGGCGCTCTCGCCCCTGCGTCATCTCTCCTCCGCTCTACGTCATTTGTACATCGCGCCCTGCGCCGTAGCGCGTATGGGACCGCCGGGCGCAAGCGGGCATTCTGCGACCAGATCGAAGGTCATCTCTGGTCCCATGCTCGCGAGGTGTCGTCGTGCCACACACCAAGCAGTCCCGCGGCTCGCGTCGAGTTCTCCGCGTCTCGCTCATCCTCGTGTTCGCGGCCATCCTCGTGGCTGCAGGGTGGACACGGTATTCGTCCACCGCGACTGTCTCCGGGTTTGCATCGCGCGTCGGCGAAAGCGGCCCGCTCGTCACGCTGCGGCATCGTGCGGAGGCCGCAGCGCGCGCCGACTGGCCGTCGAACGGAGCCGAGGGCGACACTCACTACTCTGCGCTCGACGAGATCTCGCCGGCGAATGTCGAGTCGCTGCGAGTCGCATGGGTCTTTCGCACGGGCGACGTTTCCGATGGCGCTTCAGACAGCAGCGGCCCGGCGACGGCCTTCGAGGCGACACCGCTGATGCGCGACGGCACGCTCTACATCGCCACCCCCTCTGCGCACGTAATCGCGCTCGATCCCGAGCGGGGAACGCCGCGGTGGACGTACGATGCGCACATCGATCGTGCATCACTCGCCCACAACGAAGTCACCACGCGCGGTGTGTCGGCATGGGTTGATTCGACGCGTGCACCGTCGATGCCATGCCGCGCGCGCATTTTCGTGGCCACCTTCGACGCCCGCCTGATTGCTCTGGATGGACGCAGCGGTACGCCGTGCACGGATTTCGGCCACGCCGGCACGGTCGATCTCCACGCAGGCGTTCGTGGCGCGGATCGGCTCGCGTACGAATATCACGTCACGTCGCCGCCGGCCGTGATCGACGAGCTCGTCATCGTAGGCTCCTCGATCTTCGACAATCTCCATGCGCAGGCGCCGAGCGGGGAGGTGATGCGCTGCGGCTTGATCGGAATCTCCGTCGCCGATCGTGCAGGGTATGCGCCGTGGACCGTGCTGCGCCTCCTTTCAACCATGATCGAGGCGCTTCTGTGGAAGCAGGACTTCGCGCAAGCCGACTTCTACTGTAGGAGGCTCCGGCACGACTCGGAGCGCCTCGGCCATGGTGTCGGGGCACTCCTTGCCGAAGTCGGCGAGACGATGAGCGGGATGTTGAGTGGCACGACACAGCCGCTGCTCGATCGCGTGATCGAATTGGCCGACAAGATCGAAGCCATCCCGCTCCCGTTTGAGGGCGCACGACTTCGCCTCGAGATAGCCCGGCGTCTCGGGGAAATGGGAGACCGCGACGGCGCGATTCGCCAGCTCAACCGCGCGTTCGACGTCTTCTCGCGCATCGGCGCGGCCGGTGAGCTGGAGCGGGCAAGGGCCCACCTGCGCGAGCTCGACGCCCGACCGCGCACGCGGGTGGCGCACACTGGAAGTTCGCTCCTCTCACCGCGTGAGAAGGAAATTCTTTTGCTCGTCCTGCAGCACAAGAGCAACAAGGAAATCGCAAAAGCGCTCGGCTGCGCCCACCGGAACGTGGGCAAGCATCTCGAGAACGCCTGCCGAAAACTGGATTCCCACAGCCGGTACGAGGCAGCGGAGAAGGCGCGCGCGCACGAGTTCATCTAGAAGGTCTGACTACGCGACGGCGGCGCTCTGCTCCGGGGACTCCTCCGTTCCGCACGAATCGTCCAGCAGCATGTCCAGCGTCGCACTCGCGTCGGGGGCGTGCGGCGAGCAGGTCGTGAACGGCAGCGCGCGGCGCTCGCACACGTCGGCAACCAGCTCGGGGTTTCCCGCGGCATCGATCACGGCCCACGGCCCGTACGCATCGAGTGTGCGCTCGAGCTCCGATGCGGATTCGATGTCGACATCGTCACGATCGACCAGCACGTGCGCCAACCCGCGCCCCTCGCACGCCCGTGCGAGCTCGCCACCGTGGCGCTCGCCGTTCTCGATGATGAGAATCGGACGCGCGGACGCGCGCGCATCGAGTGAAGTGGCGAACGGCGATCGTGCGCGGTTCCACCAGCCCGGTGTCGCGAGCACGGGATGCTCGTACCGGCCCTCCGTTGCGAGCGCGCGCACCATCGATGCCAGCGCCGTCGGACGCGGAACGGATCCACGAACGTCGAATACGCCAGGCTCGTAGTAGTCCGTTTCGCACGTGACCAGTGAATTCCAGTCGTGGGATCCGAGCAGCGCCCAGCTCGTGACCGCGCGCACGTCCACACCGCTCGAGCGCGCACGACTCGCCGCCTGCCACACCTCGTCGAGCCAGCGCATCTGCTCTTCACGCGTGCAGCCGATGTGACACTCGGTGATGGCGACCGGAAGGTGATAGCGTTTCCATGCCTCGTGCAGCACCCCGCTGATCCCGATGCGCTGCACCGAGGGCACCTCGACCTGCGCGACATCCGCGTACACGACCCGGCCGGTGCCGCCGATCTCGCTCAGCGAGTACCGCTCCACGCGATCATCGAGATAACGCTCGCTCGTGATGTAGTGGTTGACGCCGATGATATCCGGTGCACACGGCGCGTCGGCGAGCGCGCGAAGCTCGCGCTCGATGTCGTGCCCTGCACCACGCAGATAATTCCAGCATGCGTGATTTGGAGTCATCCTCCCGCACAGGATGTCCCACGTCAGCCAGCGCCGCTCGTTCTCGAACTCGCACTGCGGTGCGAGCGCCGGCGTGCCGGCGACTTTGCCGAGGTCCTCCGTCTGGATGAGCTGGGCGCCGGGGTTCACTCGCCTGATCTCCCGCATCGCGCGCGAGATGGCCGACAGCTGCGCGACGAACAGGCCCGCGAAGGTCGCGCGGTCCCGTCCATGAGGATACCAGTGACCATACAGACCGCTGAACCGCGCCGTCGTGAGCGGCTCGTTGATCGGCGTGTAGGCGTCCACCCACGGATAGCGCTCCGCTGTCATGCGTGCAAAGCGCGCGAGCTGCTCCGGGAACTCGGGGGCGCGCGCATCCGTCCATCGTGGGCCGAAGCCATGGTGCAGCAGGCCGATGATCGGGCGCACCCCGCGATCGCGCAGCCGTTCGAGCGCGCGATCTGCCCAGCCCCAGTTCGTCTCCGATTCACATTCGGGTTGCACGTGCTCCCACAACACCGGCACCCGAAGCGCCTTCAGCCCCAGGTCGGCAAACCGGTCGAGATCGTCGAGATGCGCCATGTGGCACGTTCGTGCGATCTGATCGAAGTACCGCTCACCGACGCGGTTCACGGTACATTCGACGCCGCCCCACATCTCGAGCTTCGGCAGGCTACACAACGGCATGTGTCCGCGCCGGCCACAGAGAGCTATCCAGCAAGCGGTGCCGTGGTCGAGTGGGAGCCATCGCTCGCGACGCCAAGGATCTTCTGATATGTCGTGAGCGCCTGCGCCACGACCTGATCCATGTTGTAGTACTTGTACGTCGCCAGCCGCCCGACGAACCAGGTGCGCGACTCGACATCCGCGAGCGCCTTGTACTTCCGGTAGAGCTCCGCGTTCTCGGGACGCGGGATCGGATAGTACGGATCGCCCTCGTCGGTCGGATACTCGTACACGATGCTCGTCTTCGGGTGCTTCTGGCCGGTGAGATACTTGAACTCGGTCGCGCGGGTGTAGAGATGCTCGTTCGGATAGTTCACGACAGGCGCTTCCTGGAACCACTCCTGGTCGTGCGTCTCGTGCTTGAACGAGAGCGATCGATACGGAAGCTTGCCATACGCGTAGTCGAAGTACTCGTCCACCGGACCCGTGTAGATCATCGACTTGTAGGGAATGAGCCCCTCGATGTCGCGATAGTCGGTCTGCAGCAGCAGGTGGATGTTCTCGTGATCGAGCATCTTCTCGAACATCCGCGTGTAGCCGTACTTCGGCATGGCCTGGTACGTATCCGTGAAGTAGCGCGCGTCGCGATTCGTGCGCACGGGCACGCGCGCCGTGACGCTCGCGTCGAGCTGCGACGGATCGAGCCCCCACTGCTTGCGCGTGTAGCTCCGGAAGAACTTCTCGTACAGCTCACGCCCGACGCGCGCGACGACCACATCCTCCGAGGTGCGCGGATGCTCGTGCGGCTCCGCCACCCGATCGAGGAACGCCTCTGCCTCGTCCGTAGTCATGTTCCGGGAGTACAGGCGGTTGAGCGTGTCGAGATTGATCGGGATGGGCACGCGCTGTCCGTCCACGCTCGCGAGCACGCTGTGCTCGTACGGGCGCCACTCCGTGAACCGCGAGAGATATTGAAAGACGTCGCGGGAATTGGTGTGGAAGATATGCGGGCCATAGCGATGCACGAGGATTCCCGCATCGTCATAATGGTCGTACGCATTCCCGCCGATGTGCGGCCGCTTCTCCACCACGAGCACGCGCTTCCCGCCGCCGCGCGCCAGACGCTCCGCCAGCACGCTCCCGGCGAAGCCCGCGCCGACAATGCAATAGTCGAACATCGTCAGGCCTCCAGCGCCACGTTGTATCGCGACGTGACCGGAGCGGCCCGGCGAACATTGGCAATCGGAACCTCCCGAACCTCGCCCGCATTCGCGATCGCCTGCGAGATGAGCGCGCTCATCCGCTCGTGCGTACGATCCCACGACATCGTCGAGAGGAATCCGTCCACGCGCTTGAGCCATCGGCTGCGCTCCCTGGCGGAACGGGCGAGCTCACTCTCTATGGCCTGGACGAAGTCGGCCGCGCTCTTCCCGATGTTCGCGAGCTCGGCCACACCGTAGGGCGCTACGACATCGCGAATGGGCGTCGACACCACCGGCAGACCGGCGGCGAGATATTCGGGCGTCTTCGTCGGGCTGATGTAGCGCGTCGATTCGTTCAGCGCGAACGGCAGCAGCGCGACGTCCCATCCGGCCATGTACGACGGCAGCTCCGAGTAGGGCTTGGCGCCGAGATAGTGGATGTTCGGGAGCTTCGGCAGCTGGTCGGGATCGATCTTGACGATCGGGCCAACGAGCACGAGGTGCCAATCGGGACGTGCCGACGCGAGCCCGGCGAGCAGGTCGATGTCCATGCGCTCATCGATGACCCCGGCGAAGCCCAGCCGCAGATGCGGGATGCGCGCCTGATCCGCGGGATCGCGGCGCGGTGTGCGCGCTTGGCGAAAGTGCGCGGAGTCAACGCTGCTCGGAAAGCAGTGCACGTTGTCGCTGCGCGCGCGCTTTGCCTCGTAGAGACTCGTGCCGCCGGTGAACACGACGTCGGCGAGCGCGATGAGCTCGCGCTCGCGCTCGACCATGGCCATGGGCGCGCCGCGGAAGAGCGAAAGCTCGTCCATGCAGTCGTAGACGAGGGCAATCGGCTCGAGATGGCGCGTCCACGGGAGCGCCATGGGCGTGTAGTACCAGGTCACGAACGCCGCGATCGACTCGGAAGCGATCAGCTCGTCAATGAGGTCGCGCAGTGCGTTGCATTGTGCGCTCTCGGAGAGGCCATGCGGGAGCTGGGGCACGACCACGCGAAGCCCGTGCTCGCGCGCCGAGATGTCGAAATGCGGCGCGTCGGCGCCGAACACCGGTTCCTCGATGTAAAATACCCGACTCGTTCGCGCGAATCGCGACAGGAGATGCTGCGGACGCTGATAGACGAAGTCCCAGCGCAGGTGTGAGAAGCAGATGAGCGTTGTGGCTTCCGGATTCGATGCGGGAGGGCGGCGCGGGAGATCTCCGGAAGCAATGGACTTCAGCATGCAGGGCAACTCCTACGCACAAGTTACGGGGGTATCTGTTGGTACCCTCCTGATTAGCCGCAAAGGCGACGCGAACCAGCCTCGATTACACTACCATAGAAGAAGCACGTCGCATGCCATCACGTAAACGCATGAATTCGAACTTTGCGCGCGCTTTTTTCATCGATGCATTCGACGATGAGCCGCAGCGCCTCGCGTCCGCGCCGGCCCGCGTGAACCTCATCGGCGAGCATATGGATTACAACGGCGGCGAGGTGCTCCCGATCGCCATCGATCACCGCACCTACGTTGCCGTGAGAGCCGCTGCCGATCGCGATGTGTCGCGTGTCGCGAGTGGCACGCACGAGCGCCTCGGCACTTTCGATGCACGCGCGCCGGAGCGCAGCGGCGAATGGTGGGACTACGTCGCGGGGGTCGTGCGTGAGCTCTCCGCTCTCGGCGCTCGCATTCCGCAGCTCGACATCGCCATCTCCAGCGACGTTCCCACCGGAGCAGGGTTGAGCTCATCCGCTGCACTCGAAGTCGCGACGACACTCGCCATCGCCGATCTGCTCGGCGTCGGGTTGTCCGCGCAGCAGGCGGCCGAGGTGGCGTGGCGCGCGGAGACGGGCTTCGTGGGCGTGCCCTGCGGAATCATGGATCAATTCGCATCCGCGCTCGCGCGCGAGGGTTCGGCGCTCCACGTCTGGTGCGACACCATGCGCACGGAGCACGTACGTTGCGACGAGCACGTGCTCATCTTCGACACCGGCGTCTCGAGAGGGCTCCGCCAATCGGCCTTTGCCACCCGTCGTGGCGAGTGCGCACGCGCGCTGGCAGCGATCCAGCGTGCTCATCCCGCGGTGCGCGAGCGCGCGCACGCCGCGCTGGCGGACATCGAGGAAAGCGGACTCGACGCAGTGCTGCACAAGCGTGCCACGCACGTGGTCGAGGAGAATGCGCGCGTGAAACGGGCGGTCATTGCCCTCGAGGACACGGGCGTCATCCCGGGCGAGCTGCTCGTTGCGTCGCATTCCTCGCTGCGCGACCTGTACGAGTGCTCGTCCCCGGAGCTCGACTGGTTCGTGGGCCACGCACTCGCGTTTCCGGGCGTTCGGGGCGCTCGACTCACCGGCGCGGGGTGGGGTGGCTGTGCCATCGCGACCGGAGAAGCAGACGCGCTCTCGGCCGCGGCGACACCCCTGGAGGAGGCCTATGCGAGGGAATTCCCTCACCATGCGCGCAGCTGGGTCGTTCGCGCGGCTGGCGGAGCGCGAATCGAGGAATAACTCCCCGTCTCCCTCCACGAGACGCGTTCCGCGGGGTATCATCCCCTCGCTGTTATTCCCCACTGCTTCGCTCGTCTTGACGGCAACCCCCACGACTGCCGATGGACTCTGGATTCTTTTTCACGACCGGGATCGAGAACAGCTACCCGACGCTGTCGACGGGACGCCGCATCGATCAGATGGACAAGTGCGGGCACTATGCCCGCTGGGAAGAGGATTTCGGGCTTCTGTCGAGCATCGGAGTCAACGCGCTCCGCTTCGGACCCGCGTACTACCTGACGCACCCGGCCCCGAACCGCTTCGACTGGTCGAGCGCCGACGCGCCCATGCACAAGCTGCGCGAGCTCGGCGTCACCGTCATCGCCGACCTCTGTCACTTCGGAGTTCCCGATTGGCTCGGTGGCTTCCAGGATCCCGCTTTCCCCATCCACTTCGCGAGCTACGCGCGCGAGTTCGCGATGCGCTATCCGTGGGTGCGCCACTTCACCCCCGTGAACGAGATCTTCATCTGCGCGTCGTTTTCGGCGCTGCGCGGCTGGTGGAACGAGTGCCTCTCGAGCGACCGTGCCTTCGTCACCGCGATGCGCAACCTGTGCATGGCGAACGAGCTCGCGGTGGAAGCGATCTTGTCCGTGCGGCCCGACGCGGTCATCGTGCAGGGCGAGTCGGCGGAGCACTTCATTCCAATGGGGAAGAGCTCGCAGCGCATGGCCGATCACTGGAATGGCATCAAGCATCTGTCGTTGGACCTGACGCTCGGGCATCAGCTCGACGCGGGCATGGCCGCGTTCTTGAACGACAACGGCGTGACGTCGAACGACCTCAGCTTTTTTCGCGAAAAGCGGGCGCTCGGACAGCGCTGGCTCGGCCTGGACTACTATTCGACATGCGAGCACCGGATCGCGGCCAACGGAAGGCAGACGGTGAATCACAGGGGCGTCGGCTTTCGCTCGCTCGCGCGTGCGTACTACGACCGCTACCACATTCCGCTCTTCCATTGCGAGACGAACAGCGTGAGTGAGCACGCCGTGCGCTGGCTGGAGCGGCAGTGGGGCGACGTCGCGAGCCTGATGTCGTCCGGCGTGCCGGTGCGCGGCTTCACCTGGTACTCGCTCACCGATCAGATCGATTGGCAGCATGCGCTCAGGCACGAGTACAACGATCTGCATCCGGTTGGGCTCTACGATCTCGATCGGCGCATCCGGCCGGTGGGCGAGGCGTATCGTCGCCTGATCGACGATCATCAGCATCTGGTGGCGGGCACCGCTCCGCCGCGGCGCATGGAAATCGTGGCGTAGTGGATCGTTTCTGATGTCCGAAGTGCGCAGGGCGATCATTCCATGCGGCGGCAAGGGAACGCGGATGCTCGCGATCTCGCGCGGACTGGCGAAGGAGCTCGTTCCGATCGCGGGGGAGCCGGTGCTCGCGCACGTGCTGCGCGAATGTGCGCAGAGTGGGATCGATCACGCGCTGGTCGTCGTCTCGCCGGAAAAGCAGAGTGTGGTCACGTTCGCGAAGAGTGTTGCCGGCGCGACGGGAATGCCCGCTCGCATCGAGACGGCGGTGCAGATGCAGCCCAAGGGACTCGCCGATGCCGTACGCGTGGGCCGGAGCTTCGCCGGCAACGAGCCCGTGGCGGTGGCGCTCCCCGACAACCTCTTCGTCGACACGACGCAGCCCGCGGTCGCGCAGGTGATCGAGACGTACGAGCGTGAGCACGTGAATGTCGTGGGACTCACCGAGATCACCGCGGAGATCGCGGCCTCACGCGGCCCGACCCCGATTTATCCGGGCGCGCGCATGGGCGACGAATTCCTCATCGCGAGCATCCCGAGCAAGGGCGCGCACGGAAGCACCTTCGATCTGGGCAGCGCGCAGCGGGCCATGACCGGCGTGGGCCGCTACGTGTTCACTCCGGCGGCGTTCGGGATCATCGATGAAGTGGAGCGCACGTTGGAGCCCGGTCGCGAGCTCGATGACATTCCGGTGATGCAGGTGATGCTCGCCCGCGGTGAGCTGCGGGGCCGAGTGCTGCACGGGACGTTTCTCGACGTCGGGCTGCCGGAAGGATTTCGCGAGGCGACGGAGCGGCTCGGGGGGTAGCCTCAGTCCGCGAGGCGGAGTGCCGACGCGGTGCGCAGCTTGGTCAGCGTGATGATCTGCCCCGTATGCATCGAGAAGTGCTCGACGGCGTGGAGCACCGCCCACAGGATGGTCACTTCTCCCTGCGTCGATGGGCGACGCTCGAGCAGCGTCGTCTCGTTCAGAGTGGCGAGCACCTCATCCACTTCGGCGAGCGTGGAGCGCAGTCGCGCGAGCAGCGCCGACTTCGCCATCGGTCCCCGCTCGGCGAACTCCGCATCGCGATCGCGCACGATCTGCCTGCCGCCCGCGACGCGGAGCACCCACATGCGCGTGCTGCCATCGAGGTGCAGTATCAGATTGCCTATGCTGTTCGATGCATCGCTGGCGCGCCACCAGATGTCGTCTTCACCGAGCACGTCGAGACACCGCTCGATTTTCGAGAGATAGCTCGAGCGAAGAAGCGCGCGCGCATCCGTGAGCAGGGCTACGTCGAGCATGAGTCAAAAACCGCCGGGTTCATCCGCGGTGGGACCGTAGGTGCACGGCACGGGGATGTCGAGCAGTCGCAGATAGACGGTGAGCTGCGCGCGATGGTGCACCAGGTGGCGAAGTGTCTGGCGCAACATGGAGCCCACCGGGTGGCTCAGTATGGTCTTGTCGCCGGCGACCAGCGACCAGATGCGGTCGAGCTTCGCGTCATCGAGCGTCATGAGAGCTGCGCGTGCCTCGCGCACGTTCCGGTCGAATGCCTGAAGCAGCGTGTCCGTAGTCTCGAAGCTGTAGGGCGGCCACGTCATGAGGTCGAGCCGGGGCTGTGACGCGACGTTCGTCAGCCAGGCGGGCATTCCGGATACGAGCTGGGCGAGATGCCCGATGGGGAACGACTTGGGATGGGGGCGCCACTCGCCCCGATCGCCGGGCACGCGTGCAATCACGTTGCGCGTGGACGGCATCTCCTCTTCGAAATCCGCGCGAAAGGTCTCGACGATCGTCATGTGGCGGTTGGGTGGCGATGGGTGCTCGAGCTGGAAAATCGTGTGCCGGGAAATATTGGCGCACACGGATGCGATGGGCAACGATCACTTCAGCGTGAGCGGAACGCTCCACACGAAGACGTCCCAGCTGATGCGAAGCTCGCCACTGGTGCCGGAGCCGGGGACATCGATCGCGAAGTTCTCCTGCGGTGCCGGCGCGGTGCTCGCCTTCATGGGAACGCGAACGACATCCTGCGCCGGATCGTAGCTGGTGCCCCACTGCCCGTGCTGCCGGTTGATGATGAGCTGCACCGTGCCATCTGCCTTCGGAATCGTCCAGAGCGAATACGCACCGGCGGGAAGCTGTGCACCGCCGATCGTCATGTCCCTGTCGAACGTCAGCACCGTCGCCTCGTTCGCACCGGTGCGCCACACCTTGTCGTACGGAACGACGGCGCCGAGGATGACGCGGCCACGCCGGCGAGGGCTGCCGTATGTCACGACAACGGGGTGGCCGCCGATCGCTCCCTTTGCGATCACGTTCGGAGATGCCGCGCCAACGCCCTTGCCCGAGCGGTCGGCGGAGGCGAACGATTTCGCGAGCGCGCCGATGTCCACCGGCCCGGCGCGCTCCGTCTGCGTCTGCTCGGTGGTCCCGCGCGCATCGGCCGCCGTGATGCGCCCATTCGCATCGACCGTGAGATGCGTCCAGAGAATGCCGAAGTAGTCCACGTCGATCCGTGTCTCGGAGCGCGCGACGAATTTTCGGTTCGAGACTGCGCCGTTCGCGATGTCGATGGCTTGCACGACGAGTGTGTCGTTCGCGGAGGGCCTCGTACGCTCGAGCAGCAGCTCGTAGAGACCCATGGCGCTGTACAAGCCGTACGATGCGCCGAAGCCCGTCATGAGCATCGGCACCACGCCCGACGGCTTTGGCCGCGCGACCTTCCGCGTCCGACCCGCGGAATCGATGGTGGCGTGAACGGAGTCGCCATCGAAGTCGAGGGTCAGCCGCCGGCCGGCCATGTCCTTGGCGCCCATGGGATCCGACTCGTACGTCGAGCGCGCGACCGAGCCATCCGCGCGCAACTCGACTTCGTAGTGCACGCGCACGGTGGCAGGCACGCGCACGACGATGTCGCCGGTAACGCGATTGCCGGCGCGATCCACGCTTTCGATCGCCACGGTGTCGCGCCCGAGCGTGGTGATGAAGGCGGCTTTGTCGCTGGCGGGAGCGACAACGAGCTGCGCCGCGGCCAGGGCGACGAGTGGAACGAGCGTGGTCTGCATGCGCGGCTCTGGGAATGACGTTTCGGGAAGATACCCCGTGCAAAGTCCGGGTTTGGTCGCTAAACTGACATCGGCGATGGCCGTATCCATATAGCCATTAGTCGACCTATCGACCAGACCATTCACCCGCGTCACATCCATGTCCCGCGCCCGTGTCGCCGATGCCCTGACGCCCCATCTCGCGCTGCAGCGCGAGGGTGGTGAGGCCATGCACCGGCAGCTCTACTCCAGCTTTAGGTCTGCGATCCTGGAGGGCATGTTCGCTCCGGGAATGCGGCTGCCATCGACTCGCGCGCTCGCCGACGATCTGGGCGTGTCGCGCACCACGGTGCTGCAGGCATTCGAGCGGCTCGTGAGCGAGGGCTACGCGACGGCGCGCTCCGGTGCGGGCACGCGCGTGGCGACGACGCTCAACACCTCCGCGCATCGCCGGTCGGCAATGCGCGTGGAGGGACGTGCGCCGCGCACGCCGGAACGAGCGCCGCGACTGTCGCGCGCCGCCACCGAGATGATCGACGAGTTCAACGTCTCGCGGCCAACGCATCGCATGGTTCCTTTCGCGCTCGGCTACCCGGCGCTCGACGAATTCCCGGTGGCACTCTGGGCCCGCATCACCGGCCGGCTCTGGCGCACGCGCGCAACCGAGATGCTCAGCTTCACCGACACGCGCGGCCACCCGCCGCTGCGCGAGGCGATCGCACAGTACGTCTCGACCGCGCGCGGCGTGCGGTGCAGCGCCGACAACGTGATCGTGACGAACGGTGCGCAGCACGGCATCGACCTGATGGCCCGCGTGCTGCTCGATCCCGGCGACGTGGCGTGGGTGGAGCAGCCGGGGTACCGTCCCGTGCGGGCGTCGCTCAGGGCCGTGGGCGCGCAGATCGTGCGGGTGCCGGTGGACGAGCACGGGCTCGATGTGAGCGAAGGCGAGCGACGCGCGCCGAATGCGCGCGTTGCCTTCATCACGCCATCGTACCAGGCACCCCTTGGCGTGACGCTCACGCTCGAGCGGCGCCTGGCGCTGCTCGATTGGGCCGCGCGCGCCGACGCGTGGGTGCTCGAGGATGACTACAACGGCGAGTACCGCTACGACACCGACCCGATCCCGGCCGTGCAGGCGCTCGATCGCGCGGGACGCGTGATCTACATCGGCACCTTCAGCAAGACGCTGGCGCCGGGACTGCGCGTGGGATATCTGGTGGTGCCGCCCTCGCTCTTGCACGCGGCGACGCGCGCGCGCCTCGCGAGCGACATGCACACCTCGGTCGAGGTGCAGGCGGCACTCGCGGAGTTCATTGCGGGCGGACACTTCGCGCGGCACATCCGTCGCACGCGGGAGCTCTATCGCCAGCGACAGCGCGACCTGATCGAGCTCGCGTCCACGATCACGGGCGGGCTGCTCGAGATGCGTCCGGCACCGGCGGGCATGCGCCTGCTCGGCCTGCTGCCGCGGGGCGTGGACGCCGGCGCGGTGAGCTGGGCGGCGTCGGAGCGCGGTGTGCTGGCGACGCCGATCTCGAGAGCGGCGCCGGCCTCGATCACGGAGGGACGAGAGGGGCTGATGCTCGGCTACGCCGCATACGATCGCGCGGCGACGGAAGGCGCGCTGCGAGTGCTGGCCCAGGTGGTGAGGGAGCAGGTGACGAAACGGAAGGCCAGCCGGGTGGCTGGAGTGCGATAAAGCGGGAGCGACGCCGCGTGTGGCAGACTATGTGCGTTGGGCAATTCGTTCACGCACACGGAGCGTAACATGAGCAAGATTCTTCGCGGGCTCGCCGCGGGCTACGGCGCGAAAAAGCTCGGCGGCGGCTGCTTCAGCACCGTCGTGATTTTTCTACTGCTCTGGTGGCTGCTGGGGCACTTCGGAATGTTCAGGTGAGGTACGGGTATCGCGTTGGCGCAGCGGACGACGTGCGGCCGTGGCGGCCGAGTGCTCCACTCAGCGCTTCGCCCCGAACTCTGACGGCGGTGTCACCTGCACCACGTGGAACTTGTTCGTCTTCCGCTCCACCTGGACGAGAAGTCGCTCGACATCATCTCCGAATTTGAGCCAGTAGATGTAGACCGGCCCGAAATTCCGATCGATCTTCTGTTTAAAGATGAAAGCCGTAGGCTCCCCGAGCTCGCCGAACTGCGCCGCCGCAGCGTCGTCGGTCAGATCTGTGTTCGCCCCGTCGGTTAGCTCGGCCCGAACGACGTGTGCCTTGAACAGCGGCATGGCGAACGCCTTGATTCGGGCCGTCATCGCCGAGTCCTCGTCGCCCCCGGGCCGCTCGACGTCTGCCATCGTCTCGGGCGCGAGGAGATTGAGCAGTACCGTAACTATCGACTCGGCCGGGCCATCTACGGCGTTCGTGAGCACGATGATCCGCAGGTCCTCGTCGGGGAAGTATTCGCTCTCCGCGGCAAAGCCGCACGAGTGGCCGGTATGGCCGAGGCGCGGCTGGCCCTCGAGCGAGTCGACAAAGAAGCCGAATCCGTAGTTGGTGCGTTTCCCGTCGAGCGTCGTTGCGGAAGTCGTCATGAGTGCGAAAGATCGTGGCGTCACGATTCGCCCGGCAGAAATCGCCGAATTCCACTTCTGCACATCACTGATGGTCGAAACGAGATCGCCCGCCGCCCCGGCGAACGACTCGTCGAGCGGCGGCGCCGCCGCTGCCGTCCCATTCCTGGGTGCGTAGCCGCCGCTTACATCGGAGAGCGTCGACTCGTCCGAAATCGTGTAGGTCTGCGTCATCCCGGCCGGATGCAGCACGTGCGATCGGATGTACTGCTTGTACGATTCACCCGAGACGACTTCGACGACGCGGCCGAGCAGCACATACCCCGTGTTCGAGTAGCTCCAGTGACTTCCGGGCGCGAAGTCGAGGGGCTTCGCTGCGATCAACCCGGTTAGACCCTCGAAGGTGATGGGACTCCCGACGTGCTCGCACGATTCGAAGTAGTCGGGAATTCCGCTCGTGTGCGACAGAAGCTGACGCAAGGTCACCTCGCTCGAGTGCGGTGCGCTCGGCAGATACGATGCGAGCGTCGAGTCGATGCTCAGTTTCCCCGCCTCCTGGAGTTGAAGGATCGCCGCTGCGGTGAACTGCTTGGTGATGGAGCCAATCTCGTAGTGGGTGTCGACATCGGCGGGAAGTCTGCGCGCGACATCACGGAGCCCGAATGCGCGCGCGTACACAATCCTGCCGCCGTGGATGGCCTCCACTGAGGCACCGGGGGTGTGATGTAGGTCGAGGAGCCGCTGGACCTCCATGTCGATGCGTCTCTCAGGAGCGGAGTCGCTCGAGGTCTGGTGCGTCGAAGCCGCGGCGCACGCGAGGAAGGACTGCGACAGGAGTACGGCGACCGAGAGGTCGCGAAGTCGTCGGTTCGAAGTCATGACTCTGTCAATATTCCGACTGATGGATATGGGATGGGCAACTACCCTCGCACCAACTTCTTGTACTTGATCCGGTGCGGCTGATCCGCCTCCGCGCCCTTTCGCTTGTGCAGGTCCGCCTCGTACTCCTTATAGTTCCCTTCGAACCACACCAGCTCACTCTCGCCCTCGAACGCCAGCATGTGCGTGGCGACGCGATCGAGGAACCAGCGATCATGTGAGATCACCACCGCGCATCCGGCGAAGTCGTTGAGCGCCTCCTCGAGCGCGCGCAGCGTGTCGACATCGAGATCGTTCGTCGGCTCGTCGAGCAGCAGGAGATTGCCGCCGCTCTTGAGCAGCTTCGAGAGATGCAGCCGGTTGCGCTCTCCGCCCGAGAGGTCCTTCACCTTCTTCTGCTGATCGGCGCCGCGGAAGTTGAAGCTCGCGAGATACGCGCGCGAGTTGATCTCGCGCTTGCCCACCGGAATCGTGTCGAGCCCACCGCTCACCTCCTGATACACGGTGTTGTCGCCGTTCAGCTCGCGACCCTGGTCCACGTACGCGATCTGCACCGTGTCACCAACGGTCATCGTCCCCGAGTCCGGCTTCTCTTCGCCGGTGATCATCCGGAACATCGTCGTCTTTCCGGCGCCGTTCGGCCCGATCACACCGACGATGCCCCCGCGCGGCAGGGAGAACGTCAGATTCTCGAAGAGCAGCTTGTCGCCGAAGCTCTTGCGCACGGCCTTCGCGATCACGACGTCGTTGCCGAGTCGGGGCGGTGGCGGAATGATGATCTCGTTCTGCGACACTTTCTCGAAGGTGTCGCTCGCCGCGAGCTCCTCGTACTTCTGGATGCGCGCCTTGCTCTTCGCCTGTCGCGCGCGCGGCGCGAGTCGCACCCACTCGAGCTCCCGCTGCAGCGAGCGCTGGCGCGCGGACTCCGTCTTCTCCTCCTGCTGCAGCCGCACGCGCTTCTGCTCGAGCCACGCGCTGTAGTTGCCCTCGTACGGAATGCCCGCGCCGCGATCGAGCTCGAGAATCCACTTGGCCACGTTGTCGAGGAAGTAGCGATCGTGCGTGATCGCGACGACGGTGCCCGGGAACTCCGCCAGGAACCGCTCCAGCCACGCGACGCTCTCGGCGTCGAGATGGTTCGTCGGCTCGTCCAGGAGCAGCATGTCGGGCTGGTCGAGCAGCACCTGACACAACGCGACGCGTCGCTTCTCACCGCCCGACAACGTCTTCACATCCGCATCGGGTGGCGGCAGCCGCAGCGCGTCCATCGCGATCTCGATGCTGCGGTCGAGCTCCCACAGGTTCTGCGCGTCGATCTGCTCCTGCACCTTCGCCTGATCCTCGAGCAGCTTCGTCATCTCGTCATCCGACATCGGCTCGGCGAACTTCATCGAGATCGCCTCGAACTTCTCGAGCAGCGCGCGCTTCTTCGTCACTGCGAGCTCGACGTTCCCCTTCACGTCCTTCGTGACGTCGAGCTGCGGCTCCTGCGGCAGATAGCCGATGCGCGTGCCGTTGGCCGGCCACGCTTCACCCTGAAAATCCTGGTCGACACCGGCCATGATGCGAAGCAGCGAAGACTTCCCCGCTCCGTTCGCGCCCAGCACGCCGATCTTGGCGCCGGGATAAAAGGAGAGATAGATGCCGCGCAGGATCTCCCGGCTGGGCGGGACCACCTTGCGCAGGTCCTTCATGACATAGATGAACTGTGGAGCCACTGATAGCCGGGAGAAATGAGGGTCCGTGAGTGTCCGTGGCGAAAGATACTAACGGCGCTGCCGGCGTCGCGGCGTGACCGTCCGATCCCACCCGAGCACGTTGTACTTCCGCAGCACCGCCATCGTGCTGTCGAGCGGCAGCGCGTTCACCGTGTGCCCGTCCGCTCCGTGCGTCGTCGTCGCGCGCAGCAGCGAGTTGTAGATCGCCTCCTCCGTCGCCTCGGCCACGCCCTGGAACAGCGGGGAGATCATCTCGTTGTTGAGATCGGCGATCGTGCGCACCGTGTCGGTGACTCGGCGCCGCATCCTTGGCGACGTCGAGAAGGCGATCACGTAGTCGCCTGAGCCATTACTGAGCTCACCGCCGGTATGCCCCACGCCGATGAGCGCGCGACGCGCGAGTCGCTCCAGGTTACGACTATCGAGTGGCGCATCGGTCGCGACGACGATCATGATGCTCCCGTCGGCCACGTCCCGGTCGAGCGGCGCGTTCCGACTCGCGTGTCGCGTCGCGTTCGCGCCTGGCTCCAGGACATTGCGGTAGTCGTAGCGTCCGAGCTCCCGCCCCACCGGTGCGCCGTTCATCGTGAGCACGCCGCCGAAGTTCGTCTGCACGAGCACGCCCACGGTCCAGCCGCCGAGCGCCGCGGGGATGACGCGCGAGGCGGTCCCGATCCCGCCCTTCCATCCAAACGCGACGGTCCCCGTCCCCGCGCCCACCGCGCCTTCGTCCACCGCGCCCTCGTGCGCCGTCTCGAGCGCATGTCGCACTGCCGCCGGCGTGACCGGACGCGCTCGGATGTCGTTGAGATACCCGTCGTTCGTCTCGCCGACGACAGGATTGATCGACCGCACCTGTGACATGCCTGGCTGTTCCAGCAGCCACGCGACCATCGCGTCAGCGGCGCGCCATACGCACAGCGTACACGTGAGCAGCACCGGCGTCTCGAGCTCGCCGAGCTCGCGCACCTGCGTGCTCCCCGCGAGCTTGCCGAAGCCATTGCCGACCACGATCGCCGCGGGCACGCGCTCCTGGAAGACGTTCCCGCCGTGCTGGATGATCGCGGTGACACCGGTGCGCACCGAGTCGCCTTCGACCACCGTCGTCTGGCCCACGCGCACGCCGGCGACGTCGGTGATCGCGTCCAGTGCGCCGGGCTCGAAGATCCCGACGACCAGACCGATGTCCCGCGCGCGCGGACGCGGAGCGGGTAGTTGTGCCACGCACGGAGAGGCGAGTGTCAGCGATACGCTCGCCAGCACGATGACGCGACATACCGGCTCGCGAAACGCGCGCACGCGGCGCAACTTCCCAGCCACCATCACGATGAAACGCGCGCTTCTCCTTTTACTGCGCCTGATACTATCCATGTCGCAACGCCTCCCGAAACGACTCGCTCTCTTCGCGTGCGCCGCCGCGATGGCCGCCACCGCTGGATGCGCCAGAACCGCGCAGCATACCAGCACCGCGGATGCGCCGCGCGACGGAGCGGCGGATAGCTCCCGCACCATCGGCGCGAGCATCGCCGCCCGCACGGCCGGCTTCGAGCGGCGCGCCGGCTTCATCTCCCTCTACCTCGACCCGCGCGCCGGCAAGCTCTATCTCGAGCTCCCGCACGACTCGCTGGCCACGCTCTACTTCGTCAGTCAGGCCACCGGACTCGGTTCCAATCCGATCGGCATCGACCGCGGCGCCAACGTCACCGAAGCCGTCGCTCGATTCGTGCGCACCGGCGACCGCATCATGCTCGTCTTCGAGAACACCCGCTATCGGAGCTCCGACTCCGCGGCCAACCCCGCGCATGCGCGCAGCGTGAAGGAATCATTCCCGCCGAGCACGGTCGCGGCGCTCCCGCTCGTCGCGAGCGAGAGCGGACGCCTGCTCGTGGACGCGACCGACTTCTTCCTCGGCGATCTCACCGGCGTCGCTTCCACCGTGGAAGGAGCCGGACAGGGAAAGTACACGGTGGCCCTCGACCGGTCGAGCATTTACGGGCCGTACACGAAGGCCTTCCCAATGAACACCGAGATAGACGCCGCAATCACCTTCACGATCGCGAGCGGAAATCCTGGACCGATCATGCGCTCGCTGCTGCCCGATCCCCGCGCCTTCACGCTGCGGCAGCACGTGTCGCTCCTCCCGCTCCCCGACAACGGTTATCACGCGCGCGCGCTCGACCCGCGCGTTGGCTACTTCGGGATCGACTTCAAGGACTACGCGGCGCCCATCCAGATGCCGCTCGCGCAGCACTGGATCGAGCGTCACCGGCTCGAGCGCGTCGATCCGAACGATGCCAACAGCGCGATCAGGAATCCCATCGTTTACTACATCGACCGCGGCATCCCCGAGCCCATCCGCACCGCCACGAAGCAGGGGGTGAGCTGGTGGATTCAGGCCTTCGACAACGCCGGGCTCAAGGGAGCCTTCCGAGTCGAGGATCTCCCCGAAGGCGTCGATCCCATGGACGCGCGCTACAACGTCGTCCAGTGGGAGAACCGCAACGAGCGCGGCTGGTCCGTCGGCGGCGCACTCGCCGATCCACGCACCGGTGAGATGATGAAGGGGATGGCGCGCCTCGATTCGCACCGCGCCCGCACAGACTACAACCTCTACGCCGGGCTGATGGGCGCCGCGCAGTCGGCCGCGGACACGGCGTTCGTCCTCGCGCGCGTGCGCCAGGTCAGCGCGCACGAGGTCGGCCACACGCTGGGCCTCTCCCACAACTACATCGCGTCCACCTACGAGCGCGGCTCGGTGATGGACTACCCGCCACCACGTGCCTCGCTCGACGCGAAGGGCAACATCGACCTCAGCTCGGCGTACGCCGTGGGCCCGGGAGCATACGATGTATGGGCGATCCACTGGGGCTACGGCATCTTCCCGCCCGGCAGTGAGCAGGACTCGCTCCGCGCGATCGTCGCCGACGGGCTGCGCCGCGGCTTTCTCTACCTGTCGGACGCCGATGCACGCCCCGAGTACGCGTCGGATCCGCGCGTCAATCTCTGGGACGACGCGAATGCATCGCTCTTCCTGCAGCGACAGATGGACGTGCGACGCGTCGCGATCTCCCGCTTCGGCGAACGCAACATCCGCCCGGGCGAGCCGGTGGCTCTGCTGCAGGACCGATTCGCCCCGCTGTACTTCATCCACCGCTTCGCGCTCGCCACGCTCGCTCGCACGATTGGCGGGATGGAGTACAGCAACGCGGTCGTCGGTGACGGCCAGCAGGAGACACGCCCCATCGCCGCCGCGCAGCAGCGCGCGGCGCTGCACCAGCTGCTCGGCGCCCTCACCCCGGCGTCGCTCGCGATTCCGGACACGGTGCTCACGCTCATGGGACCGCGACCTGACAGCTACGAGCCCGATACCGTCGAGCTTTTTCGCTCACGCACGCGCCCGGCCTTCGACGAGCTTGGCGCTGCGCGCACGCTCGCGAGCATGGTCGTGAACGACATCCTGCAGCCCGAGCGCACGGCCCGGCTCGTCCAGTTCGCCACGCGGGAGCGCGATCCGCTCACGCTCGGCGAGACCATCGACTCGCTGGTCGCCGCCACCTGGACGCGCGATGCACACGAGGCACCGAAGTACGCCGCGCTCCGGCGCACCGCACGCCGCGCGGTGCTCGATCGCATGATCACGCTCGCGGCCGACACCACGACCGCGCAGGAGGTTCGCGCCATCATCGACCTCAGACTCGAGAGGCTGCGCCCCGTCGCTCGGAGAAAC
>JAICLZ010000030.1 GCA_025929535.1 Gemmatimonadaceae bacterium
AAAGCTATCGGGGTAGCTGGCGGAGATTTTCGCGTAAGATGTCAATGCGCCTCTTGTATTCCGGATCAGTATTCAGTTCCAGAACCTTCTCGAGACTGTGTATGACAGTGGAATGATCTCGACCGCCAAAAGCGGTACCGATTTCTACAAGTTGAAGACCAAGTAGCTCACGGATCAGATACATGGCGGTTTGTCGTGGAATTGTCAGGTGCTTGGTTCTGCTTTTTGAGCATAGTCCGTCGACAGTTACTCCCCATTCACGAGCAGTTGCAGCTTGGATTGAAGGTACTGAAAGTCGGGTAGTAAGGTCGGTAGGATTATCAGGTAGTGACTTGAGCTTATCTCGGAGAGCTTCTCGTGCAAGATCGATGGTCACTGGCTGATGCTTGAGGGATGCGTATGCAAGAAGTCGGATGATCGAGCCCTCGAGTTCTCTGACGCTCGACCAAATATGATGTGCGATGAACTGGATAACATCTTCGGGAATAGTGAGCTCGAGATGGTCCAGATGGGCTTTATTCTGCAGGATGGCGATTCGGTGCTCCAGGTCCGGTGGTTCTATATCGGCGACCATTCCCCACTGAAAGCGGCTAACCAGGCGCGCCTCAAGTCCAGGGATCTCACTTGGAGGCCGATCACTGGTTAGCACGATCTGCCGGCCGGCCTCATAAAGCGTGTTGAAGGTGTGAAAAAACTCTTCCTGAGTTGCCTCGGTCCGCTTCAGAAAATGGACATCGTCTACGAGTAGGAGGTCTACCTCTCGATAACGGCGGCGAAAAGCAGCGGTAGTCCGAGTTTGAATTGCCGTCACCAGTTCATTGGTGAATTGCTCAGTGGCTACGAAGCACAACCGGAGCTCTGGAGATTTGCTCAGAATTTCATGGGCAATTGCCTGCATCAAGTGGGTCTTTCCCAGCCCAGTTTGTCCATAGAGAAACAATGGGTTGTAAACCTTCCCAGGCGACGCTGCAGCAGCTTGCGCTGCGGCGGCTGCCAACTCATTCGATTTTCCGATTACAAAATTCTTGAAGGTATAGCGAGCGCTAAGTTGGACGTTGGAGATCTGTGTAACGGGGCTCTTGGCATCCGTTGCTTCCGGCAAAGGCGCTACGAAGAGGTCCATTTGTGGCCGGCCCCGTTGCTCTTCGTCGACCTTGAATACGATATTTATGGGGTGACCAAGTGCTACTGGCGCGTAACTGGCTAGTAGCTGTGCGTGTTTTGACTCGTTCCACTCAGCAGTGAACCGGTCAGGCGCACCCACAGTAATCGTGTTCCCCTCCAGCAGTAATGCCGTTGTGGGCTCGAGCCAGGTCTTATAGGTCTGAGCCGGCAACTCACCTCGTGCACGGTCCAGAAGACGCGTCCAAACCTCTGTTGCTGTAAGAGCCATTTATCTCGATGTGGAAAAGTCGGGGACGCGAAAGTAGACCGGGTATGGGGAGAAGTCAACGAAACACCGCCCGCCAGGACGTCGGACTCGACTCCGGAAGCTCCCGATTGGTTGACGTATCTCCCTGCGACCACTATCTTTAGCGCTCTCTATTTACCGACTTTTCTCCCGCATTGCAGGTTGAGTTGTCATGGGCAAGCCTACGTACCGACCCCGTAACAAACGCCGTATTCGTACCCATGGCTTTCGCGAACGGATGGCCACTCGCTGGGGTCGAGAAGTGTTGAATCGTCGGCGCAAGAAAGGACGCAAGCAACTTACCGTGCAGCTTCCCTCCAAGTACGCAGGCGCCTGACGGACGCTGGGAGTAATCGCTTCCCGCGCACTCATCGACTTACGCGCGGTGCGCAACTGAGATTCGTGCTACGTGAAGGGAAGCGTATTCGAACTGAGCATCTGGACCTCAGGATTGTCGCTTCCCTTCTGCATCACCCTCGCGTAGGCTTCATCGTTCCAACGTACGGTCGCTCTATCGTGGAGCGAAATCAGCTGAAGCGACGACTTCGGGAGATCGTCCGCCGGAATATCCTACAGCGGATTCCTTCCGTCGACATGATCGTTCGCACTCGGCCCGAGGCCTATTCTGCCACCTTCGCGTCGCTCGAACGCGAGCTCCTGTCCGGAGATGCGCAGATCAAGCGTGTCTTCAAGGCGGAGTGATGCGGGCCATCCTCATCTTTGTAATACGTGCGTACCAGGCGACACTCTCGCCTCTCCTGCCTCCATCCTGCAGGTTCGTTCCGAGCTGTTCGACATATGCGATCGAAGCATTGCAACGGCATGGAGCGGCCCGAGGAACCGTACTCACCATTCGTCGGCTTGCCAGATGCCAGCCTTTTTGCACTGGCGGATACGACCCTGTGCCGTGATCACGTAATTCATGGAAAAACGTCTTTTACTGGCTCTCGCTCTCGCCGCGATTGTCATTCTCATTTCCCAGAAGCTATTCCCTACGCCCGCCGTACCGAAGAGGTTGGCTCGGGATAGCACTGCCGTCATGCGTGACACCAGTCAGGTTCAACACGATACGAATACTGCTGTGGTCAGCAATGACTCGAGTCGAACGAGACCGACGAGCAGTGAACAAACAATACATCGGGAGGAAACGACGACGGCAGCAGTGGCAATAGCGTCATCACCGATAAGTGCTGTTGACACAATATCGGTTGCCACTCCGAAGGTGACGTATCACTTCACCTCGGTGGGTGCGGCTCCCCTGGATGTAGTACTGGCGGATTATCACAAGCTGCCAAAGGGATCGAAGCAGAACGTAGTGCTTGGCCGACCACACGTCCCACTATTGAGCTATGCACTGGTAACCGGCAAGGATACGCTGCGACTCGATCAGACGAAGTTTCACGTTGACTCGTCTGTGACATCAAACACGCGTGCGATCACATTCGACGCCGATGTCCGGAATACGCACGTGGTGATCGGGTATAGCTTCAGCCCTGAGGGATATCTCGCGCAGGTTCGTGGATCAGTCACTGGTGCGACGCAAGGTGCAGTGCTGTTGATCACCTTGCATCACGGACTTCCGTTCGTTGAGGCGGACTCTCTCGACGATCTGCACAGTCTCGCATATGTCGCAAAACCGGCGAATGAAGATGCCCACAGTATAGCGTTTGCGAAACTCGACTCTCTCGAGCCTAAAATCGAACGCGATTCCCTCTCGTGGGTTGCCAGCAAGAACAAGTATTTCCTCCTGGCCGTAATCGCGACGCCACCGGCCAGACCATTCAGCGCGGCTGTGTTCACACGTGGACCGCACGAGCCCAAAGCAGTCAGCTCGGCGGATGCACTCCTGCTACAACCGCTGAGTCAATCAGGTGCTTTCGGCTTTGAGCTATACACGGGTCCACAGGAATGGCGTCGGCTGCATCAGATGGGGCGCAACTTGGAGCATGTGAACCCTTATGGGTCGTTCCTGAGACCCGTAGTGCAGCCCTTCGCGACTATTGTCATGCAGGTGGTGCTTTGGATTCACGACAAGCTGAAGATCAACTATGGCTGGGTTCTTATCATCTTTGGAATTAGCATCCGATTGCTCCTCTGGCCTTTGAATCAGGGAGCGATGCGCAATAGTCTGAAGCTCCAGCGTATTCAGCCACAACTTCAGGAGATTCAGAAAAAGTTCAAGTCGAACCCGGAGAAGCTGCAAGCCGAGATGGGAAAGTTGTATCGCGACCATGGGATGAGCCCGTTCACACCTCTGGCGGGGTGCCTGCCGATGCTCATTCCGATGCCCGTGCTGTTTGCGCTCTATTTTGTGTTTCAGAACACGATCGAATTCCGTGGAGTGTCCTTTCTCTGGATGCCTGATCTCTCGCAGAAGGATCCACTGTTCATTCTTCCAGCCGTCATGGGCATCTCCATGTACGTGCTGTCATGGATCAGCTTGCGTTCTGCACCGCCGAATCCTCAGGCCAAGACGATGGCCTATGTCTTTCCGGTGATGATGGTGTTCTTCTTCTGGCGGCTCGCCGCCGGATTGAATCTGTACTATGCGGTTCAGAATATTGCGACACTTCCACAGCAATGGCTCATCGCGCGTGAACGAGCGAAACTCACTCCTGCGAGTGGATAACAACACTGCGGCTCGCATTACCTACATCGGACACGCAACGCTGTTACTGGACTTCGGTGATGTGCGCGTGCTCACCGATCCGAATTTCGACGACAAGCTCGGCTTCTTCCTGCCTCGGGTCTCGGCTCCCGGCATCAAGATGTCCGAGCTTCCTCACATCGATGCGATCCTTCTTACGCATGCACACGCGGATCATCTCTCGTTTGCATCGCTGCGTGCACTTCCCGCTGGAATTCCGATTTATGCGCCACCGATTGTCGCTCGATGGCTCGAGCGTGATGGCCTTGCTTCCGCTTGCCCGATTGAGCCTGGGCAGACACTGCAGGTCGGAAGAGTGGCGATAACTACTGCAGCTGCCCGGCATGTTGGTGCGCGCTATGGCGTAGATCGCTGGCGTGGAGCTGCGCACATGTATCTGATCGATGATGGTAGCGTATCCGTGCTCTTCACGGGTGATACCGCCGTCACCCCCGACGCACTTGTGCTCACCAAGACGATACTTCCAAGACGGCTGGACGTCGCACTACTCCCAATCGGGTTCGCACCGCGATGGAAAGAGCAGATATTCAGGCGTGGACATCTAACTGCAGGCGACGCCCTGTCGCTGTTCGAGGAGCTGAATGCGCGAATCTTCGTTCCGTTTCACTGGGGAACGTTTCAACACGTGACCTCAGGCGCCTACGATGCGATTCGGGTGCTGCGCTCGCTCCTCGAGAATCACGAGCGTGCAGCGGAAGTGAAGATCCTCCCTCCTGGCGAGACGCTCGTCATCGACAACTTGGCAACGTGAGCACGTACTTCAGATGAGGAGCGATGTACTGCCCGGAGCTTCGGATACCATCGTTGCCCAGGCGACTGCCGGTGCGAGGAGCGCACTCGCGCTGATACGTGTATCCGGTCCGAATGCATTTATGATCGGCGAAGCGCTTCTAACTCCATGGCGCGTTACGCCACGCCGCGCATTCCTTGCGTCACTGCGCAATCCGGAAGACGGAAGGAAAATCGATCAAGGACTCGTCACCGTCTTCCATGGACCTGCGTCATTCACGGGCGAAGACATGATCGAGCTTTCTCTGCATGGCGGAGAAATAGGCCCTGCTCTCGCGCTCAGCGCGATGCTTGCCTGCGGCGCGCGACGAGCGCTTCCGGGAGAGTTCACGCGGAGAGCGCTGCTGAACGGAAAGCTCGACCTCCTGCAAGCCGAGGCAATCGCGGATCTCGTGGACTCTCGTTCGCGCGCCATGCACGATGTTGCCCTTGGCCAGCTCGCAGGGCATCTGTCCAGACGGCTGAACACACTTCGCACAGAGATCATCGAGCTCGAGGCATTGCTTGCCTACGATGTCGATTTTCCCGACGAAGACGATGGGCCCGTTGCCGAGG
This sequence comes from Gemmatimonadaceae bacterium, assembly GCA_025929535.1. Lineage (GTDB taxonomy): Bacteria > Gemmatimonadota > Gemmatimonadetes > Gemmatimonadales > Gemmatimonadaceae > FEN-1250. Next base: position 5,424 of record JAICLZ010000030.1, read on the forward strand.
ATCGCATTGAAGCGGGTGCGCTCAAACTTCTTACGGTGATCGACACGTTGCTCGCGACGAGCACAACCGGCGAGATGGTTCGAAGCGGTGCGACCGTGATCATTGCCGGTGCTCCGAATACCGGGAAATCATCGCTGTTCAACGCTCTGGCGGGAACGCAGCGCGCGATCGTAACGGACGTGCCGGGAACCACACGCGATGCGCTCGAGGCCATGGTGGACATCGGTCCGTGGCCGGTACGACTGGTCGATACCGCGGGTCTTCGCACGAGTGCGGACATGATCGAGCGCCTCGGGATCGAAGTTGCTGAGCGATACCTGAAAAACGCCGAGATTGTGCTCGTGTGCGGAGACGATGCGCGATCGATCACGCTAGCGGTCGATCACGTGCGTCCGCTGACGAATGGCATGCTGCTCGTGGTGGGAACGAAGAACGATGCCGGTAACCTGCCATCCTCGCTTGAGGAGAAGCTCGACTACGTGCGCGTGAGTGCGCGTACGGGCGAAGGGCTCGCGACGCTGGTAGAGAGTATCAGCGCCGCGCTCAATAGAGTTCACGAGCCGGCAGCGAGCAATCCAGTGCTCACGCGCGAGCGTCATCGAGTGGCGCTCACCAAAGCTCGCGTCGAGATCGCGGCCTTTCTGCAGAACTGTCTGAATGGATTCACACTGCCGGCGACGGTTGCTGCGGTGCATCTCCACAGCGCGCAGGGCTATCTCGAGGAGCTCGTTGGTGTGCTGGATGTCGACGACGTGCTCGATCGCGTGTTCAGCACCTTCTGCGTGGGCAAGTAGTCGAAGTCGAAGGCTGCTTATGCCGACACGGCTGCGAGACTCGAGATCGCGGAAATCTCGTCGGCGCTCGCACGAACAGTCCACGGCATCCCCCGCTCCGTCACAGCGCGCTCGACCATGCGGCTGCCCAGGTAGTATCCTGCGCGCTCGGGGAGAACGTATTGATCGATCGTTCGCGACTCATCGCTCAGACCGTCGGAGAGATAGCGAAGTCGCAAGCCGAGCCCTGTACGATCCAGGTCGGACGCGATGGCGCGTATGAGCACACCCTCGAGCTCACGGACACGTGCGTATTGGCGGCGGGAGTAGCCGTAGTACTCCCATTCGGCATGTCCGGGGCTCACGACTCGTGCTACCTCGACGGCAATGCCCTCGTTGACCACGTGCTCGCGGAGGGTCGCTCGTCTACCCGTGTCCCAATAGCTGTAGTAACCGCCCGATTCGGTGATGAGCTGACGCAACGTGCTGCGGCTCGCGGGCGACGTATAGCGCACGGCATGCGCGATCTCGTGAGCGAGCCAGAGGGGGATCAGTGCCGGGTCGAGCCCCAACCCCTGCGTGTCCGGATTTGCGACACCGGTGAAGTGCTCCAGGCAGACGAAGGCGATCCCTCGCCCCTCGGTGACGAGCTCGCCGGCGTTTGCGGCACCCACCCCGACCATGAGTACAACATCGATGTCGGAATCGAGCTCGAGCAGCGCTCCACAGCGGTATTCGGTCTCTCTCGCGAGTGAAACCACATCAGTTCTTTCCAACATCGCTCGCAGATCACGCCTGTCGGCGCGCATCACCGACCGCGCTACGTCATCGAAGTGCGATGTGTCGGGATCGAGAACGTAGTTTCGCCAGTATGGCTCGAGGACTCTGAGGTGGGACGAATAGTAGCGCCGGTACGCGGCGACGGGGTCTGTGCTGTCGAGCAGTGCAAAAAAATCGGGGATCAGATTGATCAGCATTCAGACCGGGTGCGCGTGTGAATGGCGCGACGTCTATCCGGCGGACGGGGCAAGATAGTGTCGGCCTGAGAACGCAACAAGGGCGATTCGCACTGCTGGCACGCTATTTCCCTCTGGTAATTGATGTGAACGTGCCGGAGCCGAGTATGACGACGTTGAAACACATTGAACTCACCTGTCCCATCTGTCATCACTGCTTCGATTCGCAAGCGGTACTGTCGACGAACTCGTTCGGGGGAAAGCGCACGGACTTTCACGAGCGCGCCGCGGGTGCGCAGCCGCTTCCCTATCTAATACATCTGTGCTCGCGCTGTGGCTACGCCGGGAGCGAACGAGATTTCGGTGAGGAGGCGGATGTCAGCCCGATGCTCAAGGAGCACGTGTGGGACGAGCTCGCACCTCGCTTGAGTGAAGGGGCGCTGACCAGTTCGGAGAAGTACGAGTTTGCCGCGAAGGTGGCGCTCTGGCAGGGAGCGGAGCCGCGGCGTGTGGCGGACCTGCTGTTGCGTGCCGCATGGTGCTGTGTCGATGAGGGCGACACGGAAGCGGAGCGCTACTTCCGGCGCCACTCGGCGTGGATGTTCGAGCGTGCACTCGAGGCCTATGATGGAGTCGAGCGCGATGAGCGCGCGGTGCTCACCTATCTCGTCGGCGAGCTCTGGCGGCGAATCGGCGACGCCACCATGGCGGCGCAGTGGTTCGACCATGTGGCCGACGAAGTGCTCGACTCGGATTCGCAGCAGTGGCTGATCGCAGCCGCGAATCAACAGCGTGACTGTCCTCGCGAGTGGTTCGGCTGAGCTGATCAGGTACCGGGGCGAGTGCCGAAGATCCGGTCGCCGGCGTCTCCGAGTCCGGGGAGGATGTAGCCGAGCGCATTGAGCTCGCGGTCGAGGGCAGCCGCGAAGATGCGCACGTCGGGGTGCGCGGCCATCATCCGCTGCACCCCTGCTGGTGCGGCCACCAGGCACAGAAACCGGATTCGCGTCGCGCCGGCGCGCTTGAGTGAATCGATGGCTGCAACCGCACTCCCCCCTGTCGCGAGCATTGGGTCGAGCACGAAGAACTGTCGCTCGCTCGCATCTCCGGGTACGCGGAAGTAATAGTCGACCGGCTCCAGCGTCTGATGATCGCGGTAGAGCCCGATGTGGCCTACACGGGCGGAAGGTACGAGCCGAAGTACCCCGTCGACCATCCCGAGCCCTGCCCGTAGAATCGGCACGAGTGTCAGCTTCTTCCCGCTGACGCGCTGGGCCGTCATTCTCTCCAGTGGCGTCTCCACAAACACGGGCTCCAGCGCGAGATCGCTCGTGGCCTCGTACGCCATGAGCATGGCGATCTCCTCGACCAGCTCCTTGAATATCTTGGTTGGAGTTGCGCGATCGCGCAGGATCGAGAGCTTGTGCTGGACCAGCGGGTGCCCGGTCACCGACAGATTGGCGAAGACAGGGGTGGTCAGCATGCGGCTGAAGGTACTAACTTCGCATTCATGAAAGAATACCAGGCGGTGGTGTTGAAGTTGTCGCGCCGGGCGCACGACGATGAGGACGCGCTCACGGATCTGTTGAACGAGCGCAGTCGCGGTGGATGGGAGCCCGCGCTGCTCTCGCAGGATGGGGCGCGCATGACCGTCGTCTTCCAGCGTGCGTTGCCGGCCTCTCGCAAAGAGAAGTGACGGATCGCGTGACGGACCGCGTCGCACCGGTGGCACCGCGACCGCGCGCCGATGCTGCAGAGCGCATTTTGCGCGCGGCGATCCGGTGCATCGTGGCCTCGGGCGCTGCCGCCCTGACGATGCACGAGGTGTCCGAGGAAGCGGGAGTGAGCAAGGGACTCATCCACTACCATTTTCACGACAAGGAAACGCTGCTCGCGCGGATGGTCGAGTGGATGACGCGGCACCTGGTTGCCCGCGAGCATGCGGCGCTCGCGGAGTCCATTCCCAGGCACGCGATCGACGATCTGTGGAAGTGGCTCGACGCGGAGCTCGAGCGCGGACAGATCCGTGTGCTGCTGGAGCTGGCGGAATGGCGTGGGCCCCTGGTGCAGAGCGCAATTCGCGAGTCCGCGAACGCACGCCGAGATGCCTCGGCGGCGTCGATCGAGCAGCTCTTCTCGCTGCTGGGGTTGCGGCCGCGCATTCCGGCCGCGCTGCTCGCCGATGTGGTGGTGGCGTTCATCGACGGTCTGGCGATCGCAATCGGCATCGACAGGGAGAGAAACGCGCGCGCAGCCTTCGATGTGTTCTGGCTCTCACTGCTGAGTCTCACTGAATAACCGGCCGATACCCGGCAGCGCGACGTGAGTGCGTCCCGATCGGTGCTCGCGCGCCTGGTGTACGCCGCAGGAATTCTCCTCGTCGCGATCTGGGCCTCTTTCGTGATCGCCATTGTCGATGCCGGACGGCGGGATCAAGCCGCGCCAGCGGACGCCATCATCGTGCTCGGCGCCGCACAGTACGAAGGGCGACCGTCGCCGGTGCTGAAGGCGCGGCTTGATCATGCGGCATCGCTATGGAATCGGAGATTGGCGCCGCGGATGATCGTGACGGGTGGGCGAGGAGTGGGCGACACGACGAGCGAGGCCGCAGTCGGAAGGCGGTATCTGGTGCAGCGAGGGATCCCGGCGGATTCGATCTCGATGGATACGGAGGGGCTGACGACGAGCCAATCCATGGTAGCAGCACGACAGCTGCTCGGGACGAAATCAAGCCCGTCCGTACTAATAGTGAGCGATCCATTTCACATGCTGCGGCTAGCGATCCTCGCCCGGCGACTACATATGATTCCGCTCCTCTCGCCAACACGCACGAGCCCGATTTCCACACGTCCCGTGCAGCACTTCAAGTACGTGATGGCCGAGTCGATCAAGGCGCCGTACGCGATTGTGGTGGGTGCGAAGTAGCTGCGTGAAGAATGCCTCATGAGCTTCCAGCGGCCGTTCCCTTCCGGTGCGCCCTCTTGCGCTAACGCCAATGTTACTGTCACATTGGAGCCGCGAACTGTCACATTACGTTAACGCGTGAAACGAAAGGGTTCGGAACGAACGATCGAGCCCAATCATTGTTATGGCGTTCTCAACGCGGGTAGCTACCATGCCTCACGTCGTAGCTGTTCCCGATTCGATCGGCGAGAACAATCGAAGGAGGCTGCTGGTCGCACTCGAGTTGCGGCATCGAGCGCTGACTTGCGGCGCCAGACGACATCGCATTCCTACCCGCACCATACCCTTCCCACTCCACAACCGAACCGTACTCCCCGACATCAGGGAGGAATTCGCGCGTCCGAGCATCCCCGCGGCAGGCCGCTGGGGTGCGCAATCGCCCGGCGAAAATTTGCAGTCAGAAAAAGGTCAACCCACGTGTTTTCCGGAGGTTCTTGAATGCGCATGAATCGTACTGTGGCTCTCGTCGTTGGTGGGCTCGTGCTCGCGACGTCCGTTGGAGCGCAGGAGCAGGTGGAAACGACTACCAAGAAGGCGGCGACACGTGAGCCCACGTTCACGGATGTCACCGATGCGATGCTCAAAAATGCACGCACGAACGGCAGCAACTGGGCGATCTACGGTCACGACTACACCAACCAGCGGTACTCACCGCTTGCGCAGATCACGACCGCCAACGTAGGCTCGCTCAAGATGGCGTGGATGTTTCAGACCGGCATCTCGCGCCTGGGATCGTTCGAAAACAGTCCGACGGTCGTCGACGGAGTGATGTACGTGACGACGCCGTACAACACGGCGATGGCGGTGGACGCGCGTACCGGCCAGCAGATCTGGCGCTACGAGCACAAGCCGAGCATCACCGCACCGATCTACTGCTGCGGCCCGAACAACCGTGGTGTCGCGATCTCCGGCAACTCGGTGTTCATGGGAACGCTCGACGCGCGTCTCGTTGCGCTCGATTCGAAGACCGGCGCGGTGAAGTGGGATGTGGAAGTCGCCGATCCCGAGGCTGGTTACAGCCTGACGCTCGCCCCGCTCATCGTCGACAACTTCGTCATCGTGGGAAGCTCTGGTGCAGAGTACGGCATTCGAGGCTTCGTGAAGGCGTACAACAAGGATGACGGCAAGCTGGCCTGGACGTTCTACACGCTCCCTGACAAGGGCTGGGAAGGCAACTTCTCGGAAAAGACGGGCGAGGGTGAGGATTTGAAGCGCGACATCGCCGCGGAGAAGGCGGCGATGGCGCAGTACAGCGACGCATGGAAGCGCGGGGGCGGCTCGGTATGGATGACGCCCGCGTACGATCCCGCATCGCACAACATTTTCTTCGCGGTCGGAAATCCGTCGCCTGATCTCGACGGCACGGTGCGTCCCGGTGACAATCTTTACACCGAATCGATCGTCGCAGTCGATGCACGCACGGGGGAGTACAAGTGGCACTACCAGGAGGTGCCGCACGACGTGTGGGACTTCGACGCGACGAGTCCGCCGGTGATCGTCAAGCTGAAGAATGGCAAGACGGCGGTGGCGGAGGCCGGCAAGACTGCATTCGTGTACGTGCTCGATGCGGAGACGGGCAAGCTCATTCGCAAGTCGGAGGAGTTCAACAGACACGAGAACTACTTCGTGCAGCCGACGGCCGAGGGCGTGCGCATGCTGCCGGGTGCGAACGGCGGATCCGAGTGGTCACCCACCGCGGTGAACCCGAACCTCGGCTACATGTACGTGCTCGGACTCGAGCAGCCGATGAACTACATCACGCACTCGGCGCCGCTCGAGAAGGGAAAGCTGTGGCTCGGCTCCGCGTTCAAGGCGGTGCCCGGCGAGAAGCAGTTCGGAACGTTCACGGCAATCAACCTGAACACGGGCAAGCGCGCGTGGCAGGTGAAGACGGATCAGCCAATGATCGGCGGTGCACTCGCGACGGCGGGCAACCTGGTCTTCACGGGTGAGGGCAACGGACACTTCAATGCGTACGATGCGCGCACCGGCAAAACGCTGTGGTCGTTCACGGGCGGCGCGGGATGCAATGCGCCACCGGTGACGTACTCGCTCGACGGCAAGCAGTACATCGCGATGGCATGCGGCGGCAATTATCAGCTCGGTTATCCGCTTGGCGATGCGGTGATGGTGTTCGCGCTGCCGGGAAGTGCCGGGGCCACGAAGAAAGCGAAATAATCGCGACGCGCCGGATGGAGGCCGCTCCGTCCGGCGTGCCGCAGGTGGAGGAACTGGTGGGCAGTCACGGGCGTGTGATGATGTTGGGAACGTTGGGTCTCGGGATTGTGTTGGGGAGTGGCCCGATCCCGGCAAGGTCGTTGCAGTCGCCGTCGCAGGCACCTTCGTCGCAGGCACCTTCGTCGCAGGCACCTTCGTCGCAGGCACCTTCGCAGCTGGCTGGGCGTGATTGGCAGAAGTTCGGGCCGAAGGAGAAGGAGGCGTATCTGGCCGGATTCATCGCGGGTGCCGCGGCAGTTCATGGTAGCGCGGGCGGGATGAGTACGGACACGACGCCAAGCAAGGCGATCGATGCCATGCGTGCAGCGAAAGAGCTTCCATTCCCGTATTCAGTGTCAGTGTATGCGTCCCAAATCGACGATTTTTACTGGTGGCAAAACCATTTGGACATTCCAATCGTCGATGTAATGGCCAGAACCAACCTGCAACTGCGGTCCCGATGACTCGCGTCGTGGCTGGCGCACTCCCGTTCACACGGAGGTGGCAACGGAAACTCGGGTGAAGAAAACTCGTATGAAGGTGTTGTTCCGATCTCTTCGAGATCAAAGGATTCGTTGGCGCTCGAGTTTTTTCGCGGTCCTTGTCTCTCGTTTTTCACTAGTCTTGGAGAAGCAAGCATGAAGAGAATTGCAATCGTCACATGTGCACTTGCGTTGGCGGCGGGGACTGCCAAAGCGCAGGGGCTCACGATGCAGATGAGCAATGGCTGGGCGTTCTCGTTCTCGGGTAACGTGAATGCGTTCCTGGTGTACACCGATCCGAAGTGCAATACGTCGAGCGTGAGCGGATGCAGCTTCGCCGGCTCGCTGGTTCCGGTGGGCGACGAGGAGAAGATCTCGCGCATTCGCACGGGTCTGCTCCCGGCGTTCGCGACGTTCGAGGCGAAGGGCAAGGAAGGGGGCGTCGACCTTGGCATTCACTTCGGCTTCGCTCCGCAGATCAACAACGCCGGTGGCGTGCACGACAATTTCGGCAACGGAACACAGGCTGGCGCGCAGATCGACATGCGTCAGGTGTATCTGACGGCCGGTGGAACCTGGGGTCAGGTCCTCGCCGGTCGCGAGATCGGACTCTATCAGCGCAACAACATCCTGAACGACATGACGCTGTTCGGCGTCGGATCGACGGGCGGCGGTCACGCACCCGGCGGCGGCGGTACCACGCTGGGCCGCATCGGCTTCGGATACGACTATCCGAACTTCGTTGCGCAGATGACGTACAGCAGCCCCTCCACGAGCCCCGCGCAGATCTCGATCGGTCTCTTCGATCCGAGCACGATCGGCCCGTACGACGTCGTCAAGATTCCGCGCGTCGAGAGCGAGTTCACGTGGACGGGACATTTCGGTGCGACCACGGCGGAAGCGCCGAAGGGTGCCGACAAGGTCATGGTTTTCGTGAGCGGTGAGTGGCAGCACGTCCAGACTCCGACCGGCACGTTCTCGTCCGGCTCGGATTCGAAGGATTCGTACGGCGGAGCCGGTGGAGTGCGCGCTGATTTCAGCGGACTTTCGCTCGTCGGCTCGGGCTTCTACGGCAAGGGCATCGGCTCCGTGCTGCTGTTCGATTCCGGCAACGAAGTCGACGGCGCTGGCGAATTCCGCAACTCCTACGGCTTCATTGGCCAGGCGGAGTTCCAGCCGGCAGGGACGCAGTGGAAGTTCGGAGCGAGCTACGGCGAGAACGACCTGAAGCAGACGAGCGATGACGATGCGACGTTCGGCACGGATGCCGCGCCGTTCGTGAAGAAGAACTCGTCGATCGTCGGCTCGGTCACGTATCTCTGGACCAAGTCACTTCGCTGGGTCGCCGAGTACACGTACTCGAAGGCGCAGTCGCATGACGGAGCGGAAGCAACGTCGAACCAGGGCGCGCTCGGCATGATGCTGTTCTTCTAGGCTACACCGCTTCACCGTAGTAGACACGGGCGGTCTCTCCTCGGGGAGGCCGCCCGTGGTGCATCTGTCGTCGCGAGTCAGGCAAGCGTGATGCGGAGCGTTGCGACGTTGTCGCTGTGATTGCTCTCGCGCAGGACTCGGCAGAAGTTCTGCTCGTCGCGCACCGAGCACGCATCCGTCGAATCGGGAGATAGGATGGATTGACTCGGATCGACGTGCGCGAGTGGGTCGCCCACCACCGCATCCGCATCACCAATGTTCGGCGTGCCCACCGTGAAACGAAGCACGCGATGCGTGCCTGGTGTGATGCCGTACTCGATCGATGTGCAGGATCCCGCCTCGACGACATAGCTCCCGAGTGTCCACGACCATGCGAGCTTCGCGGAGTCCACGATGAAGTTCCCGAGGCCATCGAGATCCGGGATGCCGAGATCGCCCCTCGTCGTGGAATCGTTGCAAGCGGAGAGCGCGACTGCAACGAAGAATGTCGCATGCAGTATCGCATATCTATCGAGCAGGATCGAACGGGGATGCGACTAGGGAATGGTATTGTGTCGCCGGATAGAATGGGACGGCGCTAAAATCCGCCGGGAGTCGAGCTTCGAGGGCGCGCGAGCTCTGGGCAGCTCGAGGTGCTGAATCGGCCCTGCGGATGCCGGGGCGAGCCCACGCGCGGTTGCCAAGAGTGCGCTTTTCGGCAAATTCCCACTATAGAGAGGCGCATCTGGGCCGCGAATCGGAAGCGGACGCGGCGCGAAGCGTCCATTCGCCTGCTCTGTACCGACGGAATCTGCCCCTAGCGGCGGGGCTCGAGAGCGCGCATCTCTGTGCTAGTGGCCAGCTTGACACAAGAGATTATAGGGTGCAGTTTCTTTTCCCTATCCAGAGGGCTGGGCGCTGCCTGGATGGACGCTTCCCGTTTCCTATACGGTTGAGGAGGCCAAACGTCACATGAGCACCAGTGAACGAAGTCCTCCGCGCGTGAAATCGTCCAGCAGAAATCCGCTCGTGCTGCTGTGTCGTACATGAGTATCCCCCGTTGTACCGCTCCATCCTCACTCTTTCATTTCTCAAGAGGCAGCATTTATGAACCGTGTCACACGTTTCACCTCTTGGGCAGTCGTTGCCGGTCTCGCCATTGGCGCCGCAAGCGTCAGTGCGCAGGATTTGCAGACGATGTCCAAGAATGCAAACCAGTGGGTCATGACTGGGCGGACGTACGATCTTCAGCGCTACAGCCCCCTGAATCAGATCACGACGTCGAACGTCAAAGGCCTGCACGTGGCGTGGACGATGTCCACGGGCACGCTGCGCGGACACGAGGGAAACCCGCTCGTCGTCGGCAGCACGATGTATCTCCACAGCTCGTTCCCGAACAAGGTGTACGCCCTCGATCTCACGAAGCCGGGCGCGCCGCAGATCTGGCAGTTCACGCCTGAGCAGTCGACGGATGCCATTGCGATCGCCTGTTGCGACGTCGTGAACCGTGGTCTCGCGTTCGACCCGAAGACCAACCGCCTCTTCATCGAGCTGCTCGCGGGCGATGTGCTCGCGCTCGATGCGAAGACCGGCAAGCAGGCATGGCGCGTCAAGTCCGCCGACTTCAAGAAGGGCGAGACGATGACCAACGCCCCGCTGGTGGTCGACGATGTGCTCCTCACCGGTATCTCCGGTGGTGAGTTCGGCGTCCGCGGCCGCATCACGGCGTTCAGCACGCAGGATGGCAAGGAGCTCTGGCGCACGTACAGCACGGGCCCGGACAAGGATGTCGGCATCACGGACAACACGCTCAAGTCCCCGTATCCGTCGGCGCAGGGGAAGGACCTCGGCGTCTCGACGTGGCAGGGCGATGAGTGGATGCGGGGCGGCGGCACGACGTGGGGCTGGTACTCCTACGATCCCGCCCTCAATCTGTTCTATCATGGCTCGGGAAATCCGGGCACGTGGAACCCCGACCAGCGTCCTGGCGACAACAAGTGGTCGATGTCGCTGTGGGCACAGAACCCGAAGACGGGTGAAGTGCGCTGGGTCTATCAGATGACGCCGCACGATGCATGGGACTACGATGGCGTCAACGAGAACGTGCTGTTCGATCACGGCAGCCAGAAGCTGCTCGCGCACTTCGATCGTAACGGCTTCGGTTACACGCTCGATCGCACGACGGGCAAGCTGGTCACTGCGAAGCCGTACGGCCCGACGAACTGGGCCAAGAGCATCGACATGACCACGGGTCGTCCGGTCGAGGATCCGTCCAAGCGCACGACCGCCAAGGGCAACACCGAGGGCATCTGCCCGGCCGCCATTGGCTTCAAGGATCAGCAGCCGTCGGCGTACTCGCCGCAGACTGGCCTGTTCTACGTGCCGACCAACAACATCTGCATGGACTACGAGGGCGTCGAGGTGAAGTATGCCGCGGGCCAGCCGTACGTCGGTGCAATCGTTCGCATGTTCCCGGGCCCCGGTGGAAACCGCGGTGCCTTCATCGCCTGGGATCCGATGGCGGGCGCGATCAAGTGGAGCATCAAGGAGAACCTGGCGGCGTACGGCGGCGCAATGACCACCGGCGGCGGCCTCGTGTTCTACGGCACCATGGAAGGCTGGCTCAAGGCGGTTGATGCGAAGACGGGCCAGGTGCTCTGGCAGTTCAAGACACCGTCGGGCATCATCGGCAACCCGATGACGTACGTCGGTCCCGATGGCAAGCAGTACGTTGCCATTCTCTCCGGTATCGGAGGCTGGGCCGGCATCGGCGTAGCGGCCGGCATCGGCGCTGAAGATCCGACGGCCGGTCTCGGCGCGCTCGGTGCCTTCGGCGACGCGGGCAGCTACTCGAACCAGGGTGGTGTGCTCACCGTGTTTGCACTCGACACGCCAGGCAAGAAGTAAGTTTTTGGCAGGACGGTTGAACAAAAACCCGGTGTCGAAGCTTGCTTCGGCACCGGGTTTTGTTTACTCCCCAAGGAACATGATTTGCCAGACGCCGTATGAAGCTCATGCTATTCAGAATCGAGGTACTCATGAAGGGAGCGGCAGTCACGCTCGCTCTACTCGTCACACTTGCTGGACGAGCCGCAGCGCAGGGAACCACCGAGCCTACGGTACTCCTGAGCCCGGACAGCATGTGGAAGCAAAAACACAATCTGCGCGTGTGCGCGGATCCGGAGAACATGCCCTTCACGGACAGGAATCGTGAAGGATTCGACAACAAGATCGCGGACCTGATCGCCCACGAGCTCGGGGACAGTGTCTCGTATGCGTGGTGGCCGAGCAGGCGAGGCTATCTGCGCAACACGCTGAACGCAGGGACGTGCGATCTGGTGATAGGCGTGCCAGTGGGCTTCGATCCCGTTGCAACCACAAAGCCGTACTACCGCTCGACGTACTATATCGTCACCCGAACGGACAGAAAGCTCGACATCAAATCGCTCGATGATCCGCGTCTCAAGAAGCTGCGCATCGGCGTGAATCTGCTGGGTGAGGACTACACGAATACGCCTCCAGCCCACGCCTTGAGCGCGCATGGAATCGAGGGAACCGGAGTGGTAGGATTCTCCGGGTTCTACGACGAAGAGCACCATCCCGGCGAGATCATCGATTCGCTCGCGAAGGGGAACATCGACGTCGCGTTGGTCTGGGGCCCCGTGGCGGGCTATTTCGCGAAGAAGTCGGGCGTGCCCATGACGTTGACGCCGCTTCCCGATTCGGACAGCCCCGAGCTGCCCTTTGCCTATTCGGTGGCGATCGGTACGCGTCGCTCCGACCGCGAGCTCAGAACGCTCGTGGATGACATTCTCGTCCGCAAGAAGCCGGAGATCGACAAGATTTTAATGGAATACAACGTGCCTACAATAGGCACCACGCGCTGAGCGACCACCCGCCCAAGGCAATGTACAGGAGTGAACAGCATGTCGATAAAGCGTTGTTTCGAGCTCTCCGCAGGTCCGTACTTCTCCGCTGTGGGCCGTGCCATGCTCATGGGAGGCGTGCTCAGCCTTGCCGTGGCCTGTGCGCGAAAAGATGCAGCGAAGACCGATAGCACAGTTGCTGCGTCCGACTCCGCGACGAATTCGGCTTCGGCCATGACGACTCCATCGGCGACGCCGGTCGAGAGCGCGTCGACAGGAGAAACGACGGTGTCGGCCGATTCGCAGAAGACTCCGCGCGTTGCCTCCGCGAGCGGTGCCTCCGGTGCAGCGACGACGTCCACGAAGTCGACCACGAGCACGAAGAGCTCGACGTCGCCCACGCATCATACGGTGCATCACACGGACAACAGCACGGCGAAGCACGCTGCGGCTTCGTCGGAACGCGCCTCCGGCTCTACCGCCTCGAACAGCGGATCCACCGCGACGACCGCCTCGTCCACCACCTCTTCGACACCGGCGCCCACGGCGTCCATGGCTTCGGCCGATACGGGTGAGAAGACCGCAGCCGACACGTCCAAGAAAACGGCCTCCGCGAGCGGAGCGGTGGACCATCTATTGGTATCGCCGCAGGAGTACGAAGGGTGGAAGATGTTCTCGGTGTACTGCTACCGCTGCCATGGTGTCGATGCCATGGGCGGAGGGATTGCGCCTAATCTGCGCCACTCCGTGGGCCCCGAGGGAAGCGTCAACCACGAGGTGTTCATTCAGACCGTCACGAACGGTCGTCTCGACAAGGGAATGCCGACGTGGAAGGCCCTTCTGTCGCCGGAGCAGATGGAGGATCTCTGGTTGTACATCAACGCTCGCTCTTCGGGCCGCCTCGCTCCGGGGCGCCCGCACATGGCCTCGGGTGCCAATCCGTAGTCATCGCGAGTGATGAAGCACAAAGAGGGCGTCCGGATTTCCGGTCGCCCTCTTTGCATCGTGGAGCTCCGCCCGCTACGTGAGCAGCTGAACCAGCCTCGAGTCGGGCCAGCGTTCGCGCAGTCTCGCATCGAGCCCCCATCGCCGACCCGCACGTGCGAAGAGAAAGGTCAGCATCAGGATGAAGAGCATCACGTGAAAGCCCTGCTGGCCGGAGCTCTGCTGCTGCACGGCCATTCCGTAGAGCATCACCTGAATCAATCCGAAAAACGCACCGAGTGGCGTGAGCAGCCCGAAGAGCAACGACAGACCGATGCCGATCTCACCCAGCGCTGTGAGAGTGGCGAAGACGTGCGAGTGCTGGATCACCGTGTCGAGCAGGAAGCCCTTGTACCAGGGAATCGGATTGTCCGACGCGTACTTCGCAATGAGCTTGGGCATCACGGCCTGCCAGCGAGCGGACGCCGTGGGAAGCGGAAGGAAGCCGCCCACCAGGACGAAGCCAAGCTTCGTGAGGATGCTCTTGCCGAACCAGACGCCGACCACGATGCGCTGGGCAGCGATCCATCGCTCGGGAGCACGCATGGTGAGCGGTCGAAGATCGGTCATCGTAACCTTGGAGAAATGTTCACCGCGGGAGATCGCGGTGTTTGGCGGTCGAAGCTGGTGACGCGAGCGCCGGTGCGTGCGAACTGATTGACGTACACCATTCCGCTTCCGTTGAGCACTTCACGCGCACCCGAAGCAAGCTCTGCTGCACAATCATCGCCTTCCGTGATCGCGTAGACTGCGGGTCCCCACGAGCTCTGCCCGACGCCGACGGCACCGCGATCGCGCATCTTGCTGATCAGCTCGGTGCTGAGACCGGAGGCAAAGGTTCCTCCCTGCGCGGGTGCGAACCAGCTGCCATTGATCTGCTGGATCGTGGTGATCGTCTCGCCAAAGGCCGCCAGGTCGCCCTCCACGAGCGCTGGAAGAAGCGACAAGAGCACGAGATGGGCAACATGCTCGACCTCACGCAACGACGGCAGCGGAAGCTCGCGAAAGGCCTGGAGCTCCGATTCGCCGCTCACGCCTTCGGCCGTCCACGGCACCGCGACCACGCAGCGCCACGAATCGGGAATGGGCAGTCGCACGAGCAGTGGCGCGATCCGCGCTTCATCCTCACGCCGCCCTCCTTCCACAATGAAGCCTCCGCCCTCGAACAGCCAGGTCCCGATCGCGGATCGCCGGCCGCGACCGACGGCCGCCACCAGAGCTGCCGCGCTGGTGGGCCGATCGTAGAGCTCGGCGATGCCTCGTGCCACCGCGAGCGCGAGCTGGGTTCCGGAGCCGAGTCCGGCATGCTCGGGGATCGCGTGGCGGATTGCGATTCTGGCGCCGCCGCGTATCCCCTCCGACTCGAGATACCGGTGCGCGAAGGCGGCCGCGCGACCCGCTTCCGTGCCCTCGGTCTCCACTGCGGGAGCGCGCTCGACCTCGACGACGAGGGATGGATCGAACACGCCGGCGCCGATGCCTCCGAAGCGGCGGCCGAGTGAGCCGCGGAGGTCGAGCATGCCGAAGTGCAGTCGCGCCGGCGCTTCGATGCGAACGATGTGTTCAGCCACCGGCGCCCTGCGCCGATGCGATCGCGGCCAGCTTGTCCTCGATGTGATCCGTCAGGAGCTCCATGGCCTCGTGCTCGCGCGGGCCCGCGGTCTTGTCGACGATCACCTGCAGCCGCGCGAGATCCGCGCGAATCTCCGCCGCGGAAATGAGATGCGTGCGCGTGGCGACGATGGCGGTCTCGAGCACCGCGTTGCGCGCACGGTTGAAGCCGATGAACTCGCGGATGGCGCCGTGATGCACGACCGCCGCGTCGATGCGCGAGCGGGGCGGAGTGGCATCGATGTGGCGCACCTCGAGCTCGCGCCACGAGCACGCGGCCTCGAGCACCACGCCGCGCACGCGCACTGCGGGGAAGGCGGGATATTGCGGGCTCGAGATGGCGGCACGCGCGAACAGCATCACATCGTCGGTGAGATTCACGACGGCCGCACCGCCATCGCGCAGGTTGCGAAAGGTCATGGTCTCGAGGAACGGCTTGACGACGATGCGATCGTCGCCCCACTCCACGCCCATGGGCGCGAAGTTCACGAGCCCCGCGGGGTCCATCGTGGTGATGATCGCTTCGATGATCATGCGCCGCACTCGTCGCGCGCGAGCATCGCGTAGGCGGAGATGATGCGCTGGGTGACATCGCCCGGTCGGCCCGTGCCGATGGCGGTGGTCGCGATGCGGACGAGCGGAGCGATCTCGCGAATCGAGCTCGTGAGAAACAGCTCGCTTGCCATCGCGAGCTCCGGCTCGGCGATCTCGCGCTCGACGGTATCGATGCCAAGCGCCGGCGCGATCTCGACGACGGCGGCCCGCGTGATGCCGGGGAGCACGCCACAGCTGCGTGGAGGCGTGACCAGCGTGCCATCGATCACCGCGAAGAAATTGCTCGCAGTCGCCTCCGAGATGTGTCCGGCGGTGTCGAGAAAGATTGCATCGTCCGCGCCAGCGGCCTTCGCGATCGACAAGGCGAGCACCGACTCGGTGTACGAGAGCGTTTTCATTCCCGACGTGAGTGCGTGCTCGTTGCGTCGCGCCGTCGCCATGGCGGCAACGATCGAGCGCGGCTCGCTGGCTGGCGTGAGCGGCGCGATCGCGAGCGCGACGGTCGGCGCCGGATGTGGCGGTGGCGCGAGTCCCGGCGGTGCCGGTCCTCGCGTGACCGTGAGCCGCACGCTCGCGTGCTCATAGCCGTAGGTGAACGCAGTGCGTGACGCCGCCGCGACGTGATCGCGCAAGCCCGGGGCAATCGGGATGCCGAGGACGCGCGCGCTCCCGAAGAGCCGATCGAGATGTGCATCGAGGCGAAAGACGGTGCCGCCGCGCGCGCGCATCGTCTCGAACAATCCGTCCGCGAGCGTGAAGCCTCGATCGAGCAGCGAGAGCAGCGGCTCGTCGACCGGGCGCTGGACTCCATTCAGCCAGAACATCATCGAACGGGATCCACGGGCGCGAAGGCGAGGTCGGCGCGATCGGGCAACGGCGATTCGCGCGCGCGATCACCGTGCAGAAAATGATCGATCAGCCAATAGCCATGCTCGGTGAGCGCGGACTCCGGATGAAACTGCACACCGACGACGGGATGGGTGCGATGCGCAACAGCCATGATCTCGTCGTCTTCCGATCTGGCGGTGACGCGCAGCTCAGGGGGCAGCGACTCCGGGGCGATCACGAGCGAGTGGTAGCGTGTTGCGGTGAACGGTGATGGGACGCCCGCGAACAGCTCGCTCCCATCGTGATGTATGCGCGACGTCTTGCCGTGCATCGGCTTGCGCGCCCGCACGATCTCGGCGCCATACGCCGCGCCGATGGCCTGGTGACCCAGACACACCCCGAGGATGGGAGTGTCCTTCCCGAGCTCCCGAATGAGGTTGACGGAGATCCCGGCCTCACTGGGCGAGCACGGACCCGGCGAGACGATGATGTGCGATGGCGCGAGCTCGCGGATCTCGTCGATCGAGATCGCATCGTTCCGGACGACCAGCGGGTGCTCGCCGAGTTCCCGCACGTAGCGCGAAAGATTGTAGACGAACGAGTCGTAGTTGTCGAGAAGGAGGATCACGCCGTACGCGTTTGCTGGTGAGGTCAACCCGCCAGAGCTCGAATGAGCGCGCGAGCCTTGTCGAAGGTTTCGCGGTATTCCTGCTCGGGATCGGAGTCGGCGACGATGCCACCGCCTGCGGAAAAGTATACCTGCCCGTTGACCGCCTGATAGGTGCGAATGACGATGCTCGTGTCCATGACGCCCGTGAGGCTGAGATAGCCTATGGATCCGCAGTAGACACCGCGCCGCGAGGGCTCGAGCTCGGCAATGATCTCCATCGCGCGCACCTTCGGCGCGCCGGTGATCGACCCGCCCGGAAAAGTGGCGCAGAGAAGATCGATTGCGTCGCGCCCGGGCTCGAGAGTTCCGGTGACGGTGGACACGAGATGATGCACGGTGGCGTAGCGCTCGAGCGCGAACAGCTCCAGTACGCGAACGCTGCCGGGGAGCGACACGCGCGAGAGATCGTTTCGCATCAGATCGACGATCATGAGGTTTTCCGCGCGATCCTTGACACTCTCCTGTAGCGCGCGGCCGAGCGCGGCGTCGTGCGCGGGGTAGACGCCGCGCGGGCGCGTGCCCTTGATCGGGCGGGCTTCCACCCCGCGCGCGGAGTCGAGGCGGAGAAAGCGTTCGGGGGAGGCGCTGGCGACGGTGAGCTCGCCGAACTCCAGGAATGCGGCGAAGGGCGCGGGATTGATCTCGCGCAGGCGCCGGTAGAGCGCGAATGGCGACGCGGTAAGCGGTGCCTCGAAGCGCTGGGAGAGATTGGCCTGAAAGATGTCGCCCGCGATGATGTACTCGCGCACGCGGGTGAGGGCGTCGAGGTAGCCGCGATGCGTGAACGAGGATCGGAGCCCGAGGCCGGCCGGAATGTCGGAATCGGAAACCGGGTACGAGGGAGCGTGCTCAGCGCATGACGATGAAGCGGCTGGCAAGCTGAACGGTACCGCAGGGCTGAGCGATGTCGACGAGAGGCGCTCACGGACGAGAGCGAGCCGATCCACGCAGCGCTGCGATTTCTCCGCACCGGCATCTGGAAGGCCCGTGGAGATGACCCATGCGCAGCGCTCGAGGTGGTCCCAGGCGATTACCCAGTCGTAGATGCAGAATACCACATCGGGAATTGCGAGATCGTCGTAGCGGGGCGAAGGGAGGCATTCCAGCACCGCTCCCCAGTCGTAGGCGAGATAACCGGCGGCGCCTCCCTGGAATGGTGGCAGGCCGCTCACCGGCTCCGCGAGATGCGGCGCGAGCAGGTCGCGCACTCCTGCGAGCGCATGCGAGGCCAGTCGCGTCTCGACACCGGTGCGCGTATCGAGCACGGATGCGTGCGCGCCTTTGCCGTGCACGACCAGCGAGGGATCCGCCATGAGAAAGGAGTAGCGGCCAAGGCGAGCCGGATCGCGCGCGCTGTCCAGGAACAACAGGTACGGCATTCCCCTGAAGCGAGCGCAGCTTTCGATCGGATCGGGAACGGGGACCAGCTCCTCGACGAGCGGCGTGCTCATGGAGCTTTGGTACCGCCCTCGGGCGCGGAGCGCCTTCGCGAGCGCTGCGTCAGCCTCACGTGCTCCGACTTCACGTCGTCCGGCGGGGTGAGATAGCCCCAGGAGAGCGACCCTTCCTGGCGGTACGTCTTGCCGAGGGTGATCGCGAGCTTTGCCTTCGCGAGCTCCTTGCCGAGATAGAAGGCATGGGTGGCCTCGTCGACGCCGAGCTGGGAGAAGATCTCCTGAATGTCGGTGCCGCGCACGAAGAGATCGCGGTTGAGCACCGTGATCGTGTCACGATCGGTGAAGATCCGGAAGTTCGGATCGGTGATGCGACCCTGAAGCTCGCGAAGCTCCGCCTCGCCGTACTCGAGAATCCTGGGATCCTTGACCGTGACGAGTCGATCGTCGACGCGCTTGGGAACGACCTTGTTCGTCACCGCGTGGTACATCAGCCGCCGCGCGATGTCGATCTCGCGCACGGAGCCATGTGCCCACGGAATCACCTCGGTCGTGAGCACGGCGCGAATGCCGAGCTCCTGGCAGATCGCGATCAGCAGTGCGTTCACGCCGGTGGAATCCGCCGCCGTGAGCTCGGTGATGTTTCCAACGCCCATCATCATCTCCGCGTCGGGCCAGCGCCGCCGCGCTTCCGCGTAGCGCTCGATGGACGCGGTGAAGCCGAATCCGATCGGCTCGATGATGGGATCGATGAGGAACGGAATCTCGAGTGTGGAGAGGAGCTCGAGCGTGGGCGCGATGCTCTCGAGGGGAGCGCCGAAGTCCGGAAGCGTGACGACGCGAATGCTGCGTCCCGCGAGCTCGCGCGCGACGTCGAGATTGCTGGAATTGATGCTGAGCACCAGCGTCGCCCCGGCGTTTACCGCCGTGCGTATCTCGGCGGCGTTGAAGGTGTCGATGCTGACGCGCAGGCCTGCGGAAAGGAGATCGCGCACGACGCCATCGAGCTCCGGAAAGGCGAGTCCGGGTGTGCAGCCGATGTCGATGTAGTCCGCACCGGAATCACGAAAGTGCAGCGCCTCGCGCATGATCGCCTCACGCGACAGGCGCGGCGCATTGTTGATCTCCGCGATGATCTCTATGTCCCACGCGCCGTACTCCTCGCGTGCGGCGGCCTGGCCGAAGTATTCGGGGATCTCGCGCAGATCCTTCGGGCCTTTCTCCACGCGCACGGCGAAGTGATCGGCGATGGAGGATGTGGCTCCTTCGCAGAGGCCGGGAATGAGCACGAGGTCGGTTCCCGGCGGGACCGTGAGATGCTTCGCGATCCACTCCGTGGTCATGAGCGCCGCGACCGTGATCGGCAGCATCGCCACTTCCGTCGCGAACGGCGGCTGCATCGATGCGAGCGTGCCGCGAAGCGCCGGCTCGGCGAGCTTCCCGGTTACGAAGAGGACGCGCGAAGGCGCTTGGACCGCTGCCACTTACGCCGACACTTACTTCGGATCGCCGCCCCGAACGAACTTGTTCGGCGTGCCTTCGAGACCGATGGTGCGCCCCGCCTCGGGACGCCAGAGCACCGTATCCTCGATCTTGCGCGCGAGCTCGAAATCCTTGTCGGTGATGCCGCCGGCGGAATGCGTCTGCAGCTTCACGCCCACCTTGGCCCAGGTCACCGAAAGGTCGGGGTGATGGTACGCCGCCTCGGCGAGATAGCCGATGGTGTTGACGAGCATGAGCGTCGTCGGCCAGCCATCCGTCTTGAACTGGCGACGAATCCACTTGTCCTCGAAGTACCAGCCCGGAAGCTCGCGAAGCTTCTCGGCGATCTGCTCTTCACTGTACGTCGGATCCTTTCTGACCATTAGCTTCGACTCCTCGAATTGTTCTTCACATTACCACGCCGCCGCCGATCATCAGCATCTGTCCCGTCATGAACGCGGAATCCGGCGACGCAAGAAAGACCGCAGCACGAGCGACATCTTCCGGTGTGCCCCAACGGCCAAGTGGCGTGGACTCGACGACTCCACGGTAGTACTCCGGGTCCATGGTCGTCGCCGCAAACTCCGTCTCGATCCAGCCGGGGCCGAGGATGTTGACGCGAACCCTGGGAGCAACGGAGCGCGCGAGCGACTTGCTGAAGCTGAGGATGCCGCCTTTCACCGCAGAGAACATCTGCGGGTTCTTCCCTTCCATGCCGAAGAGTACGTGGTCCCAGCTCATATTGATGATCACACCGCCGTCCGGCTGCTCCTGCATCAGGCTCGCTGCTTCCCACGACGCGAGGATGGTGCCGCGCAAATCGACCATCAGCAGCTGATCGAGCTTCTCGAGCCGTGACTTCCTTGCGTCATCGCCGGTGAGAATGTCCGCGCCCGCGTTGTTGATCCAGATGTCGACGCACTCGAACTGGCCTCTGAGATCGCGCGCGAGTGCGGAGATGGACGCGGGATCGGAGAGCTCGAGCTGGAACACCGCGGCGCGGCGGCCGATACGCTCGATCTCGGTTGCAACGGCAGCCGCATCGTGCCGGCCGGTGCGAAAGGTGATTGCGACATCGGCGCCGGCGCGCGCGAGAGCGATCGCGATCGCGCGGCCGATTCCCGTTGTAGCACCGGTCACGAGCGCGACTTTGCCGGCGAGAGAGTTCACTGCGTCGGGCAACTGGTGGCGCTCCCAAAGGTGGTGCTAGCTTACCGGCGACTCCGCACTGATCCGCACTAATAAGTGCCGGATTTGGAGACGGAACAAGGGGGAAGCGCATGCGTCTGCTGGTAAGTGTCCGTAGTGCGGAAGAGGCACAGGCCGCGGTCGCCGGTGGTGCGGACATCATCGACGCAAAGGAGCCATCGCGGGGGGCGCTCGGTGCGGTAGAGATCGGCGTATTGCGCGGGATCGTCGATACGGTGAACGGAACACGCGCCGTGAGCGCTGCACTGGGCGACGCCGGGGATTCGGAGTGGCTCGCGGCTTCCGCGCGATCGGCAGCTCGAGCCGGAGCGACGTTCGTCAAGGTGGGATTCGCCGATGTGCGCGACCCTGTAGCGGTACGTGCCCGACTTTCGTGTGTGATCGAGGGATCGCTGGCTGCAACCCTTCCCTGCGCCGTCATTGCGGTGGCCTACGCCGACTGGGATGAGGTGGGCGGCGCGGCCCCGCAGACGGTGCTCGCAGCAGCGGCGGCCGAGGGAGCGATGGGCGTGCTGGTGGACACCGTGCGAAAGGATGGTGCCGGGTTGTTCAGGTGCCTCGGTCGCGAAGCACTCGGGGCACTGGTGCGTGAGGCACGCGCGCAGTCGCTCATCGTGGCGCTCGCCGGGCGAATCAGCGTGGACGATCTTGCGTTCGCGCACGAGGCGGGCGCCGAGATCGTGGGTGTGCGCGGAGCCGCGTGCGAGCACGGGCGCGAGGGGTGCGTGCGGGAGGTACGGGTGCGCGAGTTGGTATCGGCGCGCGATCGTCTGCGCGACGACGCGCGCGATCACTCCGGAAACCAGCTTCCAACGAGCATGTCGGATGCGAGAATCGAGCAGCGGAGCGAGGGCGGGCACGCCCGCTCGAAATAAGCGTCGACCATCGCGTGTCGATCCCCGATGGTCGGCTTGACGAGAATCAGTCGTGGGGCGCCGATCTCGGCAGCGAGCCATGCCGCGATGCTGTCGCTCGTGACATCCCAGCTGTGCGGCAACGGGTCGGCTTCGCGCAGCCACCGATAGGGAGCGAGCACAGGGATTCTGCCGCGCGCATGTGCAGACGCGATCTCGCTGCGGCGATGCACGAGCTCGCCGTTCCGGATGCGCGATGCCAGGAGAATCGCATACTGGTCCATCCCGAGAATGGCCATCCAGTGCGCAGCGCTCAGGGTGAGGGCGTGACGATCGTGCACGCGGCGGACGGAATCGGCGAATGGGCCGCCACCGGGAATCACGAGGAACGAGTGGTCGGCCGAGAGGCGCTCGAGTGCGGACAGCGTACGGGGAAGTGCGTCCCCGATTGACAGGAGCGCGCCACCAACCTTTACCACGGCATCGATGCCGTGCTCGTTGGCGTGCTCGCTCACGTGCTCGACTTCAGCCAGCGCTCGAGGAGACGCGCCACCGCGAACGCCGTCTCGGCGCCCGCCGCACGCGGCGCTCCGGATGCGAGGAGATCGTCGTGCGCAACGCGGAGTCCGGCGCGGCGCGCCGCGGCGCGGGCGAGAAAGGCTCCGTGTCCCGCGATGACGGCGGTCTCGAGATGCGGATGACGCTCGCGCACGCGCGCGATGGACCCCGCGATGCGAGCGATCATCGTGTCGGCGACGAAGGCAGCGATGCGATCGATATCCGATTCATCGAGGAGATCACGATCCGCGCAGACGATGCGGGCAATGCGCTCGCCCGCGAACACGCGAGTGGGCGGGCGTTTGTCCGGGGTAGGAGTCGTGTAGCCTTCGGGGGAGAGGTCGCCGCGCCAGAGGTGAACGTCTCCGGCGAGCGCGAACGACTCGGCAGAAACGCCTGCGAGGCCATCGTGCAGCGGCACGCGATGCACGATCGCTTCGACGGGCGTGCGAACGGCGCCGAGGTAGAGCAGCTCGCCGGAAAGCAGACGCTCGGGGTCGTTGCGGCCGATCGCGGCAACGAGACCGCTGGCGATGGGAATGATGTCGGTGGTCGTGGTGCCGACGTCGATGAGAATCGCATCGGGGACGAGCGTGGCGATGAGGGATGCGGTGGCTGTCCAGTTCGATGCGGCAACGAGGAGGGGCGAGTCGCGGGCAGCAACAGGATCGAGAAAGCGACCGTCGACCGTGTAGACGAGCGTGCGCGCGTTGGAAAAGGCGCGCTCGACGGCATCGAGAACGTAGGAAACGCCCTCGCGCTTGGTACGAAAGAACTGCGACAGCTCCGCCGTCATGGTAATCGCGTGCACATCGGACTTCTCGGCGCCGAGCCCCGCGGCGATATCTTCAAGGCGCGCTGCGAGCGTGGCGGGTGCGCTCTGGATCTCGAACGGTTCGTTGCGGGCGGTGAGCGGCGCATCGCCATTCACGCGGGCAGCCTTGGTGTTGACACCGCCGATGTCCCAGCCGATTACGGTCATGTGCTCGAGCAGCTCCGAAGGTGCAGACGATGCGCATTATACCTGTAATAGATCTCCGCGCGGGAGAGGCCGTGCAGGGAACGGGCGGCGATCGTGCGCGCTACGCACCGGTCAAATCGGCGCTCACTTCTTCGCTGGGGGATGCGCTGGCACTGGCGCAGGCATACGTGGCGGTGCTCGGGACCAGCGAGTTGTACGTGGCGGATCTCGACGCCATCGAGGGTGGTGCGGCGCAGTACGGGATGCACCAGCGGCTCTCGCGCATCGCCAGAAGCTGGATCGATGCGGGGCTCAGGTCGGAGCGAGACGCGTGTGCGGTGATCGATGCGGGCGCGGACCGAGTGGTGGTGGGGCTCGAGACGCTGCCGAGTTTGAAGGTGCTTCACGCGATCGTGGCGCGGCTCGGAGCGGACCGCGTGGCGTTCAGTCTGGATCTGCGTGATGGCGCGCCGCTGACGAACGCGGAGGCGTTGCGAGTCATGGCGCCACGCGAGCTTGCCCGGCGAGCCGTGGATGCAGGAGTCGAGACGGTGATCGTGCTCGATCTGGCGAGAGTGGGAGGATTGGGCGGCGCCGACGAGGCGATGCTGGGTGATCTTCGCGCGGCGCTGCCCGGCGTGGACCTGATCGCGGGCGGAGGCATACGCGATCAGGCTGACCTCGACCGCCTCGCCGCCGCCGGGGCAGATGGCGCCCTGGTGGCGACGGCGGTGCACCGCGGGGCGATCGGGCGCCGCGGTGCGTGACGCGCGGGTGCTAGTGGTGCGTGCTGTCCGCGCGCTGCTGCAGGCGAGACATGCCCGGCATGCCCGGCATGTCCTGCATGTCGGAGGCCGATGCGCTGCCAGAATCGGCGGGCGGCTTGCTCATCGGCATCGACTTCATGTCCATCGCTTCGCGAGAGTCGTGTGCTTTCGCCGGGCGTGATGCGCGCATCTCGTTATAGGTCGGAAGCGCCGCGATGTCGCGCTGGATGTCGGCATTGGCGAGATCGAGCACGGGCCACTCGGCCATGTCATTCGGGCTGAATACGCCGTTGATGTGGCCCATGCCGCCCTGCGCGATCGTCTTGCCGGTTGGATTGTCGTATTCGGCGACCACGCGATACCTGTGATGTGCCTCGATCGGCAGCGCCTCCTCGTGAAATCCCCAGATGAAGCGCCCGACTTTCGAGATCTCGCCCTTGCCGTCACGGTCGGCCTTGAGGCGTACGAGCACCTTTCCGGTTTCCGCGTCCTCGAATCGCACCGCGACGCCGTAGTCGTGGAGATGGCCACCGATGCCGATCAGACGGCCGCTCAACGGAAACTCGAAGTCATAGGCGCGCGTGGACTTTCCCGGAGGGAGGTCGAAGGTCGTGACCCCGCCGATGTGATTGTTCACGTCCACGTACATCGGAAGCACCGGATTCTGCAAACGCGACTTCGGGATGAACGCAAGCGTCATCTTGAGGTACGCATTGTGGATGTCGCGACCGGAGTCGTTGTGCCACATCGCGTACACGCCGAGGTGTTGTCCCTTGGCGAGCGGAACGCCGACTCCGGATGGCAGCATGACGGGGTCGGTTTCCTTGCCCCAGCCGAAGAGTCGCTCGACCATTTGATACACGATCTGACGACGATCGAAGTTGACGGCGATCAGATGGTGGATGATGGATTTCGGAAGCGGCTTCCCGTCCGCGGTCTGCATGGAAAGATTGAACCCGCGAAGGCCGCCATCGACGGGCCAGTCGAAGCGAAGCACCTGCGGTGTGCCCATGTGCATTTCCGCCATGTCGGGCGGCATGTTCGGAAGATCGTACGGGCCGGCGGTGATGATCACTTCGCCACGCGCAGAATCCACGCTGATTGCAATCTGCGGCTCGGCAGCCCGCGACCGCGGAGCCGCGGAAGTCGCGAGTGTCGTGGCAAGCAGTAGAGACGCGAGCATGTGGTCCTCGATAAGGTCATGTGGAACAGCTAGCCAATGTGCTCGCGATAGAACGCAGATTGACCGAAGTTTTCCTCGACCTCGATCTCGATCACCGCGAGCTTTGCGAACTGCTTTCCCGTCAACTCGGCACGAGCGCCGCGGACGAGATACTGCGCCAACATTTCGACCGTCGTGTTCGGAATTTCGAGCAGTGCACAGTCGGACAGCGGGAAAACGTAGCGTGGCTGGCCGTCATACGCGACGAGCACGCGATCACCCTCGGTCGTCACCTGCAACTTCGGATTCCGGAGTGGCAACAACACCTTGTGGTCGATCTCATCGCAGAGCCGTTTCATGAATTTCTTGACGAACGAGAAATCGACGACGTACCAGCTTTCCTCGTCGATGTCCCCTTCGAGCGTCACCCCCACCCGGTAGTTGTGACCGTGCAGCGACTCGCATCGGTGCCCGGCAAAGGTGATGAAGTGGGCAGCTGCAAAAACCAGGTAATCCTTGGTGACTGATACTCGAAACGCATTTTCGTCGCTCACCGTTCCAATCCTCCGTTCCATCCATGATTAAGCAATACGTCGAATATCGAAGCGGCAGTAATGTCCGCGGTTGTACCAGGGTTCATTGAGTTCCCGGAATTCCGGAGCTCGGCATCGAATATTGCAACCGCTCGGCGGCCTGCATCCGAGCGCATGCCACCGGCCGCGCGCACTTCGATCGCGCGCAATCTCACGTCTTCGGCAGCATCGCTACCGAGCTTGCGAGTGATGAGTGTGTCCGGCGACTCGGCGAGCAGTGCGAGATAACATTCGACTACGGCATCACTCCACCCGAGTCCGTTGGCGCGCGCCTGCTCGAGGGCGGGCGCGCCAACGGTGAAGGTGCGAGCGAACGCGGTGGCGTACTCGCGGGCGACATCATCGCGCTCGGCGGCGAGCGTCATGGCCGCAGTGAGCGTGACGGTGGGTGAGCTTGCGACATCCTGCGTGGATGCATCGCCGAGCCCGCCCGGATGCGCGAGTCGAATGGCGTGATACACGGCGTCGGCATCGGCGATGGTGGTGGATGCGAGCACGGTGCGCAGCCGGTCGCGCAGAGACCCGGCGCCGGAGAGATGCGCGGCGCGTGCGAGTGGCGCGAGCAGGAGGACGATTCCAAGGTTCGTGTTCGCGCTGGTCCAGGTGCGCGTGGCTTCGATCGCGCGCTGGATGGTCTGGCCAACGGACTGCGTGCCAGCGTGGAGGAACGCGGGCCCGATCGCGGCGGCGCTCGCGAGGAAGTGCTCGTACCGCGTGTCACGAAAGGCGATGCCTGGCGAGACGTTCCCGGGCTTGGGCGCGCTGGCTTCGAGCAGACAGGCGAGCTGCGCGGACGCGGCGATCTCTTCCCGCGTGCTCATCCCGCTCCGCGCGTCGCGACGTGTGCGCGATGCGTGGAGGCCACGTGATCGATCAGCGCTCTCGCGACGTTTACGGACGTCGCCTCCTGAAGTCCGCGCCATCCCGGAATCCCGTTCACCTCGAGAACGTACACGGTTCCATCCTGCCCCGGCAGAAGATCGACACCCGCGTACGCGGCACCGACGGCCCGCGCCGCTCGCAGCGCCATCTCGCCCAACGCTGCAGAGAGCGCGATCGCAGTCGCCTCGCCGCCACGCGAGATGTTCGTGCGCCATCCGGGCGAGCGGCGCTCGATTGCCGCAACGACACGGTCGCCGATGACGAACGCGCGAATGTCCTTCCCCTCGTGCGGAATTGCGCGCTGAAGATAATAAACTCCTCGAATCGCTTCCAGCGCGCGGAAGACGCGCCATGCCGTCTCCTCGTCGCTCACGCGCACCATCCCCAATCCCATCGAGCCGAACAGCGGCTTGACGATGACATCGCGCATCGCACGGAAGGCCGCGGCTGCATCCTCCACGCGCTCGCACACAACTGTTTGCGGTGTGGGGAGCCCGGCACGCTCCAGCAAGGCGGATGTGTAGAACTTGTCCACTGTACGCTCGATGGCGCGCGCCGGATTCACGACCAGGACGCCTGCATCCTCGAGCCAGTGAAGCGCATCGACGCGATAGATGATCTGCTCCAGCGAGCCGTTGGGAATGATGCGCGCGATCACTGCATCGCAAGCGAAGAGATCGGGTGCGCCGGGGCCGAGCCTGGGCGCATCGCTCGCGTGCGTGCCGAGGCGCGCGACCAGCGATTCGTAGGGGAGCAGGAGCGGTTCGTGCCCGCGCTCGAGAATCGCGCGCTGGAGCTCATCGGTGTGCCAGCCGCTGCGCGTGCTGAGAACCGCGATTTTCATGGTGTGAGGAACGCGCGGAGCGACCATACGTCCGGCGGACGTATGGTCGTCGATTGCCCTAGCGAGTCTCCGCCCCGACGAGCACGATCTGTCCGCCCGTGGAGAAGTTCTTCAGGTCGCCGGCGATCGCCTTGAAGCCCTCGGTGGCCATACCGGCCTTGAGCGCTGCTTCGGTCGGCCACCAGAGCTGCGCTTCGCGATAGTGCGAAGGCTTCGATCCGTCGGCATTGCTCGTGAACTTGATGAGCACCCCCTTCGAGAATCCGATCTCCTTCGCCTTGGCGTTGAGCAGCGGCAAATGGTTGGCGGCGTAGTACTTCTCGAATGCAGCCGTATCCTTCGGCTGGTTGTAGAGCACGACCACCGCGAAGCCTGGCGCTTCGGGAGCGGCTGCCGCTGCGGCCGGCGCCGCGGCGGTGGAATCCTTCATTGAGCCCATTGCTGAATCTCCGGCGGGGGTGGAAGCGGGTTTGGAACACGCAAACGCGAACAGGGCCACGGCTAGCGGGGCGAAGGAACGCATGACATTTCTCCATTGAGGGTCGATCCCTGAGCAGCCAGGGCGAGAGAACATAGCACACTCAGTACGGAATCGGCACCAGCACCGCTCAGCCTTCGAGCAACGACCGGCGCAACACCTCGGGGTTGAGCAGTCCACCGTGGAATGTCTTCCCGGTGGTGGCGCTCGTGAGCCACACCTCCGCGGGGCTGAACAGCAGCTTGTCGATCTTGTAGAAGTCGCCGTCGTAGCGCTTGAACGTCTCGTAGAACGGCGTGCCGTAATCGCTCGAGGAAGAAGCCGGCATTTTCGCGGCAAGATCCGCGAGCTCTTCGTCCGTTCCGTCGATGACGAACGATGTTTGGCCGCCGTAGAGGATGCAGTCGTTCGTGCGGCCGATCGCGCGCAGATCGTTCTTCGCCAGTGTGGGAAGCGGTGCCGTGCCGATGCCGCTCACCACGCGGCGCACATCGAAGCCCAGCACCTCCATCTTGTGCATTCCAGTTTCCAGCACGCGCGCGACCACCTGCACTCCGCCGGCGAGGCTGGCGGTGGGTGCGATCGCGAAGGTGAGCTGCGATGGCTGCAGCGATGCCTTTTGTGCGACGAGTGCCACTGCTTCCTCGCTGGGAATGGCGCGCCCTTCGAGCACGAGCACACCGCGTGCAGCCGTCTCGGCATAGTCGAGCTTCTCGAAGAGCTCCTTCTCCACGCGCGCGTGCGCGCGCAGCGGCCCGGACGCCATTGCGAAATACTTGCCCACCGAGAGCGCCCACCCGGCGTACTGCGAAGCCATGCACGATACCGCCGGATGATCGGTCCACACTTCGATACCAGGCATCGCGCTCCCTCCGATCTCCAGCTGCGCGAAGCGAATGTGTCCGAGGCCGCCCATGCAGAGCTCCGCGAGGCCGATGCCGGCTCCGTAGCCACCGCGCACGTCGATCCCGGCATCGATCACGCGCGCGCGCGACGGCAGCATCTGCACGGAGAGCCGCAGCTCGTCCGCGCGCGCAGCGAGATCGTCCGCGATCTTCCACGCGCGCTCGTTGAGATTCAACACGCTCATCATGTCGCCTGCCATTCGAGAATTTCTCCTTTGCCGATCTCGGCGAGGTCGCCGCTGTACCGTTTGTACAGGCCGTGCAGATGCGCATCGTCCACGGAAAGTGCGAAACGATCGCGGAGGAACAGCAGCATCAGCAAGAGATGGGGAGGACGATAGGTGCACGCGTACGCATACGTGTGCGGTACGCGCACGCCGCCGAGCGCGACGATCGAGCCGCGCTTGTTGCCTGCGCCCACGCCGTCGCCGATTGCACCGGCAACGATGATGTTCCCGGCGATCATCCCGAGGCCCGCGAACGGACCAGCGGCCGCACAGCAGAGAACTCCGCGCCGCATGCGTGCGCCGGCTTCTCGCCCGGCGCTGCCTCGCACGATGATGTGGCCGCCCGTCATGCCCTTCGGCGCGCCCTGCAGCGCACCTCCGGCGCGATCGCCCACATCACCCGCGATCACGAGCGAGCCGCCGGACATCGCGCTCCCCGCATCGTCGGCGGCACTTCCCTGCACCGCGATCGCTCCGCCCTGCATGCGCGCACCCACCGAATTGCCGATCGCGCCGTGAATCTCGAGCGCTCCAGCCGACATCATGCTCCCAACGCCGTGGAGCTTCGCCAGATCCCCCTCGAGCACGACGGTCTGCGCACGCTCGCCGCTCACCGAGAACACATCGCCGAGCGCAACGGGGTGGCGGCCATCCCAGAGGCGCAGCGCAGAGATCTCCTGCGCGCTGCGCGCTGCGAGGTGATCGACGGAGATCACCTCCGCATCGAGCGCGCGTTCGAGCGGGGCGCGCAGGGTGAGCGTGATACGATCGCTCACGCCGGCGCCGAAGCCTTGGACGCGTCCGCCTTCGGCGCGTCGTCCAGATCACCGCTCATGATTTTGCGCAGATGGAAGTGATACGGACCGAGCTTGCCTCCGTAGTTGCCCGCGGTGATCGAATGCACACCCGCGCGGCACGCGGCATCGATGCCCGACTGCATCGCAGCCGCGATCGAGCGGAAGTCGAGTCCATCGAGCACGATCTCGAGCACGGAGTTCACACCTTCGGGCAGCGCGGTCTGCGTGATCGCGCGCAGGGTGGGTGCGAACGCATCGTTCGAGGACGCGATCATCCCCTTGTACTTCTTCGCACCCACCTTGCTCCCGCTCCGTACGATGCCGCCCGGGAATGGAAGAATCACTCCGGGCATTCCCGCCATCGCGTCCACCGCCGCCTCGGCCGCATCGAGCGCCACTTCCGCACTCTCGGCCAGGATCAGGAAGTTGCCCCCGCCAACGCCCTTCGCCTTGCCGAACGTCTCCTGGATGAGGAACTCGCCCTCCATCACGGGCACGCGCCAGTAGCGCTGGCCGTCGATCATTTTGCTCGCCTGGAAGCCGTCGCCGAAGGTGCGCAGCGGTTTCCCGATCGCAAGGCGATCCGCAGAGTCCGGGAGCCCATCGAAGCACGCCGTGGTCGGGCAGGTGAGCACCGTCTGTCCGATGCGCTCGATCACGCGCCTGGGAAGACTGTCCGAATCCATGGTGAACAGGAGCACGCTGATACCGGGCCGGCCATCGGGCGTTTCCGAAGGCGCGAGCTCGCGCTCGACCGCCGCTTCGCACTTGCACGCGATCACGGAGGTGGCAAAGCCCGTGAGCTTGTTCGCGGACTCGCGTGCCCACTTTTGATTCTTCGCCGTGATGATGATGCGCACGCCGCGCATCCCGAACGCCTCGGCGAACGTGTCGTCGATCTGCACGCCGCGAATGTCCATCAGCCCGCTCCCGTGGGCACGGGCGTGTCGCGCAACCCGGTGACCGGATAATTCGCGAGCTGAACGGAGGAATACGCCTCGAAGTACTTGCCGAGATCGCGCAGCAGCGCGTCATCGTACCCGGGCTGCACGAAGATTCGCTTGCCGGATGGCGCGCGTCGCAATTGTCCCTCCTCGACTACCAGGGTGCCGGCCTTGAGCACGTATCTCGGCGTCGAGAACATCTTCGCGTAATCGGCATCGCGGCTGTAGATCGTGATGTCCGCGTCTGCGCCTGCGCCGAGATGCCCCTTGTGCGGCAGCCCGAGCTGGCGGGCCGGACCCGCCCGCGTGATGATCGCGATCTCGTTGAGCGTGTATTCGCGCGTGATGCCGTCGGCGAGTGCACTTCCGGCGAGCATCTTCTGATTGACGCCCTTCAGCTTCTCGTCGCGGTATGCGCGGTCCATGAGCAGCCGAATGAGATCCGGATAGCTCATGAAGGATCCGCCGTTCGGATGGTCGGTGGAGAGCACCATGCGCCACGGATCGGCGGAGAGCAGGAAGAGCTCGAGGCCGATCACCCACTGCAGCGACGAGATGGCGGCCTTCTCCCTGTAGCTGTAGGGCACGATGCCGCAGCCGGTCTCGAGCTCGACATCGGCGTTGATCCACTTCTTGCCTGTGCTCATGTGCAGCAGATACTCGACCGCGCCATCCGCGGTGAGCGTCGTCGCATCGCCGAACATGACCTGCCCCACATCGCCCGTGATCTCCGGATGCCCATTCACGTACTCGACGATTTGCCGGGCCGCGGAGCTCCACGATTTTCCGCGCTCTCCACCGTAGCTGTGGAACTGCAGGTGCGTGAAGTGCGCGCGGCGGCCCTCGAGCGCACGCATGGTATCGAGCGTCATGGCCGAGTTTCCGGCGACACCGAGGTTGTTGCAGTGGATGTGCGTCGGATGCGGCAGGCCGAGCTCGATCGAGGCGTCGGCGAGCACCTCGAGGATGCGTCGTGGAGTGACGTTCGATGTGCCGACCGGGTCATCGAGCGTCTTCACCTCGCGCACGTTGCGCTTCCACAGCTCGATGCCGCCCGGGTTCACGATCTTGATCGCGTACCCGCCCGTCGACTCGAGAACCCACGCGGCGTAGTCCCGTGCGCGACGGATCTCGTTCGCGGCGATCTGTCGATGCAGATACTGATCGTTGCCAAGCAGCGCGAAGAAACCGCCATCGATGATCGGCGTGTCATCGAATTCGGCGTGAGTCTGTCGGGCGGATGCGGGTGCGACGGCGGCATCGAACACGGTCGTGTAGCCGAGCCCTGCGTACCGATAGCCGGTGGTGAACGTGCTCGGGACGGTGCCGCCGCTGCCGGACCGCGGAATCGTGCCGTCCTCGAGGGCCGGTGCACGCACGGGATCGAGCGTGTGCTCCTCCGGCAGCAAGCGGCGTCCGAGCGTCACGCTCGCCGACGCGACGTGCGCGTGCATGTCGATGCCGCCCGCCATGACGACCATTCCGTCCGCCCTCAGCACGGGTGCGTCGCCGGGAAGCGAGGCCACGATGCGGCCGTCATCGATGCAGATGTCACGCACGTCGCCATCGATTCCGTTTGCGGGATCGTGGATCGCACCGCCGGTGATCCGCAGCTGCGTCATGCAGCACCTCCCTTCGCGGCGATAGCGGCGCCGAGTGCCTTGAGCAGCGATGCGGTGTCCCGGGGCGTTGGCAGCACCGCGCGGAGCGGCAGTGGAACGTCGTCGGTGCGAAAGGCCATTCCCGATTCATGGATACTGGCGACACCGGTATCGATGCGGATGCTCGCGTCCACCGCGCTCTCGCTCGCGCGCGGTCCGATCGCGATCGTGCGTATGCCGCGCAACGCGCCCGCGACCGACGGCGGAAGCGCCGATGTTGCGCCGATGAGGAGTACTGCATCGAAGGCGCCGCGCGCGAGGCGTGAGAGCGTGGCGTCCTCGGGAGCGTACCTTGGAGCGCCACGGGAGAAGTCGACCGCCATCGGGAATCCCGTCTGCCAGGTGAGCACCGTGTCGGCACCGTTGCGATTGCCACCCGCCCGCAGCGTGCAGAGCGCCGCGCGCGTGGGCGCGTTGAGCGATTGCGTGAGCGCGATGAGCGAGTCCGCACGCATGGCCGGCAATTCCACGGCCTGCGGAGCCGACTCGCCGTCAGTCACGATCACGGCGTACTTCGCCCGAGTCAACCGCGACGCGAGCTCCGTGACGCGGGCGAGGATCGGCCCGCCGCCCAAGGTTCGGCCCGCGAGATACCCGCGCAACGACGCGACAAAGAGGGATTCTTCCTCGGCCGTCATCTGGATGCGCACGTCGGCATCATCGGGCCCTCGCTGCGAACCGACATCCACAGCGATGACCGTACGATCGGCACGTCCGTTGGGCACGTGCACTCCCGCGGGATCGGGCGCGTAGCGACTCTGAAAGCGGGGATAGCTGAGCACCGGATCGACGGCCCAGAAGACCAGCACGTCAGCTCGATTTCGGATCTCGCCCAGCGTCGCGCCCGCGCGGCCGCGCCGCTGCGCCGCCAGAATACCTGCGGACGCCGTTGCCGATGTCACGCCGTCGACGAAGGCATGCAGCTGGTCAGCAATCGCGACCGCAGCGCGCTGCGCCTCGCTCGTGAGATCGGGCGCGAGATAGACGAGTGGCGCGCGCGCCGCTCGCAGCGCATCCGCGATCTCGCCGACGACGTCTTCGATGGCGGTGGTACGTCCTCCGAGTACGGCGCCAGGGAGCGAGCCGTCTCCGAACCAGCGAAGCCCGAGCGGGCACGCATTGCGTGCCTCCGTGATGCGCCCGCCATCGACGACCACCGTGATGTCATCGCACGCGCATCCGCATCCGAGGCAGACGGCATTCTCGACGATTCGTGCGGTTCCGCTCACGCGCTCTTGCGACGCATTCGTCCCTCGACCTCTGCAAACCGTATCCGCGCGAGCCGCACGAGGGCGGCATGGCAGAGCGCACTCGTGCGCCCACTCGCGAAGATAGTGCAAATCGGGCTTCCGCGCGCGATGCGCTCGCCAGGGACGGGAACGTCACGGACACCATCGTCCGCGAGCCAGCGATCGGTGTCGCCGAGCACGACGGGACGACGGGCGTACAGCACCGCCTTCCCGTGAGCGATGGTCGGTGTGTGTGCGATCATGCCCGGCGAGCTCGCGAGCGCCGCGGTGCATCCGGCGACGTGCGCGAGCCAGATCGAGATTCCCGTCGCTCGCTCGACGAGCTCCATCGAGGCGGTGGGACGAGGATTCACCTCGATTGCGTACGGGATCGCGCCGCGTGCAATGAAGTCGATGCCGCAGACGCCACGCAGCGAGAACTCGCGCGTAACGGTCGCGGCGAGCGAGCACGCGCTCGCGAACAACTCCGGATCGTGCGGCTCGAGGATGCTCCCGCAGTACGCGAAAGCCGTCGCCCCGAATGCCGAATCGCCCGAGAGCTGTCGCGTGAGCGCCAGCGGACGGATGTGCTCACCGTCAGCGGCGAAGATGATGGAGCCCGCGCTGCCGCGAATGCGCTCCTGCACGATGGACGAGCGCGGCACAGGCATCCCCGGCGCCCAGCGCACGATGCCATGGCCGCCACCAGAGCGGCGCGGCTTGAGAAGCCACCGTGAGAGATCCGGAGCGCGCGGCGGCGATGCGCGCACGGCAGGCGTGTGCGCGCCGAGCCGCACAAGCGCGCGCGCGAGCGCCAGCGGATCGCGCACGCGGCGCAGCACCGCGGGTACGTTGCCGATGAGCGTGCGCCCGCGCGCGAGCGTCTCCACAGCAGCCGGCGAGTTCTCGAAGCTCGACACGTATGCCACGGCGCCGGCATCGACACCGCGGCTCGCGCGAGCCACGCGCATCGGATCGAAGCTGCCGTCATGGCCACGGGGAATCCGCACGACGCGCGCGATGCGCTGGAGGTCGAGATCTCCATACGCATCGAGCGCGATCACTTCGGCACCGGCGCGCGCCGCCGATTCCGCGAGCGCGCGCACGGACACGCCCGCGATCAGCACCGGGGGTGTGTTCGCTGCGCCGCTCACAGGCCGAGTCGGCGAAGCGCGGTTTCCGGCGCGATGATCTTCAGATGATCGAGCACGGTGCCACTCGCGTCGCGAATGCCCATGACATCTGTGAGCACCGCGTGTCGTCCGCCGGCGAGACCATCCGCGATCAGCGCCGCGCCCTGCGCCGCTTCCTTCGCAACGGTCGCATAGCCGTGCAGCCGGCGCACCGGCGCGATCGTGCTCAAACGCAGGTGAAGCTCCCGCACGACACTCGGCGCGCGCGCCACGCGCCCCGAGAGCAGAATCTCGTATGGCGTGGACACCGAAACGCGGAGCGCGGCAACGGCTTTCACGGCGCTCTCGATGAAGGCCAGCCAGGCGGTGCTCTCCTCTTGTGACGTGCCCTGCGACAAGGCCTCGAGCGACACATCGGATCGCCCGACGATGCTCTCGACGCCGCCGCGGAAGAGAAGCTCCTTCGTGATCGTGCCAGCGAGGAACGCAACCTCGCCATCGAGCGCACCCGCGGCGCGCATGCCGAGCGGCCCCGCGCTTCCGCCGGCCCCATCGACGATCCGGCCCTCGTGCACCGCAACGGCCGCGCTGAAGGCGCCACCAAGCTCGAGCAGGATGAACGAGACCTCGTTGAGCGCGCATCCGCGCCGTGAGCTCTGCTCCCGGATGCCGAGCGCCGCTGCACACAGCTTGTCCGCGGTACCGAGATCGACGCGATTGATCTTGCGGTGCGCCGGCACCGACGCGAGATGGATCACGCCCGGAGTGAACACCACGGGCAGCTCGGCCTCCACCATCGCGGCCGCGAGTGCGCGGAGCCCGCCAATTCCGCCGTGCTCTCCCGGGGCGGAGAGATACGCGAGCCGCAGTGCGCGGTCATCCGCGGCGGCGACGGTGGTGAGGGGAAGGCCGTAGCCCGAGGGGCCGGCTATCAGATCCGCACCCAGGTCGCGGAGCATCTTCGCAAACGCCGCGGGGTCTGCGAGTGCCTCCGCGGTGGGGAACGAGCGATCGAGCACGAGTGCGCCATCATCGAGTGCGCACACATCGATGCTGATGGTGCCGGGGTCGATGCCGACGGCGAGCACGTGCGGATTCGGTGTGTGTTGGCGCTACTTCTTCATGATCTCTTTCGCCACGTCCTCGATCGTTTCGGCGTCCAGCACGAGGTCGTTGCGCGAGAACAGCCGCGCGATGCATTCCTTGTGCACCTTCATCTTGAAGTTGCCGATGCCGAGCGCGCCGAATGCGATCGCGCCCTCGCGCGTGGCGCCGTCGTCGTTCACCTCCACCCCTTCGACGCCGAGTGGCGGCACGGCGTTGAGATCCACCACGACCTTGGCCTTCCCCGCCCACGCCGCACGCGGCACCAGCATGATCCCCGCGGGGCCCGCGTTCAGCAGCACCTCGTTGCCCTCGATGGCGCCCGCGGCCTGCGACGCCTCGCGCAGCGGCACCGAATGGACCGTTCCGCCGAAGCGGTCACAGATCTCCTTCGATACGCGCTCGCCGTCTTCCGGCTTGCGCGAGGTGATCGTGACGTCCGCGCCGGCTTTCGCGAAGAGGCCGGCGGCGCGCGTGCCCACGGGTCCCGTGCCCGCGGTGACGACGATCCTGCGCCCTCTCACGCTGCCGCCGAGCGCCTGCGTGATTTTCACGACGGCGGCGACGGCCGTGGTGTTCGAGCCGTTGGAGTCGAGCATCGTCGAGACGCGCATCGGGCCGAAGAACGCCTTGTTCGCGGCGGCGAGGAGCTTCTCGCCTGCGGACATGTCCGCACCGCCGATGAAGATCGCGGTGTTCTTCAGATCCTTCGGGCCGCGCGTGAAGATGCATCCGTGCACGAGATCGCGAACCTCGTTCTCAGTGACACCGCCCTCGCTCATGATGCGGTCGGCGCCCGCATCGTAGGCGACAACCTGGTCGAAGACGCTCGGAAGACGCGAGCTGTCGAGCTGCAGCAGGAGTTTGAGCATGGTGACGGGCGGGATGAGGGTGGTCCGGAGTCGAATGCGAAAGCTACTACGGCCGAAACACATCGAGGGGCGAGATATCCTCGCCCCTCGATGTGCAGTGCCCGCTACACGGCGTGACGCGAAGCGCCATGCCGTTACTTGCTGTCGGCGCCGCCGGCGAACGGGTGTGTGGCCGTCTTCGCCGATGAGATGACGGTGTCGATCTTCGGCTCGTTCTTCATGGCGCGAGCGATCGACTCCTTGGTCGCCTGATAGTTGTAGGCGAAGATCTTCTTGTCGTCCGAGGCATCCCAGTGAATGAACACGCCGACGATGACGACGAGATCCTCGACGCGATCCTTCGGGATGACACCGGCCGAAACGGAATCGACGACGGCGCGCGCAACAGCTGCCTGCGCGGGGCCAAACATCTGAACCGCCTGCTTGGCGCCCTTGATCGTGACCTTGTTGAACAGAATCGTGTCCGGCTTCGCCGGCAGATTCGGTGCGACGACGGCGAGCAGCGTGGTGAAGCCGTCCTTGTTGTTCGTCAGCGCGTTCGTGAACGCCTGGCCCGCATGTCCCGACTTGGAACCGATGATGAGATCGATGTGCGCGACCTCGTTGCCATCGCCCACAAGGGATTCGCCCAGCGAGAATTCAGCTGCCATGATCACTACCTCCGTACCGGTGAGAAAGGATTGCTACGCACACCATCTCGTGAAGACTCGTTGAATCCATCGGGAGTCGTAGGCCCGTACAGTCGTGTGCGCTTGTCGATGTGCGCATACGCGTGGCGGGTCGTGAACATGGGTTGACCGAGGGTGGCGTGTCAAGCGGAGCCGGATGAAGATCGCATCGCACCGGGTTCCAACGCTCACGCGAGTAGTGCAAGTTTGGTCCATGCGAGTTCCCATCGTGACGTTTCGGCTGGCGAACGGCCTGGCCGTGACGCTTTCCGAGGATCACACCGCGCCCATCGTGGCGGTGAATCTGTGGTATCACGTCGGCTCCGCGAACGAGCGTCCGGGACGCACGGGCTTCGCGCACCTGTTCGAGCACATGCTCTTTCAAGGCTCCGCTCACGTGGGTGCAAACGAGCACTTCGAGATCGTGCAGCGCGCGGGCGGGACGCTCAACGGATCTACCTGGCTCGACCGTACGAACTACTTCGAGACCGTTCCATCCAATCAATTGGCCACGGCCTTGTGGCTGGAGGCCGACCGGATGGGACAGCTGCTTCCCGCAATGACGCAGCAGAAGCTGGACACGCAGCGCGATGTGGTGAAGAACGAGCGGCGGTGGAGCGTGGACAACCAGCCATACGGCACGTGGTGGGAGCGGCTCCCCGCGCTGGCGTTTCCCGGCGAACATCCGTTTCACCACTCGCTGATCGGCTCGATGGAGGATCTGAGCGAGGCGAGTCTCGAGGACATCGCACAGTTTTTCGCGACGTACTACACGCCGGACAACGCCGTGCTCTCGATCGCCGGCGATTTCGAGCCGGCCGAGGCGCGCGCGCTGGTCGAGCAGTCTTTCGGGCCGATACCTCGCGGTACCGGGAAGCCTCCACTGCCGCCAATGGATCTGCCGGCGCATTTCGGGAAGTGGGAGCGTCAGGTCGTGCCGGATGCGGTGATGCTGCCGCGATTGTTTCTCGCGTTCCGCTCGCCCGTGTTCGGGAGCGACGCGCATTACGTCGCATCGGTGCTCGCGGCCATACTCGGCACCGGCAAGGGGAGCAGATTCCAGCGCGCGCTCGTGCGCGAGCGTGAGATCGCGTCCGAGGCATCGGCGTTCACCTTCGATCTCGCCAAGGGAACGGACCTGTTGATAGCCGATGTCACCGCGCGTCCGGGCGTCAGCGCGGAGACACTCGAGGCGGAGGTGGTGCGCGAGATCGATCGCGTGCGACACGAGGGCGTGACGGACGGTGAGGTGCAGCGCGCAGTCGCGCTGCTCGAGACCGCGCTCGTGAGCTCGCTGCAGTCGGCCGGTGATCGCGCCGACAAGCTCTCGATGTTCGCGACGTACTTCGGCGATCCCGGGCTCGTGAACGAGCAGATGGAGTGCTACCAGCGCGTCACATCCGCGCAGGTGAGCCAGCTCGCGCGCGAGATGCTGGGCGAGGACAATCGCGTGAGCCTCGTGTACGTTCCTGCCGAGAGGCCGGACGACAGCCGCAGCGCGCAGGCCGAAGTCGGCGAGCCCGTCGGGGCGGAGCGTTGACCGCTCCGACTGCGGGCTCGACTGCGGGCTCGACTGCGGGCTCGACTGCGGGCTCGACTGCGGGCTCGACTGCGGGCTCCAACACGGGCGCGTCGCGCCCCCAGCCCGGGCCGCCGCGCGATTATCGCTTTCCATTCTTCGAGCGCATCACGCTCGAGAACGGACTCGGCGTCATCGTCGCACCCGTGCGCAAGCTGCCGATGGTTTCGGCGGTATTGACGGTGGACGCGGGTGCGGCATCGGAGCCGGCAGGTGCGTACGGCGTGGCGCAGCTCACTGCGCAGATGCTGCTCGAGGGGACGCGATCGCGAAGCGGAGATTCGCTGGGTGAGCAGTTCGAGCGATGGGGTGCCGCAGTGGGTGCGTCCGCTGACTGGGATGCGGCGATGCTCTCTATGACGGTGCTCGCGCCGCGCCTCGATGAGGCGATGTCGCTGTTCGCGGAAGTTCTGCTCGAGCCCGCGTTTCCGGAACGGGAGCTGGCGCGGATCAAGGCCGAGCGATTGGCCGATCTGCTGCAACTGCGCACGGAGCCGCGAGGACTCGCGGACGAGATGTTCACGCGATTCGTCTACGCCGAGTCGTCGCGCTACGCGAGTCCGGAGCATGGCGACGTCGCATCGGTGAAGTCGATCGATCGCGCGGCCGTGGAGCGCTTCTATCAGGTGCGCTACCGGCCGGCGGGTGCCACGCTCATTCTCGTGGGCGACGTCGGCGTGTCCGAGGGGACCGCTCTCGCGCAGCGGCTGTTCGGCGGCTGGTCCGGGAGCGCGGCGTCCACGAGTGTGGTGAGCGACACCCCTGCGCGCAGCACGCGCGCCGTGCACATCGTGCGCAAGGAAGATGCGCCGCAATCGGAGATTCGCGTTGGGCACGTGGGGCTTCCGCGCCGCCATCCGGATTATTTCCCTGCCCTCATCCTCAACGGGCTCCTCGGCGGATTGTTCTCCTCGCGCATCAATCTCAATCTCCGCGAGGTGCACGCGTACACGTACGGCGCGCATTCGTCGTTCGACTGGCGTCGCGGGGCGGGTCCGTTCGTGGTCTCGACTGCGGTGAAGAGCGATGTCACTGCCGACGCCGCGCGCGAGATTCTGCTCGAGATCACGCGCATTCGCGCCGATGCCGTGAGCGAGGATGAGCTCACGCTGGCAACGAGCTACCTGGATGGCGTCTTTCCCATTCGCTACGAAACGACGGACTCGATCGCGCGGGCACTGGCCGCGCTCACGGTGTACGAGCTGCCGAACGACTATTTCGACAGCTATCGCGCGAACATCAGGCGAGTGACCGCAATGGACGTGCTGCACGCCGCGGACAGGTATCTGCATCCCGACCAGCTGCAGCTCGTGGTCGTCGGCGACCCCGCGGTGATCGCCGCTCCGCTCGCGGCGCTGGACGCCGGACCGGTGGGCGTCTACGATGCCGAAGGGCGGCCCGAGCGGTGACGGATTCGGAGAGGGTGGGTCAGGTCGCGAGCCGGCGCGAGTACACTGGGCGAGTGGTCAATCTCGACATCGATCAGGTTCGCTTTCCGAACGGAAAGGTGGGCGAGCTCGAGCTGATCCGGCATTCCGGCGCGAGCGCCGTGCTTCCGTTTCTGGGAGATCCCGAGGGAGAGGATCCGACGATTCTGCTCATTCGCCAGTACCGCTACGCTGCGGACGGATTCATCTACGAGATTCCGGCAGGCAGACTCGAGCCCGGCGAGCCGCCCGAACAGTGCGCAGTGCGCGAGCTGCGGGAGGAGACTGGCTGCACGGCGGCGAAGATGGAGCATCTCTACACGATGTACACGACGCCCGGCTTCACGGACGAGAGGATCCATCTGTTCGCGGCGACCGGGCTCGAGCGTGGCGAGAGTGCGCTTGAGCAGGATGAGTTCGTGGAGGTAGTGCCGACCGCGATGTCCGCAGCGCTACGGCTGATCAGGGACGGCACGATCAACGATGCGAAGACCGCGCTCAGCATTCTCTACGTCGCAGGGTTCTATCTGGGCCGCTGAGGTCGTTTCCTCGCGACACGATGTGTCCTCTCAAATCGCGTTTTCTTCGTCCTCCAAAGTAGACAATCTGTCCTGGCCCTGCTAGCTTTCTTTCCAGTAGCGCCAACGCAAACGATTGCCTTCTCGGGACTTAGACTCGCAGAAGGCTGCGGGGAACATCGAGGGCACGGGCCCTGCCTTTCATTGCGTCCGACGGAAGCACCGGTCGTCCGACGAAATGCTTCCTGCTCGTCCGGCGTACTCAATTT
The DNA here is from genome assembly GCA_025929535.1 of Gemmatimonadaceae bacterium. GTDB lineage: Bacteria > Gemmatimonadota > Gemmatimonadetes > Gemmatimonadales > Gemmatimonadaceae > FEN-1250. The sequence continues at coordinate 47,260 of JAICLZ010000030.1, forward strand.
GGATTGGGGGACACCCAAGATGGCACACGTGGCGATGGAAGCGAGGGCAGTGGCACCTGGATCGGTGCGCGCCCAGCTGCAGGCGCTCGAAGACGCGGAGCTGGTCGCCTCGTTTCTGGGCGGTGAGGAGCGCGCCTTCCAGGAAATCGTGGAGCGCTATCAAACGCGCCTGCTCAATTTCATTTATCGCACGATCGGTGATCGCGAGCGTGGCGAGGACCTCGTTCAGGAGGTCTTCATCCGGGTCTATCGGCACATGGCGCGCTTCGATCGCACGAAGAAGTTCTCCACGTGGATCTATACGATCGCGTCGAATCTGGCGAAGAACGAGCTCCGGAACCGCTCGCGCAATCCGCTGGTCTTCTTCCAGACGATCCGCAAGAACTGGCAGGACGACGATCGTCCGCTGCAGTTCGAGGATGTGAACTCGCGCCCGGACGATCTCTATCGCCGCCGGCACCTGCGCTCGCTGGTTGAGGCGTCGGTGGCGCGCCTTCCCGAGCACCACCGCCAGGTGTTCATCCTGCGCGAGCTCGAGGGCAAGTCCTACGAGGAGATCGCAGAGATCACGAATTGCAATCTGGGAACGGTCAAATCGCGGCTCAACCGCGCCCGGAACGCATTCGCCCAGATCATCGAGCCGGGACTGCGGTAAGGGCGAAGCGTTGGAGTACCTGCCAACGGCGCTGATCACGAATCAAACCAATGAAACGGATCGAACCGGTGCGCGGATAGGGCGCTCTGCACCCGTTCGATCCGTCTCTCATCCGTATTTCCAATCTATTGGAGCCAGCCCGAGTGGCGGAGGCCGTTTCGGGCAGGCGCGCACGATGCAGGCATCAACAATTCTGGAAATACGGATTTAACGGATCGAACGGATGAGAAAACGGATCGCATCGGTGCGCATGGGTGGA
>JAICLZ010000066.1 GCA_025929535.1 Gemmatimonadaceae bacterium
TCCACCGTCGACATTCGCTCCTCGTTGTAGCGCGGACCCGCGATCTTTTCCGGCGAGAGCGCCGCGTCGAGGGTCGTCATCTCCGACTGCGTGAGGCGCACGTCGGCCGCCGCGATGTTTTCTTCGAGATACGTCCGCCGCTTGGTGCCCGGAATCGGTGCGATGTCGTTGCCCTTGTGCAGCAGCCACGCCAGCGCGATCTGACCGGGTGTCACGTGTTTCCGCGCGGCCAAGTCGCGCACGACCGATGCGGCGCGCACGTTCGCATCGAAGTTCTCACCCTGATAGCGCGGATCGCCGCGGCGGAAATCACCCTCGGGATATTCCTCCGCGCGTTGAACCCGGCCCGTGAGAAAGCCGCGACCGAGTGGCGCGAACGGAACGAGGCCGATGTGCAGCTCGCGAAGTGTCGGAATGATGCGCGCCTCGAGATTGCGCTCCCACAGCGAGTACTCGCTCTGCAGCGCGGAAATTGGATGCACCGCGTGCGCGCGCCGAATCGTCTGCTCGCCGGCTTCGGACAGTCCGAGGAATCTCACTTTCCCCTCACGTACCAGCTCCGCCATCGTGCCGATGACGTCCTCGATCGGCACCTGGGGATCCACACGATGCTGGTACAGGAGATCGATGCGATCCGTGCGCAGGCGGCGAAGGGAGCCCTCGACAGCCTGACGAATGTGCGCGGGCTGGCTGTTCACTCCGGCAATGGCGCCGTTCTCATCGATGCGGAATCCGAACTTGGTCGCGATCACGAGTCTGTCACGCGCACCATCGAGCTCGGCGAGCGCGCGCGCGAAAAGCTCCTCGTTCCCGTACGGTCCGTACACCTCGGCCGTATCGAAGAACGTCACGCCGAGCTCGATGGCGCGATGAATCGTGGCGATGGACTCGCGCTCGTCGCGCTCCTCCGCGGTGCCGTAGGCCTGGCTCATCCCCATGAGGCCGAGCCCGAGCTCGGAGACGGCGAGCCCTTGTGTGCCCAATGTACGTGTGGTCAGCATGTTCCTGTAGTTCGTTTGAGGAGGCAATGACGCGTTCTGGCGCATCGACCGTGCCGCGATCACTCGCGACTCGGTGGCGATCCGAAGGGCGTCACCAATCGGGAGCTGTTGCTCGCGCTCGAGCCGCGCGCGAAGCGTCTCGCCATCGATGAACGGCATGGCATACCAGAGTTTCCCATCCTCACTGCCGGAGTCGAACAGCGGCAGGATGTGCGGATGCTGCAGGTTCGAGGTGAGCTTGATCTCCTTCCGGAACCGCTCCGGCCCGAGCATTCATGCGATGTCCGGTCCGGGAGGCATCACGTGAATATGCGCATCGCCCCACACGATGTCACGCGGCTGCGTTCCTCCGAGTCGCCTACGGCACGAACACCGAGGCGTGCGGCATTGCGGCAGCGACGACGCCGGCAGGCCCTTCGACTCGATCGAAATCGAGACCGGGAACTGTCGCTCCGGGATCACGAAAGCGCTCGTCCCAGCGAAGCGCACCCGTGTGAGGATCGAGACGCGCGATCATCACACGCGGCCTCCCATCTCCCTGCTCGGTGATCACGATGCGATCGCTCGAAGGATCCGCGGAGGACCAGTGCGGGAAGAACGTGCTGTCGCACGAGAGTGAGGAGACCTCCTTCGGATGGCTCGGATCGGAAACATCGAGCACCGCGACGCGATGCTGATACACGATCGGCATGACCCAGAAGTGTCCGACCACCGACGGCACGGCGCATCCCTGAAAGCCCGCGCCAGGCCGTGAGAGCGACAGTACGAGGTCGGCCGAGGGGTGCAATGTTTCGAGCGCGGTGAGACGATAGAGTCCGCACTTGTAGGAGTTCACCAGCACCGTGCGTCCGTCGCCCAGCACGCGCGGCTCGAACGGATATGTGTTCGCGCTGTCCGCGCTCGCGGCCAGCAGAAAGCTGCGCAGCAGATGTAGATCGCTCAGCCGCCACACCTGAACGACGAACGTGGTCTTCTCGTCGTCCATTGGCGAGCTCGTGGTCACCACACGATCGAGCGCGGGTACGACCTCGATCCCATAGGGCCGAATGTGCGCGCCCGGAAATGCGAAATCCGCCGCGCTCGATGTGCGGAGCACACGTCCTTCATCGTCGAGCTCGGCGAGGCCACCCGGACGGTCTGCCGAGGCGCCTGCGGAGAACTGCACGGTCGCAAGCACGTGACCATTCGAGAGCGGCACGAGACTGTGCGGCGTGACGAATCCCGGCACGCTGTCGATCCTGCGAACGAAGCGTGGATCCGCATGTGCCTTCGTGTCGAATAGAAAGAGCTGCCCGCTATGGAAGCCGCTCGTGAAGAAGTGCCGTCCCTCCACGAAGTGCTGCTCGGCATGATGCGCCATCGTGTTGCGCGCGGGCACGCGAACGAGACGAGCTACATGACCGTAGCGGGCATCCGCGCTGGTATCGTCCGGCTGGAGGTCGACCACCGCCAGAAAATCGTAGGGACGCACGGCGTCCTTCGTCGTGTCCATGGTGCTGGACCAGACGTACAGATAGCGACTTGGCCGAGGGGCGTGCGGTGCAGACGCGGTGATGCGCGAGGGTGCGGCGCTGGCGAGCGTCGCCTGCGCCGCCAGCGGAAGCGTGGCGGTTGCGCAGACAACGGCCAGCAGACAGTGACGCACGTGGCTCCTCCGAAGTTGAGCACGATACTCGGCCCGAAGGGTGGCTCCGTCAAGACGCGTGAAGAAACCGAGTTACGCTCAACACGGCGACACTTCGAGCTCGAGGGCTGCGCACCCTCGAGCTCGAAACGATGCAATCATCTCGACGCGCTCGAGCCTCCTGCTCCCGATTGCCCGCTGGTCTGATGCTCGGAGCCCTGGTGACCTGCGCTCTGTTTGCTGCCGCTCTGGTGCCCGGAGCTCTGTCCCGCGCTTTGCGAGCTCCCTGCACCCGCACCACTCTGGACTTGAACCCTCCGTCCCCGCTGACGCTGCTGCTGCGGCAACGGCACCGTCACCTCCAGCACGCCGTGCTCGTAGCGCGCATGCACCTGATCCTCGTCCACGCCTTCGGGGAGCGCAATGCTCCGCGCGAACGTGCCGTAGCTCCGCTCGCTGCGATAGAAGCCCTCCTGCCGATCCTCGTTCGTGTTTTGCCGCTCGCCGGAGATCGTGAGCACACCGTCCTCGACGTCGATCTGAACGTCATCGGGTGAGATCCCGGGAAGATCCGCCCGCACGATGATCTCGTTTCCGCGCTGGACCACCTCCATCGGCGGCGCCCAATACGACTGTCCACCCCTCCCCTGCTGCTGCAGGCTCCTGCCCGATCCACTCGTCGAAAGATTGCGCCCGCCCTGGCTCGTGCCGCCGAACGTGTCGAAGAGCCGATCCATCTCCTCGCTCATCGTCTGCGCGAATGCGAACGGGTCGGACATGAATGCGCTCGCCATGAGCCCGGGGTTCGCCATGAACACGGGCAGCACCGAGGGCTGACCCCGCCCCGAAAGCATCGAGCCCGCGCCCGACTGACCGCCCCGCTGCATGCCCCTGCCCGAGGTCGATGCGGGCTCTCTGCTTATCTGCCGCTGCCGCTCCTGATCCGAGGATTGTTGTGCGCTCTGTCCGCTATTGCTGGAAGTATTCCCGCTCTGCGCGCTCTCCGTGTTCGCCGCGCCCGATCCGCTGCGCGACGAGCTCTTGCCGCTGCGCGACTGCTGTCCCTGCCCTTCAGTAGGCGGGGTGTCCGCTTTCTGCTGCTCTGCCATCGTGCCCTCCTTCATCTCTGTGTCTGATCAGTTCCCTTGTCGAGCCGTGCGCGCATCGGCTGATGCGCGGTGGCACTCGACTATTCGTCGCACATCGGGTGCCGCCGCGCGTGCGGTCTCGCGAGTTACGAAGCGTCCGTCGCCACGGGTGCGCGCACGTCCGGCACCAGCTCTTCCGCGAGTCTGCGAAACAGCGCGGCCGTCTCCGCGCGCTGTCATGTGCGGCGGAGGAACGCTATTTCGGTGCCGGAACGGGATTCAAACCCTTCGCTCCCCTTGCGCGTCTAAGGGTACAGTTGTAGCCTCTCCCTAGATCGGCATAGGAAGCTCCGACCCGCACTTCCGCTGTCCCAGGCTCCCACTCCGCGCACCACGAGGCACCATGTTCAGCAACGATTCCGGACTCCTCCAGGGCACCCTCGAGCTGCTCGTGCTCAAGACGCTCTCGTGGGGACCCATGCACGGCTACGGCGTTGCCAAGTGGATCGAGAGCGCCACGAACGATGTGCTCCGCATCGAGGAAGGCTCGCTCTATCCCGCCCTCTATCGCATGACGCGGCGCGGCTGGATCAAGGGCGTGTGGGGAGTGAGCGAGAACAATCGCCGCGCCAAGTACTACCATCTCACCGCGGAGGGCAAGCGCCAGTTCCAGGAGCAGACCTCCGGTTGGCAGCGCTTCGCCGCGGCTGTCACGCAGGCGGTCGGCACCGTGACCGCTCCCAACTGGGCGAGCTGACCATGCGAAAGCTCCCCTTCGAGACCGCGCCGCAGGCGGAAGTCGGCGACGAGCTGCAGTTCCACCTCGAGCAGCGCATTCGCGACTACATCGCCCAGGGTATGGATCCCGCCACCGCGCGCGCGACCGCGCTCGAGCGCTTCGGCGATGTGGGCGGCGTCCAGCGCGAATGCACGGAGCTGCTCGCGGATGATCGCCGGGCCGAGCGCAGGCGCGACTGGATCGGCGACCTGAAGCAGGACCTGCGCTTCGGCGTCCGCGCGGCGATGCAGGCGAAGCTCTTCACGCTCCTCGCCGTCATCACGCTCGCGTTCGGGATCGGCGCGAACGCGGCGGTGTTCGGCGTCGTGAAGTCGGTGCTGCTCGATGCGCTTCCCTATCGCGAACCCGATCGCCTCGTGCGTGTGACCGGTCGCTTCCGGGATGGCAGCTCGGCGTTGGCCGGCATCAGCACTGGCGCGGCGAAGGACGTCGCCGATCGCCAGCGCTCGTTCTCGCGCTTCGCGGTGTTCCAGGGCGGCACTGCGAAGCGCGCCTTCAAGGGTGACGGCGGCGCGCGCATGGTCACCCTCGCATGGGTCCAGCCCAGATTCTTCTCGACGCTGGGCGTCACGCCGGCGATCGGCCGCGACTTCCGCGATGAGGATGCGCTGTCCGATACCTCGTGGAGCGCGATGCTCACGCACACCGCGTGGCGGCAGATGTTCGGCGGCGATCCGGCGATCGTCGGCAAGACGTTTCAGGTGAATGGCATCACGCGCACGGTTGCCGGCGTGCTGCCAGCCAACTTCGTGTCGCCGATGGGCGAGGTCGATGTCTTTCTCGCGATGTCGCTGCCCTCACTCATGCGCGATCCGATCACGGTGCGAGGGTCGCACAACATGGGCTTCGTGGCTCGCCTCAAAGCGGGCGCCACGGTCGAATCCGCAAAGCAGGACATCACGAGCATCTCGAACGATCTCTCGAGAGAGTATCCGCGGGATGACGGTCCGTTCGCGCTCGAGGCGAGGCCGTTGCGCGATTCGATGGTGGGCGACACGCGCACTCCGCTGCTCGTGCTGATGGCGAGCGCCGGGCTCGTGCTGCTCATCACGTGCGCGAATCTCGCCGGGGCGCTGCTCTCGCGCACCATCTCCCGCCGCAAGGAGCTCGCGGTGCGCGTCGCGCTCGGCGCCGGCCGCGAGCGGCTCGTGCGGCAACTGCTCACGGAGAGCGTGCTGCTCTCGCTCGTCGGCGGAGCTGTCGGAGTGCTTCTGGCGCTGCTCGCACTGAGCGTGATGCGCAGACTGGCGGTCAACGCGCTGCCGACATACGCGCATCTCGCACTCGATCCGGGCACGCTCGCGTTCACGATGCTGCTCGCGCTCTGCACGGGAATCGCCTTCGGCGTCGTGCCCGCGTTGTCCGTTGGGCGCACGAACATGCAGAGCGTCCTTCGTGATGAGACGCGCGGCTCCAGCGAGAGCCGTCGCTCCCGCCGGCTGCGCGGCGTGCTCGTGGCCGGACAAATCGCGCTGTGTCTCAGCCTGCTCACCGGCGCCGGCCTGCTCACGCGGAGTCTCTACACGATGATGACCACGCCGGTGGGCTTCGATCCCGACGGCGTGCTCACCGTGGACGTGCAGCCGTCGGCTGCCGCTATGACTCACGTCGAGCCGATGTCACGCTACTACTCGCAGCTCGAGGATCGACTGCGCGCAATTCCCGGCATCACCGCGATCGCGAGCGTGAGCGAGCTGCCGAGCGCGGGCATGAACGACAACGGCCTGAGCATCGAAGGCGAGCCACCGCCGCCGAACAATCAGCAGCCCTTCGTCACCTACGCGAGCGTGTCGGACGACTACTTTCGCCTCCTGGGAATTCCGCTCCGCAGCGGTCGCACCTTCGGACCCGGGGATCGAGCCGACGCGGCCACGTCCGTGGTGATCAGCGAGACCATGGCGCGCAAGTTCTGGCCGAAGGGCGGCGCGCTCGGCGCTCGCATTCGGCTCGGGCCGGATGCCGAGTCGCCATGGAAGGTGATCGTCGGCATCGTGGGCGATGTGCGCAACGATCCGTTGAATCCGCAGGCGCAGTCGATGACCTACGTCTCGCGGCGGCAGGAGCCCACCGGCAATCTGAGCTTCCTCGTGCGCACACAGGGAAATCCGATCACGTATGCAAAGCAGATTCAGGCTGCGGCAACGACATTCGATGCCGATCTGGCAACGCACAACATCACGACGCTGAGCGCGTATCTCTCGGATGGTCTCGCCAGCCGCCGCCTTCCCGTGGTGCTGATGACGGGCTTCGGCGTGCTCGCGCTCCTGCTCGCGTCGGTGGGCGTATACGCGATGTTCGCGGCGATGGCCACGGCGCGCGAGCGCGAGTTCGGCGTGCGCGTCGCACTGGGCTCCACGCGCCAGGGCATTGCGGTGCTCGTGCTGCGGCAGGGCGCGGCCTGGATGGCCGTTGGCCTCGCGATCGGTCTCGTCGGCGTGTCGTTCGTGGGCACCATGCTTCGCAATCTGCTGTTCGGCGTGAAGCCCTTCGACCCGCTGACGCTCGCGGTCACCGCGCTGATGATCGTCGCGTGCGCATCGATCGCGCTGCTCGCCCCGGTGCGACGCGCGACGCGGGTGGATCCGATCAGCGTGATGCGATAGAGTGGTCGACCCTACACCACCAGCGGCAGCGTCAGCGTGAAGGTGCTGCCGGCGTCGGGCGTGCTCTGCACGGTGACGTCGCCGCCCATCGCGCGCGCGAGATCGCGGCTGATGGAAAGGCCGAGGCCCGTGCCTTCGTGCTGGCTCGTGCGCGTGCGCCCAAGCTGAACGAACGGCTCGAAGATCGCCGCGAGCTTGTCGACAGGCACCCCGATGCCGCTGTCCTCTACGGCGAAGCACACGAACGCTCCATCGGCGGTGCACCGCACCCGGACGCTCCCTCCTTCCGGTGTAAACTTGATGGAGTTCGACATGAGATTGAGCACGATCTGCTCCGCCTTCTGCCTGTCCGCCTGCACGAGCAGGAGCGGTGATGCGGGCTCGCTCGACAACGCGATCCGCTTCGCATCCGCCTGGGGCCCGATCAGCTGCATCACGCCGTCGATGATGCCCTGCGCCGACACCGGCCCGAGATCGTAGGCCACTTGCCCGGCTTCGATTCTGCTGAAGTTGAGCAGGTCGGTGATGATGCCGAGCAGGTGCTGCTGGCTCGCACGAATGCGCGAGAGATAGTCCTGCTGCTGCTCGGTGACCGTTCCCCCGATTCCCATCGCGATCAGTTCCGCATAACCGCCGATGGCGTTGAGCGGTGTGCGCAGCTCGTGCGACATGACCGCGAGGAATTCGCTCTTGGCGCGGTTGGCCACCTCGGCTTCCGTGGCACGCCGCGCTTCGGCGAGCGCGCGCTCCTGCGCGGCGCGCCGCTCGGTGAGGTCGCGCGTCACCTTTGCGAAGCCGACGTGCACGCCGTCGTCATCGAAGAGCGCCGTGATGATGACGTTTGCCCACATCCGCGACCCGTCCTTGCGAATGCGCCAGCCTTCGTCCTCGAACCGCCCGTCGTGAACGGCAACCTTCAGCTCATAGGCAGGTTTTCCGTTGGCGATATCGTAGTCGGGGTAGAAGGTGGAGAAATGCCGCCCGATGATCTCGCTGGCGCTCCATCCCTTCAAACGCTGCGCACCTTCGTTCCAGCTGAGCACGTGTCCGGTGGTGTCGAGCGCAAAGATGGCATAGTCGCGCACGCGCTCGACCAGCAGCCGAAAGAGCTCGGCGCTTTCCCTGGGCGGGGGTGGATTGGCAACAGCCGAGCTCGGTAATCTGGTAGAGGACTGCGAGGGCGTCGCTTCCATGCGCAAGGGTTTGGGCAAGTCCGCTGAGCTCACTCGGTCGGCTGTGTCAATGTGGTTCCAATGATGGATACATCAGAGTCGCGGATCCACGGCCTCGCTCTCGAGCGCCAGTACTCCAAATACGCACTCGTGCACACGGTGTGACGGTTCGTTCCGGACGAATCGCTCCAATCCTTGGACCCCCAAAGCAAACTCCCTCAGGGCCAAAGAGCGTTTTGCTTGCAAACCACGTGCGCGCAGGCGTTCGAGGTTCTCCGGTAAGGTGTACTCCGGACCACAAATGCTGCGAAAACGCCCGGTTGCGACAAAGGAATTTGGCTTGACGACGACCCTGGGCCGACCAGGCAGCTCGACTCGCTAACTTGTCAATATGACATCCGGCCGTGTTGCGAGCTCATGAGAATCGTAGCCGGAAAACTCGCCGGCCGCGATCTCGCATCACCGCAGGACCGGCGCGTGCGGCCAACGGCCGAGCACGTGCGGGCGGCCATGCTCGACATGGTGCGCGAGGACCTGACCGGCGCGCGGGTGCTCGAGCTCTTCGCGGGAACCGGGGCAATCGGCATCGAGGCGCTGTCGCGCGGCGCCAGAAGCGTCGACTTCGTCGAGTTCCGCCCCGACAGCCTGCACGCCCTCCGTGCCAATATCGCCGCACTCCGGCTCCGCGAGATCACGCGCATCTTCAAGCGCGACGCGATTTCCTACGCCGCGATGCTCGGAACCTCCAGTTACGACATCGCCTTCGCCGATCCGCCGTACAAATCGCGTCAGCTCGATCGAGTCATCGGCAGCTGGAAGGTGAGTCGCTTCTCGCGGATTCTCGTCGTCGAGCACGCGGCCGTACACGAGCTGCCGCGCGGCTCGAGCTCGCGCACGTTCGAGGACACGAAGGTCACGGTTTACCGGGCCTGAGCGCCGGCGGTTTCCGTTGTCCGGGTGGCAGGGCGCGCGTTGCCGAGCGCCTGTCGCACGGCCGGAGCCACGACGGTTCCGAGCAGCTCGATCGAGCGCATGATCTGCGGATGCGGCATCGTGCCCACGCTCATCTGCATGAGGAAGCGCTGGTGCGCGAACAGCTCGTGCTCGAACAGGATCTTGTCGATCACTTCCTGTGGATCGCCCACGAGCAGCGCGCCACGCTTCGAGCGCTCGGCCTCGAACTTCGCGCGCGTGGGCGGCGACCATCCGCGCTCGCGACCGATGCGCCCCATGGTCTCGACGTACGGCGGATATGCCTCGTCTGCCGCCTGGCGCGAGCTATCGGCGATGTAGCCGTGCGAATTGATGCTCACGGGGAGCGTCGCGGGATCACGGCCGGCGCGCTTCGCTGCCTCGCGATACAGATCGACCATGGGCTTGAACCGCTCGGGCTCGCCGCCGATGATCGCGAGTGCCATCGGGAGCCCGAGCGTCGCCGCGCGCACCACGGACTGCGGCGTGCCTCCCACGGCTACCCACACCGGCAATGGATTCTGAATCGGCCGCGGGTAGACGGCGCGCCCGCTGATCGGCGCTCGATGCACGCCGCGCCACTCCACCGTCTCGCGCTCGCGCACCTCCAGCAGCAGCTCGAGCTTCTCCGCGAACAGCTCGTCGTAGTCATCCAGATCGTAGCCGAACAGCGGGAACGACTCGATGAACGAGCCGCGTCCCGCCATGATCTCCGCGCGGCCTCTCGAGAGGAGGTCGAGCGTGGCGAAATCCTGGAAGACGCGAACGGGGTCGTCGGAGCTGAGCACCGATACGGCGCTCGTGAGCCGAATGCGTTTTGTGCGCATGGCGCCGGCTGCCAGCACGACGGCCGGCGACGACACCACGAAGTCGGGGCGATGGTGCTCGCCCACGCCGAACACATCGAGCCCGACCTGGTCCGCGAGCTCCATCTCCTCCATCAGATCGGCGAGACGCTGCTCCGCGCTCACCAGATGCCCGGAGGCATCCGGTGTGCGCTCGGCGAACGTGTAGATCCCGATTTCCACGTGCGGCGCTCGTTACGCCGCGACGACTGGACGTCGCGCGAGCAGGTTGCCGACGCCGCCGAGGACTCCGACCGCGAGGGCCACGAACGCCCATGTCGGGGTGTAGAGCGATTGCAGCCCGAGCAGCGCGTCGAGCGAGTAGCTGCCGAAGCCGATGAGCGCGAGCCCGACGGCCATGGTGCCGTAGAAGAGCGCGACCTCGATTCCGTTGGAGGAGGCGAAGATCCCGTTCTTCCAGTGCACGCTCACGGCGGCGACGATCATCACCGAGAGCATCAGCGCCGGGCCCACAGGACCGAGCAACCCGAGCGCGACGAGCAGCCCGCTCGCGAGCTCAGTGGTCGCCGCGAGCGGCGCGAAGAAGCGGCCGGGCCGGAAGCCGATCGACTCGAAGAACATGCCGGTGCCGGCTATCCCGTGCCCGCCGAACCAGCCGAAGAGCTTCTGCGACCCGTGCGCAGCCATGAAAAGCCCGACTACGAGCCGAACGACCAGCAGCCCGGCGCTCAGCGTGGCGAAGTCGAGAAGAGAAGGATGCATGAGGGCGTTCCGGTTGATGTGTGAATTGCCTGTTATAACAATCAATTGGATGTGGAAAAGGTTTCACTCCCCTTCGCGAATAGTCCCCAGGGCCTCGATCAGGGCCCCGACCCTCCGGGCAGAAAGGTGCTCCACCCGCTCCCGGCCGTACTTTGCGAGAATCGGGGTCGCCTGCGTCAGCACGCGCCGGCCCTTCGGCGTGATCCGCGCGGTCACGTGCCGCCGGTCCGCAGCGTCGCGCTCCTTCGCGAGCAGCCCCGTCTCCGCCATGCGGTCCAGCAGTCTCGACACGTCCGGAACGCGCGAGATGAGCCGCTCGCCCACTTCGCGCCCGCACAGCCCGCGCGCACCCGCTCCGCGCAGAATGCGCAGCACGTTGTACTGCGTCATCGTGATCCCGAAGCCACGGAGCAGCTCGTTCGAGCCGTGCTCGAGCACCGTGGCGGTGCGAAGGATGGAGAGCAGCGCCTCATCACTGCGCCGCGCGAACGGCTTCGTCTGCTTGATCTCGTCCCGGAGATGACTGGCCATGAGGTAAATATAGCTGTTACAACATGAATTGGGGCCGTGCGCGGCGTCAGAGCTCGAAGCGCCACAGCCCGCCAGCGCCGTCCGCCACCTGCAGATGCCGCGCGCGCACCCGGAACACGCGCTCCAGCGCCTCGGCCGGAATCGCCCGCGGATCATCGGTATTCACCGCAACCGTGCCTCGCTCCAGCAGCACGAAGTGGTCGCCGTACTCGAACGCCATGTTGAGATCGTGGAGCACGGCTACCACGGTGCACCCGGGTGAGCGCAGGCCGCGCACCACCGCGAGGATGTGCAGCTGGTAGTGCACATCGAGCCCGCTCGTGGGCTCGTCGAGGAACAGATAGCGCTGCGCACCCGCGCCATCGCGTGCGTCTCCATCGCTCCAGATCTGCGCGAGCACCCTGGCGAGATGCACCTTCTGCTGCTCGCCACCCGAGAGCGTGGGATAGGGCTGCTCGCGCTTGTCCTCCATTCCCACGATCGCCAGCGCTCGATTCACGATCTCCAGATCGCGCTCCGTCGGCACTCGGCCATAGTGCGGATAGCGCCCCATCAGCACGACGTCCGCCACCGGGAGCGCGAACGCGAGCTCGACGTGCTGCGACAGCACCGCGCGCCGTCGCGCGAGCGGCTCCGCCGCGAGCTCCGCGATCGATTGTCCATCGTAGCGCACCTCGCCCGCCGTCGGGCGCGCGAGTCCCGTCGCGAGCTTGAGCAGCGTCGATTTGCCCGCGCCGTTGGGACCGAGGATCACGTTCAGCTTCCCCGGCTCGAACGCCACGCTCACCCGGTCGAGAATGAGCGCGCCGCCCGCGCGGAACGACACATCCCGAAGCTCAACCCCACGTCGCTCAACCATAGTACCCCGAGCCGCCGCTCCGCTGCTCCCGCAGCAGGATCCAGAGAAATACCGGCGCGCCGATCACCGCGGTGATGATCCCGATCGGAAGCTCCGCTGGCGGAATCACCTCGCGCGCGGCGATGTCCACCACCACCATCATCGCTGCGCCGAGCAGCGCAGAGGCGGGGAGCAGAAAGGCGTAGCTCGACGAGCGCATCATCCGCAGCACGTGTGGAACCACGAGCCCCACGAACGCGATCACGCCCACCATGGCCGTCGCCGCCGCCACCATGACCGTGTTCACCACCAGCAGCCGCGCGATCAGCCGTCGCGGATCGCTGCCGAGATATGCCGCCTCGTCCTCGCCGAGCATGAGCGCATTGAGCGGCTTGGCGTAGCCGAGCGCGATCCCGAAGCAGGCGGCGAAGCACACGCCAACGAGCGTGACGCCTCTCCAGTCCGCGGTGGTGAACGTTCCGAGGCTCCAGAAGGTGATGTTACGCGCCTGCGGATCGCGCGCGACGTACGAGAGGAAGCCCGTCCCCGCGCCGCACACCGCGTTCACCGCGATCCCCGCGAGCAGGAGCGTGAACACGTTCACCTTTCCGAACGACGACGAGATGCGATACACGAGGATCGTCGCCGCGAACGCTCCCGCGAAGGCGAGCACCGGCACCGCGAACGCGCCAAGCGGCGCGCTGAACGCGAGCGCGCCCGTGCTGCCGCCCAGCACGAAGATCAACGACGCCCCGAGCGCCGCGCCGGCGGAGGTGCCCGCGAGCCCGGGCTCGACGATCGGATTGCGAAAGAGCCCCTGCATCAACGTGCCGGACACGCCGAGCACTGCGCCCGTGAGCGCAGCGAGCAGCACGCGCGGCAGGCGAAGCTGGAAGAACACGTTGCGCCCGAGCGTGTCGGCCTCGCGCAGCGGAATCCAGCCGGCGCTCTGCGCCACGTAGCTCGCGATCCGCGCGGGCGTGAAGGTGAACGCGCCGAGACACGCCGAAGCCACGAGCGCGATCAGCAGCACGACCGCGAGCGCGAGATGGACGAATGTGTTCGAGCGCTGCACCACGCGCGGTCGCCGCGAATCCTCGTCGCCCATCAGGGCTGAGCGGGCGACGTCGCTCCCGGATGCAGCCACCCGGCGATCTTGCGCAGCACGGCAGGAGTGCGCGCCGAGAAATACATGACCTCCGTCTCGTCCACGCGGTACACGTGCCCCGCCTTGCCCGCCGGCGTGAGCGCGACTCCCGGCAGCGATGCGAACTTCGCCGCGCTGCCGAGCCGGTCGAAGCCGACATCCGTGGCGATGATGATGTCGGGCGCCGCCTTCGCGATGAGCTCGGGCGTGAGACGCAGCATGCCGCCGGTCGAGTCGATGGCGTTCACCCCTCCGGCCCACTCGACGATCCGGTCCGCCGTGGACCCGCGCTTGAGGCCGAGATAGTCGTTCACCATCTGTCCGAAGTGCATCACGAGCACGCGCGGCCGGCGCCCCGTGGCCCACTGCACGCTGTCGCGCAACACGTCGTGCATCTCCTCCTTCCACGCGGCGACCACGGAGTCGGCCTGCGCCTCGTGATGGAACTCCTTCCCGAGCCGCTGCATGAGCAGCTGCGCGCTGTCGGGCGTCGATCCCGGCGCGAGCACCAGCACGGGGATTCCCACCTTTCGCACCTGCTCCACCACCGCATCGGGACCGAGATTGCCGTCCGTGAGAAGCATCGTGGGACGCATCGAGATGATCCCCTCCGCACTCAGCGCGCGATGATAGCCCACGGATGGCAGATGCCTGATTGCGGCTGGATAGATCGACGTGAGATCGCGCGCGACCAGCACCGACTCAGCGTGGATGTCGTAGAGAAACTCGTTGATCTGCTTCGAGACGCAGACCACGCGCGGACCCTGGGCGACATCGCCGCGACTGCACGCGAGCGCGGCCAGGGCAAGCGCGATGATGGAAGGTCGCAGCAGTCGGCGGAGATGCATGGAGCAGGAATCTATCACGCGCCAGCCGCCTCCGGCGGCGGCGTCACACCCGCGCCAGCCTCGCGGCGCCTGCGCGCCCGCGAACGAATCCACGTCTGCAGCTCGTCCAGGTACGTGTAGAACACCGGCGTCACGTACAGCGTCACGAGCTGCGAGAACGCGAGCCCGCCGACGACCGCCACGCCGAGCGGCCGCCGCGTCGAGGCGCCCGCGCCCCATCCAATCGCGATCGGCAGCGCGCCCATGAGCGCGGCCATCGTCGTCATCATGATCGGCCGGAAGCGCACGCTCGCCGCCTTCACGATCGCCTGCTCCGGCGTGCTGTGATCCGTACGCTCGGCCTCGATCGCGAAGTCGATCATCATGATGGCGTTCTTCTTCACGATGCCGATCAGCATGATCATCCCGACGAGGCTGTACACGTCGAGATCGAGACCGAAGATCAACAGCGTCACGATCGCCCCGAAGACCGCGAACGGGAGCCCGGAGAGAATCGTGATCGGATGGACGTAGCTCTCGTACAGCACGCCGAGAATGATGTAGATGACGAACACGGCGAGCGCGAGCAGCAGCGTGAGCCCCGCCTGCGTTCCCATGAACGCCTGCGCGAGTCCCGAGAAGTTCGAAGCCACCGTTGGCGGAAGAATGCTCTTCGCGTCGCGCTCCACCATGCTCACGGCGGTGCCGAGCGAAACGCCGGGCGCGAGGTCGAACGAGATCGTCACCGCGGGGAGCTGCCCCTCGTGGTTCACGGTCACGGGCCCGTTGCCGAGTGTGAACTTGGCCACTGCGCTGAGCGGCACGACGGTGCCGCTGGTGGAGCGCACCCAGAGCGAGCCGAGCGACGGAATGTCCTGCTGGAATTCCGGCAGCAGCTCCATCACCACCCAGTACTCGTTCGTCGAGGTGTAGATCGTCGACACCTGCCGCTGCCCGAACGAGTCGTACAGCGTGTTCTCGATCTCCGTCGCGGACACGCCGAGCTGCCCCGCCTGCGCGCGGTCGATGTCGACGGTCACCTGCGGGTTGTCGATCAGCAGGTCGCTCGTGACGTTCTCGAGCTGCTTCTCCTGCCGCAGCCGCGCCTCGAGATGCGCCGCCGCGCTGTCGAGCGCCACGATGTCGCCGCTCTGCAGCGTGAACTGGTAGAGGCTCTTCGACGTGAGCCCGCCGATCGAGATCGCCGGCGGATTCTGGAAGTACACGGAGATGTCCGGCGCGCCGGTGACATCGTGCGTGAGCTGCCGCGCCACCTCGTCCGCGCTGTGCGAGCGCTGGCCGAGCGGCTTGAGTCCGATCGTGAGCTGCCCCTGATTCGCCGCCGCGCTCGTGCCCACGGCCGACGTCACCGACAGCACATCGGGATTTCTCCTGACGATGTCCGCGACGGTCGCCTGCGCGTCGATCAGGGAGCTGTACGACGCACCCTGCGCCGCCTCCGTGGTCCCCAGCAGCTGCCCGGTATCGCTGCTCGGAAAGAGCCCCTTGGGCATGACGACGAAGAGGATGATCGTGGCCACGAGAATCACCGCGGAGAACACGAGCGTCATGCCGCGCCGCGCCATCACCCAGTCGAGGCTTCGCTCGTACTTCCGCAGCACGCGCTCGTAGATGCGCTCAGTGGCCCGGTAGAATCGCCCCTGCGTCGCCTCGCTCGTGGCGCGCAGGAACCGGCTCGAGAGCATCGGCGTCAGCGTGAGCGACACGAATCCGGACACCAGGATCGCCACCCCGATCGTCACCGCGAACTCGTGGAACAGCTTCCCGATGATCCCGCCCATGAAGAGAATCGGGATGAACACGGCCGCGAGCGAGAGCGTCATCGAGACGATCGTGAACGCCACCTCCGTGCTCCCCTCGATGGCTGCCTGCAGCGGCGGCTTCCCCATCTCGAGGTGGCGCACGATGTTCTCGAGCATCACGATCGCGTCGTCCACCACGAAGCCCACCGCGAGCGTGAGCGCCATCAGCGACAGGTTGTCGAGGCTGTATCCGAGCAGATACATCACCGAGAAGGTGCCGCTGATCGACATCGGCAGCGCGAGGCTCGGGATCACCGTTGCCGAGAGGTTGCGCAGAAACAGGAAGATCACGAGCACCACGAGCACGAGGGTGAGCTCGAGCGTGAACGTGACGTCGTGCACCGACTCCTCGATGGTCGTCGCGCGATCGTAGAGCACTTCCACGTGCACCGAGGGCGGGATCTCGAGCTTCACGCGCTCGAGCGCCGCCTTGGCCGCGTTTGACACCTTCACCGTGTTCGTGCCCGGCTGTCGCTGGATCGCGAGCACGATCGCGCGCTGCCCGTTGTACCAGCTCGCGGTCTTGTTGTTCTGCACGTCGTCGCTCACGCGCCCCACGTCCGACAGATGCACGGGCGCGCCATTGCGATAGGCGACCACCATGTTCCGGAACGCATCGGCATTCTCGAGCTGGCCGGTGGCCTGCACCGTGAGGGCGACCTTCGGTCCCCACAGTATGCCCGTGGGGAGATTCACGTTCTGGGCCGACACGGCCGTCGTGATGTCCTCGAGCGCCAGGTTGCGCGACGCCAGCTGCCGCGGATCGAGCTGGATGCGCACCGCGTACTTCTGTGCGCCGTACACGAGCACCTGCGCCACGCCGCCCACCATCGAGAGCCGCTGCGCGATCGTGGTCTCGCCGTACTCGTCGAGCGTCGAGATCGGCACCTCGGTGCTCGTGAGCGCGAGCGTCAGGATCGGCGCATCCGCCGGATTGGTCTTCTGGTAGCTCGGCGGCAGGATCCCCTGCGGCAGCTGCCGCTGCGTCTGCGTGATCGCGGCCTGCACATCCTGCGCGGCCGCGTCGATGTTCCGGTCGAGCGAGAACTGCACCACGATCTGCGTCTCGCCGAGGCTCGACGTCGAGGTCATGTTGTCGATCCCCGCGATCGTCGAGAACTGCTTCTCGAGCGGCGTCGCCACCGTCGCCGCCATCGTCGCCGGGCTCGCGCCGGGGAGGATCGCCGTGACCGTGATCGTCGGGAAGTCGACGTTGGGAAGATCGCTCACCGGCAGCTGCCGGTACGCGACGATGCCGAAGAAGAGGATCGCGATCATGACCAGCGATGTCATGATCGGACGCCTGATGAACAGCGTCGTGATCCCGCCGTGCCGCGGCGGCGTGTCCCCCACCTCCGCGTTCTTCTCCTGGTTTTCAGTCGCCATGCGCCAATCCATGATCCAGTGTCGCGCGCCCCGCACGCGGCCTGCGCTTCAGGTGCCGCGCCAGCCACCCCTGCAGCTCATCGAGATACGTGTAGAACACCGGCGTCACGTACAGCGTCACGATCTGCGAGAAGGCGAGCCCTCCCACCCCCGCGATCCCGAGCGGCCGCCGCGACGCTGCGCTCGCGCCCACGCCGATCGCGATCGGCAGCGTGCCCACGATGGCCGCCACCGTCGTCATCATGATCGGCCGGAAGCGCACGCTCGCCGCCTCGGTGATCGCCTGCGCCGGCGTGCAATTCTCGTTGCGCTCGCGCTCGATCGCGAAGTCGATCATCATGATCGCGTTCTTCTTCACGATGCCGATCAGCATGATCACGCCCACGTAGCCGTACACATCCAGCTCCTGCCCCGTCACGAAGAGCGCGAGCAGCGCCCCGAACGCCGCGAACGGCAGCCCGGTGAGAATCGTGATCGGGTGGACGTAGCTCTCGTACAGAATCCCGAGAACGACGTAGATGATGAAGACGGTGATCAGCAGCAGCACGCCCAGTCCCTGCTGCGATGACTGGAACACCTGCGCCGTTCCCGAGAAGTTGGCGGTGATGGTGGCGGGCAGCATCGAGCGCGCGACCCTGTTCACCGCCTGCACCGCACCGCCCAGACTGCCCCCCGGCTGCAGGTTGAACGAGACGGTCACGCTCGCGAGCTGCCCCGAGTGCGCCACGCTGCTCGGACCCACGCTCCGCTCGAAGTCCGCCACATCCGACAGCGGCGCCAGCCTCCCGTTCGCGCTCGTGACGTACAGCTTGGTCAGCGCGTTCTCATCCAGCTGCGCGCTCGGCACGAGCTGCATCAGCACCCAGTACTCGTTCGTGCTCGTGTAGATCGTGGACGTCTGCTGCTCGCTGTACGCGTTCGCGAGCGCGCGCTCGATCGCCAGCGGCGTCACGCCGAGCACCGATGCGCGGTCGCGATCGATGCGCACCGTCACCTGCGGATTGTTGTTCTGCAGGTCCGTCGTCACGTCGGTGAGCGGCGGCGTCTGGCGCAGCCTCGCCGCGAGCGCCTGCGCGTTCGCGTAGAGGCGGGTGAGGTCGTGCCCCTGCAGCGTGAACTGGTACAGGCTCTTCGAGCTCCGTCCACCGATGCGGATGCTCGGCGGATTCTGGATGAACACCTGCAGCCCCGGAATCCCCGAGAGCCGGCGCGTGAGCTCGTGCACCATCATGTCCGCCGGCGGCCGCTGCCCGGCCGGCTTGAGGATGATGTTGAGATTCCCCTGATTCGAGCTGCCGACGTTCGACATGTAGCCGGCGATGTTCGTGTCGCGCTGGAGCGCATGCATCGCGAGCGTCTGCAGCCTGACCATCTCGGTGTACGACGTTCCCTGCGCCGCTTCCGTGGTTGCGGAGAGGAATCCGGTGTCATCCGCCGGGAAAAGTCCCTTGGGGATGATGACGAAGAGCACTCCGGTGGCAACGAGGATGAGCGCGGAGAAGACCAGCGAGAGCGGGCGATGGCCCATCACCCACCCCAGGCTCCGCTCGTAGCCGTGCAGCGCCCTGTCGAACACGCGCTCCATCGCGTTGTACATGCGGCCGTGCTTCTGCTCGCGCTGCGGCTTGAGAAAGCGCGCGCACAGCATCGGCGTGAGCGTGAGCGACACGAAGCCCGACACGAGAATGGAGATCATGATCGTGACCGCGAACTCGCGGAACAGCCGCCCGATCAGTCCCGCCATGAACACGAGCGGAATGAACACGGCGGCGAGCGAGAGCGTCATCGACAAAATCGTGAACCCCACCTCGGCCGCTCCGTCGAATGCGGCCTGCATGGCGGTCTTTCCCATCTCGAGATGGCGCACGATGTTCTCGAGCATCACGATCGCATCGTCGATCACGAACCCCACCGCGAGCGTGAGCGCCATGAGCGAGAGATTGTCGATGCTGTAGTCGAACAGGTACATCACCGAGAACGTGCCCACGATCGCCATGGGCAGCGTGAGGCTCGGGATCACGGTCGCGGTGAGGTTGCGCAGGAAGAGGAAGATCACCATCACCACGAGCGCGAGCGCCAGCACGAGCGAGAACTTCACGTCGCGCACGGCCTGCCTGATGCCCGCCGATCGGTCGTAGCGAATCGTCAGCTCCACGTCCTTCGGAATCGACGGCGCGATCTCGGCGAGCGCCGCCTTCGCCGCGTCGGCCACCTTCACCGTGTTCGTGCCGGGCTGGCGCGTCACCGCGAGCACGATCGCGCGCTGGCCGTTGTACCAGCTCGCCTGCTTGTCGTTCTGCACGTCGTCGTACACGCGTCCGAGA
>JAICLZ010000076.1 GCA_025929535.1 Gemmatimonadaceae bacterium
CACGCACCAATGAACGCGAGCAACGCGATGGTCGCGGTTCGCCACCACCGCGCGGCCAACAGCCGCGTGCCTTCGATTTGCCCCGCAAGCACGCCGATCGCCTCGAGGCCGCGAACGAAATAGTACAGCACGAACGGGATGGTTGGCACGAGATAACGGCGAAGATTCCCGGAATTGGCGGGCTCGTAGACGAGCAGCACCGCTGCATACGCAGGGCAATAGTATTCCACCAAGGTGCGCTTGCGCCAAGCGGCAAACGCGAATCCCAGTAGGATCGCGACGATGATCGCGGCACCCACGAGCTTCGGCGCAGGGTCGCGGAGCGAGTATCCGTAATACACCGTCTCCGGCACCGCGCCGGCATACGCGATGAGATTTGCCGCCACGCGCGAGCGGATCCCCATGTGGCTCGCGCCGCTCTGCGCGCTCGCGGTTCCGTTCCGAAATTCGGCGAAGTACGGAATCGAGGCGATCATGGCGCCGTTGGCCGCGAGCCATGCCGCCGCGCACACCCCGCACATCAGCGCCGCCTTCGCTGCCCTGCGTCTCAGCGGGCCAGCGCCATCGAGTACGACGTACGCCGCAGCGGCGAGTATCAGCGTGACGCCGATGGTGCGCATGAGGATAGTTGCGGCAAGGATCAGTGCACTGAGCGAAGCCTTGCGTCCATTCCAGCGATCGTCCCCGGCGAAGTCCATCACGCACATCAACGCCACGATCGAGAGACCGAGATACGGGAGCTCGGTCATGACCTGATGCGAAAAGGAAACGATCTGCGGCGAGACCGCGACGAGGGCGGTGAGCACGACGGCGCGTTTCGCGTCCAGCAAGCGCAGAAACAGTCGCAGCGTCGCGTACACGGTGAGAACGCCGATCGCGACGACGAGCAGCTTCAGCGGAACGAGCTGATAATCGAAGACGCGGACGATCGGAGCGAGAACCAAGGGGAACAGCGGCACCGGGTACGAAAAGACGGGGCTTCCGGGCGTGTGGATGTCCCGCAGTCCCTGTCCCGTCGCAAGCGACTTGGCGACGATGATGTAGTGCGCGTTGTCTCCCCAGAGATAGAGCGTCGGATCGAGTGCGAGGACGTAGAGCGCCAGGCAGGCGAGCAGCCCGCATGCGATCATTGCGCGCTCGCGAGCGGAATCCGGAAGCTGCGGAGCAGGGGCGCCGCTCGAGCTCGTCAGCGGAACATCGAGCCGGTCGGATCGCCTCGAAAGCGGGATCATGGGTAGTCTTGGCTGCGAGCGGCCCCTTCCGCAAGGGCACGTGCTTCCACGTATTCGGGCACATCACCGCTCACTTTTGTACTCTTGGAGCTCCGCCCACATCGAGGGAATTGCGTATGAACAGGAAGCTCAAAGTCGGTGATCACGTCAGCTGGAATTCCGAAGCGGGTCGGGTGTCGGGCACCATCATCGCCATCCACACCAAGGACTTCGACTACAAGGGCTACGTGCACCACGCGTCCGAAGACGACCCCCAGTATGAGATCAAGAGCGACAAGACCGACCACGTCGCAGCCCACAAGGCGGGCGCCCTTCGCCTCTTGCACGGCAAGGGGCCACGCTGAACAAAGCGGAGCCATTCGTGCGAGCGTCGCGGAGCTCGAGCTACGTGCCCCGCGCCTGCGCAGCCTCTTCCCTCGTCCGCCTCCGCGGCCGCGCCCAGTAGAGCACCGTCGCGATGACCACCACTCCCGCCGCCGCGAGAAACTCCGCTGCGCGCGCGCTCGTCAGCAGCCACACCACCACCGCGCACGCGAGCAGTGGCACCGCCGGCCCTCCCGCAACACGGAATGGAGCGCGCTCCGCTCGCGTGTCGCCCTGACGCCGCAGCGCGAGCACCGCTGCGCAGCACGCCAGATCCACCAGCAGGATGCCCACCGCCGAGAGCACCGCGAGCGCGCGAAACGATCCGCTCAGCGCCAGCGCGCATGCCGTTGCTGCGTACGCAATGATCGCGATGTGCGGCGTGCGGAAGCGCGCGTGCACCGCGCCGAGTCGCGCGGGCAGAAGTCCGTCGCGCGCGAAAGCGAAGAGCAGGCGCGGCGTCGCCAGCATGTCGCCGCTCACGTAGCCGAGTGTCGACACCATCGCCGCGAGGAGGATGAGCGTGCGCCCCGGAGCTCCCAGCGCGCGCTCGGCCACTGCACCGAGCGGTGCGTCCGTGGCCGTCGCGAGCGCGGGCCCGAGCACGCCCTGACTCACCATCTGCAGCCCCGCGTAGAGCAGCGCGACGGTGCTCAGGCCAAGCAGCACCGCTCGCGGCACCGTGCGCGCCGGGTTCCTCACCTCACCGCTCGACGTGAGCGGACCCTCCACACCGGTGAACGCGAACATCAGCACGAGCGATGCGCGCCCGATGTCCGCGAGGGGTGGAATGCCCGGCCACTTCAGGTAGTCCGGATGCAGCACGAACATTCCGGCGATGACGAGCAGCACGAGCGGCACGAGCTTCGCGGCCGTGATGAGCTCCATCAATCGCGCCCCCGTGCGCACGCCGCGCACGTTGACGATCGCCAGCGCGCCATAGAGCAGTATGAGCATGACGGCGCGCGACGCGGTTCCACCGCCCCCCGGGAACAGCGCGCTCAGCGAGCCCACGAAGATCGTCGCCACCGCCGCGCTCGCGGCCATCTCGGCGCATCCGAGCAGCAGCCCCGCAGAAAAGCCCACGTAGGGTCCGAACGCTGCCTCCACGTACGCGTACGCGCCACCACTCCCGTGCACCCGGCTTCCGACTTCCGCGAAGCACAGCCCGAAAAGCGCGACCAGCGCGGCGCACACGAGATACGCGAGCATCGCCGCAGGGCCGAGAATCGCGGCAACGACAGCGGGGAGCACGAAGATCCCCGAGCCGACGATGGTGTTGACGATGTTCGCCGCGAGCGCGCGAACGCCGAGTGCGCGCACGAGCGTCGGTTCATCGAGCGGAGCCCGGGAGGACTCGACTACCGGCTCGGTCATGCGCCAATGTACGCTCGCACGAGCCCAGGCAGTAGCGTACGATGACGGCGAATCCAAAGCCGAACAAAAGAATCACGCACACTCGCCGCGCGAGCACCCCATATTGGAGGGTGCTCGAGATGTCAGATCGCGATGCCGGAACGCGGGAGATGCATGGAAGAAGCGAGATTCGAACTGCTCGAGCGGCGCGACTTCCACACTCCCGCGGGAGTACGATGGCGAGTGCAGGAAGCGCTGGCGTTCGACGTTCCCGGCGCTTGCGGGCCCTCCTGCCTCATCTTCGATTCCGATACGGCGTGTCACCGGCTGTGGACGTATCCGCCGGATTGGGCAGCGCTGCCGCTCCATGCCCTGGTCGCGCTTGGTGAGCGCCGGCGCTGACTGCGGCTGCCTTGCTCGCCCGGCTATACGCACGCGCACTTTCGGACCGGGCGTGCTCGATCAGATGCGCGATGACCGCGAGCGCCGCCGTGACGTCTCCCACGCCGTCGGGCACGTGCCGGTGAATGAGCCCCTCCAGCTCCTCGTGCATGATCGTCGATTCCCGGTCGAGATGCTCGAGCGTCCACCCTTGGCGGTGTCGCGTCTTTCCATGCAGCAATGACACGACGAGCTGGATTTCGCTGCCTGCGCGATAGAGGGCCGAGTCGATGCCGCCCGTTTCGTCGATGACGATCAGCGACTGCACCACATCGGCGAGAAAGGCCAACTGGTGATCTTCCACTTCCGATGGCGAGAGCGCATCGGCCGACGGAAACGCCGGATCGGTGCGAAGGCGCATCGCCACTCGCCGCAGCACCTCCTCCACGTGTCCGCGCAGGTGACGCCCGATCTCCGCCAGCCCGTACACGCGGTAGTCGGCGGAAGTCTCCAGCGCACGAGCGATGCGCGCATTCGCCATCTCCGGCAAGTCTGTCTTTCGCCGGGATGCCGTTTCGCTCATTCTCGGCAGCCACAATGTGAAGGTTGCGCCCGGCCTCGCATCGGCCGAATCGGTTTCGAGGATCAGATCGCCGCCCATCAGTCGCGCGAGCCGCCGGCTGATGGTCAGCCCAAGCCCCGTGCCACCCTTGCTGCGCGCATATCCTCCTTCACCCTGCACGAAGGGCTCGAAGACTGCGGAATGCTGCTCGGCCGACACGCCAGGACCGGTGTCCGAAACTCGAATGAACGTCCACGGGCCCGCTCCCACCAGGTGCGTACCGACCGGACTCTCCTCTACCGCGCCATGCGACACTGTCACGTCCCCGCCCGGCGGCGTGAACTTGATGGCGTTCGCAATGAGATTGATCAGGATCTGCCGGACGCGCCGCTCATCACCGACGTAGGACACTCCCTCATCGCCATCCGTGTCCGACGAGGCGGCGTCCACGATGCGCACGTTGGCGGCGTCTGCCGACTGGTGCGTCGTGGCGATCGCCGTCGCAATCGCGGAAGCGGTGCTCGCCTGTTCGCCGACCATCACGAGCTTTCCCACGTCGGCCTTTGCGAGATCCAGCACATCGTTCACCAGCGCGACGAGATGCGTGCCGCTCAGGCGCAGCCGGGACACGTAGTCGCGCTGCTTCTGTGTCAGAGGGCCCGCAAGCCCCAGCTCGAGCAGCTCGGCGTAGCCGACGATCGCATTCAGCGGCGTTCGAATCTCGTGACTCATGGTCGTGAGGACTTCCGTTCGCACCTGATTCGCGGAATCCTCCTTCGCACGCCCGATCGCGCCGCGATAGAAGCGCGCGTTGTCGAGTGCGAGCGCAGCGATCCCGGCGAGATCCTCCGCGAGCGACACATCGCTGGCATCGTAGCGCTGCCCCTTGGCATCGCTCACGAATGTGATTGCGCCCAGCACGTGCTCCTTCGCCATGAGCGGGACGGTGATGACGGAGCCGATGCCAAGCGCGAGAAGCGCCTCGAGATTCTCCGGCGTGCGCGCCATCCGGCGCATCAGGTCATCCGTGACCTCGGGAATGGACACGGTGCGCCGCGTGCGCATGACGGCCGGAGCACCGACCAAATCGTCGGCCTCCGGTGGCCACCCTTTCTCGAGCGCGCGAACGAGAGGCTGCTTCGAGGGGTCGGGATGGATCACCGCAACCCGACGCATGGTTCCATCTTCCTCGCACACGTCGACCGCGCACCAGCTTCCCAGATACGGAAGCACGAGGTGCGCGATGGCGGAGAGGGTGGCCTCGTACTCCTGGGTTTGGGCAAAGACGCGACGGACGCCCGAGAGCAGGGCAAGGAAGTCGTTCTTATCGCGAGTGCTCACGAGCGGTTCCTTCGGCGCCGGTGAAGCAATGCACGGCGCAGACGTCCGAGTCGGCGGATCGTGGCGGGCTTTACAATGCCCCGTTCCACTTCGAAGACTCACGACGGGCGTACAGTGTGATACTTAGCAGATCGCGAGCGGTTTCGATAGTGCGGCGGTGCGCGGCGGCCCCGTTGCCGCTGGGTGAGCGCCACGAGCTGCGCCGTGTCGACATGCCATAGCCCGATGGGATCGCCACGCAATCACGAACCGTGTCGGTTTGTATGAATTGATACAACGCCATAATGTCATCATTTTGTCACTGACCATTTTGGGGTGATTCCACTATTGCGCAGGTCACCACTGGCGCTTACGAATAGGACGCGCCGTTTCGTCGTCGCGTGTCTGGACTCCCCCGGTCCACGTCACGACGATCCGGCACCCGTACGCAGAGGTTCGCATGCAGCCGGACTCTCGGAATTCCCAGCCATCGAATTCACGATTTGGCGAGAGCGCGATCGTCAACGCCAATCACCGACTGCGCACGAGTCTGGAGATGGTGTTCCAGGATGCGCATCTGCAAACCGCGGATGCGACGCCGAACGCACATCGCGAGCTCCGCTCCGCGCTCCGGCAGATATGCGAGGATGCGCGGCACTCGGGGCTTCGCGCGGAGCAGCTGCTCGTCTTGATCAAGGACGTGTGGTCCGGCATCCCCGCGGGGATCTCGCGTGTGCGATCGATGCACGGAGACGAGCGGCTCAACTACGTCATCTCGACGTGCGTGGACGAGTACTACGGGAACCAGGCAGAGGAAGAGTTGAGGGGGCGCGAGCACAAACCCTAGCGCGCACCGTCGTACTCGCTGCAGCGCTCGCGGGGCACGTGTGAGCGCAATCGTTCCGGTGATCATCAACGCCGGTGCCGGAAATCCGCACGTGGAGGATCGGTCTCGGTCGCTCAGCGAGCTCTTTCTCGCCGGTGGCATCCACGCGGACGTTCGCCTTGCGCGCACCGGCAGCGACATCGACGCGCTCGTGCGCGCAGCGGTAAACGAACATCCCCCAATGCTCATCGCTGCGGGCGGCGACGGAACGATCAGCACGGCTGCCGCTGCACTCGCCGGCACGGACATCCCGCTCGGCGTGCTCCCCTTCGGCACGCTCAATCACTTCGCGAAGGACCTCGGCGTTCCGCTCGAGCTCGAGGCGAGCGTGCGGAACATCATCGAGAACAACGTGACCGCGGTGGATGTGGCCGAGGTGAACGGCAGGGTCTTCATCAATAATTCGAGCCTGGGCCTGTACCCGGACATGGTGCGCGATCGCGAGCGGCAGCAGTCGCGCCTGGGTCGCGGAAAATGGCACTCCTTTCTCTGGGCCTCGCTCTCGGTGCTCAGACGATTTCCGTTTCTCGTGGTGAGAATCGAGGTGGAGTCCACGAAGGAGGACTTCGTCACGCCCGTCGTGTTCATCGGCAACAACGAGTATCAGATGCAGGGCTTCGACATCGGCGCGCGCGAGTCGCTGCAGGGCGGAGTGCTCAGCATCTACATCGTGAAGAAGCAGCGGCGAGCGGCGCTCGTGCGGCTGTCTCTTGCGGCACTGCTCGGCCGGCTGGAGCAGGCGCGGGATTTCGAGGCGCTCACGGCAACCGAGCTCGTCATTGAGACGCATCGGACTCGTGTGCTCGTGTCCGCGGACGGAGAGGTGCAGCCCATGACCTCGCCACTGCACTACCGGATCCGTCCGAGGGCGCTGCGGGTGATCGTGCCCCAGAAGGTGGGGTGAAAACAGGAAGGGCAACCTGCGATTGCCGGCTGCCCCTCGTGCTACTCGTAGCTCACTAGAACCAGATCAGGGAGAACCGTTGCGGCACGGTGGGCTGTCCGGCCCTCCGCACAGCTCGTTACCGGTTCCGCCGCCGATACCGCAGATGGTGAAGCCATCCGTGGTCCCGTTGAAACCGACCTGGGTCAATTCGCGGAACGTGCCGAACCGTTCCACCTTCGGCTTTTGATACACCGCGCCTCCATGTCGAAGGGTTCTGCCGGGCCGCCTGCCCGGTCGTAGTCGGGGCCATCGTGGCCTCCACGCTCGATTTCTATAGCGAGGATAATGCCACTCCAAAGCGCCGAACGCAAGCGGCCTCGACCGGCTCTGCTCAGTCTGCTCGCGCTCCAGTGCGCTAGGTCACGCCTACGGCCACAGCCACGGCGACCGCCGCCGCTCCCAAGGCAGTTACAAGGGCAAGCATGAGTCCAGCGCCGCGAATCCACTCGTCATATCTCACGCCCGCGGCCGCGAGTATTGCCATCAGTGCACCGTTCGTCGGCGTCATCAGCTCACACATCCCCGCCCCATACTGGTACGCGAGAACGGCGACCTGACGCGACATGTGCAGCAAGTCCGCAACGGGCGCGAACACTGGCAGAGTCAGCACTGCCTGTCCACTCACGCTCGGGACCGGCACGTGGATCGCTGCCTGAGCGCCCATCATTCCGAGTGCGGCGAGCGCCGTGGGCAATCCGGCGAGCGCCGACGCCAGTCCGTTCACCACGGTGTCGATGATCAGCCCCTGCTCCATCACCGTCGAAATGGATCGAGCGAATCCGATCAGCAGCGCCGCATACGCCATCGATTGAAATCCTTCGACGAACGCCTCCGCCGTTCCCGCGATACCGAGCCCGCCGAGTATTCCGGCGATGACGCCCATCACGAAAAAGAGCGCCGCTTCCTGGTCGAAATCCCAATGCAGCTTCGCGACACCCCACACGAACACCGCGAACGTTGCGAGCACGAGTCCGAGCACTGCCTGCCCGCGCCACCCGAACGGCCGTGCATCGCCCGCGCCGGCCGTCGCGGTCGCGACGTGCACGCGATGCGCATGGCGCATGGTGCCCGCGATCCAGAGCGCGAGCGCGATCGCAAGGAACACGATCCGGAACTGGGCCGCCGAAAACTGCGGAATTCCTGCGACTTTCTGACCGATCAGAACCTGAAATGGATTGATGGGGCTGAAAGCCGATCCGACCGCCGCTGAGCCGACACTCATCTCGGCGACCGTCAGCGCGTCGTAGCCCAATCGCTGAGTGAGTACGAGAAGGGCGGGGACGATCGCGATGATCTCCTCCTGCATGTTCTCGAACGCGCCGCCGGCGGCGAAGGCGAGACAGACGATCGGGATCGCGATGATGCCGCGATCGCCCAGCCGGGGAACGAGCCAGTCGATGCCGTCGCGAAGAGCGCCGGTCTTGTCGACGACCCCGAATGCACCGCCCACGAGGAACACGAAGGCGATGACGGATGCCGCATCGATGATGCCGTCCGGAATCGCCACGACTGTCTGGAACGGCGTGACCGGTTGTGCGGGGACACGATGGTACGAGCCCGCCACGGCGACCTTTCTTCCGCTGGCCGGATCCTCCCGCATGTCGAACTTGCCTGCGGGGAGCACGTGGGTGAGCGCCGCTGCGATGATCGTGCAGCCAACGAGGAGCGTCAGCGGATGGGGAAGCCTCACTTCGCTGCCCGGACCACTCCGGCGGCTTCCAGCGCGCGCAGATACTCGGCCACGAGGCTCACGTCCACGGGGCCGTATTCGGAGCTCACGGCATCGCGGATCTCGCGCGTCGTTCGCTTGCCGTCCACGAAGTTGAGGATCTCGTACGCGTACTCGTCGCCGTTTCCGCGCAGCCCCTGGTAGTCGAGCAGCTTGGGTGCCGCTCGACCCTTGGTGTGGTCGGCGAGATAGTCATAGCCGAACACCACCATCGGACCGGTGACCGCCGCATTGCGCGCGAACACGACTCCGCCCTCGCCGCTGGGTGGCGCGGCAGCCTCCGGCGCGCCCGTCACGGTCTCGAGGCGCTGGAAGAAGGCGGTGGCTGCGCGGCGAACGCTGTCGGGAATCGCGGCGAACGTCGCGATCGACTCGAACGCGTCGTGCTGCTGCGAGAGGAACGAGCGCGTCAGCGCGGCAGCGTCCGCGGGCGGGAGCGTGGCGCGGCGGTCGAGCATCGTTGCCGCGCGCCGCAGCGTGGAGCTTTCCATCGAGGCCCAGAGGGGGGCGACGTCCGACGGTTTGAGGTTCGCGAGGACGAGCGCGCTCGCGGCGCCGATGAACGCCGCGCGCTCGAGCTTCGTCGGATCGATGTTGCCCGGCACGTCGAAGTTGGTGTGGATGTAGCGGTCGGGCCAGTCGTTCAAATAGATGCCCGGGATCTTCCACGACGCTTCCTCGTACAGCTCGTGATCGCTCCCCATCGAGAATTCGGCGAGATCGCCGAGCAGGGGCTCCTTGCCGCCTTCGCCCGAGACCATCGGATATCTGCCGCCCGTTCCCTCGGCGTACATCTGCGATTCCGAGTTGAGGAAGGTGCCGAAGCGCTGCCCCACATCGTAGACGAACGAGGGCAGGCTCGCGGGACCTCGCGTGATGTGAAAGATCGCCTTCGTTTCCGGGCCGCCTCCCACCATGTCCATGTGGATCACGGCCTTGAAGCGCGCGCGCATGTCGGGCTGCGAATGAAAGAGCGCGAGCGTGCACTCCACCTCGCAGGGCCACACGAAGCGAATGCTGCGCGACGGGCGCGCGATCTTCCCATCCGCGATCAGCTTCGAGAGCGTGCGCGCGACCTCCAGAATCGTCGCGCAGCCGCTCGCGTTGTCGTTCGCGCCCGGTCGCTGGTGATCGAGATGGCAGCTCAGCACGATCTCCTCGGCGCGGCGATCCGTGCCGGGAATGAGCGCCGTCACGGGATTGTAGGTGGCGACGTGCCGCGCGGCGCGCACGATCGCGTGCAGCGTGATGTGCTCACCCGCCGCCAGACGCTCCTGCAGTGCGCGATACTGCTTGAGCGACACCATGAAGGCGAAGGTGTGCCGCGCCTCGAAGGAGTCGAGGTGTCCCCAGCGAATGGCGTTCACATCCTCGCGCGACCATGCATTCGGCTGGTTCTGTGCCGCACTCACGACGCCCTTCGCTCCGAACTTGTCGATCGCGAGCGGCACCACGTCGCCCGGTGCCACCGAGGTGAGCACGAGCTTGCCGCGCACGTTCTTTCCCGCGTAGTCCTTTTCCGAGGTTCCCGCGCCCACGTCCACGAGCTCCGTGATCACGTCGCCGCTGTCGCTGTCTTCCGCGAGGACCACCGGTGTGTCCTCGAAGCTGGCGATGCGCGTGACGGGCGTGGTGCGACCGGCCTCCACGCGCATCTCCCAGAGCTCGGCGAACTCGGGATCCCAGGCGAGCCGCGCCTTCTGCGTGCCGTACATGGTGTGGCCATCCGCCGGAAACTCGTGTACGGTCACGTCCTGGAGCCCATAGGCCTTCGCCTGCGCCGCGACGAAATCGGCGGCGGTGCGAAATCCCTTCGACGCGCGCATGCGATGCTGGCGCGTGATGAACTCGAGGTTGCGCTTCGCGGATGCGCCGGAGAGCTCGCCCGCGAGTGCGGCCACCGTGGGCTCGGACAGGAGCGGCACCGTGGACACACGCTGCTGGGCGAAGACGGCCGCCACCGGAACGATCGAGATGGCGATGACCGCGAAAGACGGGCGAAGACGCATGAGGGGGCGCGAGAGGAGGGAGCGACGGGAGAGCGCAGAAGCCGAGTCTGCTCTTTTGTGATGACCGCTGTCAAGACGAGACCGGAATTCAGATCGATGTAAACCATCTGCCTCGCCCGCGCATCCAACCGGCATGATGCAGAATATTCCTTGCGATGTGAGGCCGCGTGGCTCCAGCCTTCCCAGCCTTCACGGAAGTTGGGCGCTCGCGTTGCTGGCGACGGCGCTGCTCTCGTTCGGTGTGGGCGCCGCAACGGCGGCGTTCACGCTGATGAACGCTGTCACGCGGCACTCGGCGCCGTACGCCTCCTGCGAGACGATGCTCGAGCTCTCTGGCGCGCTCCCGCTCGCGCCCCTGTTCGCGGCGGGGGCGCTCGCGATGCTGGTCGCGTGCGCACGCGGAGCGGCGCACGTGATGGCCGAACCGCGCGCGCCGGCGATCATCGCGGCTTCGGCCCTTGGAGCGCTCTTCGTTTCCGCGATGCTCATCAACACGTTCGGGCTACCGGCCATGGGACTCAGAGCCGTCGCCTTCGCGATCTGCGTCTCGATGGTCGCGGCGAGATTCGCACGCACGGCGCGAAACGATCTGGTGCCCACCAGCGCCTGATCGACATTTCCCCGGCGCCGGAGTCGCGCGCCGCGTGACGCGCGGTATCTTGTGCGCATACTCGTCACTCCGGGGAGCTACATGCGCCACATCATCGCCGCTGTCGTTCTGATCGTCGCCGCCTCTGCCCGCGCGCAGTCACCGGCGCCGCAGCCGGTGTTCACTTATCGGCAGGTGATGATTCCGATGCGCGATGGCGTGCACCTGCAGACCGTCATTCTCACGCCGGCGGGCAAGCACGGCCCGCTCCCCATCCTCTTTCGTCGCACCCCGTACGGAGTGCCCGATAGTGCGCCAACCGAGATCGCCGCGAATCTGAAGGAGCTCAATGCCGACGGGTACATCTTCGTCATTCAGAACCTGCGAGGACGATTCAAGTCGGAAGGGGTGTTCAAGCTCACGTCGCAGGTGAACCTCGCCGATTCCACGTCCACGAACGAGACGACGGACGCGTACGACAGCATCGACTGGCTCGTGAAGCACGTGGCGAACAACAATGGCAAGGTCGGGATGTACGGCGTGTCGTACGACGGGCTCACCACGGCGCTCGCGCTCCTGCATCCGCATCCCGCGCTCAAGGCGATGAGCGAGCAGGCCTCGCCCGTGGACCAGTGGATGAACGACGATGACCATCGCTACGGCGCGCTGCGCTATAGCTACTCGTTCGAGTACGCGGTGATGGAGCAGGCAGACAAGAACAAGAACACGCACTTCGCGTTCGACACCTACGACAGCTACTCCTGGTACCTCGCGCTCGGCCCCGTCTCGAACCTGAACGCCAAATATCTGCACGGGGCCATTCCGTACTGGAACGATGAGGTCGCGCATCCGGACTACGATGACTTCTGGAAGCGCGAGGCGTGGGTGCGGCAGCTCCATTCGTCATCGGTTCCGAATCTCAATGTCGCCGGCTTCTGGGATCAGGAAGATCCGTGGGGACCCTGGCAGATTTTCCGGCACGCGGCGGAGCACGATCCGGATCACACCAACTTCATGGTGGCCGGGCCATGGTATCACGGCCAATGGCAACGCGAGAAGGGCGACAGCCTCGGCCTCATGGCAAACGGCGGCCACGCGACGTCGCGCGAATTTCGCGAGACGATCGAGGCTCCGTTCTTTCGCTACTATCTCCACGGCGAAGGCGAGAAGCCGAGCTGGCGCGCGACGACGTTTCAGTCGGGCTCCAACAAATGGCGCACGTACGCGGAGTGGCCACCGCGCGAATCGACGCCCACGAACATCTATCTGCACGCGGACGGCACGCTCTCGTTCGCGAAGCCCGCGTCTGCTGGGCGCGCGGCGTATCGCGACTACGTGTCGGATCCCGCGAACCCGGTTCCGTATCGCCAGCGGCCGATCTCGCCCACGTATCCCGCCGGCGACTGGCGCACGTGGGAGATCGCGGACCAGCGCTTCGTCGACAATCGCCCCGACGTGCTGAGCTACGTGAGCGCGCCGCTCGATCACGACCTCACGATCGCCGGCGAGGTGGCCGCGGATCTGTTCGCGTCGACGTCGGGCACCGATGCGGACTTCATCGTCAAGCTGATCGATGTCTATCCGGAGAACGCGACTCCGAACGCATGGGACGAGGACGCCGGTCCCGCGCCTGGGCAGTACGCGCAATCCGTGAACGGCTACGAGCTTCCGGTGGCGATGGAGGTGCGTCGCGGGCGCTACAACACGAGCTACGAGCATCCGAGCGCGCTCGTGGCGGGCAAACCGGTGGAATGGAAGATCCCGCTGCGCGACCGCGACTACGTGTTCCTCGAGGGACACCGGCTCATGGTGCAGGTGCAGTCGACCTGGTTTCCGCTCATCGACCGCAACCCGCAGAAGTTCGTGCCGAGCATCTACAAGGCGAAAGCGGGCGACTTCGTGAAGGCGACGCAGCGCGTGTATTCCACCGCGGCACTGCCGTCGCACATCGTGTTGCCGGTGATGCCGTGATTGACAGGGCGCGACACGGATTTCATCATGCGGCGCGCCCCGTGGGGAGGACCCGATGCGAGTGAATGCGAGAACTTTTCTTTTTGCGGGAACGGTCGTCGCCTGCCTGTCGAGCGCGAGCGCTCGCGCGCAGGACGCGCCCGGTGCGAGCGTGACGGTGGAGAAGCCCAAGGCTCGAACCGCGTCGAACGGTCAGTGCCGAATACTCAGCGAAGGAACGTTGATGGCATCATGGGGCCGACCCGACTTGCCGCTGCTCGCCTTCACGATCGGGCCCAAGGCGGCGATGGCCGACGAGATGCACGCGAACAAGGCGCCGTTCACGGGTCCCGGCCACTATGCCAACGTGATTCTCGCCGTGTCCCTCGGCAAAACCGCCACCGAAGAGGCCTACGGCGGACTCGGGAGCATCACGATGAATCCCGACGGACACTCCGGCACCTTCAAGACGAACGACGGCAAGTCCTCGGGCCGCTTCGACTGCGGCGCTCCGCCAAAGCGCACGTAGGGTCCGGCGCTGTTTCTTTGCCGCCCCGGGCGGCT
Organism: Gemmatimonadaceae bacterium; assembly: GCA_025929535.1. GTDB lineage: Bacteria > Gemmatimonadota > Gemmatimonadetes > Gemmatimonadales > Gemmatimonadaceae > FEN-1250. The sequence continues at coordinate 13,888 of JAICLZ010000076.1, forward strand.
GTTGCCGTTTTAATGCGGGGCGCGCTTTTCAAAGTGCGAACTGCTTTGGGAATAGGGATTGAGCGCGCACGATTCGGGCATCAACAATTTTGGAAATACGGATTGAACGAATCGAACGGATGAGAAACGGATCGCACCGGTGCGCCGCGACGGCACGGCGCGTGGGGAGTGGTGCTTCTTTGGTTGGCAACCGAAGTCACTGA
>JAICLZ010000130.1 GCA_025929535.1 Gemmatimonadaceae bacterium
CTCAATTCACCACCCCCCGTAGCGCCTCCACCGGATTCGTGCGCCCCGCGCGCAGCGCCGGGAGCAACGCAGCCGCGGCACCCGCGATCAACAGCGCAAGCGCAGCAACCGAGAAGCTCACCAGGTCAGTCGGCCGTACACCATAGACAATGCCACTTACCAACCGGCTCGCACCCAGCGCAGCGACCGACCCTGCTGCCACGCCGAAGGCGACCGGCGTGATGCCGACGACCAGCACTTCGCGTAGCACGATGCCTGGTGATGCACCAAGCGCCATTCGCACCGCAAATTCCGCCCGCCGCCGCGCCACCGCATACGACACGGCGCCGTACACGCCAATCGCACCGAGCGACAGTGCGAGTGCCGCGAAGGCGCTGAAGAAGAAACGCAGCCGCAGTGGCGCGGCGAGTGCGGTCGATTCCACATCATCCATCGTCTGCACACGAGAGACCGCCACCTGGCTATTCAGCGCGGCGACCTGTTGACGGATCAGCGGCATCACGACCGCCGCCGGAGCGGCGGAACGCACGACGAGCACGCCACCCTGTTGTACGGGCGCCTGCTCGAGCGGAATCCACATGGTGAACGGAGACTCGGCGGTCAACGCCGTCATGTGCGTCTCGCGCACGACGCCCACCACCGTGCGCGTCACCGGTTCCGGCCCCCAGTGCTCCGTGATGTGTTCGCCAATCGCGCTGTGGCCTGGCCACATGCGCCGCGCGAATGACTCGCTGATGAGGACAACGGGCGATCCGCCGGCATCGGTCGAGTCGATGCCGCGCCCGGCGGCAAGACGCATCCCCATGGCCGCAAGGAACCCGGGGGTCGCCGTGCGATACAGACTGTTCGGCCGTTTCGCTCCGGCGAGGTCCGGACGGTCCTCGACCATGACCGTGAGCTCATATCCGAGGTCCCGCAGTGGTAAGCGGTTCGTCATGCCCGCTTGTTTCACACCCGGGAGTGCCGTAACTCGGGCAAGCGCGTCGCGAAAGAATTGACGCTGCACGGCCTCTGGCATGCCGGATGGCGGCACCAGGTTGTATGTCGTCACGCCTCGCGCATCGAATCCGGGATCAATGTCGCGGAGCTGCTCGACGGTGCGAATCAACAGCGTGGCGCCGACCACCAGCAGCACGGCGAGCGTCACCTGGGCCGCGATGATCGCGTCGTGCACCCGCCGCACGCCATGGCGCGCTCCTTCATCGCTGCGCTCACGATTGACGCCGAGCTCGCGGCCGCCGCGGAGCAAGTGTCGAACGGGGACGATCGAGACGATGAGCGCGATGATGAGCGCCAGCGCGAATGCAGTGGCGAACGAAGTCCATCCGATGGCCACGGTGCTGCCGAACTCTCTCTGGAGCGGCAGTCGCGAAACCAGCAAACGGAAACCCGCGCCTGCGAGGATGGAGCCCACGATCGCGGCGCAGAGCGCGAGCACCAGCGACTCGGCGAGAATTTGTCGTGCGAGACGACCCGCGTCCGCGCCGAGCGCCGTGCGCACGGCCATCTCGCCAGCGCGATCGGTGGTCCGCGCGAGGATCAGCGCCGCTGCGTTGGCGCACGCAATCAGAAAGAGCATCGCCACGGCGCCGAGCAGGAGCAGCAGTGGCGTCCGCACGTCGCCGAGGAGATACGTGCGAATTGGAATTGCGTGCGCGCCTTTCGTTTTGTCCTCGGCGTCCGAATATGTGAAGCGTGTACCGAGCAGCTTGGCGATGCGCTGGACTTCGCCGTTCACGAGGGCCGGGGACGCGCCGGGTTTCGCGCTCGCGACCACAGTCAGATATCCGACCTTGTACATCGTGTTCGCCGGATCGAGCCGGAGCGGGCGCCAAGCGCGTATTTCGGGAGTCGGGAAGAAGAACCCGCGTGGCATGACGCCGATCACCGTCACCAGCTCTCCATCGAGCACGACCTGATGTCCAATGACGCCCGGCGCACCACCGAAATCTTGTCGCCAGACGGGGTCACTGATGACGATCACGGGTGGTGCGCCCGCCCGGTCGTCGTTCGCGTCGAATATCCGGCCCAACGCCGGATGCACGCCGAGCACGTCGAACAACGTTGGGGCGCTCAGCACGAATGGCAGCACAGTGGCGCCCGTTGTGCCGGGGCTGGGCGCGTACGGAGCGGCATCGGTGGAGAAGACCGCGATCTGGTCGAAAACGCCGAGCCGTTCGCGAAGAAAGTCGTACTCTTCGCCGCTCCACGTGTCGTCCATCCAGAAGACGTGAACGCGAGTCGCGTTGCTATAGGGCAGGCGACGAAGCATTAGACTGTCGACAACGCTGACCAGCGACACGCTCGCGCCAATCCCGAGCCCGAGTGCCACGAGCACAATCGCGGAGAATCCGGGGCGACGCTGCAACTGTCTCAGCGCGTGGCGCGCGTCGGAAATCAATTCCTCGAGCAACGAGACGCCCCAGCCTTCGCGTGCTCGCTCGGCCTCCGAAGCCATCGTTCCAAAATGCCGCCCTGCCTCCCACTGGGCCTGCGACGCCGACAGTCCACGTTCGCGCAGCGACACGATCTCCATCGAGCGATGAAATTGGAGCTCTTCGTTCAGCTCTCGATCCGCAGTGTCCCGGTTGAATACTGCTCGTGCACGAAACGCGAGGTCTTGAAGCCAGCGCCACATTTGGTGATCCTCAGCGCGTGGACAGAATGAGCTCGACTCCGCCGGCCAGCCGCTTCCAAGCCTTCGTCTCGGCGACGAGCCGGCGTCGCCCGGCGATGGTGAGGCGGTAGTATCGCGCGCGCTGTCCGTTTTCCGTGACGCGCCACTCGGAGCTGATCCAGCCCTCGCGCGTGAGGCGGTGCAACGCCGCGTACAGCGCACCCGGTTGAATTCGCAGCGCGTCGCGCGAGAGGCGCTGCATGGCCTGCCCGAGGCCCCACCCGTGCGTCGGCTCGATCTCCAGAAG
>JAICLZ010000060.1 GCA_025929535.1 Gemmatimonadaceae bacterium
GTCGAAGCGTCCCTCGTCCGCGCGCGCGAGCGTGAGCAGGCTGTCGACGAGATCGGCCATGCGCGTCGTCTCGTGCAGCGCCTCCTCCAGCGCGATCAGCTTCTCGGGTGAGGGCGCGCGCTCGCTCATCGCGCGCTCGACGTCGGCGCGCATCACCGCGAGCGGCGTCTTGAGCTCGTGGCTCGCGTCCGCGGTGAAGCGGCGCAGTGCGGCGAACGAGCTCTCGAGCCGCTCGAGCATCTCGTTCAACGTCACCGCGAGCCGTGCGATCTCCTCGCCGGCCGTGACCGGCAGACGCCGGTGGAGGCTTCGGCCGTCCGTGATCGCCTGGACCTCGTTGACGAGCCGATCCACCGGTTGAAACGCCCGCCCCGCGATCGCGTATGCGAGCGCGATCGAGGCGATGAGCAGAATCGGCGCGAGCGCGGCCATCGTTTCGATCAGATCGCGATCGGCGGGATTCGCGACATCGGCCGCGACCGCTACCACCACGCGCGATACCGCCGAGCGGCGATCGACGGGCGCCTGCGCGATCATGATCAGCTTGCGATCGTCGAGCGAGACCTTCTTCACGGTGCCGTTGGTGGGCGCGCTCACCGCCGCGGCCATCAACGCGGCGAGCTGGTCGGGATCCTCGTTGAGATCGCGGATGGGTGCCGACACGTAGAGAATGCGTCCACTCGCGTCGAGCACGAGCAGGTAGTCCGGCATTCCCTCGAGCATCGTGCGCAGCGGAGCATCGAGCTGCGCGCCCACGAGCGAATCGCGATTCGCGGTCACCGGCTGCCCCGCGAGCTCCGATTGGCGAATGAGCCGAAGGGCGAGGTTCGCCTCGATGAGCGCGTGCTGGCGCTGCGCGTCGATCACACCCTCGCGCCGCGTCGTCCAGATCACCCCCGCGAACACGCCCACGGTGCCGATCAGCGCCGTTGCGTACGCGGTGGTGAGCTGCGCGCGAATGGTGCTCATCGGGTGCGCATGCCGCCTACGCCTTCACCACGTAGCCGACTCCGCGCACGGTGTGGATCAGCTTCACCGCGTGCGCGCTGTCGATCTTCTTGCGCAAGTGATTGATCACCACGTCCACGATGTTCGTGCCCGGATCGAAGTGATAGCCCCAGGCGTACTCGGTGATGAGCGTGCGACCCCTCACGATGCCGGCGTGGCGCATCAGGTATTCGAGCACGGTGTACTCCTTGGGCGTGAGCTCGATCTCTTCGCCGCCGCGAATGACCGTGCGCGTGTTCCTGTCGAGGGTGAGATCGGCGATCTTGAGCACGGGCGCGAGGATGGTCTTCGTGCGCCGGCTGAGCGCCTCCACGCGCGCGAGCAGCTCCTCGAACGCGAACGGCTTGGTGACGTAGTCATCCGCGCCCGCGCGAAAGGCCTCGACCTTCGCGTCGACGGCGTCCTGCGCCGTGAGCACGAGCACCGGCTGCTCGAAGCCGCGCGCGCGAATGGCGCGCAGCACCTCCATCCCCGAGCGCCCGGGCAGGCGCATGTCGAGCACCACGAGATCGTACGGCTCCGCCGCCGCCCGGCTCTCCCCTTCCTCGCCGTCCGTCACGAGATCGACGCCCCACCGCTGTTCCTCCAGCCCGCGCTTCACGTACTGTCCGACCGTGGGATCGTCCTCGATCACCAGAATTTTCATGTAGTGCTCGTCAACGCTCGCTCGGGCGACGCAGCCCGAACTCGCGAATCTTCCTGTAGAGAGTCTTGGGGGAAATGCCGAGGATGTCCGCGGCCCTTCCCTGGTGCCAGCGCGCGTGCTGCAGCACCGTCTCGATGTGCTGCCGCTCCACCTGCTCCAGCGGCGCGAGCGGGTCCGTCGTGCGTCCGCCATTGGAGGTGGGCAGCGATCCGAGCGGAACATCGCTCGCGTGCAGCACGGAGCCCGATGCGACGAGCGCGGCACGCTCGATCACGTTGCGCAGCTCGCGCACGTTGCCGGGCCACGCATACGCCTGCAGCGCGTCGATCGCGTCCGGGCTCAGCGACCGCGACACGCCGTCCGGCGCCTGCGCCAGGAAGTGGCGCGCCAGCAGCGGAATGTCGACGTTCCGCTCGCGGAGCGGCGGCAGCGTGATGCTGATCGTGTTGATGCGATAATAGAGATCGCTCCTGAACGTTCCGTTCGCGACGCACTGCGCGAGATCCTGATTGCTCGCCGCGACCACGCGCAGATCCGAGCGCACCTTCTGCGTGCCGCCGACACGATAGAACGTTCCGAGCTCGAGCGCCCGCAGCAGCTTGCCCTGCACCTTCGGATCGAGCGCTCCGATCTCGTCCATGAAGATCGTGCCGCCGTTCGCGAGCTCGAAGAGCCCAAGCTTGCGCGTGGATGCCTCGGCGTGCGCGCCGCGCTCGTGGCCGAACAGCTCGCTCTCCACGAGTGCATCCGGAATGGCTGCGCAGTTGACGTCGACGAGCGGACCCGCCGAGCGATGCGAGAGGCGATGCAGCATCCGCGCGATGAGCTCCTTTCCAGTGCCCGACTCACCGAGGATGAGCACCGCCGAATCGCTGCGCGCAACACGCTCGACGAGCGCGAGAACCGCCTGCATCGGCGCGAACTGCGTGACGATCTCGGACACCGCCTCGGCGCGCGAGAGTCGCTTGTGCAGCAGCGTGTTCTCGCGCGTGAGCTCGCGCTTCTCCCACGCGCGCCGCACCATCACATCGATCTCGGCCATGCGGTACGGCTTGGCGAGGTAATCGTAGGCGCCGAGCTTCATCGCGCTGATCGCGGTCTCGATCGTACCGTTGCCGGTGATGATGATGACTTCGGGCGGCGAGAGCTCCTCGCGAATCTGGCGCAGCACCTCGAGCCCATCCATCTCCGGCATGACGATGTCGAGCAGCGCCACGTCGAACGACTCGGCCCGCAGCGCATCGAGTGCCGATCGGCCGTCGTTGTACACTGACACCTGATAGCCGCGTCCCTCGAGAAATTTCTGGAGGATGGAACCGAGGTGCGCCTCGTCTTCGGCGATCAGGACCTTGATGCGGTTGTCATCTCTCATGTCGCGGACTCGACGAGTGGGAGGATCACGCGAAAGGTGCTCCCCTTTCGCGGTGCGCTGTCGACCTCGATGCGCCCGCCGTGATCGGCGACGATGCCGTAGCAGATGGCGAGTCCGAGCCCGGTGCCGCGACCGGGCGGCTTCGTGGTGAAGAACGGCTCGAAGAGGCGCTGCCGCACCGTGGAAGAGATTCCCGGTCCACTGTCGATCACCTCCATTATCAGCTCCTCACCGCGCATGGGTGATCGAAATGCCTTCAGGCGAATGGTTCCGGCCTGCTCCATCGCGTCCATCGCGTTCAGCATGAGCGCCATGAGCACCTGCACCAGCTGGTCGCGATCGGCCCGCACGAGCATCGGCGTCTCCGTCGAGATGTCGAGGTCGACGTGCATGTCCTTGAACGTGGGATGATACTTGAGCAGGCGCAGTGTCTGCTCGATGATGTCGCGCAGATCTCCGGGCGAGCGTGTCGCGCCCGTGGGACGGCTGAAATCGAGCAGCCCGTTCAGAATCCGCTTCGAGCGATGCACTTCGTGATCGATGATGCCGCACAGCTCGGCGAGCGACTCGCGGAGCGGATCGGGCAGCGACGGATCCGCGAGTTGCAGCGCGAGCGTCTCCGCGCACGCGCCGATCGTGGCGAGCGGATTGTTGATCTCGTGCATCGCGCCGGCGGCGAGCGTCCCAATCGCGGCGAGCTTGCGCGCCTGCGCGACCTCCTCCTGGGCGCGCACCGCGTCGGTGACATCTTCGCCGATGGTGATGACGTGGGTGACGGCACCTTGACCATTGCGGATGGGAGTCTTGGACATCCGATACACACGTGCGCCCGGTCCGCTGCCGGACTCCACATCGAACCGGAGAATCTCTCCCGTCGCGAACACCGCATCGAACTCGCGGCGGAGAGCCGACTCGGACTGCCGGTTCAGCACCTCGAAGATGCTCCGACCGAGCGCCGCATCGCGCTGCACGCCTTGCAACCCGTTCTCGCGCGTGCGGTTCCACGCGCGAATGCGATAGTCCCGATCGACGACGTGCATACCGAGCGGAAGGGAATCGAGCACGCGCTGCGTGAAGGCGTGATCGTGATCGCGTGCGGAGTCGCCGCTTCGAAGCGAGAGAAGGGTGGGCGCCACGAGTGTGGCGGCGTGTTCGAGAAAGGTCACGGCAGGCGGCTCGACTACCTGCGCGGAGTAGACGGTGAGCTCCCCGAGAACTTCCGGTCCGCACGAGATCGTCGCTCGCGTCTGGACGAGGGTGGGGCGGTTCGGATCGGGCGGATGCGATTCCGCCATGACGTGCATTTCTCCACCGCCGCCGACTGCGACGGTGCACCGCTCGGCGTGAACAACGCGGGCGACCGATACCAGGGCGAGTGCGAGTGCGTGCTGCGGCCGAGCAGCGCCAGCGCTCTTGGCGATCTCGAGAAGCGCGCCGATGTCGGGCGAAATGGCGGCTCGCGTTCCGGCCTTGCCGTTATTGGCGCGCGGCTGGGCTGTTCTCTTGGGGGGGCGCACACCATAACATAGATGTGTGCGACGATTCGGGCAACATGACCGACGAGCGCGGGACGACGCGTGGGACGTGAGAGCGATGGCAGTGTACCTAGAATCTTCCGAGTTAAGCGCCACCCCGAGCGGTCGAGCGCCGAGTTGAATAATTCGTTGCAGCCGCCAGGCTCACCGCCTTTCCAAGATGCCTGGACGGTTGCTTGTTTTCCCTTTGTGTGCGATACGGGGTACGCCTCGTGCGCTGTGCGCATTAGCCGGTGTTGGGGGATGACAGATGGATACGTCGCTTCTACAGGAACGGCTCGGCAATGACATTCGGGTGATCGAAGTGCTCTGCGCGAGCGGCGCAGAGGTGTTCGTGTCGGCCCGTGACATGACCAGGCACGTTCCGGTGGTTCAGCGAGCGCTCGATGTGGAGTTGGTCGTCTCGGCGCGTGATCTGACGAGGCACGTTCCTGTAGTGGTGAGAGCGCTCGATCTGGATCTCGATCCCACACCGGAGGAGCTCCACTTCTTCCAGCTGCAAGCGGCCCGATCGTTGGGCTTTCGGCACTCGAACATCGCGACCGCACAGCCATTGCAGCGCCGCGGGAATCTGGTGTTCTACGCGCTGAATGTCGGATTCGCGACACTGCTGGAATCGGTTCTCGGCGACGGCTCTCAATTTTCCTTCGAGCAGTCGTTCGGCATCCTGCGAGGCATTGCTTCGGGGCTCGACTACGCGCACGCGCATGGATTGGTGCACGGCCGACTCGATCCCAAATTGATATTCGTCGATGGCGACGATGTCATGATTTCCGGTTTCGTCGCCGCGAGCGACGCGAACTCGGTTTGCTCCATCGGTTCGACGACGTACGCGGCGCCCGAGCAGCGTGCGTGGCGCTACGAGGCTGACGCCCGTGCAGACGTGTACGCGCTGGGCGTATTGGCGTTCGAGCTGTTCTCGGGCAAGCGTGTGCCCGACATGCCGTCGGCCGACATGTCTTTCGGAGACTGGTTCACCATTCCACGCGACGTCCCGCTGCGATTCGGCGTCGGCCTGCACGTGAATGAAGCGATCTCTCGTGCGGTTTCGAAACGTCCATCGGCGCGGTTTGCGACGGCCGCAGAATTCATCTACGCGCTCGAGTATGCACTCGAGTCCCCGCGGTTGGAGCCGGTCACGACTGCACCCGAGGTGGCAGCCCCTCCCCGGATTGCACAATTGCACGCGCCGCTCTTGCCGGTCACCCCGGAACCCGTTGCGCGGCCGAAGCGCGTGGCGTCCGCCATCGGCATCGGCGCGTTCTGTGTGATCGGAGCATTCACGCTCCTATCGATGCGGAAGGACAGCGGCGTCCCGGACTTTTCATCGACCATCGCGGGCACTCTCTCCCGACTCACCTCGGGCACGGACTCCGGCGATTCATCGATCGTGATTGCGCCGCCAGATACGGCACCGGCTCACGCGAAGGCGGGAACTGCCTCGTCTCGCCGCCGACGAAGTGCGACCGCCGCTGTGGGCGTCGAGAATGGCGCGATCAGCGTTCCCGGCGAGAAGGGTGGCGACTCGCTCGCATATCGCCGCCGAGCTCGGGCCGCCGGCGATTTCGCGTCCAGAGGATGGATGGGAATCACCGAGAACGCGGACTTCAAGATTTCAGCAGATACCGGCGCGACCGTGCGGCAGACCGCATCGGTCGCCAAGGTGTGGGTGAGAACACAGTTCGCGAATCCGCAGAGAATCTCCGACAACGACAGCCGGAAATTCGTCAGCTCGGTCAACCACTACAAACTGAATTGCAGTGCCGGAACGACGAGTGTCGGGCCCGGCGCGTTCTACGACGCCGCGGGATCACCGATCATGTCCATGTCGAACGGCTACACGCCACTGCAGCAGCCGAGTAGTGGCACCCCGGCTGAGCAGATACTGATGCGTGTGTGTGCGGTGCTGCGGGCGCGGCAGCGATAGCGCACGGACGAGCCGCGATCGCGGTCTGGCCTACGGTTTTGACACGCTTACAAAGCTCAATCCAACCGTATCCCCTGCGGACGCATTCACGCCGGCCGGCGAGCCACCGTAATCGAGCGTGCCGAGCACCGCGACGGTGTGGTGGCCCGGCTGCACGGACGCCGTCAGTGGTGCGCTTCCTCTCGGGATACCATCGATGATGACCATCGTCGTCCCGCGGTTCACAGAGATCCGTACATACGCCAGCTCCGACGATGCGCTCGCCGAGCTCCCACCGAGAAGTGTGCGGGTGATCCAAAGGCGAGCGTCTCTGAGAGCCGCCTTGCCAGTCGAGAGCGTGGTCGTGATAGCGGGCACATTCCCGATACCCTTGTCACTCGATGTTGGCGAGCCCACCTGCACATGGGTCACCCCCCCGCCCGCGGTACTGTCCGCTGGCGACTCATGCGCATTCGATGAAGGGGTGAGGTTTGGCGCTTCCCCGCGAGTCATGTGGGCGACGCTTCCCGGGCTTCCGGCCCGCGTTGCTGTCGGGCCGCGACTTGCGACATCGGGCGCGATCGACGACGCGGATGAAAGATCCGTTGATACATCCACTCGGCGCGTGGTCCCCGACAAATGCTCGGCAACATACTGCCACGCATGTCGCACCGCGGTCTTCAACCGCGGGTCAACTATTGTCGTAATCACGAAGAATGCGGTGGCGATGCCGACGATGGCCGCGGCGCGGCGTTTCCGACGCAGATGCAATTGCGCACGCGAGGTGGGCAGGCTCTCGATTGATTCCTGCGCGCGACCCGCCAATGCGTCAGCAAATTCAGCGGCAGTAGCGAAGCGGTTCGCTGCACCGGCTCCGAGGGCGCGTCGCAACGCGGCGTTTACGTAGAGAGGCAGACCGGAACGCAGTGGTACATCAGGAAGCACTTCGATCGGTTCGATCGTGCCAATTCCCTGAACAGTCTCCCTCTCCACGCGCCGATGCCCTGTCAGAAGCTCATACGCGATGACCGCGAGAGCGAATTGATCAGCGCGCCCCTCGACCTTCTGCTTGCGGCGCTGCTCGGGTGCGGCGTACGCACCTGCCCGTGCGGATCTCGTGCCGTGTACGCCGTCCGTACTCAACACAATGTTCGATATTCCAAAGTCGGCGATGCTCGGGCGCTCGCGTGCGTCGAACAGAATGTTCTCCGGCGTGAGCCCGAGATGAACCACGCCGCGAGCGTGAGCGCAGTCGAGCGAGGCCGCCACGGCATCTACAATCTCATTCACTCGGGACAGCGATGGCGACGCGCTGTTACGGAGGAGGGTTGCGACGCTTCCGCCGGGCATGTACGGCATTACGATGACTGCAAACGATCCGCGTTGTTCGTACCGCGACGGTACAAGGTGGCATTCGGCCGCAATTTCCTGCGACGCACGGACCTGACGTGCGACTCGCTCGGCCAGTGCCGGGTCGACCGCGGGGTCCACTTGCAAAACCTTGAGTGCAACACGCTCCGTCGAAGCGATGGCCGTTCCCAGGAAGGTCGTGCTGCACTGGCCACGATCGATCATGTCACCGATGCGATACACTCCATCGAATGCGGATTGCAGCTCCGCGCGCATAGACAGCTTGATCGTTGTATCCTGATATGCGGCGTGCGATGAGACGCCCGCGCTCTCCGGTTCAGCGGCTGGAGGATTCGCGTTTGCGCTCTCTCTGCCGAATGACGGCTGCTCGAATGGCGACGCCGGAGAACGCTTGGGCTCTTCGATCATGCGCTATTGGCCTCGCACAGTCCGATGCGACACCAGCGCAGGGCCGAAGGCCCAGACGCTCTGTTTGTACCGGGCATATGCCTCGAACTCCGCGCCCAGCACGCGTTCCTCGTACCCGACGCGCACGCGCAGGACCGCGAGCCACACCGCGAGCACGAGCGCGAATTGAGCCGTGGCGTGCAACATCCAAATTCCGGTGTACTCCAAAATCTGCGTGCCGTAAATCGGGTGGCGCGCGAAATTGTACGGGCCACTCGTAGTGAGCTCGCGCGCGGCAGGCTCGATACTGAAGGATCGGCGCAGATACCAGATCGGCCAGAATGAAAGAACCGATCCGAACAACCACAGGAAGGCGCCCGCAAATCGAAGCGGAGGTGCCGTGGACGAGGCTACAAATTGGGGTGCCCAGCGCGAGCAGCACCACAGAAAGACGGGAATGACGAACGTGGCGCCATAGGCCGCAATGCGCGGTCCGAATCCTTGCAACGATCGTCGTGCCCGCCCGCGGATCAGAAACGTTGCCGCCACCACGATCTCGTACGCCATGGGCGGGAGCAGCAGCAAACCCATTTTTCCCGCAGTGAGCGGAATCGTCAGGGCGAACGCGCAGAAGAAGAGACAGCCGATCCAATCGGCCGCGGCGCGAGGAACGCGCGCAGCGGTATTCCGATGAACTGCGCTCAACGCATCTTCCACCGTTTGCGCCTCCTCACTGCACGAGAGCGATCGCGCCAGTCACGGGCCCCGGCGTTGCGCTGAACGCTCCGCTGCTGGCCATGGTATTGAAGTAACCTATGATTTGATCTGGGCTGCCAGGCCCCGTTCCAGGGTCGAATCTGGTGACGGTGAACACTCCCACATACTTCACTCGCACCGTGAGATTCGCTCCAGAGAGCCCGTTATTTTGATCCCACATCGCGAGCTTGACCTGCACATTGCAGTTGAATGGATTATTTCCGTTGCCATTCACGCCGCACAGTTGCTTGACCGCGTTCGCTGTTTGTCCACTGCCCGCGCCCGGATCTCCATTGAGGATCGTGCCCGGACCAATCGGCATGTTGGAACAGCCGGTGATCGCGTCCCTGTACGCATTGTTTCCATTCCAAGGCGTGTTCGTTTGCACCTGCGCAATGTTTCCATTCGTGAGCTGATTGGTCGTGCCATTCAGCAGCGTCACTAAATTGGCAGGAGAACTCATCCCGCTCAACGTCTGGATGTCCTGCGCCGTCAGGTTGTACGTCGGATTTTTCGTTCCCGCAGGAGGATATAGCGCGTCGAGCAGCGTTTGATAGCTCACCGCCCACGGCCGCAAACAGCTCGTGGTGCTCACGAATCCCACCGCACCGACTGCTTGCGCCGTGACCGTTTTCGTCGTGACTCCGAACACGCGTGCGAACGTGTACGCACCCGGATAGGTCGCGGTCACTCGAACCGCGGCGAGAGCCGGGTCGGTCCACGATGCCAACGGCGTGAAGGTGTTAGTGGCATAGTTCCACGTTCCGGGCTCGACGCCCCCCGCCGTGATGGATGGAGTGTTTCGCTCGACCAAATTCTTGGGAGCGTACGACACGGCGACCGCAGTGGCGTTCGTCGGCCGCTTGTCGTTTACCTCGACGATGGCAGCGATGGCCGCCGCGTCCGCAGTCGTCTGCAGCTGCACTCGCATGAGGTAAAGCCGTGATGCATCGATGCCGATTCCCGTGAATCCTACCAGCGCCGTCATCAGAATCGCGACGAGCACCAATGTAGCTCCTTTCCTGCTGCGAAGCCTGGTCATACGTGCCTCCGAGGGGCAAGCGGCAGTGTGCCGCGCGTGCTACGGTGTGAGATCAGTAATGCACATCAATGGGCGATTCCCTTGAACATGGCGCTGATCTTCATCATGGCGGGGCCGAGCAGCACGACGAATATCGCCGGAAAAATGAAGATTGCCAGCGGCAGTGTCATCTTGAGCGGAGCGGTGGCGGCGCGCTTCTCGGCCAGCTGCTTCCGCTTGCGCCGCAATGCTTCTGCATACACGCGAAGCACGGTCGCGATCGACGTGCCCCACTTTTCACACTGAATCATGTTGGCGGCGAGTCCGCGAAGGTCTTCCACGCCGGTGCGCTCCCAAAGCCCGCGAAGTGCCTGTTCGCGCGGGATGCCCGCGTTCACGCGCCGGGAGACCACGACCAGCTCATTGGCGAAATCCGGATGCAGGATCGCCATCTCTCGAGCGACGCGCATGATCGCGGCATCGAGACTGACGCCCGCTTCAACGCACACGACCAGGAGATCCAGCGAATCCGGGATAGCCCGCCGCAGATGCTCCTGCCGAGTCGCAGCGCGCCGATTGATGAACGCTTGCGGAAGCACGAGCCCGATCACGAAGCTCAAAACAAGGGCGAGCGCGAATAGAGACAGACTTCGACGCGGTACTATGAGGAGCGCGAGCAGCGGCACCGCGATCGCGCTTGCGATACGTATCACATTGAACACCACCTGCGCGGTTGCGGATTCGAATCCCGCGTGCAGCAGTATGTTTTTCGACCCCTCTGCCGACCGCATCGATCTCGGGGCCTTCGCCATCAGCCAATTGGCGATCCGCGTGCCCAGGCCATCCTCGGCAGGTTTGACGAGCGAAGGAGAGGATGCGAGATGGCCACCCGCCCGGTTCAACAGCGCTTGTCGCTCGCGGTCGCGGATGATGGCATGAGCAGCGGCTCCGACGGCGAGCACCAGCACCGCAATGAGCGCTATGAGCGGCAATGGAATCAACATACATACTCCTCAGACATCGATTTGACCAATTCGTCGCAGCACGATGTATCCGAATAGAATCGAGACCAGGCCATACAGGCTCAGTAGTCGTCCGTTCGGGGTCGTCCACAATGGAGACATGTAGTCGCGATTGACAACGGTCACAATCGCAAACAGCGCGAGCGGCATGATCGCGAGCACCATCGCGGACATCTTCGGTTCGGCCGTGAGCGTGTCGATGTGCCCTCGCAACCCGACGCGCTCGCGCATGAGCGTAGCCAGGTTCGTGAGTACCTCAGCCAGATTCCCGCCTGTTTCACGCTGTAAGAGAAGTGCCGTCACGAACATTTTGGCGTCGAGAATGTCTATACGTTCTTGCAGCTTGAGCAGGGCGTTTCGCATCTCCATCCCGAGACGTTGCTCATCGTAAACCCGTGCGAACTCGGGCCCCAACGGCTCGGGCATCTCATCCCCTGCGAACTTGATCGCAGCCTGTAACGAGTAGCCCGACTTCATGGCATTGACCAACATGTCGATCGCTTCAGGGAGTTGCGCCTGAAACATCTTGAACCGCGCTGTCGCTTTTCGCTTGAGGTTGAGGTACGGGATGTACCCGACCGCAATCGCCAGCAGCGGAGCCGCGAGCAAGCCCAGCTTCCGCCCGATGAGGAAGCCAAGCGCTGCGAAGAGCAAGGATATCAGGACGAACTCGCCGACAGTCCGGCGTGAGCCCGCTCGCTCCAACTGGTTGGAGATGACCGCGGTCATCTCCTTCCCCGCGAGGAAGCGGTTCAGGGCGCCGATCTCGCTCGTCCGTTCGTCTTTCAGAATGCTCGACGCGATGCTGTCAGGTACCGTCGGTGAAAGACGTGCCCGCAGCGCGTCGCCGGCCATCAGCTGGCGTCGGTTGACCGCTACATACACGGCGACGACCAGCAGCATCGTGCCTAGAAAGACAGCGACGAGCACCAACCCGATCATCGATCAATGCTCCGCAAAGAGGTGCGGCGGAAGCTCTACGCCCGCCAGCTGGAGCCGCTCCACGAAGGTCGGCCGAACGCCGGTGGCCTCGAACTGTCCCACGACCTTGCCTTCCGCCGATATTCCCCGGCGCCGAAAACGATAGATCTCCTGCATGGTGATGATCTCACCTTCCATGGCCGTAACTTCGACCACGCTCGTCACGCGACGCGATCCGTCGGTGAGTCGTGAAACCTGAATGATCAGATCGAGCGCCGAGGAGATTTGTTCGCGCATCGCCCGGTTCGGCAGATTGGTCCCCGAGAACAGGATCATCGTTTCGAGACGTGCGATGGCATCGCGCGGCGTATTGGCGTGGATGGTGGTCAACGAGCCCTCGTGACCCGTGTTCATTGCCTGCAACATGTCCAGCGCCTCAGCCGATCGAACTTCGCCGACGATGATGCGATCGGGGCGCATGCGCAGCGCGTTCTTCACGAGGTCACGCGCGACCACCTCGCCTCGTCCTTCGGAATTCGGCGGTCGTGTCTCCAAACGCACGACGTGCTCCTGTTGCATCCGAAGCTCCGCGGCGTCTTCGATCGTGATCACGCGTTCGCTGCTCGGAATAAAGGAGCTGAGCGCGTTGAGCAGCGTCGTTTTTCCAGAGCCCGTGCCGCCCGAGATGAGTACGTTGAGCTTTGCTCGCACGCATCCGGAAAGGAGGATGACCATGTCGTCGGTGAGCGCGCCCAGCTCGATCAACCGCTGTATCGTAATTTCGGCCCCGAATCGCCGGATCGACAGCACAGGTCCGTCGATGGCGAGCGGCGGGATGATGGCGTTGATACGCGATCCATCCGGGAGTCGTGCATCGACCATCGGCGACGACTCGTCGACCCTGCGGCCTACTCGACTTACGATGCGGTCGATGATGGCGAGAAGATGCGCGTCATCACGAAAGGACGTGAGGGCTCGGGTGAGGCGGCCTCCGCGCTCCACATAGATTTCCTTCGGGCCATTCACGAGAA
The DNA here is from genome assembly GCA_025929535.1 of Gemmatimonadaceae bacterium. Classification (GTDB taxonomy): domain Bacteria; phylum Gemmatimonadota; class Gemmatimonadetes; order Gemmatimonadales; family Gemmatimonadaceae; genus FEN-1250. Next base: position 12,977 of record JAICLZ010000060.1, read on the forward strand.
TGTCCGTGATCGTGCGGTCGCGAAAGAGTGGCTCGATCGGGCCAAGACCGATCACTTCGTAGACGATCTGCTCGACGACTTCTTCGCGCTCGGCCTGGCTGAACGGCGTCGTTTCGCCACGCATGAGCTCGGCGACCGCCTGCCGAATCTGAAGAACAATTACACTTTCGTCCGAAATTCTCTCCAGCGCCTCGAGATCGAGTCGCTCGATCAGGCGGCGATGCAGCTCGAGCTTCAGCTGCTCGACCGGCGTGAACGCGGGCTCTTCAGCTCGCACTGCGGAATACATGCCCGAGGATGGGCCATCGGATGCGGGGATAGGCGCGGTGACGGAACCATTGTTCTGCGACCCCGGGATTGCGGGTGCCGTTCGACCGATCAGGCGATCGCGAAGTGACAACGCCATCATTTCCTCCTACGACCAAAGAGCTTGCCAAGTCGGGACGTTGGTGGTGTTCCGGCCTTCTCCGACAACCCTCCATTCATGCGGCCGGCCAACCCTTCGTAACTCCAGGCCAAATGCGACTGCGGGTCAAATTCAGCCACCGAGACTCCTCGGGTCAGAGCGCCGGCGGACGTACGGTCATCATTCGGAATCTTGAAGAAGATTTCCCGCCCCAACACCTCGGCCCCGTCTGCGAGACTGACCGTGTCGCTGGACTGATGCCGGTTCACGACCACCTGTACCTTCTCGTCTCCGTATCCTAACCGTTGGCAAAGCGCCAGTGTGCGTTGCGTGCTTCGCAGGGCAGGCACATTGAGCTGAGTCACCAGAATCACACGGTCCGCGGCATCGAGGGCCGCCACCGTTCGGTCGTTCATCGCGTGCTCACAGTCGATCACGGTGAAGGCGTGATACTGTTTCAGGTGGGCCAGGATTGTCGCGACAGTTCCCGCATCGAGCAAATCCGCGGCCTCGGGATGTTCGGAGGAGGGCAACACCCACACGCCGCCAGAGACTGGCGTCAACAACGAGCGTACGAGCTCCGCATCGAGCCGATCGATTTTGCCAACCAAATCGCTCATGTCGTATTGCGGCTTCAAATCGAGCATGACACGCAGATCGCCGCCGCCCGCCACGAGATCGACCAAGGCGAGGTTTCCTTCGGGGTGCGCCCGGGCCAATGCGAACGACAAATTCAGCGCCACGCTCGTGCCGCCCACGCCACCCTTTGCGCTGTAGATCGCAATTGCGCTCCCCGATTTCCCTTCTGCATGCGTACGACGCATCAACCTGTCGACGGCACCGGAGAAGTCTTTGGGATCAGGAGGATAGAGCAGGAATTCGTTGACGCCGGATCGCATCGCGCGAAGAATCAAGTCTGAATCGGACTGCATCGCCGTGCCAATCACGAACGTCCCTTGACGGCGGGTCTCGCGGTCCAGCGTTGCCAGCTCCATGGCGCTGACGCCCTGCAGTGCAATGATGACCAGATCGAATTTGTCGGTGCGCAAGCGTGCAGTGGCTTCGGCGATGTTCAGCGCCGATTCCGCCGGCGCGAAGCCGAAACGCTGCAAGACGCTGTTCGCGATGTCCTGCGGACCGGCGGATCCGGATACGATGAGCGCTCTGCGAGCCACGTGTCCCTCTCCTACGGCTTGGGGGACGGCTGAAGGCGCGACTGAAGTGCGTCGTGCGCGGGCAAGACCGAGTCGCTCGTGAAATGAATCACGTCCTGCGGCCGGGGATGCATTGGATCACTGATCACGGGCGTCACTACGACGAGCAGCTCCGTCTCGTTTCGCTGCCAATTCGTGCTCGAAAACAAGTTCCCGAGAATCGGAATGTCCTTCAAATAGGGAATTCCCTGCTTTGTCTTCTGTCTCTCGTCATCCATGAGACCGGAGATGATCAGGCTTTGATCGCGACGAACATCGATCGTGGTCTCCATGTGCCGGGTACGCAGTGCCGGAATCTTGAATCCCGAGATCTCGATGGCATTTCCGAAGTCCAGGCTCGACACTTCAGGCCGGATGTGCAGCTTGACCAGACTGTCACTGAGAATTTCCGACCAAAAGTTCAGCTTGACGCCGAACTCCCGCCAGATGATCGTGATCGTCGGGACGCCCGTGGAGCTGTTCTGTGCCACCGGAATCGGGATCTCACCGCCGGCAAGAAAGCTCGCGGAGTCCTTGTTTCCTGCCATGAGCGTGGGCTCCGCCAGAATGCGCGCCGTACCGGTCTGCTCATCCGCATTGAGCAATCCCAGGAGCTTGCTCGTTCCGAAATCCGATAGAATCGTGCCGAACCCGATCGTCGTCGGAAGCGTGATGACACCGGTCGTGCTATTGATCGCGTTGTCCGTGTTGAATTGGTTCGTGCCGATTCGATTGTGCGCGTCGCGATACAAGCCCGACACTCCGATCGTGCGCAAGAAATCACGACGGACTTCCGCAAACTTGATGGCGAGCACGATCTGCTGGCGGTCCGCCGGGGAATGCACGGCAACGCGATAATGGCGTAGCGGGCTGTCGGCCATCCACAGAATGACGTCAGACTCGCCCGCTCCGTGACCGTTGATGACGACGTCGTGAGCTCCCATCACGACAACATCGGCAACGTCCGGACTTGCAACAGACACTTGCGTGATGTTGGACTGGGTGTTGATCGGAAACGATCGCCCGATCGGCAGATCTATGCGCAACACCGCAGTGTCGGTGACTTGAGCACCCAACGGTCCGGCACCCAGAGAAGCCACACAACAGAGCGATACCAGCGCGGCAGTGCGCCAGATCTGACCATGGCAAATCAACGTGTTAGTCCTCCAACAGGAGAAAGCGTTGCGCGGGACTTGAATCGCTTCAGCTCACCAATTCTCGACGACATGCAGGCCGTACTCACGTCGAATCCTTTTTTTCCTCGAACTTCTGCTGCGTCAGCTTGTCGCCGCGGTAGACGCGTATGACGAGAGAATCCGGCTTCGGGGTTGCCATGACGGTGCGCACCGCGACCGGCGCCGGCGCAGGCGCCGCCGCCACTGGTTTGGGACGCACCGCTCGCCGTTCAGGTTTCGAAACCGATTCGATTCTCGCTGGGCCCGACCGCAATTGCGCAAGCACGTCGGAGGACGTGGCGCCGGGCGTCGTCACCGAATCCGGATCGCCGTAACCGCGAAGGACGAGCTGAATCGTCCCCTGATTCACGGCGACCGCCAGCTGCTCCGCCTGTTCCGGCGTGACCTCGAGCGTGGCCGTCGTCGCCTGAATGGCCTTGCCGTCATCGCCGCGCTCGACTTGAGTACCCACGGAGAGCACGCGCATGTTGTTCATGAAGAGCTTCGCCTGCTCCTTGGTGCTCATCTGCTGATCGGCCTTGAGGGCGACGAGCACGTCGACTCGGCTGTTTGGCTGAATCAAGCCACTGAGTCCCGCCACGTCGTTGATCTTGACCGCCATGGCTCGTTTCCCAGGCGTGATCTTGACTTCGAGACCGGGACCCGTGCCGGCAGGTGCGAGGCGCCCGGGTACGATGGGCTCTCCCTTGAACACCGCAACTCGCGCAACTCGTCCAACGGCCGAGTCGATGCTGGTGAAAGCGCTGTCGGGTGTCGTCGATGCGGGCCATTGCGCAAGCGACAATGACAGCCGCTCGAGCTTCTCGCCCTCGGCCATGTCACGTGCAGCGATGACAACGGACTGCATCGGCACCTGGCTACTCTGCTTGGCCTGCAGCAGATAGCGGTACACTCCGTACGTCGCCAGAATAGCGGTGAGTACAGCCGCGTAGAAGACCAGTGTGTATCGCCGTTCTGCCATGAGAGCCGCCGATGAATCGGGAATATGGTGTCCTGCCAAGAAGCACAGATCGTACTGAACTGCTACTAAGGAGCTCCTTCCCAGCGAAACGTCGCCGACGGTGACATTTGTATCGTGCCCAATCCAGCCAACGACGCGAGCGGTGTAATCGGTGTGAACGGGTAATTCACGATCGTGACCGTTATCGTCTGCAGCGCCGGCGGTGCACCTGAAAACGATTCGGTCACCGTCGGATTACCTGGATTCCCTCCGAAGGCAACCACGTAATTTGTCACGGCAGTTTGTACCGCTGCCTTTGACGCGGCTACTGTCGGGTCAGGACTGATTTGAGCCGACGCGAGGCGAGCACCCTCGCGCACTGCGGAGGTCAAATTGTTCGCCGTATACAGCGCACGACCAAAATCGACAACACCGAACACGAGGAGCAGCAAGATCGGAAGTACGATCGCGAATTCCACTAACGCCGCCGCACTGGTCGAGCGCGAAAACTGTCGAATATTCATTGCAGTGCCTCTCATCCATAAAGCAAGTGAGGAAACCAAGCTGTAAGCGTCAAGCCGGCCGCCATCGCTACGCCGTACGGCAGCGTTGTCATTTTAGTCGGCTCGCCCGTACCGACGTTTTCGATGTCGACATTTTCGACAGGTGCTAACTGCGCCCGATGAGCAAGTGGCGCGTCGGCCCGCGAGCTCCGCGCTCCGACCACGAGCCACACGAGTGCGAGCGCTCCTCCAAAGACCGCGGTCAAAAACGACGCCTTGAGAGCCAACGCCGGACCGATCCATACTGACGACGCAGAAAAGAATTTCACGTCACCAGCACCAATCTTCTTGAACGCCCACATCGGCATCCAAACGGCCAATCCGACGAGTGCACCTTCGAGCGCACTTGCTATCCCCTGCTTCGGCCCCATCGAGGCGAGAACGAACGCGGTGCCAATCGATAGTGTCGTTACGACGAGAGCATTTCCAATTCGTCGAGCTCGAATATCCGATACTGCCGCAGCGGCCATCAGGACGGTGAATACGCAGCCGAATGCCTCGTGAAGTGCCGATTGGAAAAACGTGCCGTCGACTGCAAGCATGGCCGATGCGCCGAAAGCGAATGCGACGGCGATGCCCCGCCATCGCACTCGGCTTCGGACATGTTGCTCAGCCGCCCGGCAGCGCGCCCGCGATCGTGTTGAAAATGTTGTTCGCGTTCGTTCCGATCAGCGTCACGGCGACGATACAAACAACGGCGATCAGCGACAGCATGAGCGCGTACTCGACCATCGTCGCGGCTTCCTCGTTCTTGACGAAGTGCCGAACCAGCGTGGTGAAACGGTTCATCTTCTCCTCCTTGGAGAGGTGAAATGGGATGAAACAAGAGAGAATCCGTGCGCCGGTGAACACCTGACCACAGGCTTTGGAGCTGCGCTCCGTGCGGGCATATTAAGTCGACGTGACCGGAGCGCAATAGTCGATTTAGATGCAGTTCCGCAAGAAACCAGACGGCAACTTTCGACACCGATCTCATGGGCAACAATCGGGCGAAGAGGCGCGAGAAAGCGCAGAGGGGGACGGGTGATTTCAGAGGCGGACCAGTTACGCCGACGGACTGAGATTTACGTAACTGTTTGTTCTTCTTTGAGTTCTACTCTCCACGCGACACCCGCGCACAGGGTGAGCGGCAGGCTGCGGATGGGCACGATTCGCGTCTGCATGGTTTTCTCTCGTGCGTTATCGCTCGCCTCGAGATTGACTATTCGAGAATTCGTAGCCCCGCAGTTGCAGACCGAACGCAACACATCTGGAGCACAACGTCACCAATCGCACGCGCATCGTGTCAAGAAGCTTTGCAGTCGTCGGCCTCGATCTAAACCTGAAAGGAAGCCTCCAAAGAAGTTGTGAACGGTGCCCTCCCTCATGACCTCGATTGGACCACCGTAAATTGAGATCTGGCGCTCAAAGTCGCATCGTGGACCCGGTGGAGCTCATCGAAGGCCAGCGCGCCCCGCGGCTCATCGTATCGAGAGCAAATCCAACCATCGGGTAGCGCCGGTGTTCAGTCGCAATAAGGAAGACGCGACAGCTCGATCACATTCCCGCGAATTGTCAGTCGTCCTCGAAGACGAGCTTGCGAATCTCCTGGGTAGGGCGAGGAAAATTGGTCCTTGAGGCAAACCCTCAGAGCGTGCGTGTGTGAGGGCCACCGCGAGACGGGCGAGCGCCACCGCCTCGAGCGGTTAGTCGTGCATGCTCATGCGTGTTCACTGCTCTTCCAGAAGTCGCCGGTGCTCGACTCGCGAGCTCCAGCCTGCTCTCACGGCGACCTGTGAACGATCTCCATGACAATCACGTCCAGGCCACGCGCGGCCACGAGCGGAGGCGAGCCGATTATTGACGAAGCAGCGCCCTGACCGAGCTCATTCTCGTTCGCGAGGCACTCGGGGGAACGACAAGTACCGGTTGACCCACCGGCTGAGGGAGGCCCCGAAACGCGGCTTGATAGGTATTGCCGAGGGCTCCATACACGTCCGAGCCCCAGCAGTACGCCAATCCGTCGGTGGCCGTGCCGCAAGTGTGTCGCCTGCCCGCGGCGATGTTCGTGAATCTCAATCCGCCGCCTACGGCCACCGGTGTCACACTGCTGCTCGGACCTGGCCCGTTTCCGAGTTGATCATCACCGTCATAGCCCCAACAGTACGCCGTCCCATCCTGCGTGAGTCCACAGGCATGCGCACCCCCTGCGCTGAGCTGGGTGAACGAGAGGCCGCCTCCCACAAGTGTGGGCGTGCTCGCCGCTCCAATTCCCGCGCCCCAGCAGTACGCGGCGCCGCCCGACAGTCCGCACGTGAAGGATGATCTGAGAGCACCGGCAAGCTGCGAGCTGGCCGAGCGGGATGTATCGAGACCCGCACTGAGCACCGTGAACGTCAATCCGCCCGCAACCGGCGCAGGCAGGGCGGTTGACCCGCCGCCGGTTCCGAGTTGTCCACGCGAGTTGTCGCCCCAGCAAAACGCTGCGCCTGCTGCCGTAAGCCCACACGTGTGCATATACCCGGCGGAAAGCGAGGCAAAGAGCATCGGAGTTTGGGCGCTGGTGACTACAGGAATCGGCGTAGTGCTATTCACGAGACGAGAATCCCCGAGTTGTCCGAAGGAGTCGTCACCCCAGCAATAGGCGATGCCCGCTCCGCTGAGACCGCACGCGTGTCGCCCGCCGACCGTAACGGAGGTGAAGCTGGCCGCTCCGAACACGCGACTGGGAATGGGAGTCGCATTCGAGCTGATTGTGCCGTTTCCAATTTGCCCGATCTGGTTCGCTCCCCAGCACTCGGCACCGGAATCCGTGGTGACGGCGCACGTCAAAGAGTCGCCTACGCTCATCGACGCGAATCCGGTAGACTGATCGACATGCTGCGGGAAAACCGAGCACGCAAGCGTATCCTGCGGGAATTCGCCAAAGCACACGGTGTCCTGCGTGAATCCAAGCTGTCCCACGCTGTTCAGACCCCAGCACAGCGACCGACCCAGCTGTTGCAGCGCGCAGGTCGCCTCGGCGCCGCCATCCATCGTTAACAGGGTCGCGGAAAAGACAAAGAGACTGTCGTGTGCTTGTTTGTCTCCGGCGCTCAAAGTGAGAATCGATACACCGGTATCGAGTGCCGTGACAATACCCGAAGCATCGACCGTAGCGACGCGGGTGTTCGACGAAGCGTACTGATACGAAACATTGGTGACCGGCGTGCCCGTCGAGTCGAGAGCGCGAACGACAATCTGCGCTCTGTCCCCCACGAGCAAACTGTCTTTGCCCGGGATGAATTGAAGGGAAGAGATCGGGCCCTGCGCACAGGGGCTCCCGAACCCGCATCTGGGTCCAAGCGCACTGTCGCTCGAACAAGCGAGGGAGGCTACCACGATCAAAACACCGAGCGCACTAACAAATCTGTAAATCATTTGCCTCCGAGCACCCGGCATATGGGGAGGATGCGTAGAATACAACCGCACGTGAAAACGTGAGAGATCTTGCAGGAAGCTGCGACTATCAGCACGCGGAACGATCGCGCATCACCCGCGTTGCGACTGTATTCCTAATCGTCCTGAACAACCACCCCGGATCGAAGGATGCAAGATATGAATCACGACAGATGGGGCAAGACTCCCTCGTGATACAACATACGCCTCACATTTTTCGATGAACTGCGGCTGCTCTTTTATGTTACAGCAAGTCTCGGCTCCCTCGCACTGCGGCGGCCGATCCACACTTTTGGGAATCGATGCGCGCACGATGCAGCTGCAGGGGAATTCAGGCGCACAACTCCCGCCTCAACCCGCTTGCCACGGTTCATATGCAGACCGTGCGCCGTGTTGAAGTCTCGAGAAGATAGTTCCGTCGCGCGCGCGACTATCCGATGCTATCGGCCGCGGGTTGAACAGACGGGAAAGATCGAGGACGCCAATACGAGAATGGCGGTAGATGCGCACTATCCAGCGTGCTTGCGCGTTGGCAGCCATCTCTGACGCGCTGCCGGGCGTGACGTACGATGGAGGAAGGATCCGAACATCCCGCCTCTCTATTGTAGAGCGCGGCGAACGAAGGCCCCTACCCATCGCAACCATCGACCGGTATGTGATCGAAACGTTCATCGCTGGTGTAGGCACAACTGAGCGAGCCCCATTTGAGAATGCCCATGGTCGCACCAAGCGTGACCATGATCGTGGCTACTCTGTCGGCCTTGCATTGCGCCCGGCCTGATTGCAAGTGGCAGCAGCGTATAGCCAACGCAGAACACACCGCGGTGCGGCAACGCGCACCAAATGCGCTGGATCGACGCCCCAAAGCATGTGGCACGCAGGCCGCACTGTCCGCGTTGAGAGCGCCACGAGGCCTTTCAGACGCGCACGCACGTTGCCAGTTGCGGCCATGGGGACTACTTTCGCCTCTTGCACAGAGGTGACGGGTGCGCGCGCTTCCTTGCTCGACCCGAATCGCACTTTACCAGCCGGCCTGTTTCCATGATTCCACTTAGGTTGATCGCAGCAGTACCCCTGATGACTTTCGCTGGCACTTCCGTGCTCCACGCACAGGCACAGCGAGCGGGCAACGTATCGCTCGACAAGACGGTGTTCACCAAGGTGTACGTGGATGTGGGTGATGCGGTCGCGCCGCCGATGCCGATCCAGGGCGTCCACGTTTTGCTCGTGTCCGCCGCTGGCGATACCGTGCGCCTCGAGACGGACGGCGCAGGAGCGACGAGCGCCTACGTGCCGAGGGGAAAGTATCAGCTGCTTACCCTGGACATGGTGAATACAGCGGGCAAGTCGTACCGATGGAACGTGCCCGTCACTGTTGCGCCGGGCATGAGTGAGGTCGTGTTATCGGAAGCGAACGCAGCGAAACTGGGCTCGACGTTTACCGTGAGCACTGGAGAGGTGAGCACTTCAGGTACCGGAGCAACGATCACGGTTCCGCCGCCCGAGCCACCTCCAACGGAGTACGCAGCGCGTAGACGAGTGGTCGATATGTCGGGTTTCGTCTGGGATGTTTTCCAGCAGGACTTCAGCCGCGGTGCCGTATGGGGCACTTCGCTCGCGCTTCCCAAATCCGAAGTGATGCTGGTGTTCAACCGCGACGAAGAAACCCGCCAGCTCGCGGAATTCCCCAAGAACTGGCACTCGCTTCCGAACGACGAGCTCGCGCAGTTGCTTGCCAAGGCTAAACGTGTTCGCCCGTGAGTCGGACGAACGAATCAATGCGGCGCACGCGGTCCTGAACGTCTCAGGCAGAATTCGTTAGACGAACAGGTCCGGATCTTTCCGACGCCTCTCACTTTCGATTGGTAGCGCCAGTGATACGAAGAGCGGAATGGAAACGAGGAAGAACCAACCCATGAACGACCGCGGCATTGGCCAGCCGTTGGAGGCCGCCGCGACGGCGTACGAGCCGATTATCACGACGAGGGCACCGGCTCTGTTGTAGAGCACCAGGAAGACGCTCGTCACCGCCTCTCCGCGTTTGTATCTGGGCGATGCTCCGCCTGCAGGCCCTTCGCGGTAAATGCTGAGCAGCGCCCAACCGATGAAACTCATGATGACGCCGAGCGCGACGAGCACGCTGGCGCGCACCCAGTTGCCATCGCGGGCACCTATCCAAAGCGCTAACGCCAGCATCGGATAGCCCGTGCTGTAGACGAGCATTGCGAATCCGCGCCGCAAGCGCGCACGAGGCGACACGGCGGCGCGTGCACGCGCGACCGGAGGTGCGGCGTACGCGAACGTGTCGACTTCTCCAGTTCGAATTCCGGTCATCTCATCCTCCATCTCGAGCTTGACACGTACCTGGTACGAGCGGAGTGCAGATGCACGACGATTCGCGACGTGCACCGGTAAGCCGATGCGACTGTCATCTCATCCGACTCCAGCACCGAGTGAGCCAAGATAGAAGACCGGAATTTCAGCGCAAGTCGTCATTTATCAACGCTGTTGCGTCCGCCTGCTGAGCCTTGATTTGCAGGGTTAGCCGAGCATTGTGGCACCTTTCAGCGCATTCATGACCAGTCGCGCACACTTGCCACGGATGCTGATCCAACCGAACCCTGCGTGCACCTCATGTCGCTCTCCACCGCCACTCAACCCCGCCCCGCCCCGATCCGCTCCAAAATCTCCGCATTACTCCTCTTGTCCCCCGGATTCGCTTCGATGTGCGCCCACTCGACCCTGCCATCGAGCCCCACCAGAAAATACGCCCTCGCCGAGAAAAATCTGTCCGCGAGCAGCACCCCGTACGCGCGCGAAATGTCGCGCTTGAAGTCGCTCACGAGATCGACGCGCATGTGGTGCTTCGCCTTGAATTCCTTGAGCGTGGGCACCGAGTCGACGCTGATCGGCATCACCTCCACATCCTTGCCCGCGAACTGATCGAAGTCGGCGGAGAAGTCGCACAGCTCCGCGGTGCACGTCGATGTGAACGCGAGAGGAAAGAACGCGAGCAGCACGCGCTTGCGTTGCTGAAAGGACGACAGCGTCACGGACTGTCCGCTCGTGGAATCCGCGGTGAAGTCCGGAGCGCGATCGCCGACCGCGAGTGGAGTCGTGCTGGCAAGGGTGGTCATCTCGGATCGGAAAAGAGGGAGAGGTGAGCGAAGAAATCGACGCGGCGTGCATGGACATCGCCGGCATCGCGTCATCGGAATCGGGCGGCGATGTGCCCACGAGAATGGCGGTGAGAATCACCACGGCGAGGCCGAAGGTGAGCTCGACGGCGGCGCTCTTCCTGAGCAGCGGGATCGTGTCCGCATTCGCGAGGCGCGGCTTGATCACGCGCCAGTTGAACGCGCCCACCAGCGCCATCAGCGCGATCACCACGAGCTTGCGGAAGAGCGCCTGGCCATAGTGCGTTTGCCAGAGCGCGGACACTGTGGGCAGATGCGACCACGCCGCCACGAAACCGGTGGCGACGAGCGTCGACGCGCAGACGAGCGCCAAAGTCGAAAAGGTGTTGATGAGCTCAGAGGCCGCGCGACCGCGTTGCTCCACGGGCAGCTCATGCACCGAGTGCAGCCCAATGGTGGTCACCACGAGCAGCGTCCCGAGCCAACCGCCCGCGGCCATCACGTGGATGCAGTCGAGCATCACGAACAGCATCGGCTTGGGTGCGGATGCCGCGTGGCCGGTGAGCGAGAAGGAGAGCGCGAGCCCGATCGCTCCAGCAACCGTCACTCTCCACGCGGCCCGGTGCCCACGCCTGAGGAATAGCGAAGCCGCAATGAGCAGCGTGCTCGCGGCGCCCACGAGCCA
>JAICLZ010000022.1 GCA_025929535.1 Gemmatimonadaceae bacterium
GCTCGACGACGCGTTCCAGCACCGCGCACTGAAACGCGTGGCCGACATCGCGCTCATCAGCGCGGACGTGGTCGATGCGGGGAGGCATCTGCTGCCGAGCGGTCCGTACCGGGAGCGAATGACGGCGCTGCGCCGCGCGACGCTCGTGATCGTGACGAGAAAGGCCGCGTCGCTCGAGCACGCGCGCGCCGTCGCCGCGCGCGCATCGCGCACGGCGCCCGAGGTGCCGCTGGCCGTCGTGCAGCTCGCGCTCGACTCCGTGCACGTTGGAGCCCGCGCGCCCGCACCACTCGCATCGCTGCGAGGGCAGCGAGTGCTCGCGATCGCCGGCGTCGGCAACGCCTCGGCGTTCGGAGCGCAGCTCGCGCTCGCGGGTGCCACGGTGCGGCTGCGCGCCTATTCCGATCACCATCCCTTCACGGAGTCGGATGCGCGGTCGCTCGCGGGGTCGCTCGAAGGCGACGAGGTTCCCATCTGTACGCTCAAGGATGCGGTCAAGCTGTCGCCGCTCTGGCCTCGCGAAGCGGTGCCCATTGGCTATGTTTCCCAAGCCGTAATCGTCGACGAGAACGGGAGCGCGATCGAAGCGATGCTCGAGCTCGTGAACCAGGCACGTCTACGCCAACTCTGACCCTGTCCGGGTCCACGGTACTCAATCGTCTATGACCGCCGACTTCCGACTTTCCACGCAAAAGATGATCGGTCCCGACAAGGACACGTTCCTCAATGAGGACAACCCCTTCGAGGACATGATGTCGCGTTTCGACCGGGCTGCCGAGCTGCTGGACCTCGAGCCCGGTTTGTACAAGATCCTGCGAAGTCCGGAGAAGCAGATCATCGTCTCCATTCCCGTGCTCATGGACAACGGCGAGATCGAGGTGTTCACCGGATACCGCGTGCTGCACAACACGTCGCGCGGGCCGGCGAAGGGCGGCATCCGATTCGATCTCAACGTCACGATCGACGAGGTGAAAGCGCTCGCGGCGTGGATGACGTGGAAGTGCGCGGTGGTCGACATTCCCTTCGGCGGCTCGAAGGGCGGCGTGATCTGTGATCCCCTCAAGCTGAGCGTGGGCGAGCTCGAGCGGCTCACCCGCCGCTACACCGCGGGGATCATCAACATCCTCGGCCCCGATTCCGACGTGCCCGCGCCCGACGTGAACACCAACGAGCGCGTGATGGCGTGGGTGATGGACACGTACTCGATGCACGCACGGCACACCGTCACGGCCGTGGTCACCGGCAAGCCCATCGAGATGGGCGGTTCGCTCGGTCGGCGCGAGGCGACGGGGCGCGGCTGCATGATGGTGACGCGCGCGGCACTCGCGCACCGCGGAATGCCGGTGAACGGCGCAACGGTCGCGGTGCAAGGATTCGGAAACGTCGGCTCCGTTGCCGCGAAGCTGCTGAAGGACGAAGGGTGTCGCATCGTCGCGATCGGCGATCGCGCGGGTGCCGTGTACGATGCCAAGGGAATCGATGTCGATGCGGCGATCGCGCACGTGAAGAAGCACAAGTCGCTCGACGGTTTCGACGGCGGCGACCGTCTCACCAACGACGAGCTGCTCACGCTCGACGTGGACGTGCTCGTGCCGGCGGCGCTCGAGAACGTGATCACGCGCAAGAACGCGCCGAACATTCGCGCACGCATCATCTGCGAGGGCGCGAACGGTCCGACCACGGCGCCGGCGGACGCGATCCTCGAGGAGAAGGGCATCTTCGTGATTCCCGACATCCTCGCGAACGCGGGCGGCGTGACCGTCTCGTACTTCGAATGGGTGCAGGATCGCGGCGGCTACTTCTGGACCGAAGATGTGGTGAACCAGCGGCTCGGGCAGATCATGGAGCGAAGCTTCGAGGCGGTCCTGGAGCTCTCGAAGCGGCACAAGGTGAACATGCGCACGGCGGCATACATGCTGTCGATCTCCCGCGTGGCGACGGTGCACAGGCTGCGTGGGATCTATGCGTGACGTGGGCGGGTGAAGTTCCGGGTCGTCGCGGTGGGAAAGCCGCGCGCGCAGAACATTGCCGCGGCGATCGAGGACTACGAAACGCGCGCGGCCCGGTACTGGCCTCTGGAGATTCGCGAGGTGCGCGAGGAGCCCGCACGCGCGGCAACCGCGGACCAGGTGCGCGAGCGGGAAGGGGAGCGCCTGCTCGCTGCGGCCGGCGCGAACGCGATGATCGTGGCATGCGATGCGAGCGGGGAGCTGCGCACGTCCCCGGAGCTCGCGGCGTGGATGCATGCGGAGCGCGAGCGCGCGCTTCGCGATGTTGCATTCGTGATCGGAGGCGCCTACGGTCTCTCGCCGGCCGTGCGCGACGCCGCATCACAGCGGCTGTCGTTCTCGCGCTTCACCTTTCCGCACGAGCTCGCGCGACTCCTGCTCGCGGAGCAGCTCTATCGCGCGGGCACGATCGTACGCGGGGAGCCGTATCACAAGTGAGCGTCACCAACCCGATCATGCAGAGGATCACGGTGCGCGCGTGACCGAGCCACTTGTCGTCACCATTCCGTTCGGCGGTCCGCCGCTCACGCGTGCCGCGCTTCGAGGCGCCGTCCCGCCCGCGTGGTGCGCGCACGCGCCGCAGGGCGCCGAGCAGTGGCGGGCCCGCGCGCGCGCCACGGCCTCGGATGTGAGCGTACGCGACTGGGCGACAGAGCTTGCGCCGGCGCTCGAGGCCAGCGGCGCAGCTGCGGATCGATTGGCCCGGAGCGCGAGCGGGAAGGGCGTGGTCGTCACCACGGGACAGCAGCCGGGGCTCTTCGGCGGTCCGGTGTACACGTGGAGCAAGGCGTTGACGGCGCTGACGCTCGCCGATGCGCTCGAGCGTGCGACGGGCATCCCCGTGGCGCCGGTGTTCTGGGCGGCGACGTACGACGCGGATTTCGCCGAGTCGAGCGCCAGTTATGTCATACTGAACGGCACCCTCACCCGACTGCAACAGCCGCCGCCCGAAACACCCGATCTCACGATGCGCGACACGCCCTTGGGTGACGTGTCCGCGCTCCTTCGCTCGCTCGAGCAGGCGAGCGGATCGGCCGTCGCGCACAGCGCCCTGGAGGCGGTCCGCGACGCGTACGGGCCCGGGCAGACCATCGGCCTCGCCTACGTACGTCTGCTTCGCTCGATCCTCGAGCCGCTCGGGATCGCCGTGCTCGACGCCGGACATGCCGCGGTGCGCAGCGCCTCGCACGCGTTTCTGCGCCGCGGGCTCGAGCGCGCGGGCGAGATCGACGCGGCGTTGCGCGCGCGAGAGCAGGAGCTCCGCGATCGCGGCTTCGATCCGCCGGTCGCCCACGTTCGGGGGTTGTCCACCGTATTCCGCTACAGCGATCGCACACGCTCGCGCATCCCGATCGCGGACGCATCACGAATCGACGATGACGTGGAGCTCGAGGCGAATGTCGTGTTGCGTCCGGTGGCGGAGCGCGCGATTCTGCCGACGATCGCGTACGTCGGCGGGCCGGGAGAGGTGGCGTACTTCGCGCAGGCGACCGCGATCGCGCAGGTGCTCGGCGCCGACGTTCCGCTCGTCGTGCCGCGCTGGTCCGGGATGGTGATCGAGCCGCACGTGCAACGCCTTCTCGCGCGCTACGCGCTGGCCCCCGAGGAGCTTCGGGACCCGCACGCGGCGGAGTCGCGGCTCGTGCGCGCGCAAATGCCTGCGGGCGTGCGCGAGGCGCTGGCGCGCTACGCAAGCGGGGCCGATGCGCTCAACGATGCGCTTCGCGCGGCGCTCGCGTCCGATGCGGGGTCGCCGCTCGTCCCCGACGCGGTGCTCGACGGCGCGCGGCACAACATCGCGCACCGCATCGAGCGGCTGGAGCGAAGAGTGGTCGCCGCCGCCAAGCGCCGTGAGGAGTCGACCATGCGCGACATTGCGATCGCGCGCACGTCGCTCTTTCCGCTCGGCAAGCCGCAGGAGCGCGTGCTGAATTTCATTCCGATGCTCGCGCGCCATGGCGCGCCCCTGCTCGCGCAGATGCGCTCGCGAGCGTCGGAGCACGCGGAGCACGTTCTCTCGGGACAGCCACGCGATACGTCCGATGAGCGGGTCGGCGCGGCCCGTTAGCGCGAGCGCGCCCGGCAGCATGGGCGCATCGGCGCCGCGCGAGCGCTCGGGGCGCGCGGCGACGCTCGTCGCCACGGGAATTCTGCTCAGCCGGATCGCGGGGCTCGTGCGACAGCACTTTCTCGCGCGCTATCTCGGTCTGGGCGATGCGGCCGACGCGTTCAACGCCGCCTTTCGCATCCCGAACTTCCTGCAGAATCTCTTCGGCGAGGGCGTCCTCTCGGCGTCGTTCATTCCGGTGTACGCGCGGTTGCGCGCGGACGGCGACGACAGCGCGGCGACGCACGTCGCGGGTGCCGTCGCCGCGCTCCTCGCGGTTGCGACGTCTCTGCTCGTGGTGGTCGGAATTCTCGTCACACCGTGGCTCATTTGGCTCATCGCGCCCGGGTTTTCGGGTGCCAAGCGCGAGCTCACGATCACCCTCGTGCGCGTGCTCTTTCCGGGCGCAGGGCTGCTCGTGCTCTCGGCGTGGTGCCTCGGTGTGCTCAACAGTCATCGCCGCTTTCTGCTCTCGTATTCCGCGCCGATCGTCTGGAACGTGGCGATCATCGCAGCGCTGCTCTGGAAGGGGCCGCGCGTGGGCGAATTCGATCTCGCGGTGATCGCTGCGTGGGCGAGCGTGATCGGGAGCGCGGCGCAGCTGGTCGTGCAGCTGCCGATGGTGTTCACGCTGCTCGAACATTTCCGCCCGGTGCTCGAAACCGCATCGGCGAACGTGCGCACGGTGATCACGAACTTCGGTCCCGTGTTCGTGGGACGAGGCGTCGTCCAGATCAGCGGCTACATCGACTCGGCGATCGCGAGCTTGCTGGGCATGGGTGCGCTGGCCGCGCTCACGAATGCGCAGGCGCTGTACATGCTGCCGGTCAGTCTCTTCGGCATGAGCGTGTCGGCGGCCGAGCTGCCGGCGATGTCGAGTGCAACGGGCGGAACGGCGGAGGTGGCGGAATATCTGCGCGCACGGCTCGACGCGGGGCTCAGGCGAATTGCGTTCCTGGTGGTGCCGAGCGCGATGGCGTTCCTCGCGCTCGGCGACGTGCTGGCGGCGGCGCTGTTTCAGTCCGGGCGCTTCACGCACGAGGATTCCGTGTACGTGTGGAGCATTCTCGCGGGCTCGGCCGTGGGGCTGCTCGCCTCGACGCTCGGCAGGCTCTACTCGTCGACGTACTACGCTCTGCGCGACACCAGAACGCCGCTCCGCTACGCCGTGGTGCGCGTGCTTCTCACGGGCGTGCTCGGATTCCTCTTCGCGATACCGCTCCCACGGCTGCTCGGCATCGACGTGCGCTGGGGCGCCGGCGGGCTCACCGCTTCCGCGGGCATCTCGGCGTGGGCGGAGTTCACGCTTCTGCGGCGCACGCTCAACGCGCGGATCGGGCGGACGGGACTGAGCGCGTCGCTCGTGTCCCGATTATGGCTCGCAGCCGCGGTGGCGGCGGCTGCAGCGTGGGGCGTGCGCATCCTGGTCGGGCCGCGCGCCTCGATCGTGCTCGCGGTGCTCACGCTCGTTCCTTACGGAGCGGTGTATTTTGCGGTGACCGCCGGCCTTGGCGTGCCCGAGGTGCGCACCGTTCTCGGACGGGTGATGCGCCGTACCCGCGCCTGAGACGCTGCACGAGATAGGAACGTGCAAATACAGTAATCCGTTATATTTACACCGTGTCCATCGAGCCCGCAGAGCAGATCGCGCTCAAGCTTCCGCATCTCCCCGAATCTCCGGGCGTGTACCTGTTCAAGGACGCGACGGGGCAGGTGTTGTACGTCGGGAAGGCGAAGCGGCTGCGCTCGCGGGTCCGGAGCTACTTCGGAGCGGATCCGCTCGCGAACGCGAAAACGCGCGTGCTCGTGCGGCAGATCTCGGACGTGGAGACGATCGTGCTGCCCACGGAAGCGCACGCGCTCGTGCTCGAGGCCAATCTCATCAAGGAATATCGGCCACGCTTCAACATCGCGCTTCGCGACGACAAGTCGTATCCGTACATCAAGGTCACGATCAACGAGCCGTTCCCGCGAGTCTACGTCACGCGACGGCTGATCGACGACGGCGGCCGGTACTTCGGACCGTACACGGATGTGGGCGCGATGCGACGCGCGCTCAACGTGGTCAAGCGGATCTTCACGGTTCGCTCGTGCAACTACGACATGCCGAAGGAGATGCCAGAACGCGCGTGTCTCGACTACCACATCGGCCGGTGCAAGGCACCGTGCATTCTCCTGCAGTCGCAGCTGGAATACCGGGAGATGATCGATGAGGTGGTGCTCTACCTCGAGGGACGCACGGCGGAGGTGACTCGGCGCGTGCGCCAGCGCATGGACGACGCGGCGCAGAACATGGATTTCGAGCGCGCGGGCGAGTTGCGCGACGCGCTGCTGCATCTGCAGCGACTGGAGGAGCCGACGGTCGTCGTCGAGCTCGAGGGCGGCGACCGCGATGTCCTCGGCTATGCGCGCGACGGCGAGGATGCGGTGGTGGCGATGCTGCGGATCAGGGGAGGGAAGCTGCTCGCGCGCGAGCACCAGTTCGTCGAGAACATCGAGCACGAGGAGGATGACGCGGTGCTCGCCGCGTACATCGCGCGCACGTACATCCCGCTCCCGGAGCATGCGCGCGAGCTGCTGATTCCATTCGAGATCTGCGACCGCGAGCTGATCGAGGAGACGCTTCCGCGCACCACGATCTGGATGCCGCAGCGTGGGCCGCGGCGGCAGCTGATCGAGCTCGCGGACCAGAACGCGCGGCATCTGCTGGAGGAGCAGAAGACGGCGAGCTTCGAGGCCGACGAGCGCGCGGTCGATCCCGTGTACGAGCTGCAGCGCGAGCTCGGACTGCAGACCGTTCCGCGCGCGATGATCTGTTTCGACATCTCGACGACGCAGGGCACGGACACCGTGGCCTCGTGCGTGTGGTTCGAGAACGGCCGCCCGAAACGAGCGGAGTATCGCAAGTTCAAGATCAAGACGGTGGAGGGTACGGATGATTTCGCGTCGATGCGCGAGGTGGTCACGCGGTATTTCACGCGGCGGCTCGACGAGCAGAAGCCGCTGCCGGACCTGGTGGTCGTGGACGGAGGGAAGGGGCAGCTGAGCTCAGTGCGGGAAGCACTCGAGGCGGTGAATCTCTCGCGCCTCCCCACGATCTCGCTCGCCAAGCGCGAGGAGGAGATCTTCGTTCCAGGGCGCAGCGAATCCCTCCGCCTGTCGAAACGATCGCCCGCGCTCCGCATGTTGCAGCGCATGCGCGACGAGGCGCACCGGTTCGCGATCACGTACAATCGCAAACGCCGCTCGATGCGAACCGTCACCTCCGAGCTGCTGAAGATCAAGGGAGTCGGCCCCGAAAAACGACGCGCGCTGCTCAACGCGTTCGGCAGTGTGCAGGGTGTTCGCGACGCAGGCGTCGAGGCGATCGCTCAGCTCCCGGGCTTCAGCATGGCGAGCGCGCAGCGCCTGCTCGCGGCTCTCGCCCCGCAGACCGAATCGCCCGCCGCGCCAGGAAAAGGGTGAGGCTAGCCGTCGCTCACCGACGGCGAGTAGCTTTCTTTGTATGTCACCGATCGCGATCATCGATCCGTTCTCCGGCATTGCCGGAGACATGATGCTTGGTGCGCTCCTCGAGGTCGGGCTCGACCCCGAGTGGCTGCGCGCACTGCCCGCACGGCTCGCGCTCGACGGAGTGGAAGTGCGTATCCAGCGTGTGCTGCGAGCGGGAATCGCGTGCACGAAGGTGGACTTCGACATTCCCCCGCAGCCGCACGGCCGCCACATCAAGAAGATTCGCGAGATGGTGGCCGCCGCCGGGGTGCCGGATGCCGTGCGCGAGCGCGCGGATGCGGCGTTCACCTCGATTGCGGAGGCGGAGGGAGAGATCCACGGTGTCGGCCCGGAGAAGGTGCATCTGCACGAGGTGGGAGCGGTGGACGCGATTCTCGACGTCGTCGGCTCCGTATGGGGACTGACATTGCTCGGCGTGGATCGGGTGTATTGCGGCGCGATCGTGGTGGGCGACGGCACCGTGAAGGCTGCACACGGAGTTCTGCCGGTGCCTGCGCCGGCAACGTTGAAGCTTCTGGAGGGGCACGTCATTCGCCCGGGTCCCGAGGGCGCGGGCGAGCTCGTCACGCCAACGGGAGCCGCGCTGGTGCGCGCGCTCTCGAGCGGACCGGCGCCGGCGTCGTACACGCCGCTTCGAAGCGGCTACGGTGCTGGAACAAAGGAGTTCGCGAATCGCGCCAACGCGCTGCGGATCACGCTCGCCGAGCCGGCGCTGCTCGCGGGTGTGACGGTCGAATCGCTCGTGCAGCTCGCGACCGATGTGGACGACATGGATGGCGAGGCGTTGAGCGCACTGGCCGAGGTCCTTCGTGAGGAAGGTGCACTGGATGTTGTGATGCTGGCCACACAGATGAAGAAGGGACGGCCGGGCACGCGCATCGAGCTGTTGTGCGCTCCGGCGGCGGCCGAGCGCCTGGAGCACGCATTGTTTGCACACAGCAGCTCGATTGGCATTCGCCGTGCAAGTGTCGAGCGGCACGCATTACCTCGTGAGGAGTGGACGGTGCTCGTGCAGGGCGAGGCGATTCGAATGAAGCGCGTCACGCTTCCCGGAGGTGGGACTCGAACGAAGCCGGAGTTCGACGACGTGCGTCGCCTGGCGACGCGCCTCGGTCGTTCGCTGCGCGACGTCTCCGCGGAAGCGCTCGTGATATCGGAACGGCTCGGGACACCGAGTGTACTTTCGTCTGCGGAAACGATCACGCCGGCGAGCAACCACTGAGGAGACGAGTACATGATCCGCTGGAACACTTTCACGGTGCACGCCTGTGTCGCTTCGGCTATCGTCGCGTTCCCTCTGCTCGCGCAAAAGCAGAACAAGCAAGCGGGCGCGGACGCGAGCGCCTGCTCGATCAAGACGGACAAGCCGGATGAGGTGAAGTCCGCGCTCAATGCGATCACCGTGGCGCAGCTCGGCGGGCGTCCGGAGGATCAGCAGAAGCGCCTGAAGACCGCCACTGCGGCGCTGACGCAGAATCCGTCGAAGTACAAGGACAACCAGGCGGGCCACGATTACGTGCTCGGACAGGCGCTCGTGCGTTGGGCGCAGCAGTTCCCCGAATCCACCACCGTGCACAAGGGAACGCTGGGCTATACGGATGGAAAGGATCAGACGATCGATCCACTCGCGGCGGCGGACACGCTTTTCTCATCGGTCGAGAGGTCGAATCCGGATTGTGCGGTGGACGTCGCGAGCTTCCGCATGGAAGCGATGCGGCCACTCGCCATCCGCGCGTCGGCGCTGCTCAATGCGGACAGCGCGGCCCAGGCGGAAGCGGTGATCGATCGTCTCAAGGTGATCGACAACAAGTCTCCGCTCAGCCTGTACTTCCAGGGCATGGTCGCGCAGAACAAGAAGGATGTGACCACGGCGGCGGACCTGTTCAGCCGCGGAGCGGCCGCGATGCCCGCGGCGGCCGGTGCCGACAGCAATCTCAAGGCGGCGCTCGAGCTCGGAGCGGCGCAGATGACGCGGTTGTCGGCGCAGTCGATGACGGGCGATCAGAAGAAGGCTGGAATGCTCAAGGCGGCGGATCTCTATCGGAAGTTCCTCGCGGACTTCCCGAAGAGTGCGAATGCGCCCGACGCGCAGACGGGGCTCGCCGCGTCGCTGAGCTCCTCAGGAGACGCGCAGAGCGTGGGCAAGCTGTGGGATGACATGCTGGCCACTCCGGCGAACTACACGTCTGCGCAGCTCTACGATGCCGGCACGCAGGCGTTCACCGCGAATCAGTTCGGGCCGGCCGTGAAGCTGATGGATGCGGCGCAGGCCAAGAACGGATGGCTCCGTCCCGGCCTCTACAACGCCGCGAACGTGTACTGGAAGGCGGGGGACTTCGATCGGATGCTGGCGGCGGCGAAGAAGCTCACGCAGATCGATCCGAACAACCCCGACGAGTACCAGCTGCTGGCGCTCGCCTATCAGGGAAAGTCCAAGGCGACGAAGGATCCGAAGGTCGTGCGGGCCTACAACGATTCGCTCAATACCGCGTTCGCCGCGAGCGAGAAGGTGAAGGTGAAGGTCACCTTCGATGCGTTCGCGATGGGCTCCGCGAAGCCGGTGCTGTCGGGGACGGTCGAAAATCTCTCCGATGCGCCGCAGAAGGGAACGCTCAAGGTCACCTTCCTCAACCAGGCCGGCGCTCCCGTGACTACGGCGACCACCGACTTCTCGCTTGCACCAAAGGAGAAGAAGCCGTTCTCCGTCACTGGCGAAGGTGCCGGCATCGTGGCCTACAAGTACGAGCCGATTCCCTAGTCAATACTGACCCCGCATTGAACGGAAGCCCGCTGCGCACCTCGCGGCGGGCTTTTTTCGCGGGGTCGCCCCGGGGTGCGTCCAGGCACGCTGTGAGCGTGCGAAGTTCATGTTCTGCCTTGTGTTCGGGCTCTTGATCTCCTAGGTTACATCATGTTCAAAGCCAGCCGCGTACGGCGTTCCGAGCTTCGCTCCGCGCGCCGCGATCAGCGGTGGCTTTTTGTGCATCCATCCCTGCGCGCGCGATGATCAAGGTCGCTCGGGTTCTTCCGGATACGGTTGCGTCGGAGCTCGGCATCGAGCCCGGCACCGTGCTGCAATCGGTGAACGGCCGCAAGCTCGACGATTTTCTCGACTGGGAATTTCTCACCGCGGATGACGAGCTCGTGCTCGAAGTGTCCACGCCCGGGGGCGAGGACGTCGTATTCGAGATCGAGCGGCCCGAGGGGATGGCGATGGGCATCGTGCTCGAGCCTCCGCGCGTGCGCCGATGCGCGAACAAATGCGAGTTCTGTTTCATCGAAGGGCTGCCCAAGGGGCTGCGCGCGCCACTCTACGTTCGCGACGACGATTACCGTCTCTCCTTCGCGTACGGCAACTTCGCGACGCTCTCCAACGTCAAGGACAAGGACATCGCGCGCATTCTCGAGTACCGGCTGTCGCCGCTCTACATCTCCGTGCATGCGACGCCCTTCGAGGCGCGAAAGATCCTGCTGAACAACCCGAAGGTGCCCGACATCATGCGGCAGCTCACGCGTCTGGCCGAGGGCGGCATCCAATTCCACTGTCAGATGGTGATCGTGCCCGGGCTGAACGATGGCGACGTGCTCGAGCAGTCGATGACCGATCTCTGGTCGCTTGGCGATGCGGTGCTCTCCACGGCGATCGTGCCCGTCGGGCTCACGCAGTTCTCGCATCTGTACACGGGCGAGTCGATGAACGTGGCGCGGGCGAACGAGCTTCTCGCGCACGTGGAGCACTGGGAAGCGCGCGCCTTGCGCGAGCGCGGCGACCGCTGGGTGTTCGGCTCCGATGAGCTGTACATGCTCGCAAGACGTGAGCTGCCCGCCGCGTCGCACTACGGTGACTTCGTGCAAATCGAGAACGGCGTCGGAGCCGTCGCGTACTTGCGCCGGCGTATCGCCGAAGGCGCGGATGCGCTTCCGCGGCACGATGGCCGGCGCATCGGGGTCGTGACTGGAACGGCCATGGGCGGGCGTCTCATGTCCGAGCTCCTCGTGCAGCTCGAAGCGGCCACTGGCGCGCACTTCGAGCAGATCGTCGCCGAGAACTCGCTCTTCGGGCCAACCACCACGGCCGCTGGATTGCTCGTCGGCGCCGATCTGCGACGCGTGCTCGAGGGCCGCACCGATCTCGCTCTCGCCTTGATCCCCGCGGAGACGATCAACGATGACGGCCTCTTTCTCGATGATCTCTCCTTCGCTGCGCTGCGCCAGGAGATCTCCATTCCGCTGGTGCCGTCGTACGATTTCCTCGATGTGCTGTCGAACGAAGACCTGAGCGGCACCGCGTCTCCGCTCCACACCGCGGGTGCCGCGTGAACGAATCAGGGAACATTCCGGTCGTCGCCATCGTCGGTCGTCCCAACGTCGGCAAGTCGCAGCTCTTCAACCGGCTCGCGGGCAGCGACTCGGCGATCGTGAGCGAGGAAGCCGGCACCACGCGTGACCGGCACTTCGCCCGTGCGGAGTGGGGCGGTCGCGCGTTCTGGCTCGTCGACACCGGCGGGCTCACGGACGACAAGTCGCTTCCGATGGATGTGGAGATTCAGAAGCAGGTGATGCAGGCGATCGCCGAGGCTGATCTCATGCTGCTGGTGGTGGACGCGAAGACCGGGCTGCATCCACAGGACCAGCGTGTTGTGGAGCTGCTGCGCGATTCGCGCAAGCCGTGGCTGCTCGTCGCGAACAAGGTCGATGATCCGCGCTCCACGGATTTCTACGAGTTCTACAATCTCGGCGCGGGCGATCCGATCCCCGTGTCGGCGATCAACGGCAAGAACTCCGGCGATCTGCTCGATGAGGTCGTGTCGCGCTTTCCCGAGAGCACGGTGGAGGACGACGACTCGCTGCGCGTCGCAGTGATCGGGCGGCCGAACGTCGGCAAGTCCTCGCTCGTGAACCGGCTGCTCGGCGAGGAGCGCCTCGTCGTCGCGGCGGAGGCGGGGACGACGCGCGACGCGATCGACACGCCGATGCAGTATCACGGCCAGACGCTGACGTTCGTGGACACGGCGGGGCTCAGGCGCCAGTCGAAGATCGACGACGGCATCGAGTTCTACTCGTCGCTGCGCACGCGCCGCGCGATCGAGCGGGCGCAGATCTGCGTGCTGATGCTCGACGCGGGGGTCGGGCTCGAGAATCAGGATCTCAAGATCGCGACGCTCGCGTGGGATCAGGGTTGCGGATTGATCGTCGTGGTGAACAAGTGGGACATCAAGGAAGAGAAGACGGACAAGTCGGCGGCGAAATTTCAGAAGGAGGCGGGCGAGAAGGCGCCGTTCCTCAAATTCGTGCCATTCGTCTTCACCTCGGCGCTCACGGGCCAGCGCGTGTCGAAGGTGTTGGAGCTCGTGCTCCAGGTCGATGCCGAGCGGAAGAAGCGCATCTCGAC
The DNA here is from genome assembly GCA_025929535.1 of Gemmatimonadaceae bacterium. GTDB lineage: Bacteria > Gemmatimonadota > Gemmatimonadetes > Gemmatimonadales > Gemmatimonadaceae > FEN-1250. The sequence continues at coordinate 13,022 of JAICLZ010000022.1, forward strand.
GGCGCAGGTGAATACCACGCTGGGCGAGCTCACCGCGCGGCTGCAGCCGCCGCAGGCAGCGGGGCGGGAAGTGAAGCTGCTCTACGCCACGCAGGTGGAGGTCGAGCCGCCCACGATCGCGGTGTTCGGCAATCATCCCGATCTCGTGCCCGAGCACTACGTGCGCTACCTGCACAACGGATTTCGTGAAGCCTGGGGCTTCAGTGGGAGCCCGCTGCGCATCCTGTTGCGGAGCCGCGCGGCGTAGATGCGGCCACTCGCGGGATTGGTGATCGCGTATCTCGCCGGCTCGATTCCGTTCGCGTATCTCGCAGGGAAGCTGTTCAAGGGAATCGATCTGCGCGAGCACGGCTCGGGCAACCTTGGCGCGACCAACGTCTTTCGCGTGATGGGATGGAAGATCGCGAGCCTGGTGATGGTGCTCGACATGGCAAAGGGCGCGGCCCCCGTGCTCCTGCTTCCACCCCGATTCGCGCCGGCGCACGCGGAGCTGTGGGCGATCGCGTTCGGCGTCGCCGCGATCGTCGGCCACGTGCGCTCGGTCTTTCTCTTGTGGAAGGGCGGAGGGAAGGGCGTCGCTACCGCGGGTGGCGTTTTCCTGGCGCTCGCTCCGATTGCGTCGCTGATCTCGATCGCCGTGTTCGCACTCGTGGTCTACCTGTCCGGCTACGTCTCGTTGGGATCGCTCTGCAGCGCGGTCGTGCTGACGGTCGCGGTCGTGATCCTCAAAGGCGCGAGCTCGCCGGTGGCGATCGCGTGCGCGGTCATCACGGTGTTCGTGTTCTGGACGCATCGCGCCAACATCGCCCGGCTCCGGCGCGGCGAGGAGAATCGGTTCCGCCGCGCGAGGCCGGCCGCCTGATGCGATGCGCGATCATCGGTGCCGGTGCGTGGGGAACCGCGCTCGCCGATCTCCTCGCGCGGAACGGGCACGACGTTGCGCTCTGGGCTCGCGAGCCGGACGTCGTCACCTCGGTGAATGCGAAGCACGAGAACACGATGTTTCTGGCGGGCGCGACACTGCACGAAAAGGTCGTGGCGTACGGAGACCTCGCGAGCGCGTGCACGGGCGCCGAGCTCGCGCTGTTCGCCACTCCCTCGCACGTGCTGCGCGGCATCGCGCGCGACGCTGCGCCGGCCGTGGCGATCGACGCCACGATCGTGGTCGCAACGAAGGGCCTGGAGCGCGAAACGCTCGCGGTAATGAGCGAGGTGCTCGTGCAGCAGTTTCCGTCGCACGCGATCGTGGCGCTCTCCGGGCCGAGCTTCGCGGCAGAGGTGGTCGCACGGCAGCCCACGGCCGTGGTCGCCGCATCGAGCAGCGCGACCGCGGCCGGGATGGTGCAGCGCGCACTGTCGGGCGACGCGTTTCGCGTCTACACGCACGACGATGTGATCGGAGTCGAGCTCGGCGGTGCGCTCAAGAACGTGATCGCCGTGGCCACGGGAATCGCGGAGGGACTGGGGATGGGCTTCAACGCGCGCGCAGCATTGATCACGCGTGGATTGGCCGAGATGACGAGGCTGGGCGTCACGATGGGCGCGTCCCCGCTCACCTTCGCGGGGCTCGCGGGGATGGGTGATCTCGTGCTCACCTGCACCGGAGCGCTGAGCCGCAATCGGTCGCTCGGCGTCGAGATCGCGCGGGGCGTGTCGCTCGACGAGGCGCTCGCCGCGCGACACACCGTAGCGGAGGGAGTGATGACGACACACAGTGCGCGCGCGCTCGCCGCGCGCGAGGGGATCGAGATGCCGATCGTGAGCGCGGTCTACCGGATACTCTTCGAGCATCAACCACCACGCGCGGCGATCAGTGAGCTGATGCGGCGCGAGCTTCGAGCGGAGGGCGGCACATGAGCGCGGAGCCGGTACAGGAGTTCTTCTCGATCGGGGAGGTGTGCGAGCTGACGGGACTCAAGCCGCACGTGCTCCGATACTGGGAGAGCCAGTTCAAGTTTCTGAATCCCGCGAAGAACCGTTCGGGGAATCGTGTCTATCAGCGAAAGGAGGTGGAGCTCGTGGTGCTGGTGAAGCATCTGCTCTACGTCGAGAAGTACACGATCGACGGCGCGCGACAGAAGGTGGATGAGCATCGCAAGAAGGGGCAGCTCAAGCCGAACGCGAGGCGCGCGCTCGACGTGCACACGCTCGCCTCGATCGAGCAGGAGCTCGTCGAAGTGATGAATCTCCTGGGCGGAGAGACCGGCCGCTCGTGAGCGTGGTTGCCTGCGTCATTCCGGCGTACGATGCGGCTGCGACCCTCGCGGAGGTCGTACGGGGACTGCGTGTGGCGCTGCCCGGTGCGCTGTTGATCGCGGTGGATGACGGATCCGGTGATGGAACGCACGACGTCGCAGCGTCGTGCTGCGACCGCGCGGTGCGCTTTCGTGAGAATCGGGGCAAGGGCGCAGCACTGCGCGCGGGCTTCGAGGTGGCGCACGCGGAGTGCGCCCGAGCCGTGATCACGATCGATGCCGACGGCCAGCACGATCCCGCGCGCGCGCCCGCCCTGCTCGCCGCGCTCGCGGACGCCGACATCGTCATCGGCACGCGCGCGCGCACGCCCGGGACGATGCCCCTGGGCCGGCGCGTCACCAACGCGCTCGCCAGCGCGGCGATGGGCGTGATCGCGGGCGTGAGTGTGCCCGATGCGCAATCCGGCTATCGCGCGATTCGTCGAGAGGTGCTCGCGGATGTGAGAGCAAGCGGAGATCGCTACGAGTACGAGACCGAATTCCTCATCGCGGCGATGCGTGCCGGATATCGCATCGGGAGCGTTGGCGTGCCGACGATGTACGGCGCGCCGAGCCACTTTCGTGCGTGGGGTGACTCGGTGCTCGTCGTTCGCGCGATCTGGCGGCAGCGCGCCGGAGGCGTGAGCTGATGCGCCTGCTCTGCACCAACGATGACGGCATACTCGCGCACGGGCTCGACTGCCTGGTGAAAGCCGCTCAGACGCTCGGTGACGTCACGGTGGTTGCGCCGGACCGCGAGCAGAGCGCAACGAGCCATTCGCTCACCCTCCATCACCCGATCCGTCCGGTGCCGCGTGGCGAGGACAGATGGCAGGTGGACGGCACGCCCACCGATTGCGTGATGCTCGCGATCGAGGCGCTCATGCCCGCGCGTCCGGATTTCGTGTTGAGCGGAGTCAATCACGGGCAGAACATGGGCGAAGACGTTCTCTACTCCGGCACCGTGGCCGCCGCAATGGAGGGCGTCACTCTCGGAGTGCCCGCCATCGCGCTGTCGTTCGCGGGGGGCGAGCTCAAGGCGGATCCCGCCCTGCTCACCGATCACATTCCGGCGATCGCGGCGCTGCTCGCGCATCTGACGTCACTGGAGCTGCCGAACGACACGCTGCTCAACGTGAACATGCCCGCACGACCCGCGGCGGACATTCGCGGCGTGCGTCTCACGAGATTGGGCAGGCGGGTCTACTCGGACTCGCTCATGAAAATGCAGGATCCGCGGAAGCGCGAGATCTACTGGATCGGTGGCGGGTCGGCGTCGTGGAGTGGCGCCGAGGATTCCGACTTTCGCGCCGTCGAAGATGGCTTCATCTCGGTCACGCCCCTCACCCTGGACCTCACTCATTTGCGAATGCTCGATCAAGCGAAGCTCTGGTGGTCGGAGCCGTGAGCGGCGGACAGCCGGGTGGGCGGCGCCGGCTCGTCGAGGCGCTGCAGGAGCGGGGCATACGCGACCTCGCCGTGCTCCACGCATTCGATCAGACGCCTCGGCACCTCTTCGTACCGACGGGAATGCGGCATCGAGCCTACGAGGACAGCGCGCTGCCGATCGGGAATGGCCAGACCATCTCGCAGCCGAGCACGCACGCGAAGTATCTCGAGCTGCTGGCGCTCACGGGGAAGGAGCGGGTCCTCGAGATCGGCACCGGGTCCGGTTATCAGACGGTTCTTCTCTCGCATCTGGCATCCCAGGTCTTCACGATAGAACGAGTCGGAACGCTGGTGACGCAGGCGCGCGATGCGATCCGTGCGGCTGGCGCGACGAACGTGTCGCTGCTCTCGGGAGACGGCACACTCGGGTGGCGGGACTACGCGCCGTACAATGCGATTCTCGTGACCGCCGGGTCTCCGGCCGTCCCGGCTCCGCTGGCCGAGCAGCTCGCAGAGGGGGGAAGATTGCTGATCCCCATTGGCGATCGGGACGAGCAGATTCTGACCCTTTTCACGAAGAAGGGAGAGGAGCTGGAGCGGCGTGACATCGGGGCGGCGCGATTCGTCCCGCTCATAGGGAAGTACGGCTGGCCCACCTGACCGGGCCGGACCAGCTTCATTTATCACCTCGTATGCTGGCGCCCGATTGTCGAGTTGCACCGCGCCCCAGGAGTGCCGATGGAAGACAGTTCGGATAACCTTCCCAAGCCCCCACGCCGCACCGCCGCGCGGCCGTTCTTTTCGCCGCGCCCGAGCTCGGGCGAGGGTGTCACCGGACCGCTCGAGCTGACTCGCCGCCGATCGGCGCAGCTCTTCACGCCTCCCGGCTCGCCGCGAGCCGCTTCGCTCGTGGACGCGGCCGTCGAAGAAGACGCGACAATGGAGCATGCGCGAGCGGAGCACGCACAAGGGACCGCGATTTCAGCTGCTGCATCCATGGGGGACGACGATCGTCTGGTGGTCGAGATGTTCGAGCCGGAAGAGATCGAGCTCACCGCCGCAGCATCCGAGAGCCCTCACGAGCACTCGATCGAGGTGATCGCGTATGATGATGCGAACAGCCTGCTCCAGGCTGCCGCGCGAGACGGAAAGCATCCGCGAGTCGACGGACTGCAGCTCGAGACGACGGAGTTTTCGTTCGAGCAGGAGGCGCCCCCGCCACGCATGAGTGTCGACAGCTTCTGGGAGAGCGCGTCCTTCGCCGCGAGCGATGCGCCGTCGCCGGCGGCTGACGCCGCGCCGCAGGCCGATGAAACCGAGTCGACGATCGATCAGGCGACTGCGGGCGAGCCCGCTCGCGACCCGGAAGTCTCCGCTCCACGGCTCGCCGACATTGCGCCGCCGTGGAGAAATCGCCTCACGCCATCACTTGGGCTCGAGCTGGTTCCCGAGGAGCCCGGGGAGAGCCTGTATGCGGAGAGCACGCCTGCGGTGGAACCCGCCTTCGAGGAGCCGGCTCGTATGGAGACGCCGAGCGATGATGCGGCGCCGGCGCCCGATCACGAGGTCGCGGCCGCGCTGGTGCGGATCGCGGCGCGTGTGCGCAACGGCGAGCTCGAGGTTCCGGCGGGAGCGTGGATGAGTGATGAGGCGGCGCTGTCGGCCGTGCTCACTGCGCTTCTTCGCACGCGCCATTGACCGAGGTCCGCGCGCACGTCGAGGTGACGGGCCGGGTGCAGGGGGTCGGCTTTCGCGAGTTCGTGCGCACGATCGCGCAGCGGCTCGGCATTGCGGGGTGGGTTCGCAATCGCGAAGATGGCGCTGTCGAGCTGGCGGCCTTCGGTCACGCGAGTCAGATCGAGACGCTGCTCGCGGCGGTACGTCGCGGGCCTGCGGGCGCGAACGTGCAGGCGGTGCGCACGCTCCCCGTGGACGAGCACGACGCGCTGCCAAAACCCTTCGTCATTCGCCGGTGACACCCGTGACCGCTGCCGCACGCGTGGAGATCGATCGAGAGCTGCGCCCGCTCATACGCGAGATTCCGAACTTTCCAAAGCCGGGAATCAACTTCAAGGACTTCACCCCGCTGCTCGCGAACGCAGTGGCGTTCCGGAAGGCAACCGAGGCGATGGCTGCGCCCTTTGCGGGCGATGCGATCAGCCACGTGGTCGGAATCGAGAGCCGCGGATTCATTCTCGGCGCGCCGATCGCGCAGCAGCTCGGCGCCGGCTTCATTCCCGTGCGCAAACCCGGGAAGCTGCCGCATACGGTGGAGCGCGTCGACTATCAGCTCGAATACGGAGCGGACGCGCTCGAGCTGCACCGCGACACGCTGCAGTGGGGACATCGGGTGCTCGTCGTGGACGACGTGCTGGCCACCGGTGGCACGCTCAAGGCGACGTGCGCGCTGATCGCGCTCACCGGCGCTGAGCTGATCGGCTGCAGCGTTCTGATGGCGCTGACGGAGCTGCCCGGACTCACCGCAATGCGCCACTGGCGGGTGAACACGCTGCTGCGCTACTGAGGGCGAGCGACCGGGCACCCTGTATCGGCGCCCGCGCCGGCGCTACCTTCTGTACGCCGCCATGCGCATTCTGACGATCACGCACAACTATCCACGATGGGATGGCGACAGGGCGGGCGCCTTCGTTGCGCATCTCGCCGCAGAAATCGTGGAGCTCGGACACACCGTACGCGTGGTCGCGCCGCACGCACCGGGCGCGGCGCTGCGTGAGACCAGGCACGGTGTCGAGATCGTGCGCGCACGCTATGGCCCCGATGCGCTCGAGCGCGTGGGCTACACGGGCGCCCTGCGCCAGCCGATGCGCGCCACGATGCTCGCGCCGCTCATGCTCCCACCGTTCATCGCGCGCCTGTGGACTGTTGCTTTGCGGGAAGCGAGGGATTTTCATCCCGACATGGTGCATGCGCACTGGTGGATGCCGGGCGGATGGATCGCGAGCCGGATCGGATTGCCGTATCTCGTGACCTGCCACGGCACCGATGTGCGTCTGCTCGAATCGCCTCTGTGGCGACGGCTTGCGGCTCCCGTGTTTCATCGCGCGTCCACGATCACGGCGGCTTCGGACTTTCTCGCGCGAGACATCGTGCGCTTTTTTCCCCGCACTGCTGAGAAGGTGACGGTGACGCCGATGCCGATGGATCTCGAGATGTTCGAGCGTGGCGCGCGCGCGGAGAAGGCGTCGCCGCCGCGTGTGCTGTTCGCCGGAAATCTCATCGCGTCGAAGGGTGTGGACGTGCTGATCGAGGCGTTCGCGATCCTGCGCTCCGGTGGTGTGCCGTGTCAGCTGCGGATCGTCGGCGGAGGGCCCGAGGAGTCCCGCTTGCGTGCGCTCGCCACGGCACGCGCGCTCGGCGATTCGATCACGTGGTCGCCATTCGTGTCGCAGCACGAGCTCCCGCAGGAGTTCGGTGCAGCGACGGTGACCGCGCTCGTCTCGCGCGGCCAGTCCGAAGGGCTCGGGTTGGTTCTGGCCGAGGCGCTGATGGCTGGAAGCGCCATCGTCGGAACTGCCGCCGGCGGCATTCCTGAAGTCGTGATCAACGAGCAAACGGGGTTGATCGCGAAGGACGGCGATCCGTCGGACCTCGCACGACAGATCGACCGGCTGCTCACCGATCCGGAGCTTCGCGAGCGTACGATCGCGAATGGACGCACGCGCGTTCGCGCGCAGCATGCACCCGTGGCGGCAGCCGAGCGGGTGGTCGCTCTGTATGGCATGGTGGCGAAGGCGCGGGACAATCGGTAGCTATTGCGCATGAGTCTCACCTGCAAGCTCCTCGCACCCGACGACGTCTCGATCCTCGAGTATCTGGCCGTCAACGATCCCGACTTCGATCTGGAAGGGCGGGGAGAGCCGCTCGAGCCGCTCTCTCCGTCCGCCGCTCGGCGGTTCCTCGCCGATCCCGCCGTGCTTTTCTGGATCGCGCGCAATGGCGCGCAGATCACCGGCTTCCTGTACTGTCTCGTGGTGCCCCTTCGATCGAGCGACGAGCAGGAGCTGCTGCTCTACGAGATCGGCGTGCGTCGCGAGTGGCGCAGGCGTGGCGTCGGGCGCATGCTGCTCGACCACATGGAAGGATGGATGCGCACCAACGGCGTCGGCGAAGTCTGGGTGTTCGCGGACAATCTCGCGGCGGTCAATTTCTATCGCGCGCGCGCGTTCGAAGTGGCAGACTCGCAGCCGGTGTACATGACGCATCGCGTGCGCTGAGCGCCGAGCTGGTCCGTGTAGCGAGTGACGGCCTTTGCCGGAGCAAATGCAGACCTTGCGTGACCAAGGTATTTGGCGGGCGGCCGGGTGGAATGTGAAATGCGCCAGCTCACCCCATGGCTGCCTTCGATCCTCGCGCGTACTGGGACGGCCGGCACGCGAAGCACTACGGACCGGAAAGCGTCGGCTACGCCGGGCTCGGCGTCTCCTACAACGTCTGGATGTATCGCGTGCGCAATCACGTCGTGCGTCGCGAGATCCGGAAGGCGCGCGTGCAGATGTCGCAGTGCGACGTGCTCGACGTCGGCTCCGGCACGGGATTCTACGTCGATCTGTGGGGCAGACTCGGAGCAAGATCCGTGACCGGCAGCGACTTCGCGCCGTACGCGGTCGACGCTCTACGGAAGCGGTTTCCGAGTCACTCCTTCTGCGAGCTCGACATCACGGCGGCCGACTTGCCCGGTGCGCTCGGGCAGTTCGACGTCGTGTCGGCGTTCGACATTTTCTATCACATCGTGGACGACGGGAAATATGCGCAGGCGTTCCGAAACGTGAGCGCACTCGTTCGCCCGGGAGGCATCTTCCTGTTCTCGGAGAACTTTCTGCCCGGCGGGCGGGAATCGAACGTGCACCAGGTGAGCAGGAGCTCGGAGGAGATCACGCAGCTGCTCTCGGACAACGGCTTCGGGATTCTCCGTCGCGCGCCGGTGTTCTTTCTGATGAATCGACCCCTCAAGTCACGGAGCCGCGTGTTGTCCGCCACGTGGAGCATGATCGAGCGCGTGACGTCGAAGCGCCATCGGCCGTATCTCGCGAACTGGCTCGGGGCCGCGCTGTATCCGGTGGAGATCTCGACGTTGAAATGGATGTCGACCGGCCCGACGACCGAGATGATGATCTGTCGGCGCCATCCTTAGCCTCCGGGAGCACCGATCTCGACCGCGAACACGACGGCGGGCTACATTTCCGGTATTACGCTTACACGTTTGCGCCCCTGTAGCTCAGGTGGATAGAGCAGCGGTTTCCTAAACCGTTGGCCGGGTGTTCGAGTCACCCCAGGGGCATGAGATGCGCACCGCGAAGCAGCTCATAGTCTCGTTCCGCACTGCGGCGCTTCTTGCCCGCAGCAGCGTGCATCGAACGTGTGACACTCGCTGGGTGGGACCGTTGTGATCAGTATCTCCGTCGTCATTCCCGCGTTCAACCGCGCCGGCATCATCGGTGAGGCGCTCTCGTCGGTTCACGCGCAGACGCGCTCACCTCTGGAGACGATCGTCGTCGATGATGCATCCACGGATGGCACCGCGGATGTTGCCGAGCGGGAGGGTGCGCGCGTGATTCGCCTCGAGCGCAATCGAGGAGCAGCGGGCGCGCGAAACGAGGGAATTCGCGCGGCGGTCGGAGAGGCGATCGCACTCCTCGATTCCGACGACTACTGGGAGCCGCATCACCTCGCAACGGTCGTCTCGCTGCTGGAGCAGAATCCCGATGCGTCCGCCGCGGGCTCCGCCGTGCGCATGGTCGGAGCCAGAACGGGAGTCTGGAAAGGACGCATTCCCGAAGGACCGCCCGCGATCGTCGTGCGGGAGGCCTTCCAGGATTGGCTCACGCCGACGTCCACGACGGTGGTTCGTCGCGACGCGCTGCTCGCCATCGGAGGCTACGATGAATCCGAGCGGTGCTCCGAGGATTTCGATCTCTGGCTGAGGCTCGCTCGTCGATTTCGCTTCCTTGCGTCGCGCGAGATCACCGGAAACTGGCGGCTGCACGACGGACAGGTGAGCACGAACGCCGAACGACAGTGGTATGCGCTGTACAGGTTCCGGATTCGCGCGATCCAGGACATCACGCGAGAGGGCAACCTCGTGCTCGCGAACGAGCTTTCGCAGATCCTGCGCGCGCTCTGGGCCGACGACGTGCAGGCCGCCTGGGACAAGGAGCGCACTGTCTGGCTCAAACAGCTTGTGAGCCTTGCGTCGCTCGTCCCCAGGTTGTCCAGTGGCCAGCGCCTGCGATGGGAGCTCCGCTCGCGCATCCCCGAGGAGGCGCGCCCGATGTGCCGGGCGATGCCGCAGATCGCGCGGCCATCCAGGAAGGCCGTCTCCGGTGGCACCCGCTTGAAGTCATGACCGAGGCAGTCGATGCGGGCGCGTCGCCACGAGCGGATCCGCTCGTGTCGGTGATCGTTCCGGCGTTCAATGCCGCGGCCTACCTTGGCGCAGCGCTGGACTCGCTGCGCGCGCAGACGGAGCGCAGCCTCGAGATCATCGTGATCGATGACGGATCGAGCGACGAGACCGCGATCATCGCGCGCCGGCACGCCTCGGAGGATCCGCGCATCCGGGTGATCTCGCACGAGAAGCCGTCCGGGCGTCCGGCATCCGCACGCAACGCCGGACTTCGTGTGGCCCGCGGAAAGTACATCGCGCTGCTCGATGCGGACGACACGTGCATCCCCACACGGTTCGAGAAGTGCGTGCGCGCGATGGAGCTCACCGGATCCCGATTCGCCTTCACCGACGTGCGGCGGCTCTACGCGGACACGGGCACTCCCGCGCCGGCAGGCACGCTCGCGCTCGCCGGCTTCGTCGGGCGGGCCGCCCCGTATCTCGAGCACGTCACGGATGATGTGTATCTCTGCTCACCATCGTTCGGGGCCTTTCTGCTCACGTACGTGGCGATCGTCACATCGACGGTGATGTTCGCCCGCGAGCTGCTCGCGGCCGAGCCGATGTGGTTCGACGAGTCGCTCGTCTGCTTCGAGGATCTCGATCTCTGGATGCGCTGGGCCCATCACACCCGCTTCGTGTTCGTGGACGAGGTGCAGGTGATCATGCGCAAGCACTCCGCGAGCCTCACCGCGAGCCAGCCACTCGAGACACGCATGGATGGCATCGCCGTCCGCCGAAAGCATCTGCAGCGCCTCGCACCCGCGCTCTCGGCGCGCGAGGTGGAATCTGCCGCGCGGAACATCGGCGAGCTGCAATTCCACGTGGCATACGCGCACTGGTGTGAGGGGCGCGGACGACACGCGCGCAAATGGTTCCTCGAGAGTTGGCGCTCGAGAGCGACCGCCGCGGCCGCGCTGGGGTATCTCAAGGCCTTCGTACCGCGACGCGTGCTGCGCGGGAATGCGCGGCACTGAGCTCCGGGGCCCGGTACTTTTCGTGCGTAAGGGAGCAGGCGGTATATTTCCACCAGCACGTGCGTCCGGACATTCGATTCCGGGCCGTTCCCGGCCTCACGACGCCCTCAACCATCCCAGGAATGCTGGCTGACCTGAAAGGCGCCTCCGTCGAGGTGTGGCAGCATCGTGAATTGTTGGAGCAACTCACCAAGCGAGACATCAAGTTGCGCTACAAGCAGGCAGCGATGGGCTTTGCATGGGCCATCTTCATGCCCTGTCTGATCGTGCTCTCCGGACTGATCATTCGCTTCGCAATGGCGCAGATCTCGGGGCAGGCACTTCATCCGAAGGACATCGCCAACATCGCCATCAAGGGCGTGGGATGGTCGTTCTTCGTGGGGGCGCTCGGCTTCGCGACCGCCAGCCTCATCGGAAATTCGAATCTGGTGACGAAGATCTATTTCCCGCGCGAGGTGCTCCCGCTCGCCTCGGTTGCAGCGCAGGGATTCGACACATCGATCGGCCTGCTCACCCTCGTGGTCATTTTGCCGTTTCTCGGCGTGAGGCTGCACGCGAGCTTCGTGTGGATTCCGCTGCTGCTCTTTCTGCTCGTGACGTTCACCACGGGCGTGTCGATGTTCCTGAGCTGCGCGAATCTCTTCTTCCGGGATGTCAAGTACATCGTCCAGGTCGTGCTCATGTTCGGAATTTTCTTCACGCCGATCTTCTTCGAGCCGGCAATGCTCGGCCCGCGCGGTGCAATGCTCGCCACGATCAATCCGCTCACGGGTATTCTCGAGGGACTGCGGCTCGCCGTCGTCGACGGGCGCGATCTGCTGCACCCGATCATGGGCATGGTGAAGGGAGTGGAGCGCCAGATCTGGAATCCCTGGGAGCTCGTGTACTCGGCCGTGTGCGCGGTGTCCATCCTGCTCGGCTCGACGCTGATGTTCCGGCGCCTGCAGCCGCTGTTCGCCGAGTACGTGTGAAGTCCGATGTCTGACGTCGCGATCGGGATGGACGCCGTGTGGAAGAAATTCCATCGCGGCGAGAGGCACGACAGCCTGAGGGATCTGATCCCCGCGGCTGCGCGGCGCCTGATGAGGGGCGCCCAGCCGGCGACCGAGCTTGGACAGGACGATTTCTGGGCGTTGCGCGATGTGTCGTTCGAGGTGCAGCGCGGCGATGCGCTGGGAATCATCGGACACAACGGCGCCGGAAAGTCGACCCTGCTCAAGATCCTCACGCGCCTGCTGCGCCCGACACTCGGCACGTATGCCACCAACGGGCGCATCGGCGCGCTCATCGAGGTCACCGCCGGATTCCACCCGGATCTCACCGGGCGCGAGAACATCTTTCTCAACGGATCCATCATCGGGATGAAGAAGGCGGACATCGCGCGCCGCTTCGATGCGATCGTCGACTTCTCGGGCATCGGCGAATTCATCGACACCCCCGTCAAGCGCTACAGCTCGGGAATGAATGCCCGTCTGGGGTTCTCCGTCGCGGCGCATCTCGAGCCGGAGATTCTGATCGTCGATGAGGTGCTCTCCGTTGGCGACTACACCTTTCAGGGAAAGTGCATTCGCTGGATGCAGAATCTTCTGGGGAGTGGCACCACGGTGATTTTCGTGTCGCACAACATGGACTCGGTGTTGTCGCTCTGTAACACGGCGCTGCTGCTGGATCAGGGGAGGGTCACGGCACAGGGAGACTTGAAGAAAGTCATCGGCGAGTACTACAATAGCGGAGGCCGCTATCGGCCGGAGCTGCTGCCCGAGCCCAAGGCACAGACCGTCGAGTTCTCCGGAACGACGGGAGGCGATCTCGTGGTGGGGCCAGGCGAGCGCGTGACGTTCACGCACACGGTGAGCGCGCTCGAGGATGTCGAGCTCGGCCCCGGCTTCTTCGTCCATCGCGGCGAGAAAACCGTGGTCGACACGACGTACGCACGCATGCGCGGTCATCCGCTCCGCATGCGCGCCGGCGACACGGTGAAGATCGAGTGGAGCCTCGCCTTCAATCTGCCGGCGGGCGTGTACGAGGTGGGCTACCACATCGGGAACATCGCGGGCGGCTATCACGAGTATCAGAGCCGCGCGTGCATCGTCACGGTTGGCGACGATCCGCGTGTGAAGGGCGATTCGTTCGTTGCGCTGCATCTGGATGCGCATCGCATCGAGAATCCATCACTGCACGTGACAGCGTCCGGCGCGGGCGTGCTGCCCTGATCGCCTCGACCGCAGCCTGCGCTCTAGGGTCGCTGCTGTGCGGCCGTCCGGTCACCGAACGACGCTCGCCTGAGCCGCGAGAGCTCGTGCAGCAACGGACGCACGTGCACGGGAATGCGGGACCGTCTCGTCCAGCGCCGGTACACATCGGCGGGCACATCGGGCACGCGCACGTTCGTTCACGAGAACAAGATCCGGTTTCTCGTCAACTACGTGCGACAGTACCACGTCGACAGGCGGACGAACGGGATGAGCCAGTCGTTGACGCACACCGCGCGCGGCGTGCGCGAGCTCGCGCGGCGAAAGCTCTCGCCTGTCGCCGGACTAGCTGAACTGCGCGGGGAACATCTTCGTGCGCACGGCGAGGCCAAACGCATGCGCACGTCGAGGTAGCGGCACGGAAGAATCAGAGAGGACGCTCGAGATCTTTTCCTCGGGAGGCGTGCGCAAGATTTCCAGCACGCTCTCGCGTCCGTACATGTTCGGTTCCTTCATCTGGCGGTAGCGGGCGAGTGCGAACGCCGTTTCCTCCGGCGTTCGTGCCCGCCAACAACCCTCCAGTGGCCAGGAGTAAATCGCGTACAGCCCTCGGAGCAGCGCCTCCAGGAGCATTCGCGGAAGTCCATCGTGGGCGGTCATGCGAAGCACGCAGCCGGCGCGATCGTAGTGGGGGCGCATGTCTGCCACCCAGCCGAGGCTCTCCACGTTGGGATACAGTGCGAGCGCGTGGGTCTGGTCCGCTACCACGATGAACTCGAGATCGGGATTCGACGCGATCACCGCCTCCATGAGATCGATGCGGTAGAACTCCTTGCGGCTGCCCGGCAGATAGATCAGCACGGGACGCACCTGCTTTCCCCATCGCACGATGGTCGGCGGAATGAGCCCCGGCTCGACTACGGAGGGAACGAAGCTCGCATCGATACCGATGGTCGCCAGCTCCTCCACCAGGTGCGGAGCAACGGCAACGTTTGCCGAGATGATGCGATTCACGCGCTGCGCATGCTCGCGCACGTCGGGTTTCGTAGTCGCGTTCAACACGTCGGTGCCAACCCACCAGCGCACGATCGGCACATCCATCGCAACCGCGGTCGCGAGCTGGCTGAGCACGTAGACCTCCACCTGCCCATAAGTGACGAGCAGTATCGCCCGTGCGACGCGCACCATCTCCACCCATTCGCGTCGCGTGAGCCGATCCGCGCGCACGAATCGCACGCCCACGCCGATCCCCGCAAGCGCCTTCGCGAGCGTGAGCGACGGTGCGGAGTGCTTCGGCTCTTCGCCCAGTATGATCACGTAATCGTCGGTCGGCATCCTGTCTGCCAGGCCGCTCACCGGCCGAACGACTTCCCGCTCACCATGAATCATCGCCTTTACCGTCCGGTTGTCGCGGCGTGCCGCAGCCACTGAATGGCCGACGACAGATGCCGGCGCACGGGACTCCCGACGTACGCCGACACCGATTGCGTGTCGATTGGAGTGGTGCCAAAGCCTGCCTTGAAGCTGCGAAGCCCTCCTTCCGCGGGGCGAACACCACCCAGATAGAAGACCTCCACACCCTCCGTCTGCAACGCGACGGCGCTCTCGAAGCGCAGAAAGTGCGAAGCGCCGATCGCCATGCCCTCCTTCGAATTTCCGGAGGATTCGGAGTACGCGCCCGTCGCGGACCTCAGTATGAGCAGGGATGATGCCACGTGGTCCCCGAGCATCGCCTGAAACAGCTCGCCCGCACCCGAGGCGATGAGCGCCGCCGACCCCGCGCGCTCGAATGCGGTCGACACGTTCTCTCCGCGCGACTTGCGGCGATCCATCGAGGTGATGTGCAGCGCGACATGCGCGTCGATGGCCGCATCCGAGCCGTCGCGCCGCACCACCAGCCCTTTCCTGCGCCCCTTCGAAATGCGCTCGCGATGACTCTTCGAGACCCGGGGGAGCAGTTCGACATTCTTCAGCGGCATCGCGAACTCCGTTCGGTCCACGCGCTCGAGCTCACCGGGCCAGTGCGGGATCCTCGATTCGGGAGACGCGAAGGTGGACAGCTCGAGATCGGTGATCCCCTGCTCGGTGATGAAGGCGCGCACGCCCTGCCAGAACGGAGAGCCCATCGCAACCGGGGGAGAGGATGGGATGGTGAGCGTGTGGCGCAAGCGCCCCCGCTCCAGAAAACACAATGCGGAGGTACGCATCGCGCCCGCATCCTCGAGCGAGAACAGCCATCCCTCGCGTCCGAGCATTCGCTGCGAGCGGAGATAGCGCGCAGTCAGAAACGGGTTGTCGGGATCGGTCGATGACGCGCGCTCCAGCGCCTCTTCGCTTGCTGGGCGTGCGAAGAACGTCTCCGGCATCGCTACGCACCCACGCCGCGCTCGCGCCCGAGCGTGGCTGCGCTCGCGGTCGCGTCACTCGCGCGCGAGGCGTCGATGGCCTGCGCCAGCAGAGCGACGTAGCGCTTGATCTGCGCGATCGTCGCATTCACCTCGCCCGCCGAGGTCATGTACGGATCGGCGATCTCGTGTGCGCGATACGTGCCGGACGCGCTCATGCCACCGAACAGCAGCAGCTTTCGTCGCGAGTCGGGGAACGTCGTCGCGATGTTGACGTAGTTCAGCTCATCCATGGCGAAGATCACATCGTGCTCGGCCACCAGCTTCGGCGTGAGCTTCGTTGCCCCGTGATCGCGCAGCGAGAGCCCGAGTTGGCGTGCGGCCTCCTGCGCCCGCGCATCCGCGGGGCGGCCGTCGTGCGCGTGCGTACCTGCCGACGCCACACGAACGTTCGTGATCCCGGCGGCGCGAAGCTCTTCGCGCAGAAAGCCTGCAGCCGCGGCGCTGCGCATGATGTTGCCATGGCACACGAAGAGCACCGACTGCAGGGGGCGGGGAAGCGCCACCGCGCGATTGACGCCAACCGTGCGCAGCAGCCGCCGCCTGACGTACGTGCCCCGGCGCTCCGCGGGCAGCAGCCGCGAATCCCTGAGAATTACGAGCAACGAGCGCGGGATGATCGCGCGCAGCACCCACTTCACCGCATCCTTCACCCATCGGCTCAGCACGTGCAGCACCTCCTGCACGGCGGGAAGCGGATCGCGCCAGCTCCACATGGCCGATCTCGTTCCAGGTGCGAAATCCGCGATGAGTTGTCCAAGTGCATCGCGGAAGCTAATGCGATCCTCGGGCAGCTCTGCGAATGCGTGCCCTGCGCGCTCCAGCGCGCCCGCGGTCCAGCGAGCGCGGAGACCGACGGGATACGACGCGGGCGGTGCAGGGACGATGCCCTGCGAGAGCTGCCACGCGTAGAGCGGGAAGTCGACGCCGGCGGCAATGTTGAGTGGAAGCGAGCCCCAGAGCCTTCCGTTCACCTCCATCAACGCGGTCTCGCCGGTGGCGGCGTCGTGACGAAATTCCACCATCGCGAGGCCGTCCCACTCGAGCGCGCGGAGCAGTCGCGTCGCGTAGTCGAGCAGCGTCGCGTTCACCGTCTCGGAGAGCGCAACCACCGCGACTCCGCCCGACGGAGGATTCTCCGAGAGCCGGCGATGCTGAAAGCTCGTGACGACCTCGCCCCCGGAGAGCAGCAGCTCGATCCCCACGCCCTGCCCGCGATGGTACGACTGGAAGAGCAGCCCCTCGCCGAAGCGCGCCCGCGTCGCGAAGATCGCGCGCAGCTCATCGGCGCTGGCGAACGTGCGCGTCTTGAAGTCGTGCGAGGATTTTCGACTCTTGTCCGCGGGCTTCGCGATGATCGGAAAGCGCATCGTCGCGAGCGCCGACTCGAGCTCCGCCGCGCGCTCGATCGTCACCGACGCCGGCACCGGAACGCCGCATCGCTGGGCAGCGGCGAGCGTGATGGACTTGTCGAGCACGCGCTGCACGATCGCGGGCGGCGGGCATCCGACGGCGCCGTAGCGCGAGAGATCCTGGTAGGCGGCGCAGACGATCTGGAGTGAGCTGTCGCTCGTGGGCACCACCCATCGTGCGCCTTCCGAGCGCGCGAGGCGCGAGAGCATCTCAGCGCTCTCCGCTGCGTCGCCGCGCAAGATCGAGACATGCGCGAACGCACGCGACGAGACGCGCAGCGGCTGCCCGCGCGGCGTGGCCACGATGCAGCGCACGCCCGCACGATGCAGCGAGCGCGCCACCGTCACGACCTTGCGCGGCTCCGCGCCCACGATGATGACCGTCGGAGCGTCCCCTGCTCCACCGCGCGGCGAGAGAGCAGGGGACCGCTCGGCTCTATGCACCAGCGCCGCCCGCCGCCGAGCGGAGCTCCCGCTCGAGAAGGTTGGCGTCGATGAAGAACTTGCAGGCCCAGCTCAGGTACTCGAATTTCCCGTACTCGCCATCCACGGGGAACGACCCCTTCACTCCGCCGCGCACATCGGGCTGGCCCTCGACCCGCACGCGTGCGCGCAGATAGGCGTTGGTGCGATGCGCCGCGTCCCTCAGGGTCGTGTCGCCCGTGATCTGGTAGAGGAGCAGCCAGCAGTGCGCGATCTGCGCCGAGCCGGTGAGGCATGCCCATCGAACGGCCCCGGTCCAGTTCGGGTTGAGTCGCCCCGGCAGAAATCCGTTCGCGCGAAGCGCCGACATCGCGCCCTTCGCGGTGAGCAGTGCAGCGTCGAGCAGCGCGTTGTCGCGCGAGAAGCGATATCCCTCGATGATGCCGCGCAGCGCGTAGCCGATCGTGTGCGTGAGCGGGCGCGACACATCGTTCAGGCAGCAGTCCGCGAGCCAGCCGTTGACGCGCTGCTTGGTGAGCGCCCAACTGATGTTGCGCAGCGCGGTCTCCGCGTAGCCGCGCGCCGGCTCTTCGCGCGCCGCCTCGAGCAGTCCCCATGCGACGTGCGTCTCGTATGCCTTCTCACCGGCTTTCGCGAAGGGCGTGGGATGGCTGCGCCACGCACCATCCTGATCCTGTGTGCGCACGAGCCAGTCCGCAGCCCCGCGCATCGCGGCGCCATACTCGGCTCCGAGCTCCCGAACACCACTCGTGAGACCGATCAGGATCTGTCCCGTGTTGAACGTGACCGGCACGACCGGTGTCTGTCCGATCACGCCGCCCTGGAAGCCGCCGCCCTCGAGTTGAATGGACACGAGCCAGTCGAGCACCGCACGAGCGCGATTCCGGCACACCTCGTTCGTGTGCCCGGGAATCCCGCGCAGCAGCGTGGGCACGATGTAGCCGCTCGTCTCCGGGTACGAGGCGCGCCAGCCGGATACGAGACTGTAATCGCGCGCGATTCCTCCGTCGTTCGACAGGGAATTGTCCTGCGCGGTGCCAAGCCAATCGAGCGCGGCAGTGACGGTCGCCTCGATTCCCGGATCCTCGATCGCAGTGACCCGGTGATCGCGCCGCGCTTCGATTCGCGCGGCGTCGGGGAGTGACAGGTCCTCGCGCACCTTGCGAGCGCGGTTCAACAGTGCGTCAATGCCTGGTGTCATCTCATTCAGTCAATGTTCGGTTCGCTCGAGAGTCACGAGGTGTGGCCTCCGGACTGGAAGCCCGCTCTCCTAGCGGAAACCATGCCCGGAGAGGCTCATTTCCTCGATCTGGGAAAATAAAGTGCTGATCTCACCGAAAGCAGGAGGTGACTCCATCCATGACCGAATCCACTGGCGGCGCGAGTAGAGGCGAGGCTGCCGTGAGCCATCACGCGAGCGCTCAGGCGAATGTGATCGTCGCCGCCGTCGAGCCCCCGAGCGCACTGCTCATCGGCGGCACATTGGCGGGAGCGACGTTTCTCTTCTGCGCGCTCCTGCTGGGCGCACGCACTGCGATCTTGATCGCGGCCTTCGCGACATTCGTGTCTGCACTGCGCCGCTTACCGTTGGCTGCGGCGATCTTTGCGGTGGCGGCCGCGATCGCGACGGCCGGATCCACGAAGGCGCTGCTCGCGTCCTCCGCGATCTTCGGAATCGCGCTCGCGCTCTTCGCGCGGGCTCGCATGCGCGCGCGCGTGACGGCAGCGATGGACGGGTAGACGCGATGGGCGTGTAGACGCGGAGCACTCGTCTCGCGCCAGCGTCGAAATGTTAGAGCTCGAGCTCCCAGTCCTGACCGAGCTGCTCGCTGCCGAAGTGGGTGTGCGCCTCCTCGCGCACGAGGCGAAAGCCTCTCGACACGTAGATCGCGCGCGCCGCGTCGAGCACGGCGTTCGTCCACAGCGTGACTGTGTCGTATCCCGCGTCGCGGGCGAATTGCAGGCAGGTATCCACGAGCGTTCGTCCCACGCCCGTTCCGCGCGCACTCGGTTCCACGAGCAGGAGGCGCAGGCGTCCAACGGTCTCGGAGTGCTTGACGAGGAAGATCGAGCCCACACGCACGCCATCGATGCATGCGATCCAGCAGCGCTCGCGCTCGGGATCATGTTCGTGCACGAACTGCGCGACGATCTGCGCGACGAGTGCCTCGAAGTGCTCGCTCCACCCGTACTCCTCGGCGTAGAGCTCACCATGCCGCTGGATGACCCACCCCATGTCCCCGGGACGTGGAGCACGCAGCTCGACCTCGCGCGGCCGCGGCTCGTCACTCGCGAGCACGCGCTCGATGGAGCGCATCGCCCTCACGAGCACGTGCTGATCCGCGGGCGAATGCCCCTCGAGCCACGCGGTGACCTGCGCGCGCGCTCTCGCATCCAGACGCGCGAATGCGCCTTGCCCCTTGCGGGTGAGTGCCAGGTTGCTGCGGCGTGCGTCGGCCGGCGAGGGCCTGCGCTGCACGAGCCGGCGCTCCTCGAAGGAGCGGAGCAGACGGCTCAGATATCCGGCGTCGAGGCCGAGGCTCCTGCCGATCTCGGTAGCCGTGCAGTCGGGATCTCCATGGGCGAGCTCGTACAGCACGCGTGCCTCGGCAAGTGAGAACTCGCTGTCGAGCAGCCCTTCCTGCAGGGCACCGATCTGCTTCGTGTAGAAGCGATTGAAGCGCCGAATGGCAGCGACGTTGGTCTCGAGAGGAGAGTCTGTCATCTGAATGCGGTGCGGCGAGTCGAATAGCTGCGCATGCCCCGAGAATAACGAAGTGGTTGACTTTGTCAACTAATTGTGGAGAGCGCAGGAGGCCCGGGAACGGCATCGTGCGGCTACTTGCATGGCACGCCTTCACTTAGCTATACTCATCTAACCTTTGCCGACAATCGCGCCCGCGCTCACCCCGCGAGCGGGCCGCGCGTTGCCTCACCTCACGGTTTCCTATGGCCAAGAAGGCCCGTCCGGACCTCGAAGAGCGCGTCGACATACTCGTAGAATGGCTCGAGCTGCACTCCCGTCAGCTCATGTTCGGCTCGATCGGGCTTCTCGTGATTGCCGGAGGGTTCTGGTTCTACCGCCACTCGAACCGGCTGCAGGCGGAGAGCGCGTCAGTGGCGCTCTCCGAGGCCGAATCCGCGATCGGGTCGGGAAACCTTCCGCTTGCACAGAGCAGCCTGGAGAAGCTCGTGCAGCGCTATGGAGACACGCCGTCGGGAGCGCAGGCGCGCGTGCTGCTCGCACAGGTGCACTACGAAAAGGGCGAGTACCAGCAGGGGATGAAGGATCTCGAGCCGGTGACGACCGACAAGGACGCGTACACCGCGGCGACGGCCCTGAACCTTCAAGCTGCGGGCTTGGAGCAGTCAGGGAAGCTCCCGGAGGCGGCGGCGCTGTACCAGAAGGCCGCGGCGCGCGCGCCGTACAAGATCGACCACGACGTGTACATGGCGAGCGCGGCACGAGTGCTCACGACGGCTGGGAAGACCGACGAGGCGAAGAAGATCTGGGCGTCGCTGGCGAGCGATGATCAGAGTCCCGCGGCGGCGGAGGCTCGCGTGCGCCTGGGTGAGCTCGAGGCGAAAACAGGAAACGCTGGCTGAGCGCTCACGAGGGCTCGAGGGATGATACGAGGGCGCTCGGAAATGGGCGCCCTTTTTACGCGCCAAAGGCCCGAGCAGCGAGCCCAGGTGACGCGTTGCTGCCGGGATAGGGCGCGGTCCGAATACTACGTATAAGATACATTATGTAAACCACAAGGTGGGGAGAAATGTGGACAACGGCACCACCGGCCGCCGTCCACTGCTCTGTAACTCTCCCGCTGCGAATGGCTTATCTCGACGTTCGCTCAGTCGAGCCCCGTGCCCGAGCGCGTACGGCGCCTCAGCTCAGCTCAGGTTGGGTGCGGCGCTCCAGTTCGAGAGCTCGCCAGTAAATACGATGCGTCCTTCGCCTGCCAACGTGGGCTTCCAGAGCTCGCCTTCCCGTCTCAAGCGAACGCTCAGCTCGCGGCCGGATCGCGTGAGCAGCGACGTCGAGTCGCCGCTCTCGTTCCAACGCGCCAGGAGGATCGCCGACGCGATCGCCCCCGAGCCACACGCCAGCGTTTCGCCCTCCACGCCGCGCTCGAAGGTGCGAATGCGCCAGCGTCCCTCGTGCGTGGACACGAAGTTCACGTTCGCGCCGCCCGGGCGGAATTCGGACCATCTGAGCTCCCGCCCTCGCTCGCTCAACGGCACGGTTTCCACGTCGTCGCAACGCACGACGAGGTGCGCTACGCCCGCCAGCGCGAAGCCGATTTTGCGCTCACCCGCGCGAAGCGCCAGCCCCGGCAGCTCCCGCAAGCTCTCCGCGACGGCCGGCAAGTCGATCTCCGGCCCTGAGGCACCGATACGCGCCGGCACGAGCCCGCTGTCGGTTTCCAGGGTGAGCTCGCTCCTGGTGCCGAGGTCGAGCTCGCGAGCGAGCCGTGTGACGCACAGCGTGGCATTGCCACAGAACTCGCCGCGGGAGCCATCGCTGTTGTAGTACCGCATGGCCAGCGCGGCCCCTGCGTGCCCCGGCTCGGCGAGAAAGACCACCCCGTCAGCTCCCACGCCGGTACCGCGCGCGCAGAGCGCCTGAATGGCCTCTGGCCGCTCCAGCGGCCTATCGCCCGCTTCCAAACCACGCGAATCGAAGACCACGAAGTCGTTGCCGGAGCCCGACATCTTCCAGAAGCGACGGCCCACGGTCAGATCTTCCCGGTGAGTGTCCGCCAGCGAAGCCGCCAGACCATCCAGATCGCCTCGTAGACGATCTTGCGGGACATCTTGCTCTGCCCCTCCGTGCGATCGTGAAAGACGATGGGAATCTCCACGATTCTGAAGTGCTTTCTCCAGGCAAGGTAGCTGACCTCGATCTGGAAGCCGTAACCGTTCGATCGCACCGAATCGAGATCGATCGCCTGCAGAACGGACCTGCGAAAGCACTTGAACCCGCCCGTGGAATCGTCGAGCGGCAAGCCAGTTACCCATCTCGCATACAGATTCGCAGCGTAGCTCAGCATGAGTCGCCGAATGGGCCAGTTCACCACCGTCACCTTGCCGCGGTTGTAGCGGGAGCCCAGGACGAGGTCCGCATCCTGAATGGCGGCCAGGAACGTCGGCAGATGCGTCGGGTCGTGCGAGAAGTCCGCGTCCATCTCGAAGACGTACTCGTAGTCGCGCTCGAGTGCCCAGTGGAAGCCCGCGATGTACGCGGTTCCGAGCCCGAGCTTGCGCGGGCGATGCAGCGCGTGCACGCGCGGCTCGCGCGCCGCGATCTCATCGGCGAGCTGCCCGGTCCCGTCCGGAGAGCCGTCGTCCACGATCAGCACCTCGAGCCGCGGATCCTGCTCGAGAATCCGGTTCAGCAAGGTGGTGATGTTGTCGCGCTCGTTGTACGTGGGAATGATGACCAGTGCCCGCTCAGCCACGGCGCCTCCGGTCGAGCACGAGTCCCGCCGCGATCCCGATGATCGAAAGCGCGAGCGCGATGAGCGTCACCATCTTCCCGCGCTCGAACGCCGGACTCGTGAACGTCAGCTCCACATGCGTAGCCCCGGTTGGGAGGACGACGCCCATGAGCGAGTAGTCGGTGCGCACCACAATCGCATCCTTTCCGTCAGCCGTGGCCGTCCACCCCGGATAGTAATTCTCGGATACCACGAGCGCCGATCCGGAAGGCGCCGGCTTCGCGAGCTGCAGCACGATGTGGCCCGGCGCGTATGAAACCGTGTGCACTTCGATCCCGGTCGGTGCGGGCATGGCCGAGATCTGCGGGCCCTCCACGGGCGCCGCGCTGTCGACGAGCGCGGCGCGCGTGGCGTCGAACCGCGCATCGGTGACGGTCGCGAGCACGGGCGCATCGCCGGCCTTCACGATCACCGGCGCAACCCACGCAAACGCATTGTCGCCCGGGAGCCGGTACAGATACTCCGTGGACCCCGCCGCGTTTTTCACGGGGCCCGCGAGTCGTCTCACGCCCTCGAGGGGAACGGTGTCCGCATCCGTCAGCAGATATTGCGCGTTGAGGAGATGCCAGATCTGCGGCTCGACGAGCCGACGGTCCTCGATCAGATCGTTGTAGCGGCCGATCGAGTTGCCGTGGTAACCGACGACCTCGCGAATGCCGTGGACCATGAGTCCATTCGATTCCGTGGACAGGTACGGATCCCGCTGCGCATCCGTCTGCGGCGAGATTTGAAGCGCGAGCACCCGGCCCGGCTCCTTCACTGCCTCGAGATACTCGATGATCGGATCGCTCGCGAACAGCTGCGACGCCGGCGGGGAAAACTGCCAGTAGAGCCGCTCGATGCTCCACAGATCGAGTGCCGTGATCGCGAGGAGCGCCCACGCGGCCTGCTTCGCGCGCAGCCTGTTCGCGAGCACTGCGAACAGCACGCCGAGAGTTGCCGCGGCCACGAGAAAGGAGCGAAGCGATCCGATCACGATCGCGCCCGCGTTGTCCGGCACCCTGTCGACCAGCTGCGGAAGCGCGACGGCGGTCGCCATGGACGTGAGCGCACCCGACACGCCCAGCAGCAGCATCACCACGGCCGCCACTGCCCAGCCGACCAGATAGCGCCGCGCATACTCCCGAGCGAGCACGCGCTCGAGACCCAGCGCCGCGAACACCGCAATCGCGAGCGCCACGACATAGATGATCGTGCTCGGCGCGCGGAAGAACTTGGTGCCGGGAACGATCGCGTAGACGAGATGAAAGAACGGCGTCGAGTTGCCGAGGGCCCAGAGCAGCGCGACGATCATGGTGCCGAGCCAGAAGCGCGCGAAGGACCGGCGCCGCATGGCGCGCATGGCTCCGAAGCCCAGCACCGCCAGAATGAGCACGGCGACGCCGAGATACTCGCTGTGGAGATGGATGCCGTTGCGACCGGAGTATGCGTTGAGAATCCCGCTGAACTGCGGGATATACGTGTTGATCAACTCCTCGAGCGGAAACGAGTACGTGGTGGCGTAGTCGTAGCCCTTCCCTCCCGCGCGCGGCGACCACGGCACGTATTCCATCACCGGGAGGTACTGCACTGCTCCGATGAGCATGCCGACCGCCACCGCCACGGCCGAAAGCCCCAGCCGCGCGAGCGCGGTGTCGCGCGGCAGCGGCACATCGCGGTCGCCCGAAGAGAAGGCGAGAAAGAGCGCGAACGCACCCGAGAGCAGCAGGTCGTATTGCAGCAGCTGCGGGTGCGGGCTCAACACCGCGAGCCCCGTCGCGAGCGCAAACACGCCGAAGGCCCAGAGACGTCCGTCGCGAATGCCGCGCACCAGCATCCAGAGCGCGAGCGGCGTGAGCGCGCTCACGAAAAGCTTTCCATCGTGGCCCGGCGACACGTACGACGCGATGGGACCACCCATCATGTACGCGAGCCCGCCGAGCAAGGCCGGATAGAAACTCAAACCCCAGGCGCGCAGGAAAAAGTACGTGAACAGCCCCGCGAGAAAGATGTGCACCATGAAGCCGACGGTCATCGCGACGTCGGTGGGCATGATCATGCGCAGCAGGAACGTGGGGTAGAAAATGTCACCGTGCATCGCGGCGACGTACGGGAGGCCGCCGTAGATGTACGGATTCCAGAGCGGGAACGAGCCGGTGGTGCGCAGCGTGTGCGCGGCGAACTCGCGGAACGCGTACCCCGCGAGGTACTGATCACTGTGGATGTTGATCAGGAACTTGCCGGCGAGTGCGGGTGCGCCGAGCCACAGCGTCGCGAGCGCGTATACGAGTGCGCTCCAGAGGCCGGCGAAGCGAGGCGCGCCGATCTCGGCCGCCGGTTCAGCGCGTTGGGCTGTGTTCTTCTTCATATGTGAACAGCCGGCGGCGCCGGACGAAGGCCAGAAAGATGAGCGGCGGAATCACTTCGAGCGCGGTGAGCCACAGTCGCGACGCGACCACCAGCAGATACGCGGGCCCCGCCGCGAAGCCCGCCCGTTGCAGCGCGAGCCCCATCGCGCCTTCGCGAAAACCGACGCCCGCAGGGGCAAATATGGCGAGGAAGCCGATGAGGTACGAGCCCGCGAATACTGCCACGTAGTTCCGGAGCGCGCCAGGCGCGGTGCCGAGCACGCCTTTCGTGAACAGCCAGAACGCGATGCCGTACATGAGCCACGCCACGCAGGTGAGCACGGCCGCGCTCAGGAGCACGCGGTGCGCGAGTGGTCGGAGCACGATCTCGCGCTTGAACAGCTTTCCCGCCTGCAGGCCGAGTTTCGGCAGCACCGAAGGGGATGCGACCACCGCGGCTGCCATCAGCGCCATGATGATCACCAGCGCCGGCGAGAGCCGCAGCAGTGATGCACCCGCGACGATCGCGACCGCAAAGCCGACGATCGTGTTGATGAGTGTCACGAGCACCGATGCAGTCGCCCCCTCGGCTGCGGACACGCCGTATTCGCGCGACATCACCGCGAGCGCCGTGATCGACCAGACCTTCCCCGGGAGGTACTTCCCGAGATTCGAGATCGTCCAGATGCGAGCGGCGTCGACGAACGCGATCTCGTGCTGCCATCCGCGGAGAATGACGCGCCACGTCTCGATGAGCACCGCGTACGTGGCGAGCACGACGACGCCCGACGCGGCGAGCGCGAGCCAGTTCGGGCGTGCCTCGGCGAGCGCGAGCCTCACCGCGCCCCACTGGGCGACGATCGTGCGCGCGACGAGCGCCACCACGATCGCGGCGAGCGCGAGCTGCACGACGCGCAGCAGCGTGCGGCGCGCCGGCGCCATCATCGGTGTGTCGTGCATGCCTCCGGATTCAGCGATCGTCGCCGTCCCGTCTCGGCAGCGATGCGTCGAGGAGGCGCCGCAATTCGCGCATCTCCGCGCGTTGCCCCGCGATCATCTCCCCGACGAGCCCCCCCACCAGGAACACGCTTCCGGTGATGACGCAGATCTCGACGAGGTTGAGCAGCGGACGGAACCCGACACCCCAGAACACGCGAATGGCCAAGGCGATGATTCCGGCGAGCACGCCCAGCAGAAAGAGCGCGAAGCCCGTCATGCCGAACAGGAGGAGTGGCTTGCGTCCAAAGCGCAGCTCGAACCAGACGGAGAGCATGTCGAGCACGCCGATCGGAATGCGTCCGATGCCGAACTTCGAGACGCCCGCATTGCGCGGATAGAGCGGCACCGGAATCTCGGTGACGGTGAAGCCATTCTCGGCGGCGATGACGATCATGTAGCGGTGCCAGTCGGGACGCACCGGAAGCATCTCCATCACTTCGCGCCGATACGCTTTCACGGAGTTCAGATCGCGCACGGGGATGTCGAAGAGCGAGCGGCTCAGCCCATTGTAGATCCTCGACACGAACGCCTTCTCGTACACGCCCTGCTTGAACCCAGTCACCATGTCGGATTCGCCCGCGAGGATCGGTGCGACGAGCCGCGGGATGTCCTCGGGCTTGTACTGCAGATCCGCGGGATAGAACACGAGCACGCGGCCGCGCGCGGCGAGATATCCCGTGCGGAGTGCGTCCGCGATTCCGCGCTGGCGCCTGTGCCGCGCGACGCGGAGGAACGGGTAGCGCTTCTGCAGCTCTCCGAGTACGCGCTCCGTGTCGTCCGTCGACCCATCGTCGATGACCACGACCTCGTAGGACACGGTGCTGTTCGCGAAGGCCCCCGCTGCCTGCTCCATGAAGAGCGGCAGGTTCTCGGCCTCGTCCTTTGCTGGCACGAGCACCGAGACGTCGATCGCGGCGTGTTGAGGGGCCGCGGCGACGAGCGTCATACCCGCTTGCGCATCCGGGCCGAGAGAACGCCGAGCTGGTCGCGGTACTTGGCGACGGTGCGACGCGCGATCTGCACGCCGCTCTCCTTGAGGATGTTGACGATCGCCTGATCCGTGAGCGGGTGCTTCGGATCCTCGTCGGACACGAGCTTCTCGATCTGCGCCTTGATGCCGCGCGCCGAGACGTCTTCGCCGCCGGTAGTGGAGAGTCCGGAGGAGAAGAAGAACTTGAGCGGGAGCACACCGCGAGGCGTCTGCACGTACTTCTCGTTCGTCACGCGGCTGACCGTGGACTCGTGCATGTTGATCACTTCGGCGACCTCGCGCAGCGTGAGCGGCTTCAGATATTGCACGCCCTTCTCGAAGAAGTCGCGCTGCCGGTCGACGATGAAGTGCATCACCTTGAGCATCGTCTGCCGGCGCTGCTCGATGGCCTGAATCATCCAGTTCGCGGAGTTCATCTTGTTGGAGATGAACTCCTTGTTCTCGCCGTCGAACTTCTTCTTGTCGCGGGCAATCTCGACGTACGCTCGGCTCAGCTTGAGGCGCGGAACGTTCGCGTCGTTCAGGGTGATGAGATACACGCCGTCGATCTTGTCGATGACGAGGTCGGGGATGATGTAGCTCTCTCCCGATTCGCTGAAGCGGAGTCCCGGCTTTGGATCGAGCTTCTTGATCTCGTCGGCGGCGATCTGGACATCGTTGACGCTGATGCCGAAGCGCTTCGAGATCTCGCTGCGGCGATGATTGCGCAGCTCCTCGAAGCAGTCGCGGACGAGGCGGTACGGCACCGATTGCTCGAGCCCGGCCTCGCGCAGCTGGATGAGCAGGCACTCGCGCAGATCGCGCGCGCCAACGCCCGGCGGATCGAGAGCCTGGATCTTCCGGAGCATCTCCTCGCACTCGGCTTCCGTGTAGTACGGAAGATCCTCCGTGTCGCGGCCAAGCTCCTCGGCCGCCTTCTCCACCCACTCGTTGATGCCGCGCCGAATCTCGTCGAGCGAGCACGCGAGATAGCCGTCCTCGTTGATGTTGCCGACGAACTCCTCCGCCAGCTGGTGCTGCCGCTCGTCGAGATCGAGCAGCTGCACCTGATCGCGCAGATGATCGCTCAGGTCGCGGCGGTCGACGGTGACGGGCTCGAAGTACTCCTTCTCCTCGTGCTCCTCGGGGCGGCCGCCCGCATCGAAGCCGTTGAGGAGAATCTCCTCCCAGTCGATCTCGTCTGCGGCTTCTTCCTTCTGCTGCTCCTCTTCGTTCTGCTCGCCCTCTTCGTTCGTGGACTCCTCATCGTCCTCGTCCTCCTCGGCCATCTCGAGGAAGGGATTGTTGAGGAGCTCCTGTTTGAGATGCTGCTGCAGATCGAGGAGCGGCATGTACAGGAGATCCATCGCCTGATAGAGGCGGGGATTGATCTTGATCTCCTGCTTCATCTGGGTGTGCTGCGACATTCCCGATCTCATGCAGCATCTCCTCTGCTCGCGCCGCCGTTGCCCTCGGCGAAGCGCGCACGCAATCGGGCCGACAAGGTGGGGCCGAGGTAGATCTCGGCGACCGTCTCGTCGAAGACGAGCTCCCGGACGGTGCCCGAAACCTTCACCTGCCCATCGAACATGATGTACGCGCGGTCCACGATGTCCAGCGTCTGCTCCACGTTGTGATCGCTGATCAGCACTCCGATCCCACGATGGCGGAGTCCGGCAACGATCGACTGAATGTCGTGCACGGCGATCGGGTCGACTCCGGCAAACGGCTCGTCCAGCATCATGAATTTCGGCTGCGTCACGAGTGCCCGCGTGATCTCGAGGCGGCGCCGCTCCCCGCCCGAAAGCGAATAGGCGCGGTTGTGGCGCAGGTGCGCGATGCTCAACTCTCCCAACAGCTGCTCCAATCGCCGTTCCCGTTCGCGAGCCGACAGCTTCATCGACTCGAGAATCGCAAGAATGTTCTCCTCGACCGTAAGCTTACGAAAGATCGAGGGCTCCTGCGAAAGGTAGCCAATGCCCAAGCGCGCGCGCTTGTACATGGGCATCTCCGTGATATCGCGATTATCGAGGAGAATCCGTCCTTCCTGCGGCTGGACGAGCCCGACGATCATGTAGAACGTCGTTGTCTTCCCTGCCCCGTTGGGGCCCAGCAGTCCGACGATCTCTCCCTGTTGCAAGCGCAGGGCCACGTCGTTCACGACCCTTCGACGCTTGTAAGTCTTTACCAGAGAACGAGCTTCCAGCACGCTTCCGTTCTCGAGCGGCACGCTGCGGGGGCGCGCTCCGGCCCGCACGGCCACGTGCTCACCGGTGTGCTTGAGCACCCCCTCCACTCCCGATTCCTGGATTGCCTGGCGGAATGGCGCCAGCTGGCTCCAGTAGGTGGGCTCGATCTGGATCACCGTGTCGCTCCCGATCTGCCCGGCCGGGAGCTTCACCAGCCCGTCCTGCGCGAGGCGCGGGAGCACCGTGCGCGTGAGATGCTCGCGCACCTCGTCGAGGCCGAGGCGTCCCGCCTCACGATCGGCATCGCGGCCCTCGTCGCGGACCATGCCGAGGTAGTCGTTGCGATACTGGATCGCCATGGCGTTGAACGGGACATCCCCATCGTCCTGCGACGCGCAGATGAGCGCGTGCAGCGCCATGGCCGTCCAGCGATCGCCGTGCGCATGCTCCTCGATGAAGCGCTGCACCGGAACCGGCAGCTGCAGCTCCATCATGGCATTCTCCCCGGCGGCGGGCGGCGGCGGGTGGGCTGCTGCGTCGCCTGCCGGCGTGTCGTGAGCGTATCCGAGCGCCCCGGCACCTGCGGCTCGAGGTAGACGCCCTGCGCCTGATCCGTGATGTCCACGGTCTGCACTACTCGATTCGCGAACGCGATCGTGATGTCCCGTCCCTTCACGTAGTTGATCGCGGGACCCACCACACCGCTGTCCTTGGCCGCCAGCTGATAGAACGACTGGGCACTGCCCTGGGAGACGAGCTGCCGCATCTGCGGCTGACTCGACGTATCGCCCGGAGCCTGCGTGCTGTCGAATCGCGCGATGATGGTGTCGCCGCGCATCCAGTCCCGTTCCTTCGTGTGCAGCTTCGCCGTATCGGGCATGCTCTGCGCGTACGCCTTGCGGACGGCGCGAATCTCACGCGTGCGCTGCCCCGGCATGCGGAGATCGATCGAATCCGCGATCACATCGTACTGCGGATTGACCGCGTGCGCGCGCGACTTCCCCCATGCATACATGCGCTGGAGCAATCCCGCGTTCATGCGAAAGTCGATCGTGTCCGCGGTCATCGTGGCGCTGTCGCTCACGCTCTTCGCCTTGCCCTTCGACAGGACGCGCGCGAGCGCGTGATCCTTCCCCATGAGATCGATGACCTCGCCATACAACGTGAACGGCTTCTTTCCGCGCGACACGATCTTCGGCGACCGCATGAGCCGCGCGAACTGCGTCTGATTGTTCATGCTCGCGGTGTCGCCCGTCGCGATCACGTCGGTGCGCGTGATCACCACGTTCTGGGAGGCGTAGACGAGACTGTCGCCATCCATCACCACGGTGTTCGCGACGACCACCGTGGGCTCCGATGGTTTGCCGGTCGAGTCCTTCTCGATGACGTTGATCGTGGGGCGCCCCGGCGCGATCATGCGCGCCACCGGGCGAATCTTCGGCGAGGCGCGATAGTACTCCACGCGCGGCCCCACGAGCGTCGTGCCGCTCGGCAGCAGCCCGTGCACGTTCCCCTCGGAGAGCAGGTGCTCATCCGTGAGATAGTAGGTTGCCACGTCGGAGTCCATTGTGAGGCGAGGCTCGACGTAGTGTACGCGTCCGATCAGGTGCCACATGCGAAGATCGCCGAACCACTCGGCGCTGTCCGCGACGAGCGTGATCTGCTGCGCGGGGCAGTGACCCGTTACCCCGCCGCCGACGAAGTTGTTGTACTCACCGCTGGGCAGCTTGGTCGAGGTGAAGTGCGTGGAGTCGGAGTTCGGCGTGACGAGAAGATCGCACTGCCCCGTCGGCGCAGGCGCGCCCGCGGACGGCGCGGTGGGCTGCTGCGCGGCGAGTGGCGCAGCGAGTGCGCAGGCCGCGAGCAGCGCTCGCGAGAGGTGGACGTGCGCGCGTGTGCTCATTGCGGATGCTGCTGCCCCGGCAGCGGAAGCGGGCCCTGACCGCTCAAGACGCGCTTCACCTGCACGTTGATGAGATTCGGATCGGAGACGAAGCCGATGCCGCGGAGCTCGCGCGTGGGCTCCGTCATCACGAAGGCGCTGTCGCTCGAGATCTCGTTGGTGCTCTGGTTGTAGTGCAACTGCTCCGTCGTGAGCCGCTTCCCATCGCTCGTGACGACGAGCACGTTCTTGCGCGCGTCCATGGTGGAGCGCGCCGTGAGATACGTGCCTTCCTTGGATGTGAGCACCGCGCTCACCGCGCCCTGCGGCGTGAAGAAGGTGGTCTTCTCGTTGCGCACCTCGATGCGCGAGCTGCCGTCGAAGAAGTACCCGGTGTCGGCCTGCAGCTGGGCGCGCAGGAGTCCCTTGTCCGTGATGAAGGTGCTGATGCCGAACATCACCTGATCGGCGGAGTCCGCGAGCGGATTCCGCGCCGCGATCGGCGGCTTCGTGCCTTCCTGGCACGCCCCGATCGCCGCGACGCCGAGCACCGAGAGCAGCATGAGGAGGCGTCTCACAGAATTCCCGCGCGCATCAGGTCGTGAAGATGAATCATCCCCACGAGCCTGCCGCGCCCGTCGACGACGGGGAGCGCCATGATGCCGTGCTGCTCCATGCGATACGCGCCCGCGCTCGCAAGCTCGTCTTCGCGCACGATCTTGGGAGCCGCGTTCATCACCTGCGATACCGGTACGGAAAGAAAGTCATCACCTCGCTCCATCAGCCGCGTGAGGTCGCCCGCCGTCACGACGCCCAGGACGCGCTTCACGTCATCCACGATCGCCACCGTTCCCCGCCGCTTGGCGAGCAGCACCACCGCCTCCCGCATCTCCGCGGTGAGCGGAAGCACGGGGACGTCTTCGGCCACCATCAGATCTCGCACGCGCGTGACGAGCTTTCGGCCGAGCGAGCCGCCGGGGTGCAGACGAGCGAAGTCCTCGCGACGAAATCCTTTCGCCGAGAGAAGCGCCACCGCAAGGGCGTCGCCCAGAGCGAGGGCAGCGGTGGTACTGGTGGTGGGTGCGTCCGTGGTCGGACACGCCTCGTCGGTCACGCTCGCATCGAGGAACACGTCCGCCTGGCGAGCGAGAAACGAATCGACGGCTCCGGTCAACACGATCAATGGTACCCCAAACCGCTTGAGCTGCTCCACCAGCGGCGTGAGCTCGTCGGTCTCGCCGCTCTTGGTGATGAGGAGTGCCACATCGGATGGTCCGACCAATCCAAGGTCGCCATGCAGCGCTTCCGTGGGATGGAGGAACGCCGCGGGCGTGCCGGTGGAGCGAAAGGTCGCCGCGATCTTCTGTCCGATGAGCCCGGATTTGCCCACGCCGCTCACGATCACCTGCCCCTCTGCGGCCGCGAGCATGTTCACTGCGCTCGCGAAGCTCTCGTCGACTCTCGCGGCGAGGGCGGCGAGCGCGTCACGCTCCATGCGGATCACCGAACGCCCGCGCTCGATGAGCTCCGCGGAGTTCACCGCAGCACCTCGAGCTTCGTGTCGATGCGCTCGACGAGATAGTCGGACACCACGCGCTCCCAGTCGCCGCGCGCCTTGAGCAGCAGCTCCGAGAACTCCCGCACGGCCCCGAAGCCGCCGGTGCGCGTGAGCTGCACCTTGCAGAGCGCGCGAATCTCCGGAACGGCGTTGCCGACCGCCACCGGAAGGCCGACGGCGCGAAGCACGGGATGATCGGGAAAGTCATCGCCGACGAAAGCGGAATCCTCGAGCGATATGTGGAAGCGGTCCAGCATGCGATGGAGAGCGGGGAGCTTGCGCGCCTGCGCATCCTGAATCAGATCGTCGATCTCGAGCTCGGTGGCCCGCAGACGCACGCTCTCCGAGACGCGGCCCGTGATGATGACGACCTTTATTCCCGATGCGCGCAGAAGTCGGATGCCGAGTCCGTCCTGGATGTCGTAGCGCTTGAGCTCCAGCCCGGCGCCGCCCACGTCGCCGAGATAGATGCCGCCGTCGGTGAGAACTCCGTCGACGTCGAGCCCGACGAGCTTGATGCGTTTGGCGAGAGCGGGGGCGATCACGTGTGACACAGTCGCCAGAGCTCGACCGCGCGATCGATCACACCGCCAACGTCGGCGAGCGGCAGCATGTTGGGTCCATCGCTCGGCGCGTGCTCGGGATCGGGATGTGTCTCGAGAAAGAGACCGTCGGCCCCCGCGGCCACGGCCGCGTACGTGAGCGGCGGAATGAACTCGCGAGCGCCGCCGCTGCTGCCGCCTTCGCCCCGCCCCGGCTGTTGCACGCTGTGCGTGCCATCGAAGATGACGGGCGCGTCGCACGCGGCGCGCATGCGCGTGAACGAGCGCATGTCCACCACGAGATCGCCATAGCCGAAGAAGGTGCCGCGCTCGGTGACGGCGATTTCGGTGGTCGCGCCCGCGCGCACCTTGTCGACGGCACCGCGCATCCCCTCCGGGTGCATCCACTGTCCCTTCTTCACGTTCACCGGCTTGCCCGTCGCGCCCGCGGCGGCGAGCAGGTCGGATTGCCGGCAGAGAAAGGCGGGGATCTGGAGGACGTCGGCGACCTGCGCTGCGGCGGCGCACTGCTCCGGGAGATGCACGTCGGTGAGCACCGGAAGGCCCGTGCGCTCGCGCACGCGCGCGAGCGCCGCGAGCCCGACATCGATGCCGGGACCGCGCGCCGCGCCGCGATTGGAGCGATTGGCCTTGTCGAAGCTCGCCTTGAAGATGATCCCTCCCGGTACGCGCTCGGCGAGACGCGCGAGGTGATCGGCCACGCGAAAGTTCAGCTCATCACTTTCGATCACGCATGGACCCGCGATCACGAAAAAGGCATTCGCCGGAAAGCGAGCTCCGGACATCACCCTGCCGCGTGTGCTCGCTGCGACCGCTCGCGCTCGTCGGCTCGACCCTGGTTCGCGCGAACGGCTGCAGCGACGAAGCCGGCGAAGAGCGGATGTGGACGCGTGGGACGCGAGCGGAGCTCCGGGTGGAACTGGCAGCCGACGAACCATGGATGATCGGGAATCTCGATCATCTCCACGAGCGAGCCATCGGGCGAGAGCCCGCTGAAACGAACGCCATTGCGCTCGAAGACTTCACGATACGCATTGGAGAACTCGTATCTGTGCCGATGCCGTTCGCTCACATCCGAGGCGCCGTACATGTGGGCGACGAGCGAGCCCGGCTTGAGCCGCGCCGGATACGCGCCAAGTCGCATCGTGCCACCCATGTCGGTGACGTGCTGCTGCGATTCCATCAGCGAGATGACCGGATTGCCGCACTCCGGAGAGAACTCGCTCGAATGACTGTCCTCGAGGCCGCACTTGTTGCGCGCGAACTCGATCGACGCCACCTGCATGCCGAGGCAGATGCCGAAGAATGGAATCCCCTTCTCGCGCGCGTAGCGTACCGCCGCGACCATGCCGTCGATGCCGCGCACGCCGAAGCCGCCGGGGATCAGCAATCCGTCCACCTCCTCGAGCAGCTCGGCGGTGCGCTCGGGCGACGTGAAGAGATCGCTCGAGATCCACGTGATGTCGACGCCGGTGTCGTTGCTGATGCCTCCGTGGATGAGCGATTCCTGCACGCTCTTGTAACTGTCCACGAGCTCCGTGTACTTGCCGACCACCGCGATTCTCACGCGCCCATGCGGCGCGTAAATGCGCGAGACCATCTCCCGCCACGGGGCCAGATCGGCCTTCCTGCCGCCCAGTCCCAGGCGCTCCACCACGCGATCTTCGAGTCCCTGCTCGTGGAAGGACAGCGGGATCTCGTAGATGGACGGCACATCGCGGCTCTCGATGACGGAGCCGAATTCCACGTTGCAGAAGAGCGCGATCTTGCGCTTCACATCCTCGGAGAGCGGGCGCTCCGTGCGGCAGATGAGCATGTCCGGCTGGATTCCGATCTCCATCAGCTCGCGCACGGAGTGTTGCGTGGGCTTCGTCTTCACCTCCCCTGCGGCGCTGATGTACGGCACGAGCGTGAGGTGGATGAACACGGCATTCTCACGGCCGATCTCGTGACGGAACTGACGGATCGCCTCGAGAAACGGGAGCGACTCGATGTCGCCGACGGTGCCGCCGATCTCGACGATGACGACGTCGTTCTCGGGCGCGACGCGGCGCATCGAGGACTTGATCTCGTCAGTGATGTGCGGGATCACCTGCACGGTCGAGCCCAGGTATTCTCCGCGCCGCTCCTTGGTGATGACGTTCTGGTAGATGCGGCCGGTGGTGATGTTGTTGGACTGGGAGAGCGACCGGTCGATGAAGCGCTCGTAGTGGCCGAGATCGAGATCGGTCTCCGCGCCATCGTCCGTGACGAATACCTCCCCGTGCTGGAACGGCGACATCGTACCGGGATCGACGTTGATGTACGGGTCGAATTTGAGCATGGTCACGCGCAACCCGCGCTCGACGAGCAGTCTCCCGAGCGATGCCGCGGCGATTCCCTTTCCGAGCGATGACACGACGCCACCGGTCACGAAGATGTACTTCGGAGTCGTCTGGGTCGGGCTGGTGGTTGGTGTCATTTCACGTCCGCGCTGAGGTGAGTCCAGTTCTCGTTTGCCCGTGTCAGATCGTCTTCCGTATCGAGGCCACCCGGCGGAGCTTCGTCGATCGTCGCCACGCCGATGGCCATTCCTGCCGCGAGCGGCCGCAGCTGCTCGAGCCGCTCGATGCGCTCCAGCGGGTGCTCCGGGAGCGCCACCCAGCGCTGCAACGCCTGCGGCGTATACGCATACACTCCAATGTGCTGGCGAACCGTGCCCTCCAGCACAGCGCGATCCCGAGTGTCACGAAGCGCGGGGATTCCCGCCCTGGAAAAGTACAACGCGCGGCCGTCGTCGGCACACACGACCTTCACCACGCTCGGCGTTTCCAGCACCGTGATCGGCGCGTGCGCAGCAGCCGTAGCGAGCTCGAATCGGCCATCCGCCACACAGCCCACCGCCCCCTCGAGTGCGGCGCCGCTGATGAAAGGCTCGTCTCCCTGCACGTTGAGCACGACGTCGAAGCGGCCGTACTCCGCGTGCGACACCACCTCGGCCACGCGGTCCGTGCCGGACGGATGATCGTCGCGGGTGAGCATGCATTCGGCGCCGGCGTCGTGGGCGGCTCGCTGCACCTCCGGACTGTCGGTGGCGATCAGGCAGCGATCGGCGATGTCGAGCGCGATCACGCGCTGCCAGACGCGGATCACGATGGGAACGCCGGCGAGGAGTCGGAGCGGCTTGCGGGGAAGCCGCGTGGCGGAGAGACGCGCTGGGATGACCGCCAGCGTGCTCACGGCCAAAAGTCGATTGAGTGCCCGGCCGCGAATTGCACGATCCCCAATTTACGCCGGCGCGGCCGTGGAATCAAATGGCGAGCGGCGCCGCCCACCCGCTAGCGAAGGAGCGACAACCCGAGCGAAAAGGAGTGATCCCCGTTCGCGGGATCGATGAATATTTCGCCGCTGAAGAGCCCGAGCGTGAGCCGCACGCCAATGTTGCTGTCGAAGCCTCCGAGGCTGCCAATCCCGGTGCTCCCGAGCATCTCGCGGACCGTGATGATCGGCGTGCCCAGGTACGGCACGTGGAAGGTCTCGATCGGGAAATTGTAGAGTCCCTCGAGAAAGACCATCTGATCGCCGCCGCGGCTCAGGATGTCGAAGGTCGGCAGCGTGCCGCTACCGCCGATGTAGGCGAAGCGCTGCGGGGGTGCGGTATCGCCGGCGGTGAGGACCATGTGCGTGTGGAACACGAAGGTCTGCGTGCCGAGCTTCGTCACGAAGGTCGGAAAGGCCGCGCGCGCGAAGATCGTCGTCTGCGTGAAGTGCTCGCTGCCCGGCGCATCCACCACCACTTCCGCATCGGCGCCGAGCTCGAAGGCGACGTGCTCGCGCTCCCAGCTGCCGCGCGCACCCACCAGCGCGCTCGAGAGCCGGCCGCGCTCGACGCCCGGGTTGGGACGCCTCATGTGCAGCGAGTCGTTCTTATTGAAGAAGCTCCAGGGCCCGCCAGCGCGAACGGACCAGTCGTCCTCAGTGCGTGCGCCCCCGGAGAGCTGCACATCGCCGTCGGAGAAGAGCCACTGGTGCGCCAGGCGCCCTTCGAAGCGAGTGGAGCGCCAGTAGTTCCGATAGTCGCTGCCCACGCCGAACGTCGAGATCGAATTCGCAAGATCGGTCTGGATCCAGCGATCGTTCGACAGCGTGGTGCGTCCGCCAACTGCAGTTGCGCTCCAGCCGTGCGGGAGATCGGCTTTCACCGAGACGGCGGGGTCGTAGGCGCCGATGTTCGAGCGATACGTGATCGTGGGATCGATCACCAGTCGTTTGTCCGCGATCGTGACGCGCGGCCCCCACGGAAGCGAGAGGCCATCGACCCGATCGTAGAGCGGCATTCGAAAACCGAACAGTCCGGGCAGCCCGACCGTCGGAATCGTGTCCACGGGCGGCGGCGGGACGCGAAAGACGAGATCGATGCCGCTGCTCGTGCGCGCGGTGTCGAAGTGCACATCGCGGAAGGAGAGCTTGTCCCCACCTACCTTGGCCTGCTGCGAGTCGTAGACGCCCCCGCCGATCGCGACCGCGCGTCCATCGATCCTGGCGCCGGGCTGCAAGAAGAGATCTCCGTTGACCACGACGACATCGCCGTGCACGGTGCTCGCGACGGTCGCGTCCGAGTTGAGCACGACCACCGTGGTGTCGAACACGGAGTCGCGAAAGAGGCGCGTGTTGTATTGCTCGTGGCGAACGATGTAGCGATGCGAGAGTGTCTGCTCCAGAATCTGCTCGGCCACGGTCGGACCCGGCGCCCGGATGTGCAGCGAGTCCTGCGCGTGCGCGCAGGCCGCGAACGCACACACCAAACACAACACGGCGCTGAAACGCCTCACGCGGCTGCCGCCATCGAGAGGAAGTTCTGCAAAATGCGCTTCCCCTGCTGCGTGAGCACCGACTCGGGGTGGAACTGCACGCCCCACACGGGATGCGACACGTGGCGCACGGCCTGGATCTCGTTCGGCGCATCGCCGCTGGTGGCGAGAATCTCGAGCTCGGGTGGAAGTGTTTTGCGCTCGACGATGAGCGAGTGATAGCGCATCACCTCGAGTGGATCGGGAAGGCCGTTGAAGAGCCCCGTGCCATCGTGGGTGATGCGCGACGTCTTGCCGTGCATCACGCGATCGGCGCGAATCACCACCCCGCCGTACGCTTCGCCGATCGCCTGATGTCCGAGGCACACGCCAAGCATGGGAATCTCGCTCCCCCATCGCTTCACCACGGGCACGGTGATGCCGGCCTGGGATGGCGTGCACGGACCCGGCGAGAGCACGATGGCGGACGGGTGCATCGCGCCGATCTCCTCGACGGTGATCGCGTCGTTTCGACGCACCACGGGCTCCTGGCCCAGCTCACCGAGATACTGGACCAGGTTGTACGTGAAGGAATCGTAGTTATCGATGACGAGGAGCATGCGTTCGGATCTCGAAAGTGTGCGGCGGTATCGAAGCGACGACGTCAGCCCCGGGGATGATACTGCTTGTGAACCGAACGGAGAAATTCGCGGTCGACGTGCGTGTAGATCTGCGTGGTGGCGATGCTGGCATGCCCTAGCATTTCCTGGACCGCCCGAAGATCGGCTCCGCCCTCGAGCAGATGCGTGGCGAAGGAGTGCCGGAGCGTATGCGGGGTCACGCGCTTTTCGATGTTCGCCATCGTGACGTACTTCCGAAGAATCTTCCATGCGCCCATGCGCGACAACGGCGTGCCGCGTGCGTTCAGAAAGAGTGCACCCTTCCCTCCGCCGCGCTCGAGCTTCGGCCTGAGCTCGCGCTGGTAGACGGCCACCGCGGCAATGGCGCGCCGGCCGATGGGAACCAGCCGCTCCTTGCTTCCCTTCCCGAACACGCGCACGAGCCCCTCGTCGAGCAGCGCATCCTTGACGCCCAGCGTGATCCACTCGGACACGCGGAGTCCGGCGCCATATGCGAGCTCGAGCAGCGCGCGGTCGCGAAAGGCGAGCGGCTCGTCGAGCGTGGGCGCCGCGAGCAGCCGCTCCACATCCGCAACGGTGAGCACGTCCGGAAGCGTGAGCCAACGTTTGGGCGTCTCCAGGCGCTCGGTGGGATCCTTCGCCACCTCGCCCTCGCCGAGGAGAAAGCGGTAGTAGGTACGCATTGCGGAGACGTTGCGGCGGATGGATGAGGGCGCGAGCCCGACGTCCTTCAGATGATAGATGTACGCGCGCAGCATCGCCGGAGTGACGGCCGTTGGAGCAGCGGCGCCCTTCACGCGCGCGTACGTCGCGAAGCGTGCGAGATCGCGATGGTACGCCTCGCTCGTGGTGCCCGCCGCGCCCTGCTCCACCGCGAGGAAATCGTCGAATCGCTCGAGCAGGAAGTCGCGAGAGATGTCGTCGGCGGCGGTCACGACGCGACTGGCACGACGGTCGCGACGGCGATGCACGCGATGCCTTCGCCGCGTCCGATCCATCCCATCCCCTCGTTCGTCTTTCCCTTCACGCTCACGGACG
Source organism: Gemmatimonadaceae bacterium (assembly GCA_025929535.1). Taxonomy (GTDB): domain Bacteria; phylum Gemmatimonadota; class Gemmatimonadetes; order Gemmatimonadales; family Gemmatimonadaceae; genus FEN-1250. The sequence goes on from JAICLZ010000022.1 coordinate 52,912, forward strand.
CGCGCGCGAGATTGAGCGCCGCCGCGAGCGCGTCGCGCATCGCCTCGCGATACGGGGCGATGCGCGGCAGCTCCGCGATCACGGTCACATCGACGTTGTTCGCGCGCCATCCCCGGTCGCGCAGGTGGGCCATCGCGAGCGCGAGCATCTCGATCGAATCACGCAGCCGGTTCGCGGGATCGGTGTCCGGAAACATCGAGCCGATGTCACCCTCGCCCGCCGCGCCGAGCAGCGCGTCCGTGACCGCGTGGGCGATCGCGTCCGCATCGGAGTGGCCGGTGAGCGCGCGGTCGTGCGGAATGCTCACGCCGCCCAGACGAACCGCGTTGCCCGGGCCGAAGCGATGTGAGTCGTAGCCCACACCCATTCGCATCGTGAGCTTTGCCGTTCGCTTGCGCGGTGTCCGGCGGCGCTCGGCTCCCTCCGGTGGATCGCTCGCTCTAGCCATTGCCGGCGCCACGGACGAGGTTCACGCGGCGGCGTGCGCGGGCTGAATGATCGAATAATCCTGTCGCCTGCGCGCCGCCGTGAAGCCCGCATCCGAGATCAGCCGCTCCATCTCGGCGATCGTCATCCGGTGGGTGGTGTTCGCCGCCGAAACGACGTTCTCCTCGATCATGAGCGATCCGAAGTCGTTGCAGCCGAAGCGCAGCGCAACCTGCCCGATCTTGCCGCTCATGGTCACCCAGCTCGCCTGGATGTTCGGAACGTTGTCGAGCACGATGCGCGCGAGCGCCGTCGTGCGAAGGTAGTCCACTGCGCCGGTCTTCGGCTGCTTCGACATGGTGGGAGTGTTCTCCGGCTGCAACGGCCAGCAGATGAAGGCCGTGAAGCCGTTCGTGCGCGACTGCAGCTCGCGCACGCGCTCGAGATGCTCGATGCGCTCGGCCAGGGTCTCGCCGATGCCGTACATCATCGTCACGCTGGTCTTCATCCCTTCCTGGTGCGCGATCTCCATGATCTCGAGCCACCGGTCCGCACCCGCCTTCTTCTTCGCGACGAGGTCGCGCACGCGCTGCACGAGGATCTCTCCGCCGCCGCCGGGCACCGAGTCGAGCCCCGCCTTCATCAGCTCGCGGATCACGTCGCGCGCATCCATGCGGAAGACCTTCGCGAAGAAGTCGATCTCGCTCGGGCTGAAGCCGTGGATGTGGATGGTGTGGTACTTCTTGATGTACGTGAGCAGCTCGATGTACCACTCGAAGGGGATGTACGGATTGTGCCCCCCCTGCATGAGGATCTGCACCGCGCCGAGCTGCTTCGCCTCGTCGATCTTGGCGCCGATCTGCTCGTACGAGAGTGTCCATCCCTCGCCGTGCCTGGGACGCCGGTAGAACGCGCAGAAGCCGCAGTCCGCCACGCAGACGTTCGTGTAGTTGATGTTGCGGTCCACGATGTACGTGACCGTCTGCTCGGGATGCAGCCGTTCGCGCACGGCATCAGCCTCGGCGCCGAGCTCGAGCAAGGGCGCGTTGGTGTAGAAGTCGAGAAGATCTCTCATGTCAGGCAGCTGGGAGAAACGAGAGCGGAGTCGCGGGAACGATTCCCGCGCTCGCGAGCCGGCGGAAGAATTCCGACAGCCCGGCGAGGTGATCGTACGACAGGCGATAATCGAGACCGGAGAAATAGTCGAGGCAGATGCGCCGCGCGACGCCGGTCACCGCGGAGGCCTGTTCCGCGAGCACGTCCAGGTGGGCGAGGCCCCAGTCGCGGGACTCGAGCAGCCGTGCGTGCACCTGAAGCGCATCGGACGCCGCGGCGGTGCGTTGCGCGACCCACACGGCGAAGACGAACGGCAATCCGGTCCACTCCTTCCAGCACTCGCCGAGATCGTAGACGTACGGGTAGTCGGACGCGCCCGGATGCCCCGCACCGCTCGCGCGCACGCGATTCGCGAGCAGCAGCGCGGCATCGCCGATGACGAGGCGCGCGTCGTGCGGCTCGTCGAGGAAGCGCCCGATGTCCGTGAGCTCCGCGTCGCCAGCCGCGTACTCGGGCTTCGCGCGCCACACGTGCTCGAAGAGGAGCCGCGTGAGGGCGACGCTCGTCATCGAGCTGCGCGACACCAGCACGCGGCGTCCCGTGAGCTCCTCTGCGGGCATCCGTGAGAAGAGCATCACGCTGCGAACGGGACCATCGGAGGTGATGCCCAGATCGGGGAGCAGGAGATAGCGCGCGGAATCGCGCGCGTACTCGACGGCGGAGATCACGCTCACCTCGAGCTGTCCGCTCGCCATGAGCCGATTGAGCTCGCTCGGATTGCCGCTCACCACTGGCGCGCCGAGCTCGACGACGCCGCGATCGATGGCGCCGTACACGGGAAAGCAGTTGATGTAGCGAATGCGCCCGACGCGCACGTCAGGCCGCCTCGGCGGCCGGCGTCTCGAAGGTGCGAAGGACGTGGTAGAGCGAATCGCGCTCGACGGGGATGCGGCCGGCGCCGCGAATGAGCGTGAGCAGATCGTCGAGGGCGAGACCCTGCGCGGTGTGCGCGCCCGCCTCGTGATAGATCTTCTCCCGCACGACGGTGCCCTCGAGATCGTTCACGCCCCACGACAGCGCGATCTGCGACAGAAACGGCGTGACCATGATCCAGTGCGTCTTCACATGGTCGAAGTTGTCGAGAAAAAGGCGGCCGACGGCGACGTTGCGGAGATCGTCGAAACCGGTGGTTGCGGTGCCCTGCCGGCCGAGCGTCACGCCGAGCTCGTTGTTGTCGGGATGATACGCGAGCGGGATGTACGTGAGAAATCCCCCCGTCTCATCCTGGAGCGTGCGCAGCATCTCGAGGTGCTCGATGCGGTCCTGATACGACTCCACGTGTCCGTAGAGCATGGTCGCATTCGAGCGGATGCCCAGCTTGTGCGCGACGCGATGCACCTCGATCCAGTCTTCCGCGTTGAGCTTCTTCTCGGCAATGGTGGCGCGCACGCCCTTGCTGAACACCTCCGCGCCGCCGCCGGGAAGCGTATCGAGTCCCGCATCGCGCAATGCGACCAGTACGTCGTGATTGGACATCTTCTCGATGCGCGCGATGTGCGCGATCTCCACCGCGGTGAGCGCCTTGATGTGCACATCGGGATGGCGCTCCTTCAATCCGCGGAACATCTCGGCGTAGTACTCGAGTCCCGCGCCCATGTCGAGCCCGCCCACGATGTGGAATTCGCGAACGTAGGGATTCGCGGCGGCCTCCGCATACACCTGGTCCATGGTGTAGCGATATGCGCCGGCTTCCTTGGGCAGTCGCGCATACGAGCAGAAGACGCACGTCTTGCGGAGGATGCAGACGTTCGTCGGATTGATGTGCTGGTTCGCTGCGAAGTACACGATGTTGCCGTGCTTCGCTTCGTTCGCGGCATTCGCGAGATGGCCCACGCCGAGAAGGTCCGGCGTCTCGAAGAGCGTCAGACCGTCGGCGGCGCTCAGCCGCGTGCCCGACGCGACCTTCGCGCCGATGGCGCGCAGCGCTGGGTCCTTGAGGCGCGAGAAGGAGACGTTCGCGGGAACGGGCATGTCAGCCGACGTAGCGCTTGACGGCAAGCGTGACGTTGTGTCCGCCGAAGCCGAAACTGTTGCTCAGCGCGGCCGTGACGTCGCGATCGCGCGCGACGTTGGGCGTGTAGTCCAGGTCGCACTCGGGGTCCGGCGTGCAGTAGTTGATCGTGGGAGGAATTCTCCCCTCGCGCACGACGAGCGACGAGATGAGAAACTCCACGGCTCCCGCAGCGCCGAGCATGTGGCCGGTGCCGGACTTGGTCGAGCTCACGCTCAGCTCCTGCGCCGCATCGCCGAACACCGCCTTGATCGCCCTGGTCTCGTTCAGGTCGTTCGCGGGCGTGGACGTGCCGTGCGCGTTCACGTACTGCACCGCGTCGGGCGTGAGCGCTGCGTCCTCCATGGCCCGCTTCATCGCGCGCTGGGCGCCTTCGCCATTCGGTGCGGGCGACGTGAGGTGATACGCATCGCCGGTGGCGCCATAGCCGACGATCTCGGCGTAGATGTTCGCCCCGCGCGCCTTCGCGTGCTCGAGCTCCTCGAGAATGATCGTCGCGCTGCCCTCGCCCATGACGAAGCCATCGCGCGTCGCATCGAACGGCCGCGATGCGGTGAGCGGCTCGTCGTTCCGCTCGGAGAGCGCGCGCATATTCGCGAAGCCGCCGATCGACATCGGCGTCACCGCGGCTTCGGCGCCCCCGGTGATCATGAGATCCGCGTCGCCGTACTGGATCGCGCGATAGGCGTCGCCGATCGCATGCGCGCTCGTGGCGCAGGCGGAGACCGTGGCGTAGTTCGGGCCGCGCGCGTTGAACTGCATCGACACGATGCCAGCCGCGATGTCGGAGATGAACATCGGGATGAAGAAGGGCGAGATCTTGGACGGGCCGCGATCGCGATACGTGTCGTGCTGTTGCTCCATGGTGGCCAGGCCGCCGATCCCGCTGCCCACGATCACACCCAGGCGATTCGGATCGTAGGCGTTGCTATCGGCGAGCTTGGCATCGCGCATGGCCTGCACGGCGGTGGCCACGGCGTACTGCGTGAAGAGGTCGGCGCGCTTCGCTTCCTTGCGGTCCATGTACGCGAATGGATCGAAGCCCTTCACCTCGCACGCGAACTTCACGGCAAACGGGCCGGCATCGAATTTCGTGATCGGCCCCGCGCCGGAACGTCCCTCGAGAAGGGACTGCCAGGTCGTCGCCACGTCGTTGCCGACGGGCGTTATGGCCCCGAGGCCGGTGACGACGACCCTGCGTTTGCTCACGCCGACTTGGACTTGAGA
>JAICLZ010000138.1 GCA_025929535.1 Gemmatimonadaceae bacterium
AGCCGGATCGAACTGCTTGACCACGATGTCCTGCTGCCCGGTGAGCTCGTCCACCACGAGCCCCGCGCGCCGCTCGCCCACCTCGAGCACGATGACTTGATGGCGCGCGCCCGCCCCGTTCGCCCCGACGCGAAGCAACTCGTCGAAGCGAATGAGCGGCAGCACGTCATCGCGCAGCAGCATCACCTCGCGCCCCTGCACCCGCCTAACGGAACGGGCGTCCAGCTCCACCGTCTCGTTCACGTGCGCCAACGGCACCGCGTACACCTCGTCGCGCACGCGCGCCAGCAGCGCGCGCACGATCGCCAGCGTGTGCGGCAGCCGCACCGTCACCGCCGTACCCCGGCCCGGCACCGACCGCATCTCCACCGCGCCGCCCATCGCGCGCACGCGATTCATCACGACGTCGATGCCCACGCCGCGGCCGGAGAGATCCGTCACGCGCTCGGCGGTGGAAAAGCCGGGACGCGCGATGATCCGCATCAGTTCCTCGTCCGACAGCGCCGCCTTGTCTTTTTCGACGAACGACATCTCTTTCGCCCGCGCGAGCACCCGCTCGCGATCGATCCCCTTCCCGTCATCCTCTACCCGCACCAGCACCGTGCTCCGTTCGCGCGACACGCTGAGCACGAGCGACCCCGATGCCGGTTTCCCAGCCGCGCGCCGCTGCTCCGGCGTCTCGATGCCGTGGTCGACGGCGTTGCGCAGCAGGTGCACCACCGGATCTCCGATCTCGTCCAGCATCGACCGATCGAGCTCGATGTCGTTTCCCTCCACGGTGAAGACGATCTGCTTGCCCAAACCGTGCGCCGCATCGCGCACCAGACGCGGGAAGCGGTCGAACACCTGGCCCACCGGCACCATGCGGCTCAGCATCACCTCGTCCTGCATCTCGCCGATCAGCCGCGCGGCGAGCGCCACCGCCTCGTCCAATGCCGGGTCGCCGTGTCGCGCAGCCAGGTCGAGCAGCCGTCCCCGGGCGATCACGAGCTCGCCGATCATGTTCATGAGAGTGTCGAGGCGCTGCAGATCGATGCGGACCTGACGCGTCGGCCGCGCCGCCGAGCCGGCCTGGCCGTCCGCCGCGGTCTGCTGGTGCGGCTGGCCGACGGTCTCGACGCCGTCCACTTCCACGCGATCGACGTCGCCGACCGCGAACATCGCGCGCACGATCTCGTCGCGCGGCGCCGTGCAGTTTAGGTGGATCGAAAAGCCGGCGCCGAATTCTTCGGCCTGCAGCGCCTCGACGGGCGGGATCACCTCGAGCACCGTGCCTAACGATGCGGCGCGCTTCACCAGGAGGAGGGCGCGCGCGCCGCGCAGCGCGGTGCCGGACGCCAGGCGCAATCGGATCAACCGGCTGCTCGTCGCCGCCTGCGACGGCCGCGGATCGGGCGCCCGGCTCGGCGCGACGACCTGCTTGGGGGCGCTCCCACCCGTGGCCGCCGCCGAACGGGCTTTGAGGCGAGCAATCAGGTCGAGAATGGCGTCCGGCACCGCGATGTCGTCGGCCGCGGCGACTCCGGTCTGCACCGCTCCCTCGATGGCCTGCTCCAGCGCGTCGGCGGCCTCGAACAGGAGCTCCGTCACGTCCGCCGTCACCGCCAACTCGCCGCGGCGAACGCGGTCCAGCACGCTTTCCAGCTCGTGCGCCAGATCAGTGACCGCGCGATAGCCCATCGTCGCGCTCATGCCTTTCACCGTGTGCACGGCGCGGAAGATCGCCCCCACCGGCTCGCTCGCCTCGGGCGAGCTCTCCAGCGCGAGCAGCGCATGATTCATCGCGGAGAGATGCTCGCGGCTCTCCGTGAGGAAGAGTTCGGCGTACCGAGAGAGATCCATGTGGGAAGCGACGGAGCGGTGG
>JAICLZ010000072.1 GCA_025929535.1 Gemmatimonadaceae bacterium
CCATGAAGAAGCAGGAGAGCAGCATCAGTCGCGTGTGGTACTCGCGACGGCGGCGTAGCAGCAACGCGGCGCCAATCAGCATGGCGAACACGAGGAGCGCGGCGAGGAGGAAGCCCATGAATGCCAGCGCCGGAGGGCCGGCCACTTGCGGCTTGTTCATCTCGCGTGCGCCGAAGCGGAGCGCCACCGTGACGCCGACGACGACGATCGACCCCGCCAACACCGCGCCGAACACGCCGAGCCGCCGGTGGATTCGGACCCGGTGCGACGCGACGAGATACGTCTGCGTGAAGAACAGCGCGAACCACGAGGTCATCAACGCGCCGTGCAGATGCAGCAGCGCCGGCAGCGCCGCCGTGCCGAAGAGGAGCTTGAGGTAGTACGTGCGCGCGAAGCCGGCCAAGACGATCGCGAACGCGGCTGCGCCGGCCCAGGCGAAGTACCGATGGTCGGCGCGGCGAGGCGGGCGCACCCCGCCGACTAATGCGGCTGGTGATCGGACCGGAATATCAGGCGGAAGCTGAGTGCTCACATCTGTCCCCAAGCATGTGTATTCGATCCGCGTCAGCGAGCGACTGTTATGGCGTCACGCGGTAGCGCACTGCCATTCCTTCCTCATTGTGAAACGACACGTGGCAGTGAAAGAGCCACGTGCCGATGTTGTCCGGCACCATTTCGGCGGTCGACATCTGCATCATCGCCAGCTGCGCCACGTCGGTGCGCATCCCGTTCAGGATGACTGTGTTCCCGTGCCAGTGCGGGGCGTGAAAATCGAAGTCGTTGGTCGACGCCATGAGATACCAGCGCACGTGCTCGCCCTTCCGCATCGTGAGCGCCGTGAGGGGCATGCTGCCATGAACGAAGCCGTTGATGGAGAATTTGGAGAACCAGGGATAAATGTCCTGCGGCAGCGACGGGTTCGTCTTCGGACCCAGGCTGAAGAGAGAGTCCGCCGAGGGAAGAAGATTCTCGTTCGCCAGCCAGCTGTCCTGCTCCTCGACCTGCATGAACGACGCGACAATCTCACGATCCACATCCTTGGGCGAGCCGTCAGACCGTGCCTTGCCGCGCGCGGTGATGATCATCGGACCAAAGAGACCGGTGTTGATGTCCCGCACCTCGTCGACGTGGGAGTGGTACATCCACATCACGGAGCTGCCATCCATCGGGCCGGGTCCTGCGCGCTCGGGTCCTGGCCAGATGTAGGTGTAGGTCCCGCCCGGCGGCACTCCATCATCCGCCTTGTCATGGCCGCTGGTGCCGTCATTGTACGGCACACCTTCGGAGCTCTTGTCGTACAAAACTCCGTGCGGATGGACGCTGTAGGGCCGATCGCCGTTGTTGCGGAAAACGACCCGAATGGTGTCGCCGACGACGCCGCGAATCAGCGGCCCGAGAAAGCCGAGGTGCTCCCACTCGGGCGGCCGGGGCTTGAGCGTGCGGAAGGTGCTGTCCGTGTACTCGCGGTAGAGAACCTTTCGATACCTGGTGCTCACCGGCTGCGGTTTCCCCTTGGAGAAGAACGCCGTGTCGGCGTACGGCTTGCCCGCGATCTCGTCGCGCCCGCCCGGCACGTAATCCCACGTGACGGTGTCCGCGGCGATGAAGTACGTGCGGGTCTTGCCGGCACTTTCTCGCGCTGGCGCGGAGCGCGCCGCGCCCACTGACACGGTGCAGAAAGCGGTAAGAGCAATAATCGAATGGGCTCGCATGCGTGTTCTCCTGGAGTGATCGATCAGCGATCGCGTGTTCTTATCCGATACGTCCGCCATGAATCAGCCGGCTCTCCCATCCGCACGTCCACAACTCTTGCCGGCGGTGCTGGTAATCGAGTGATGGCGCCGCGCATCAGAGCTTCTCGCAAATGGCGGTGAGCAGCGCCTTCGCCTTGTCGTAGTCGGCGCTCTGCAAATCCATTCCAACCATCACGTCGTTCTTGACGGCCAGCAGCTGCGTGCCGTGTTGCAGCGACGCGTTGTCCCACGGGCCCTTGAGCGTCGTGTCGGTCTTGAGCCCCACCTGCATCACCGCACCAGTGGCGGTCTTGCTACTGCCACCGCCCACCATCTTCATCAGTCCGCCGAGCATCTTGCGCGTGTTCGAGTCACCCGGGATGGAGTCGAGTCCGCCCATGGGGATGTTGCCGCCCATCACGGAGCCCAGGGTGGACATGCCGTGCACGAGCATGTTGTAGTTCTTCCGACCGCCCTGCCACACATATTCCACCGTATACGTGCGCAGTCCCTTGTCGCTCGCCACGTGATACTTGCACCTCGTGCCGTCCGGATCCGCCTCAGGCACGCTGCTCAACGCACCGATGGCCGCTTCCACAGACGATGTCGGAAGAACGTCGCACGCACTCGCGGGATGCGACTTCGGTTTGGGTGCCATCGCGACGGCCTTCGCACCATCGTAGTCGAGCGGATGTCCGAAGCGCGGAACCATGAGCGTCGCGACGGCCACTGCTTCCTTTTGCTGACCGCTCGATGCGCTCACGTCGACGCCCGCTTCCATGTCGCCCTTGGTCACGAACAGCGAGCCGCCCGGAATCCACGTCGCCTCATCCCACGGGCCCTTCGTATCCGCCATCACGCGATGCGCCGTCGAGTCCATTCCGCCCATTCCCGCCTTGGCGAGCGCGCCGCCGAGCATGTTCGGAATGCTCTGGATCGTCTTGCCCGCGCCGCTGTTCGGGCCCACGTGCACGAGCAGCTGACGCCCATCGGCACTCATGTACATGCAGTGGTCGCCATTCACGTCGCCGATTCCATCATCCGTCGCGCGATACGGCGGCATCTTGAGCTTGCCGATGAACGACTCGGCCTCGCCCGCAGCGAGGTACGCGCACGGATCCGGCGCCGACGCACGATCGGCGCGCACGGCCGAGTCGAGGGCGCCGAGTACGCCGTTCTTGTTGAGGAGTCCAGAGGAATTGTCTGCCTTGTTGCACGACGCGAGCACGGTCGCGAAGGCGGCGAGCGCGGCGAACGCGAGCATGGGGCGCGCTGTGATGTTGGACATGGGCTTCCTCCCACAGAGTGAATTCATTTCAAAACCGCGGCTCATTGGACTCAGGCCGGCGGCCGGACGTTGGTGTATTCGTAGCGGGAGACGGTGTGGCTTTTGCCGAGCGAACCACCCACGTCTTGGTGCACGTCCGATTTCAACAGCAGGCCGCTCCTCTTGGAGATCCAGAGATCGCTGTCACTCGTGTCGAACTCGGATACCGAATGGATCCGCCAAACGGCCACGGGCTCACCGTTCCCGCTCTCGTCGCGCAGGTGCGAGCACGTGGCCTTCACCTTCGTAAAAGCGTCCTTCACCGACTTCCGCACCTCTGCGTTGTCGATCGGGCTCTTCATCCACTTCCCGCGGATCATCACATAGTCGGCGGTGCCGGTCCAGATCGATTCGGAGACGCTTGGCCGGCCACCGTGCAGCCGCGCATCGGTCTGCGCACTGTCGATCGAGTACAAGTGGAAGGGTTTGTCGAAGAGCTGCGACGAGGCGGCGAACGACGACGCACACTCTGCGCTCTGCGCACCGAGTGGAGCGCAGGCACAAAGGACGAACGCGACGGCTGCCGCGATCACGCGAAGGTCGCTCGTCTCGTACGGGCCGGTGCGTTTCATGGATGCTCCTCGCGCAGGAGATGAGTTTTATGTCGGTGGGAGCTCATTGGCTCACCGACCGCTTCATGACCACACGCGTTAGCTCCCCTGGCGCAGTCGCCACCATGATGCCGCGATAGTGGTGCGCATCGTTGTCGGGCGCGGTCCAGATCGCGACCGAATGTCCCGGCGTCGAATCCGCCGGCGCCGCAGCGGAATCGCTCGCCGGTGCGCCGTTCACGTACGCCGAGAGCATCTTCGCGATGTTTTGCGGCGATACCTGTGCGGCCATCTGTTCCATGCTGCCCATCTTCGTCTCGTGCCAACCCGGCGGCACGTGCGTGTGGTACCACGCGGCTACGCTGTCGAACGAGTCCGGCGTCAGCATGGCGGCCACCGTTCCCGTATCCGCAGGGACGTCCTTGCGTGTACTCAAGCCGCTCATCGAGCGTGTCGCGTGCGCGTAGCGCGGAAGCCCGGTGAGATCGTACGTGAAGTTCGGCGCGGTGACCGTGTCGATGGTCGGACCGATCTCTTCGGTCGCCGAGCTTCCGCCCAAGTCGCTGCTCGCCGAGCCGAGGTCGCGAATTATTTCGGATCGCAACGAGCCTTTGGCGTCCGAATCAGGGGCGAGCTTCCCAGAGCCGAACGCCGCACCCGATCCGCGGGTGTTTCCACCACCTTCATCATCGCCCTCCCCGTCGGCGCCGCGGCCCACTCCTCCGCCCGACTTGGTTGCTCCGCTCCCGTCGCTCGCTCCTCCGGTCTTCACCTCACCTTCGACTTTTCCCTTCACGCGGATCTGGGATGGGCCGCCGGGCGGCGCACCGCCGCTGCTACCAGCGACACTCCCGTTTCCCAGGCTCAGCGACGGGCACTCCTGACCTCTGCGACAAAGCAGATAGCCCAGGATGAATGCGATGATCACGGACGCGGCCCAGAGCAGACGCCGATCTCTCGTCGTCATGTCACTTGCTCCTTGAATAGGATAGAGGATGCCCGATGCGCGGAACGATCTCGCGCGCCATCGCCACCGCATCGTCTTCCCGGCTGCCGGCGGCGCTCACGTCAATGCGTATCTGCGCGTCGCCTTTGTAGACGAAGAGCGCTCCGCCAGCAGTCCACGTCGCCTTGTCCCACGGCCCTGGCACTTCGCCGACGCTCTCGGGAAAGCCCTCGAGCACTCTGCCCATCATGCCGCCGCCTCGCCAATCCACGAGCACGGTGACGTGTCTTCCATCCTCGCCGCGGTACACGCACTCTTCGCCGGCAACATCTGGCGTGTCGGAGCCGTCGCTCGCGCGGAAAGGGGCAACCGCGAGCGCGCCGACGTACGGCTCCGCATCCTCTGCCGAGAGCAGTGTGCAGGGATCCTGCGCCTCGCCTCTGCCCGCGCTGGAGGCATTCTCCGCCATCTGGAACGGCGACTGCCTTTCGCGTTCGCTCTCATCGGCATTTTTGCAAGCGGCGAACGACGATGCGCACGCAAGCACACCAGCCACCATCGTCAGCGCTCGACCGCAAGGCATCGTCATCGCACGGCTCCCACGCTTGCCGCGATTTTCTTCGCGACGTCCTCCGAGTTCCTCATGACGAGCTCCGTCACCGAGTGGGTAGCGCGACGCGCGCGGGGGCCAATCGCCGCCGAGACGCCGCCATGGAGATTTCGGCCGCATCTTACGACCCCCCCCGTCGCACAGCCGTCGCCTGGACGTTTATTGCTGAGCGACGGTGCGCGACTTACGTTCGAGCTCTGATGATCGAGCTAACTCTCCTGGGCCTGCAGACCGTCCGTGCCTCGGATGGACGTGAGTTCGGCTCGCTGGCGGCGCAACCCAAGCGCTTCGCCCTTCTGGCGTATCTGGCGATGACCGGCGGGGGTGGATATCACCGGCGCGACGCGCTCACGGCGATGTTCTGGCCGGAGCTCGATCAGTTCGCGGCACGCAGGGCACTCAGAAACACGCTCTACCATCTGCGCGAAACGATTGGTGACGGAGTGTTGATCACGCGCGGTGACGATGCGATCGCGATCGATCCCGAATCGTTGACCTGCGATGGGACGAAACTGAGTGCCGCGGTCGCGGAAGGGCGCTTCGAGGAGGCCGTCGATCTCTTTCGCGGAGAGCTGCTCGCGGGCGTGCACTTCCCGAACGCCGGCGAGGGCTTCGAGGAGTGGCTCTCGCGCGAGCGCGCACGAACCGTCGGACTCGTGCTTCGCGCGCTGCACGCGCTGGCGGAGCGAGACGAAGCAGCCGGAAACATCGCGGCCGCAGTGCGCTGGGCACAGCGCGCGTGCGCGTTGGCGCCGGACGACGAGAGCTGGCTGCGTCGATCGATGTCACTACTCGATGCGGGCGACGATCGTGGCAGCGCGCTCCGTCTGTACGAGGGTTACGAGCGCCGGTTGGCTGCGGAGTTCAACTCCAATCCAACCGCGGAGTCGGCTGCGCTTGCGGCTCGCATTCGCGGGGGCGAGCGACGTGCGCGCGTGCGCGAAGCCCAAGCACCGCCCGCAGCAGCGCCACCGGCACCGCCACCGACTGGGCCGAGTGCACCCGAAGATTCACGCGCGCCGAACGGTGACGCCGTCGTCGCGCCGGTACTTCCCAGGCGAAGCACACGCGCGGTTCATTGGGCGCTGGCGCTCGGCGCCGTGAGCATTCTGATCGCGCTCGCCGGACGAGGGCTCTGGTCCCGATCACATTCCCCCGTTGCGCAGCGCACACGCGTGCTCGTCAACACGTTCGAGAATCGAACGGGCGATCCACATTTCGAGATGCTCGGACGCATGGCCGAGGACTGGTTGGCGCAGGGACTGCTGCGCACGCAGCTCGTGGACGTCGTCGATTCGCGAGCAGCATTCGTCCAGGGACATGCAGCGAATGGTGAGGCGATCGATCCAATCACCACCGCCCGCCGCACGGGTGCCTCGCTTCTCGTGTCGGGCGACTTCTATCGCACCGGCGACACGATCCTCTTCCAGGCGGAAGTCGTGGACGTGCCCACGGGGAGAATCGTCCGCGCCATCGGTCCGATCGGCGCGAACCTGAGCGCTCCCGTCGTCGGGATCGATCAGCTTCGCTCGCGTATGATGACCGCACTCGCGTCACAGCTGAATGAGAACGGTCCCGGACGGCTGGACGCAGGAGCCAGTGCCGAGATCCCGCCATTCGAGGTCTACCAGGAGTACGTCGAGGGACGCGATGCCTATTGGCACGGCGACGGCCCGCACGCTCTCGTGCTTCTGCTCGATGCCTCGCGGAAGGACCCCTCGTTCACCTCGGCAGCCATTGCTGCCGCTGCCGTCGCATCGAACTACGGGCGGTGTGCACTCGTCGATTCGATCGCTCGGGCGCTGAGCGCATCGCAAATCACGCTCCGTCGCGTGGACCGGCTCTCGATTCAGATTGGAGTTGCCCGCTGTCACGGACACAACGAGGAGATGCTGCGACTGACCCTCGAGCGCGCGGAGCTCGCGCCGCGAACGTCGAGTCTGCGAATTTCTGCTGCCGCCGCCGCGCTCTACGCGAATCATCCGAAGCAGGCGCTCCAGCTGGTGAACTCGATCGACCCCGAGACGGAGCTCTCGTGGTCCACCGATTCCTCGCATTTCGATTATTGGAGCAGCGCGACGGAGGCGTTGCACCTGCTCGGTCGTCACACCGAGGAGTTGAGCCGGGCGAACGCCATGCCAAGCGTGGCACCGCTCACGCGATCATGGTTGCGAGGACGCGCGCTCGCAGCGCTCAAACGGCCCGCGCAGCTCCTCGCGGTCATCGACACCGCGCTCACGCAGCAAACGGAAACTTCGAACGACCTCGGCCTCGCACCCTTCACCGCCGGACGGCCACCGTACGCGGCGACACCGGCGTGGGTCGCGGTGTGGATCGCGCGCGAGCTGGCGGTCCATGGCGACACGTCGACATCCCGTCAGGTGGCCGCGCGCGCGCTCGCGTGGTATCGCGCGCGACCGGCAGACGAGCGCGCGACGACGGAGGAGCGTCTGGTTGCCGCGTGGTCGCTCGAGCTCATGGGATCGTACCCTGAGGCAGAGCGGATTACGCGTACGCTCGTCGACGAGGATAGCACCAACATCGACTATCGAGGCGAGCTCGCGGGACTCGCGGCCGAGCGCGGGGACAGCGCTCGCACCGACTCGATCGACGATTGGCTGTCTCGACAGCACGGCGACGCGGTCGCGTGGACCGCCAGCTTCTACCGCGCCCGGGACGCGGCACTCCTCGGCCACGCGGCCCAGGCGATCACGTTGTTGCGCCAGACGATAGACGAAGGGGTGTGGCCGTACTATCTACTCAACGAGCCGGCGTTCGCACGTCTGGCCACAGATCCCGCATTCGAAGCCCTGCTCGCTCCGAAAAGCTGAGACTCGTCTCAGCGCACGGCCGCCTCGGGCATGGCCTTCACGCGCCGTCGCACGGCATCAATGTCCTCGAGCGGTCGCACTTCCACGCACCCCGTTTCAGACCACGGAAATTCCTCGGCGATGCGGAGGGCCTCTTCCATGTTCTCCGCCTCGATCAGGTTGAATCCCCCGAGCACTTCCTTGGTCTCGGCGAACGGACCGTCGTGCGTCGTGCGGCGACCATTGCGCACGCGAATCGACTTGGCGGTGCTGGGCGCCTGCAGCATCCGCGACTCCAGAAGCTTCCCATCCTTCTTCAGCCGATCAGCCTTGTCGAAGCACCCACGCATCGTCGTGTCGAACTCGGTGGACGGGAGGGCGTTGAGCAGCTCGGGCTCGTTGTAGATGAGAACGAGAAATTTCATGAGATCGATCGCGGGTTAGAGGTCCTTCCCAATTTAACTCTTCGGCTTCTCGCGCCTGAAGAGCACGTCATCGCCAATCGCGAGCCCCAGCACTGTCCCATCGTCCGCGAGGCGGAAGCTCATGAGCTGTCGCCCTCGATACGCGTCGTGCCAGTGAGCCATGAAGGTATCGTAGTGCCAATGCTCGAGATCCGCGGCCGACAGCGGACCGAAGCTCACCACGAGCTTCTTCCCTTCCAGCTTCACTGTCGCGGTGCCGTAGAGGCTATCCGAGTAGACACCGGCATAGCGCGCCAGCGGGAGCGATGGCTGCGTTCCCGTCACGTGCTCGGCATCGATCTTTCGCTCCGCCTTCTTCCCCTCTTCGCGCAACCCCGCGTACAGGGGGCGCATCTCCGCGCTCCAGTCGTGCTTCGGGCCGCCGAGATAGCGATCGAAGGCGGTGTACATGAGCGCGTGGCGGAGCTCGGCGTGATCGCGATTCGCGAACACCACCACTCCCAGTCGGCGCTCGGGAATCAGACCCACGATGGCGACCATGCCATCGATGCTTCCGGTGTGAAAGGCGACGAACTCGCCATGATAGTCCTCGAGAAACCAGCCCTGGCCATAGGCCTGGAAGCGCGTGTGCGTGAGCTTCGCGGTGGGATAGAACTCCTTGTCGCTCACGAGAATGTGCGGCGCGAACAGGTCCGCGTAGCCGCGCGCAGAGAGCACGCGCTTGCCGCCGAGCCGGGCGCTGTCGAGGAGGAAGCGCATCCAGATCGCCATGTCGGAGACGCTCGAGTACATCGCTCCGGCCGGACCGATGTTGTCGGTGGCGTAGCGCGGAATGACGCGCACCGTGTCGTTCACGTAGTCGTGCGGGAACGCGATGTTGGGGTGCGCCTTCTCGTCCGGAGTATCCGTGAAGGTCTCGCGCATGCCGAGCGGGGTGAGAATGCGCTCCTGGACGAGCTTCTCCCACGTGGTGCCGGCACGCTCCGCGGCGATGTTTCCGGCCAGCGCGTAGGTGATGTTCTGGTACTCGAAGTGCGATCGAACGGGGGCGTTGAACGGTACGTAGCTCAGGCGACGCATAATCTCCGGGAACGACGACGTGTCGTCGTACCAGATGTAATCCGCCTCCGGCACACCTGTGCGGTGCGAGAGCAGGTCGGCAATCGTGATCTGGCGAGTCGCGACGGGATCGGAGAGATGGAACGCCGGGAGATAGGTGAGGACCGGCGCGTTCATGCGGAGCTTCCCTTCGTCGGCCATGAGCTCGACCACGAAGGACGTGAATGCTTTGGTGGTGGATGCGTTGGCGAAGAGCGTGTGGACGTTCACGGAGTCGCGCGTGGCGAGCTTGCGCACGCCGTAGCCCTTGGCGAACACCGTGGAGTCGTCCTTCACCACGGCGATGGCAAGCCCGGGGACGTTCCAGTCCTTCACGCTGCGGGCGACGTAGGCATCGAAGCCGGAGAGCGGAGCCTGCGCGCGTGCGCAGGGCGCGGCGGCGCCAGTGAGAGCAACGCTCAGCGCTGCAGCGCCGGCGAGAACGCGATGAATGAGCATGGCGGCGAAGTTACCCAGCGTGCAGGGCGAACTCCAGTTCCGCTGCGCCGGTGCGTGAGCCCCATACGTACGAACGGGAGCGCCGAGGCGCTCCCGTTCATCCTGCGTTCAGACTGGGAAAGTTCGTTAGTCTCCCTCGAGCTCGAAGGCCATCCCGTCTGATTCGCGAAAGATCTCGAGTACGCTCTCGATCTTGGCGATCGCAGCCCGCGTGGGCTCGATGACGGGGTCCAGAGTGATCGAGATGGCGCGTCGTGCGCCCTCCGGCCAATCCGGCATGGACAATCCTGCGACGAGCCGCTGCAGCTTGGCTCCGAAGTGCGCAACGAGATGCTGCGCGGTGGCGGTGAGGACATCGAGTGGGATGTCCAGATCGTGGGTGACGATCTCGCCTGTCGTAGTATCGCGCCACGCGGCATCACCCACTGCTCCACGCCCGACCATGAGGCCGAGATGGCGGAAAGTGCCCGGGCCCACGCCGGTGCGGTGACTTTCGACCGCGGCGGCGAGCGCCAGTGCCAGCGATGCGGTTTCGGGAACGCCGTAGAGCGTCACGACATCGCGGTCGCAACGCTCATGGGAGAACGCCGAAGGAACCGAATCCACCCGCGCAAGCACAGGGGACAGATCGACACCTTCCTCGAGCATTACGAGGAAGTCCATTTTCCCTCCTGTGAAAAAATGATCGTGCGCCGTTGGTTCGAGCCAGGAGAAGAGCAAGAGCGGGGCCGAGCCACACTCATGCTCCTCTCGTTGTAGTACACCTCAATGATGCAGGCGGGCATTCGAACGGAAAGCGGACAACATGGAGTGTTGCCTGCAAGTGACACCCTTGTTTCACTCCGCGACGAATCGTTTCAGCCGCGCTGAACCATGCGGCCCGATGCCCAGAGGCCGGCCGCCAGTGCTGCGGCCAAAACGACGTAAATGAAGGTCGTTTCTCCACTCGAGAGCAGCTGTTCGAATCCTGGGCGGAACCCGTTCGGCGCCACAAACCGGTCGACGAGGTACGCCACGATGCCCACGCTCACCGGCGCGATCGCGCGTGCCCACCCGGAGAGCGGCGCGGCGATGTAGGCGAGCAAGACGCCCCAGATGATCGTCGAGAGAAAATGGAGCACGAGCGCGCCACCGGTGATGGTGGGCTGGAAGCCGGTCGTCATGAACGCGCGACTTCCAGCGAACATGTGGGCGATAGCGTTCAATGGTTGCAGCGTTGCGCCCCGGGCGTGCCCGAAACCCATCAGGGCTCCGGCCGTCGCGGCGCCGGCGATCACGCCGAATCCGACTCCGTCTCGCACGCGATTGTCGCTCACCCTTGAAAGAAAGACGTCTCGCATCTATCGATCAAGAGCGATTAACTTCGGCTCGCTCGCACACTCACCATTATTCCGGGGCATATGTCCGACGTGCCGATGCATGATTCCGTCCTGGTCGTGGAGGACGATCCCGATCTTCTCACCGTGCTGCCCCGTATCCTGAGCACGGCTGGATACGTGGTCCGCACCGCATCCGATGGTGAAGATGGGCTCAGCAAGGTGCTCGACGATGCACCTGCGATCGCCATTCTCGACGTGGGACTGCCGAAACTCAGCGGCTATGAGCTCGCGCGCGAGCTGCGCTCCCGCGGCTATCAGTTCCCCGTGCTGATGCTCACCGCGCGCGTGTCCGTCGACGACAAGGTGAGCGGACTCGACGCCGGTGCCGACGACTATCTGGCGAAGCCGTTCGAGTACGCGGAGCTGCTCGCACGCGTGAAAGCACTCCTGCGGCGCTCGACGATCACGGCCGGCAGCTCGACGATGCGCGTGCGCGACCTCCTGGTGGATCCGGTGGCGCGTCGCGTCGAGCGCGCCGGAAAGGTGATCGATCTCACACAAAAGGAGTACGCGCTGCTCGAGTATCTGGTGCGCAACGCAGGCAGAGTCGTGTCCCGACAGATGATCAGCGAGCACGTGTGGAAGCACGATGCCGACCCACTCACGAACGTGGTCGACGTCTACATCAACTATCTCCGCAAGAAGCTGGATGAGGACAAGCGCAATCCGCTCATCCAGACGGTGCGGGGGCGCGGGTACCTGATCAAAGACTGAACGTGCTCGGCGATGGGGCGGCTCGGTTGGCGAGTGTTACTGCTTTGGTTGGCAACTGAAGAGCGTCAGCGAAGTCGCGAGCGCGGGATTACCGGTACCCCGCGGCCTGGAGCGTGAATAGCTCCGAGTAGAGGCCGCCGCTCGCGACCAGCGCCTCGTGCGTGCCCTCCTCCACGATGCCGCCGTTCTCGAGCACGATGATCCGGTCCGCCATTCGCACCGTCGAGAATCGGTGCGAGATCAGCACCGCCATCCGCCCGGCCACGAGCTCCGAGAAGCGCATGAATACCTCGTACTCCGCTCGCGCATCGAGCGCAGCCGTCGGCTCATCGAGGATCAGCAGCTGCGCCTCGCGCAGATACGCGCGCGCGAGCGCGATCTTCTGCCACTCGCCGCCGGACAGCGCGACGCCGCCCTCGAAGCGCCGGCCGAGCATCTGCTGGTATCCTCCCGCGAAGCGCGGCAGCAGCGACGCGGCGAGCGACTGCTCCGCCGCGTTCACGAGCTCCGCAGGCACCGGGAGCTCCGTCCCATCGCCGTTCCTGTGATCCAGATATCCGCGCACGCGCTCGATCTCGCCGACGCCGATGTTCTCGTCGAAGCGCATGTCGAAGCGCACGAAGTCCTGGAAGATCACGCCCACCGTGCGGCGCAGCTGCGCGAGATCGTATGCGCGGATGTCGACGCCGTCGAGCAGGATGCGCCCCTCCGTTGCGTCGTACAGCCGCGGCAGGAGCTTCGTGAGGGTCGTCTTCCCTGCCCCATTCTCGCCAACCAGCGCGATCCGCTCCCCCGGACGCAGCGCGAAGCTGATGTGTCGCACCGCCCATCGCTCGCTGCCGGGATAGCGAAAGCCGACATCCTCGAACACGAACCCTTCCCTGATCACGGCCGGCACCGGCCGGCTTCCGCTCGCGGTCGTGATCGTCGGCTTCATCTCGAAGAAATCGAAGAGATCCTTGAGGTAGAGGCTCTGCTCCGAGATGTCGCTCGCGTTCGACAACACCCGCTGCACGATGTCGCGGCTCCGCCCGAATGACGCCGCGAGAAAGGTCAGCGAGCCGATCGTGATGCTTCCGCTGATCGTGCGCGCGAGAATCACGACGTACGCCGCGTAGTAGCCGAGGGTGCCGAAGATCGAGAGCGCACTGCTCAGGATTCCCTTGCGGATGGACAGCCGCTTGTTGTCCTCGTAGAACTTGTTCGCGAGCACGCGGTAGCGCTCGACGACCCAGTTCGCGATCCCGAACATCTGGACTTCCTTCGCCGTGACATCGCTCGCGCCCACGTAGCGCAGGTAGTCGAGTTGCCGCCGCTCGGGCGTGTACCGGAAGAGCAGCGAGTACTCGAGCCCGGCGAAATGCGTCTCCCCCAGAAAGCTCGGAAGCACCGAGATCGCGAGCAGCAACAGCAGCCACGGGCTGTACACCGCCAGCGCGGTGCCCAGCGTCGCGAGAGTGAGCAGGTCCTGGCCCATCGTCAGCAGCTCGGAGAGGAGCCCGATGCGTCCGACGGTCTGCCGGCGCGCCCGCTCGAGCTGATCGTAGAACGCGGGATCCTCGAACTGCGCGAGATCGAGCGTCGCGGCATGCTCCATGAGCCGGATGCTCGTATGGATCGAGAACAGGTCGCCGAGCAGGCTCTCGACGAGCGCGGAGGCGCGGCCGAGCAGGTCGCCGCCGAACACGATCGCGATCTCGGCCGCCACGAGATGCCAGAGCGGCGTGGCCGAGCCATGCGTCTCGCGCAGCGCAACGACTTGATCGATGATCAGCTTCCCGATCCAGAGCGCCGCGACTGGCACGAATGCCCGCCCGATGCGGAGCACCGTCATGATCAGGGTGTACGCGGGATGCGTGTTCCACACCAGCGTCACGAGCTTCGGCACGTACCGAAGCGCGCGCACGCGGTCGCCCCACGTCGGCTCGGGGATCGGGGTGGCAGGCGGACGTCCGCGGCGCGCAGAAGGCAGGAGGGGAAAACTAGCGGCCGCAGGGGGCGGGCACGCCACGAAGGACGCGTTAACGCGGGAGTGCCCGATGCGTCTACCGGATACTCGCTGGAGAGATCCGCACATGCGCGTCACCGCTCGTATCGCCGCTCTCACTCTCGCCGCGCTCGCGGTCGCGGGATGCAGCTCCGCGCGCCCGGAGGCATCGCGTCTCGCCGCTGCGAATGCGCCCGGAGATGTCGCGCCTCGAGGTCAGCGCGAGCAGACCGCCGATGAGCAGGTGAGGCACGCGCTCGATCGCCTCGGCTTCGGCGCGCGTCCGGGCGATGCCGAGCGCGTGCGCGCCATGGGTGTGGACAGGTGGATCGAGCTCCAGCTCTCTCCGCAGAAGATCGAGGATCGCGCGGCCGAGCAGTTCGTGGCGCGCTTTCCCGTGCTCGCGAAGAGCCCGTCCGAGCTGCTCGCGGAATATCCGCAGCCGGGACAGCTGATTCGCGAGAAGCGCCGCGAAATGACTCGGCGTGGCGAAGTGATCGCGCGCGACAGCGCGGGCGGAAAGCTCGCGGGACTGGACCTCAGCGCTGGCGACTCCATGCGCATCAGGGAGGCCGGCCGCCTGTCGCGCCAGCTCCTGAGCGCGCTGCAGACGGCAAAGGTCGCGCGCGCCGTGATCAGTGACCGCCAGCTCGAGGAAGTGATGGTCGACTTCTGGGAGAATCACTTCACGGTGTTCGCGGGCAAGGGACCCGAGCGCTACTTCCTCGGCCAGTACGAGCGCGAGAGCATCCGCCCGCACGCGCTGGGAAAGTTTCGAGATCTCCTTGGTGCGGTCGCGAAGAGTCCC
>JAICLZ010000002.1 GCA_025929535.1 Gemmatimonadaceae bacterium
ACTGCGCCTGCTCGACGACACCACTCTCGTGCAATGGAGGCTGCTGGCGAAGGATGGTCAGGAGCTCCCGGCCAATCAGCAGATCACGACCGGCGCCGCGACGAGACTGATTGCCGGCGAAACGCGGGACGTCGCGTTCACGCCGGCGCATCCGGGCACGTTCATCCTCGAGGTGATATCGGCCTACAACGTTCCACGAGTCACGCGCGTGCCAATGATCGCGAAGGAGTGCGGCTCGCACACGCACGAGTAGCGTCCTTCACTCGTGCGCATGCGCCGCCCTCAGCCGTCGCTGCGCGTAGCGCCCGAGCTCGCCCGCCATCGCAACGATGAGCACTCCTGCAGTCACCGCGAGCCCATCGTGCCACGTTGGCCTGAACGATCCGAGTGCAGCGAGCAGCGTCGTCGCCGTCGCCGGCGGATGCGCGGCGTCGAGCGCGAGCTCCAGCAGCACCGCGAGCAGGATCGCGAGCACAGCAGCCGCGACGCGCGGCACGGAAAGCACTCGTACGTGAAATATCGAGGGCGTGTGTGCAAGGCCGAACAGCCACACCGCGGCGAAGCCGCTGAGCAGTCCCCCGATGTGCGAGACGATCACGTTGTAGATGCGCGCCGAACGATGCTCGGGCTCGTACGAGAGCATCACCGCCGTGGGTCCAAGACTCGGGAAGAGCAGCAGCTGACCGGTGAGCAGCGCCACGATGCCGGGCACTGCCGTGACCGCGGCCGAAAGGACGGCCGTGTGGAAGGACAATAGGCGGGGCTGTTTGCGCATCGATGAATTCCCGAAAGCGGTGTGCTCTCAGGCGCCTAGTGCATGGCTCACGCCATCGGTCAGTCGCGCACCAGGTATGCGCAGACTCGCGCTCCGCTACTTCGTCATCCGCGTGAACGTCTGCACGAGGTTCGGCTCCCACGACGCACCGTTGTCTGCCGAGAATGAGGACTCGGTTCGAAACGATGTCGAAGTGATGTCGGAGTAGACGACCCGCGCGAGGATGGGCTTCCCCTCGTACGTGTCGTGCATGACGAATTCGCCGCGGCCATTCGTGAAGTGGCCGATCATCGGCTCGTCGAGCGTGCCCGTCTTGCTGCTGCCCCAGTAGATGCGCCACTCGTGCGACCTGGGATCGTACATGCGGAGCATCAGTCCATCGAAGTGCAGCGAGGGACGATCGTTCGCGAGCTGCGCCAGGCTCGCCTGCCCGCCCCAGAGCTTCTGCACGATGTGCGTGTAGCCCTCGGGATGCGTCCACGTCGTGGACCCGCTGAGCGGATGCTGCAGCCGCGTCATGTCGATCGTCCAGGTGCCGAGCTCGAAGTCGAAATCGTGCTGTCCATCACGCGTGACCGCAGCGGCGGTTTTGGGCTTCGCCGGGGTGGCGAGGGTGGCGAACAGAACGAGGGCGAGCATCAGTTTCGGCATCGGGACTCTCCGGGTGAGGCGGGGAACGGATCCGGTGGCAATAGTGTCCGAGGCGCGGGACCCGCGGAAAGCACCAAATTCGTCGGAAAGAGCAGGCCCATTCGTCGTTGGGTCCCGACGTGCACGAATCTTTACGGAGAGCTCACTCTCGCGAAGTGCAGCCGCACATCGCATCTTGATGCCGTGCACGCCGCCTCGAAACGGTCGTTTCCCGCCCTCTCTACCCGGGATGGCAAAATCGTCACGTTCTCGATGCCGGACAGCGAGCCGCCATGACCGCCGATCTTCGTTCTCAGCTGCAATCGACGCTGGGCTCCACCTACTCCATCGAGCGCGAGCTCGGCGGAGGCGGGATGTCGCGCGTGTTCGTCGCGCGCGACGAGTCGCTCGGCCGCGACGTCGTGGTCAAGATCATCGCGCCCGAGAGTGCGGAAGGCTTGAGCGCCGAGCGGTTCGCGCGCGAGGTGAAGCTCGCGGCGCGATTGCAGCAGGCGAACATCGTCCCGGTGCTCTCCGCGGGAACGTCAGGCACCCTTCCCTACTATACGATGCCCTTCGTGCGCGGCGAATCGCTGCGCGCGCGACTCGCCACCGGAGCGCCGCTCCCGATCGCGGAGGCGGTGAGCATTCTGCGCGACGTCGCGCGCGCGCTCGCTTACGCGCACGCGGAAGGCGTCGTGCACCGCGACATCAAGCCGGACAACATCCTGCTCTCGGGCGGCGCAGCCGTGGTCACCGACTTCGGCATCGCGAAGGCGATCGATGCCTCGCGCACGCTGGAGAGCGGCGGCACCACCGGCATCACGCGCGCCGGCGTGTCGCTCGGCACTCCGGCGTACATGGCGCCCGAGCAGGCGCTCGGTGATCCCGCCACCGACCATCGCGCCGACATCTACTCGTGGGGCGTCGTCGCATGGGAGCTGCTCGGCGGCGCGCATCCATTCGCGCAGAAGACGACCGCGCAGGCGCTGATTGCGGCGCACGTGGCCGAGGCGCCGCCGTCGCTCGCACTGAAGCGTGGCGAGGTGCCGGAGCCGCTCGCTCGCCTCGTGATGCGCTGTCTCGACAAGAATCCGGCGAATCGCCCGAGCTCGGCCGCGGAGCTGCTCACGGCGCTCGAGTCGGTGAACACGTCGGGCGAGAAGACTGCGCCGATTCCCCCCACGCCGGCGACGCGTGCACCGGGACGCAGCGGGATCTACGTGGGAGCAGCTGTGCTGTTGCTCGCCGCGATCGCGACGGGAATGGTGGTGCGCAGGCGATCTCCGGCTGCATCCGGCGCGGCAGCGGCGGTGGAGACGGACAAGTCGCTGGCGGTGCTGCCCTTCATCGCCACGGGCAGCGATACGTCGACCAATTATCTCGGCGAAGGCATCGCCGACGAGGTGAGTCAGACCCTCGCGCAGGTTCCCGGCCTTCGCATTTCCGGACGAAGCTCCGCTGCGCACTTCGCGCGCACGGGCGCCGCGCCACAGGAAGTCGCGAAGAGCCTGGGTGTGAGCATCGTGCTCGATGGCACGGTGCGCCGGGTGGGTGATCGCGTGCGCGTTGCGGCCGAGCTGACGAACGGCGCCGACGGGGCGGTGATCTGGCGCGAGAGCTACGAGCGGGCGGCCAACGACATAATCTCGGTTCAGGACGAAATCGCTCGCGCGATTGCGGGCCAGCTGCAGGTGACGCTGTCCGGTGCGGGAGCCAGCGCCTCGGGAGGTACGCGGGATCCCACGGCATACGATCTCTATCTCAAGGGAATGTACCGGTACCGGCGCCGCGGACCCGGGATCGCAGAGGGAATCGCGGATCTCGAACAGGCGACCGTGCGCGACAGCAACTTCGCGCGCGCATGGGCAGGGCTGAGCATCGCGCTCACCGTATCGCCCAGCTATGTCGAGACCAGGATCAGCGACGTGCTTCCACGCGGCCGCCAGGCTGCCGAGCGCGCGGTGCGGCTCGACTCGACACTTTCGGAAGCGCACGAGGCACTCGGCTACGCGTACGCCGAGTCGTTTGACTGGGCCAGTTCGGAAGCAGAGATGCGACGGGCGATCGAGCTCGATCCGGGCGCAGCCGAGCCTCGCTTTCGGCTCGGCTATCTGATGATGAACACGTTTCGCCCGGAAGAGGCGCTCCCGTTGCTGCAGCAGGCCAAGGCGCGCGATCCGATGTACTTCCTCATTTCCTCGTACCTGGGAACCGCCGAGGTCGACCTCGGCCACGTGGCGGAGGGCGTCGCCGAGCAACAGCGGGGCCTCGAGCTCGAGCCGGACAACGTTGCGGCACTCTCGCTGATGACGGGAGGCTACAGGATCGCGAACATGCCCGATTCCGCGAAGGCCATCTCCCACCGTCTGCTCGCGCTGCCGGGCATTGCGGCGCGACGAGGCATCGCTGCCTATACGCTCGCGCTCTATGGCGAACGCAGGGAAGCCGATTCGATCATCGCGGTGCTGGAAGCGCTCCCCGAGCGAACCTGGACGAGATCGACCGCGCTCGCGACAGCCTATCTGGGCGTGGGCGACACGGCGCGCGCGATCACGTACATGGAGCGCGCCGCGGCCGGCGATGGAGATCTGCTCGTGCTCTACGGCGCTCCGCTGGCCCAGAACATCGTGCCAAACAGTCGAACGGATGCGGTGTGGCGCCGTTTTCATCTCGACCCGGCGCTGCTCGCCAAACACCGGCATGCGTCATCGAGCCACTAGAGTCTCACCCACGATATCCCGAGCTCGAGAGTCTGATCACCCTGTAGGTCCCGCACGAAAGGAATGTCATGGAAGCCAATCGATTCGCGTGCATCGCTGCACTCTGCGCCACCGCGCTTTCGCTGAGCGGCGCGGTGCGCGCGCCACGTCCGCTGCGCGCCGAGCAGATCGTGCCGAACGACAACGCCCATCGTGCGGGCCATCTCGCCAAAGGCGTCCTCACCGTTTCTCTCGAAGCGCGCCGTGGCGAATGGCATCCCGAGGAAGGCAGCGGGCCAACGCTATCGGTGGAAGCGTTCTCGGTTGTGGGCGAACCATTGCAAACGCCGGGGCCATTGCTGCGCGCGCCGGTGGGCACCGAGATCCGCGTGACGATGCACAACGCGCTCGCGATGCCAATGTGGGTGTACGGGCTCGGCGAGCATCGCGGCTTTGCGGACAGCGTGGAGGTGCCCGCGGGCGAGACTCGCGAGATGCACTTTCGCGCGACCACGCCCGGGCTCTCGTATTACGCCGGCCGCACGTCTCGGGGATCCATGCAGGCGCGCACGACCGACGACTCGCAGCTCAACGGCGCGATCGTGATCGATCCGCCCGGTGCCGCGCCGAGCGATCGCATCTTCGTCATCTCCGGCTGGGCGACCCTCGACTCGACGACGGTGAGCGGTCTCGGCCCGAACGCGACACTGGCGTTCAATGGGCTCGAGTGGCCGCACTCACAGCGGATCGATGTCGTGCAGGGCGATACCATGCGTTGGCGCGTCATCAATGTGACCGGTCTGCCGCATCCGCTGCACATGCATGGCTCCTTCTTTCGAATCGATGCGAAGGGCGACGGCCATGCAGACTCGCTTTATGCGCCCGAAGACCGGCGCCTGGTGGTGACGGAGCTGCTAAAGCCGGGACAGACGATGTCCATGACGTGGTCCCCCATGCGCAGCGGCAACTGGGTCTTTCACTGCCACATCGCGAGCCATGCCTCCTCGCGCGACTACTTCAACGTCGGCCATCACATGCCTTCGCCGGCGGTCGCCGCGTCGGTGGCGCAGGACAAGGAGCATCTGAGCCACATGGGCGGGCTCGTCCTTGGCATCCGCGTGAAGCCGCGCGGGCCGCAGCAGCCCGAGCAGCCGATATCACAAAGCATCCGTCTCCTCGTGCGCTCGCGCGCGAATGTCTATGGCGAGGACGTGGGATACGGCTTCGTGCGCGGCGATTCTCCGGAGGCCGCCATGCGCGACAGCTTCTCCGTTCCCGGACCGACACTGGAGCTCAGGCGCGGCAAGCGCGTCGCGATCACGATCGTCAATCAGTCGCACGAGGCCGCAGCGGTGCACTGGCACGGCATCGAGCTGGAGAGCTATCCCGACGGCGTTCCGGGATGGAGCGGCTCCGGCGCGAACACGATTCCCTTCATCATGCCGGGCGACTCGCTCACGGTCCACTTCACGGCTCCGCGCGCCGGCACGTTCATGTATCACTCGCACTCGAACGAGATGCAGCAGATCTCCTCGGGGCTGTACGGCGCCATGATCGTGCGTGATGATTCGGCACCGGCCGGTGATGAGCGCGTGCTGTTGTTCAGCGACGACGGGCCGTTCTCCAACTTCTTCGTGACCGGACCACCAACGCTGCTCAACGGCAAGCTGCACCCGGATACGATCGACGTGCGCGCGGGACAGCCGACGAGGCTTCGGCTCATCAACATCCGGGCGGAAAACAGCATCGACATGACGGTCGAACGGGACGGTGCGCCCATACTCTGGCGCATGGTCGCGAAGGATGGCGCTGCGCTCCCGCTTCACCAGATTCGCGAGCGCCCCGCGATACTCACCACCAACCCGGGCGAGACGTACGATTTCGAGATCACACCGGAAAAGGCAGGCACGATGATCCTGAGGTACGATCCGACACCGGGTGACTCGACCAGCGGGACCCGTGCGGTAATACGCGTACACTGATGCCGCAGTCTCATCCCTGCGAAAACCACCACATCAGCGCCGCGTAAGGCTCTCGGCGGTGGCGTTCGCCTCCGCCACCAGCAACGGGTGCGCACGTCCCTGCTTCATCAGCGCCTCTCGCCCCGTGCGCAACGGCTCGCCAGCGTCGTGGCGATCCCCGGTCGCAATCAGGCACTCGGCCAGCACGAGCTCGGCCTCTCCGGTGCGCCAGTGATCGGCGCCATGCAGCGCCCGACTCATCGCCACCGCCGATTGCACTATCGGCAGTGCCTCCGCGGCACGCCGCGTGTGCAGGAGCACGCGGCCGAGGCCAACGCGCGCGGGGATGATCGAGAGCTGCGCATTCGCGTTGTTCGTGTCGAGCTTCGCAAGCGCTCCCCGAAGCAGCTGCTCCGCCTCACCGTAGCGATGCGCCTCATCGAGCGCCCGCCCGAGATTGATGATGATCGTTTGCGTCGCGAGCTGGTCGCCCTGGAGCTGCCGCGTCATCGCCAGAGTAGGACGCAGCACGGCGATGGCGCTGTCCGGGCGCCCGCGCAAGCGGAGCACCACGGCGATCTCGTTCATGTCGAAGCCGATGTTCATGTGCACGGCCCCGTAGAGCTTGCGATCCACCGCGAGCGCCTGCTCGAGGAGCCGCTCCGCCTCGTCGAAGTCCCCGCGCTCGCGGACGATCAGCGCGAGGTTGGCAAGGTTCGCCGACACCGCTTCGTGATTTTCACCGAACAGCCTTCGGTTGAGCGCCAGCGCCTCCCGCAGCAGCGAATCCGCCTCCTCGAGGCGGCCGAGCTTGAAGAGCATCTGGCCGAGATCGTTGAGCGAGAGCGTCACGCTGCGATGCTCGCTGCCCAGCGTCCTGCGCTCGATCGCGAGCGCCGCGCGGTAGTCCTGCTCGGCCTCGCGATACTTTCCGAGGTTTTCCTCAGCCGCCGCCATGTCGTGCATCGTCTGTGCGGTCGCCGGATGCTCGGCGCCCAGTCGCAGCCGGCGAATCGCCAGCGCCTCCCGGTACTCCGCGAGCGCGTCCGCGTTCGCGTTCTTCGCCTGAAGCAGCTGACCGAGAAAATCGCGGCTCGTGGCGACCGATGTGTCGCCATCGCCATACAATCCGCGGCGAATGGCGAGCGCTTCACGAAAGAGCGGCTCCGCATGCGTGAAGTCGTCGCGATTCTGCAGCAGTATCGCGAGATGCATCAGGCTCGTCGCGGTAGCCTCGCTCCTATCCCCGAACAGCCTGCGCCGGGTGGCGAGCGCGCCGCGCAGCAGCGTGTCCGCCTCCGCGAGGCTGTCGATCTGCACGAGCACTTCGCCGAGCTGGTCCATCGACTGCGCCACCTCCGCGTTGTTCGCGCCGTACAGCGCGCGCCGCGTGGCCAGCGATCGTCGCAGCTCGAGGGCGGCCTTGTCATAGACGCCGAGATTCGCATATACACTGCCGAGCGCTCCTCGAAGCTCGGCGCGAACATCGGGCTGGTCCACGAGCGACGTGTCCATTCGATCGGCACCTCGATCGAGCAGGGCGCGTGCGGTGACATCGCTCGGCTTTCCGACACTCGGCGCAAAGGGATCCGCGGCTCCGAAGATGCCCACCAGATATGATTCCACCGCCACCGCCTTTCTCGCCTCCGACTCCGCGCGCGCGCGCAGCTGTCGTTCGCGCAGCACGCCGCCGACGAGGCCGAGCATCGCGAACATTCCGAGCGCGACCGGTAGGCGATTCCGCTTCACGAACTTTCTCGACCGGTAGGAAAACGAATCCGCGCGCGCGCTCACCGGTTCGTCGTTCAGGTAGCGCCTGATGTCTTCGGCCATCGCCTCGACCGTCGGATAGCGCTCGGCCGGATCCTTCTTGAGCGCCTTGGCCACGATATTGTCGAGGTCACCGGCAAGGGCGCTGCGCAACCGGGCGCTCGTAGGCGCGATCGACATCGGAGGCGGCTCGGTGTTCAACGTTGCGACGACGTACTCCGCCGGCGTCATGGAGCTGCCGCTCGTCGGATGGCGCCCGGCGAGCAGCTCGTAGAGAATCACCCCCAACGCGTAGACATCCGCGCGAGTGGTGATCGGCTCGCCCTGGATCTGCTCGGGTGCGGCGTACTTGTAGGTGAACGCTCCTCCGCGGGTGGAGGTCACCGCGTGTGCGGATATGCTCTCCTCATCGAGCAGCTTCGCGATCCCGAAGTCGAGAAGCTTCACGGTCCCGTCGTCGGTCACCAGGATGTTGTCTGGCTTGAGATCGCGGTGCACGATGAAGTTGGCGTGCGCGTGCGCCACGGCCGCGAGCACCTGCCGGAAGAGGTGCAGGCGCGCGTCGATCGACAGCGCGTGTGCGTCGCACCATTCATCGATCGGCTTCCCCGCAATGAACTCGAGAACGAGATACGGCAGTCCCGTCGAGCTCACTCCCGCATCCAGCAGTCGCGCGATGCTGGGGTGGCTGAGGCGGGCGAGCACGCTGCCTTCGCGACGGAAGCGTGCTTCGCCGATGGGCCCGGCAACGGCGAGACTCAAGAACTTGATGGCGGCCGCGCCTTCGAATCGCCCGTCACTTCGTCGCGCGAGCCAGACGGAGCCCATTCCACCTTCCCCGATCGGCCGTTCGAGCACGTACGCGCCGAGCGTTTGCCCGGAGAGCGTGAACAGCGCCGGACGCTCGGGCGCATGGCTGGGATCGAGAAAGCCCGCCGCATCGATCGCGGCTTCGCGATTCAACAACGCTTCGAGCTCCGCAATCACGCGCGGATGCCCGGCGCCCTGCGCAACGAGCCACGCTTCGCGGTGCTCGGGCGCGATGTCGAGCGCCTCGTCGAGCAGACGACTGAGCTCATCCCATTCGGCACGACTGAGCTCCTTCACGGCCCCTGCCCTCCGACGGTGCATTGAGGGATAGATGCAGCATGGGCGCGCGTTTGGCGAGATCAGTGCGTGACGCGATAGCGCACGTACACCATCCCGCCTCGAAAACGCCGTTCCTCGAGCAGCTCGAGCCTCACGCGCACATCGCCCGGGAGCGCGCGCGTGCCGGCTGCAACGATGATCGGCGTCAGGAACAGTCCGCACTCGTCCACCAGCCCCGCCCTCTCCGCACCGGGCATGGCCCAGTCGAAGTTGCCGTTCGCGTCCGACGAATATCCGTCGAGCGATGTGATCGCGGAGTAGATCAACTTCTCCATTACCGTTCCTTCTTCCTGAAATCCCGCGATTCTTCCAAAACAGCCCGTCCGTTCAAGATCGCAAGCTCGCTCGTTCGTACTCTGAAGTCACGCGTCAGAATACCTGACACCCCACAATCCGCAGCGAGAAGCACTCTTCATGACGCACCACTCGACACTCTCGGTCGGCATGCTGCTGTTCGAGAATGCAACACAGCTCGACCTCACGGGTGCATACGAGGTGTTCGCGCGAATGCCCGGGGCGCGCGTATCGCTGCTGTCGCGCACACTCGAGCCGGTGCGCACCGAATGGGGTCTGACGATCACACCCGATCTCGCGCTCGCGGCCGCACCGCCGTTCGACGTGATCTGCGTGCCCGGCGGATGGGGAGTGAACGCGCTGCTCACCGATCGCGCGCTCCTGGATTTCCTGAGCATGCAGGGCGAGAGCGCGCGCTACGTCACCTCCGTCTGCACCGGGGCCCTGCTCCTCGGCGCCGCCGGCCTGCTGCGTGGATATCGCGCGACCACCCACTGGATGTCGCTCGACCTGCTCCACCTCTTCGGAGCGACGCCCGTGTCAGAGCGCGTGGTTCGCGATAGGAATCGCATCACGGGCGCCGGCGTCACCGCCGGGATCGACTTCGCCCTCGTGCTCGCGGCGGATCTGTTCGGAGATGCGGAAGCAGAGCGGATCCAGCTCGCCATCGAATACGACCCGCATCCGCCATTCGACAGCGGCTCTCCGCGCACCGCAGCCGCGGAGGTGCGCGACGCCGTTTTGAGCGCGAGCGAGCCGTCGCTTGCTCAGCGAAGAGTCGCCATAGAAGCATCCCTCCGGAGGCAGGCGTGAATTCGCGTCGTGCTCTGGCGCTCTCGAAAGCGCGCGGCGAGAGCCGCCCATCAGAGTAATCCCCGGCTGGAGGCCGTCATGCATGCCCTTGCCGTCTCGCAGCGGCCCACGGGCTCGCGGTCGAGCCATGGAGAGCTATACTCCCGGATCATGACAGCGCCAATCGAAATGGGGAAGTTCGTCGGTGCTCCCGTGCGCGCGCACGCCTTCGAGGGCGTTCTCATCGCCGAGAATACGTACGTCTCGGGAATGACCGTCGCCGCGCATGCGCACGATTCGCCGCTGCTCAGCCTCGTGCTGCATGGTCACGCCACCGATGACGTGGGCGGGCGCTCGCGCGAGCTGGCTACGCAGAACCTGCTGTACACTCCCTCATTCGAAACGCACGCACATCGTTTTCTCACCGCGGGGCGCTGGCTCAACATCCAGTTCTCCGCACGATGGTTCGCTCGCGTGGGCGCCGATGGGGGCGAGCTCCCGCGCGCACCCCGCCTCGTTCGCGGCGGAACGACGGTGGACTGGGCATCGCGACTCGGCGCCGAGATCCGTGAGCCCGACGCGGTCTCGAGGTTTGCGATCGAGGGAGCGCTGCTCCTGCTCCTCACCGATCTGTCACGCCTTCCAGTGATCGGCGAACGACGCCGGCCACGCTGGTTCAAGGTGGTGGAGGATGCGATCGAGGCCTCGATCACAGAACCGCCATCCGTGACCGAGCTCGCCGCGCTCGCAGGCGTGCACGCTTCGCATCTGCTTCGCACGTTCAAGCAGCATCACGGCTGCAGCGTGGCAACCTACGTTCGCCGCCAGCGCGTGGAACGCGCACGCGCCGAGATCGCGGCGTCGAAGCGGCCGCTCTCGATGATCGCGCTGGATGCCGGCTTTGCGGATCAGTCGCACTTCACGCGTGTTTTTCGTCGGGCCTACGGCCAGACACCGGGGCAGTACGCGCGATCGTTGCGGCGCGGCTGAGATTTCGCCGGGAATTGTTCAAGAATGCTGGAAGCGTTCAAGAGCATTTCGCCGATTTGATGCAGACTTCCTCCGTCAACGAGCATCGAATCCACTCTCGAGGAGTCTGCAATGTCGAAAGCAACGAAGGTCTCGAACGCCTGCACCTGCGAGTCGTGCGCGGGAGCGTCCTGCACGTGCGGGTGTCAATCCACGGTTCCGAAGCTTCGGGAAGCGGAGCCGGCATGTCTCTGCGGTCCCGCGTGCACCTGCGGCCCCGACTGCGCGTGCAAGCGCGGCGAGAGTTGCACCTGCGCTTCCGTCTGAGTCACGAGCTCCGTCGCCGGGCGGGCGAATTCGTCCGGCGACGTGCCATGCGACCTGCTGCACTCGGGAGCGGCCGTGCCGAGCGTCATTACCTCCGCGTGTGAGCACTGAGAGCGCGTGCCGAATGTCGTCGATTCGGTTCCTTCTTCAGCGTCGCGCGATACTCGGCGAGCGCCTCATCCGGTCTGCCGAGCACCAGTAGCATGTCACCTAGCAGCTCCCGCGACGGAGCAAGCGGCCCCGGCGACACGGCGCTCTTTTCGGTCGCATCCTCGCTGGCAGCCGCTTCTCTCATCGCGCCCACAGCAGAGCTGTCCCGATGCCGGGCGAGATCGAGCCAGGCGCTCGCCGCGAGATGCTGGATGCTCACCTGCTCCGCCCAGTAGCTCTCCCCGTGCGCAATCAGGCGCTCCCGAATCGCCGCCAGTGAATCGATGGCCGATTGCGCTCTCTCGAAATTCTTCGTATGCGAGGCACCGAGTGCGCGGGCGAAGTACGTCATCGCCTCCGCGTAGGGGAAGGCGCTTGCGTGCGGCTCGAGCGCCGCAGCTTCCGCCCATGCGCTCCGCTCCACTGCCCATCGTGCCGGAATCGCCGCGAGTGCAAACACGCCCGCCGACCCCGGCGCCGCACCCGTGATCGCGGTGGGATCGAAGCCCGCTGCCATTGACGGAAGCCCATCGAGAATCGCCTTTGCGTCGGAATCGCGCCCCATCTGCAGGTCGGCATACATCGCGTAGTCGGATGCGTGCAGCGCTTCCGAGATGGAGCCGGCGCGCAGGGCGGCCGCTCGCGAAAGAGTGTTGGAGCGCACCGACTCCTTCCACATGCCGAGCCGAGTGAAGGTGTGCGAGGGCATGTGAAGGGCGTGCGCGGCGTCGGGCGCGATGCTCGCGTAGCGCAGCGCAGCCGCGCGCGCTCTGCTTGCGAGCGGAGGATAGTCATAGCTGTGAATGATGTAGTGGGCGAGACCGGGATGATCGGGCATCTTCGCCCAGAGCGCTTCGAGCGTCTCTCCCGCTTTCAATTGGTTTGCATACGTCTTGTCCGATGGCGAAGCGGACGCGATGAGCGACAGCGCGTGAAAAATGATTGCTTCTGTATCGGCCGGCTGCCGCATCACCAGGTCGCGCATCGCGCGCTCGTAATCAGCCATGCGCGCGTGCTGATCCCTGTGCTCGAAGTCATCGTACAACTGTCCGACGGCACCGATATAGCCGCGCTCCCGCTCGGACGCACGAACGGAGAGTCGCCTCGCGTTGGCCAGCGCGTCTCGTCCCGACTCCAACCGCGCAGCCGGTCGGCCGCCCGGCGCCATCGGATTGGTCCACTGACTGAGCGCGATCCCCCAGTATGCGATCGCGCACGTGGAATCCGTGGCGAGCACATGGTCGAACGCCCGGATGGACGCGTCGAACTCGAAGGAGTGGAGGAGCGCCACGGCATGATCGAACTCCCGCGTCACGCGCGGGCTGCACGATGTCTGGAAGTGAACCGTGCCAAGACGTTGCCGCTCGGGCTGCTGCGCAGGCGAAGCCAGAACGCACACGCTCAGCAAGGCTGCGACGATAGCGATACGCACGTTGGTCATGCACCCTCCGTCCAACCCATCAGCCGGTCAGATCAAAAACTCTCCCACGCGAATCCGCCCACCATGTAATCCAGCCGCTTCTTCACCGGATCGAGCCGCAAGATCACCGTGCCGCCGATGCGCGGCGCGCGTCCCCGGAGCGCCACGTCATCGACCCCATCGCCATCGGCGTCGAGCGCGCCGAGCGGCTCGTGCACCTTGAAGCGCAGATCGTTCACGCGAATCGGTGTCAGCTTCCCTGCAGTATCGACGAGCACTGCGAGCTGATGGAAGTATTCGTAGTCGCCCGCCCACTGCGCGACGAGCACCAGCACGCGCGCCTTGCCGAAGCATCCGATCGTCTGCGTCTTCTGCGCGTGCAGCGACTTCATGAGGCGCGGCGCCATCTTCACGGTGTCGTCCTGCAGCTGCACGAGCATCGAGTCCTTTACCATCGACAGGCGCGCGGTGAGCGCGGTGCTCACCGAGTCGCGCACGCAGCTGTCCACCACCGGAGGCATGGCGCTGTCCGCGCGCACCGCGAGCGCCACGAGCGGCGCCTTGGCTTTGGCCAGCGAATCGATGTGCGGCGTCGCCGCGAGCACGCCCACGATGCGTCCGTTCCATTGGTCGAACGACTGCACGATGGCGTCATCCTGCCCCCACGAGCCGTGCAGCCGGAAACGATCGCCGATGTGCACGGGCGACAGCACCTTCACCGCCTCCTGGAACGCGCGCTGCCGCTGCGGCGTCTTGAGCGGTGCGTCCACGCGGCCCAGGTCGACGAGCACGCGCCTGGCGCGCGAGGCCGCCAGAAAGTTACGCTGCGTCTTGAGCTCGAACACAAGGGTCGCCGCGATCGAGTCCGCAAGCGGGGACAGCTTTCCCACCCGCTCGATGCTCGGCGCGCGGGCGGATTCGGTGGGCGCCGCATCGATGTGCGTCACCGCCGACGTGTCGAGTGTCGGCGTGTCGGAATCGTCGGTGGTATCGCCGTTCTGCGCCGTCTCGGCGGCCGGCGGCGAAGTGGAAGGAGCCGCGGCCACGGCGGCGCTGTCGCGCGCGCCGCTCCGCGCGGGAGTCGCCTTGTCCGATCCGCGGGAACATGCGGCGCCG
The DNA here is from genome assembly GCA_025929535.1 of Gemmatimonadaceae bacterium. Classification (GTDB taxonomy): domain Bacteria; phylum Gemmatimonadota; class Gemmatimonadetes; order Gemmatimonadales; family Gemmatimonadaceae; genus FEN-1250. The sequence continues at coordinate 14,056 of JAICLZ010000002.1, forward strand.
GCCAGTGTCAGCAGAAGTGCCATGAACGTGACGGCCCCAGCCCGGCGATTTTTCGCGCGACGTTGCAATAGCATCCCCGAAAGACGGAATATTGGTGGCACGCTCGCCCTGCATAATCGCTGACCCGCTCGTTATCCTCAAGCGCGTCCACATCTTGCGCGACGGCGACGCGATCCGCGCTCACCCGATGTTGCGGGTGCCATCGCGCGAGCGTTTTATCAATGGAACGACGATCGAACACGCCGCGCGCTCCTGACGGGGCGCACCGAATGACGTTGGAGAACGATTGATGCCTTTTCTCGAGTTGGAAGGAAAGCCGGACCTCGAAAACAATCCGCGCGAGCTCGTTGGTGATGTCGTGGTGGGCAGCGGATCGCAGGCGACGTGGCGGGTCTCGGGAAGCGATCTCGCAGCCCGGCACTTTCGCATCGCGCTGAGCAATGGCAGCGCACAGCTGATACCGGCGTCACCGCAGAACGTCGTCGTTCTGAACGGCGCGCAGGTACCCACCGATGGCGCGCCGCTCAGCACCGGCGATGTCGTTGCGGCCGGCCAGGCGCGCTTCGTGTTCCTCAAGGATCTGAACGCCCCGCGCCCGCGTCCCGTCACGGAAATGCCCGAGGCGCACCTCATCGACGTCACGAACAGGAAGGGCTACACGCTGCGCCGGCGCGTGGTGCAGATCGGCCGCGAGATCGGCTGCTCGATCGTGCTCAAGGATCCGACGGTCTCCCGCTTCCACGCGGATGTGCGGGCAGAGGGCGGGCAGTTCGTGCTGTACGCGATGGGATCGTCGGGCACGAAGGTGAACGGAGAGCCGGCGGTGGCTCCGCGGCTGCTGCGTGAAGGCGACCAGATCACCATGGGCGACACCACCTTCACCTTCTCGTCGCTGGCGATGCCGCCCGGCATTCGCGCGGTGCAGTTCGAGGATCACGAGGATGATGCGTTCAGCCGCAAGAACACGCAGCTCGCGCAGAAGGCGATCACCTCGGAGCACGGGAAGTACGGCCGCAGCACGAAGAAGCAGCAATTCCCGCTGATCCCGGTCATTCTGTGCGCCGCGGTGGTCGTGATCGCGCTGATGCTCTACCTGGTATTCCGCCACCACTAGCAAGCAGCGTGGTGGCGCTTGAAGCGATTCTCGCAGATCACGCGCTGGAACCTCGGCTCCCGCCCGAAATGCAGCACGAGCCCAACCTCCAGCCTCGTCGCGCAGAGATAGCTGAATAACTGCAGCTCTGCGCCAACGTGCAGTCGCTCGGTGGCCTTGACCTCGAGCACGAGCCTCTCATTGACGACCATATCGAGCGACTGCGAAGCAAGTGGCTCTCCTCGATAATAGACCGGGACATCGACCTCGCGCTCAACCCTGTGGCCTCGGGCGATCAAGTCTCGTTCGAGAGCGAGTGTGTAGAGATATTCCCGAAAACCGAATCCCAGTCCAGTGTAGACCTCATAAAAAACGCCGATGACGGAGCGCGTCAGCGCCTCCTCGAGCATCCCTCGCGCCGGTTCTGAGCCCATCCGTTAGAATCCGTTCAATCCGTTCAATCCGTTCAATCTGTATCACCGAATTATTGGTGCCGGAATCGGAGGGTCTCTGAGCGCTCTTCAACTGCCGCTCGGGCTGGCTCCAACATTTCCTTTGATACCGATTGAACGGATTGAACGGAAATAACGGATTGATCCCGGTGGAGTCCGTCCGTTTTTGTCAGTCCCCTTTCGTTTTTGTCCCTATCTCCAGTTGTTAACGTCTTGAATCGCGCCCTCGCCGCTTCAATTCAACTCTTTGCTAGACATACGGTTACGCTTCAACTGATGGCCGCTCGCGTCATTGCCAATCCCGACAGATTCTATTAGGATTGAGCACGCGCCGCGTGTGCGCGAATATCGTGAGGAGCGGGCATGGGCGGAAGCATCGAGACCCTGGTCAACAGGGAATACCAGTACGGATTCGTCACCGACATCGAGGCGGAAACCATCCCGCGCGGGCTCGACGAAAAGACCGTCCGCCTGATCTCGGCCAAGAAAAACGAGCCCCAGTGGCTGCTCGACTGGCGCCTCAAGGCGTACAACCGCTGGACCACCATGCTCGAGCCCCACTGGTCCAACGTCAGCTACGCGCCCATCGACTACCAGAACGTCATCTACTTCTCCGCGCCCAAGCCGAAGAAGCAGCTCGGCAGCCTGGACGAGGTCGACCCCAAGCTCCGCGAGATGTACGGCAAGCTCGGCATCTCGCTCGACGAGCAGAAGCGGATGAACAACGTCGCGGTCGACGTCGTCATGGACTCCGTGAGCGTGGGCACCAGCTTCAAGGCGGAGCTCTCCAAGCTCGGCATCATCTTCTGCTCCATGGGCGAGGCCGTGCGCGAGCATCCCGAGCTCGTGCGGAAGTATCTGGGCTCCGTGGTGCCGCACTCCGACAACTTCTTCGCCGCGCTCAACTCCGCCGTCTTCAGCGACGGCTCCTTCGTGTACGTGCCGAAGGGCGTCCGCTGCCCGATGGAGCTATCCACGTACTTCCGCATCAACGCCGAGGGCACGGGCCAGTTCGAGCGCACGCTCATCATCGCCGATGAGGGCGCGTACGTGAGCTATCTCGAGGGCTGCACCGCGCCCAAGCGCGACACGAATCAGCTGCACGCCGCGGTCGTGGAGCTCGTCGCGCTCAAGGATGCCACGATCAAGTATTCGACGGTGCAGAACTGGTTCGCCGGCGACGAGAACGGCGAAGGCGGCATCTTCAACTTCGTCACCAAGCGCGGCAAGTGCGCGGGCGAGAACTCGAAGATCTCGTGGACGCAGGTCGAGACCGGGTCGGCGATCACGTGGAAGTATCCCAGCGTGATCCTGCTCGGCGACAACTCCGTGGGCGAGTTCTACTCGGTGGCCGTCGTGAACAATCATCAGCAGGCCGATACCGGCACGAAGATGACGCACATCGGCCGCAACACGCGCAGCACCATCGTGTCGAAAGGCATCTCGGCCGGCGAGGGGAACAACAGCTATCGCGGCCAGGTGAAGGTGATGCCGAAGGCGGCGTTCGCGCGCAACTACACCCAGTGCGACTCGATGTTGATCGGGAATCGCTGCGGCGCGCACACCTTCCCGTACATCGAAGTGCAGAATCAGAGTGCGACGGTGGAGCACGAAGCGTCCACGTCGAAGATCGGCGAGGATCAGATCTTCTATCTCACGCAGCGCGGCATCTCGAAGGAGAACGCAGTGTCGATGATCGTCGCCGGATTCTGCAAGGACGTGTTCAAGGAGCTCCCGATGGAGTTCGCGCTCGAGGCGCAGCAACTCCTCGGCATCACGCTCGAGGGCAGCGTCGGTTGATCCGGCGGCTCCTCGACCTTCAAAGGACTGGCGTTTCGTGCTCGAGATAAAGGATCTGTACGCCAAAGCCGGCGACCGTGACATCCTCCGCGGGATCTCACTCTCCGTCGCCGCGGGCGAAGTGCACGCGATCATGGGGCCCAACGGTTCGGGCAAGAGCACGCTCGTGCAGGTGCTCGCCGGAAATCCGGCGTACGAAGTGACCGGCGGCTCCGCCTCCTTCAACGGAAAGGATCTGCTCTCCCTTCCGCCCGAGGAGCGCGCGCAGGCCGGCGTCTTCCTCGCCTTCCAGTATCCGGTGGAGATTCCCGGTGTGTCGAACGCGTACTTCCTGCGCTCGGCATTCAACTCCATCCGCCAGGCGCGCGGAGAGGACGAGGTCGACCCGCTCGATTTCCTCGACTACATGGAGAAGAAGCTCGAGCTCGTCGACATGGACATCGAGATGCTCAGCCGCTCGGTGAACATGGGCTTCTCCGGTGGCGAGAAGAAGCGCAACGAGATCCTGCAGATGGCGGTGCTCGAGCCGAAGCTCGCGCTGCTCGACGAGACCGATTCGGGACTCGACATCGATGCGCTGCGCATCGTCGCCAACGGCGTGAACACGCTCAAGCGACCCGACAATGCAACGATCGTCGTCACGCACTACCAGCGTCTGCTCAATTACATCGTTCCCGACTACGTGCACGTGCTCGCGCACGGACGCATGGTGAAGTCGGGCGACAAGAGCCTCGCCCTCGAGCTCGAGGCCAAGGGCTACGACTGGCTCGTCGAGCCACAGGGAGCGCTGGCGTGACCGCTGCGTACATCGAAGACTTCAAGAGTCTCTCGAGCAACGGGGCCAGCCTCGAGCCGAAGTGGCTTCGCGATGTACGCCGCGAGGGGATCGAGCGCTTCGCCGCGCTCGGATTCCCGACGCCCCGCAACGAGGACTGGCACTTCACGAGTGTCGCGCCGATATCGGAAGCCGTCTTCAACCCGCTGCGAAGCGAAGCGGGGCGAATCGCGAGGTCCACGCTCGATCCGTTCACGTTCGGCCAGAGCGACTGGCCGCGCCTCGTGTTCGTCAACGGCCGCTACCACGTCGGACTGTCGACGCTCAACATGCCCGGAGCGAAGGAAGGTCTGAGGGTAAGAGACCTGCATACGGTGCTCCACGAAGAGCCCGCGCTCGCCATGAACATGCTGGGCAAGATCTCGCCCGTCGGGGACCGTGCCTTCACCGCGCTCAATGCCGCACTCATGGTGGATGGCGCAGTCGTGATCATTCCGGCCGGCTTCGAATCGGCGGTGCCCATTCATCTCGTGTTCCTCTCGGATGCGAACGCCGCGAAAGGAGTGTCGCACCTGCGCAACCTGATCTTCGCGGGTCAGCATTCGAAGGCGACGGTGATCGAGAGCTACGTCTCGCTCGGGGACAGCCACTACTTCACCAATGCCGTCACCGAGGTGAGCGTGGAGGCGGGGGCGACGCTCACGCACTACAAGATTCAGCGCGAGAGCCAGCGCGCGTTCCACGTGCATACCATCGATGCGAAGCAGGAGCGCGACAGCCACTACGTGTCGTTCTCGTTCGCCACCGGCGCGGCGCTCTCGCGCACGAACATCTACACGAATCTCGCTGGCGAAGGATGCGGCGCGACGCTCAATGGCCTCTACATGGCCGACGACGAGCAGCACGTGGATCACCAGACGAACATCGTGCACGCGCAGCCCAACTGCTTCAGCCGCGAGATCTACAAGGGAATCCTGAGCGGCTCCGCGCACGGCGTGTTCAACGGCAAGGTGTACGTGCATCCGATCGCGCAGAAGACGGATGGCAAGCAGACGAACAACAATCTGCTGCTCTCGGAGCACGCACGCATCGACACGAAGCCGCAGCTCGAGATCTACGCGGATGATGTGCGCTGCACGCACGGCGCAACCGTCGGCCGGCTGGACGAGATGGCGCTCTTCTACATGAAGAGCCGCGGCGTGAGCGCGGACAAGGCAACGCGCCTGTTGACGTACGCGTTCGCCGCGGATGTGCTCGAGACGATCGAGGTGGAGGCCGTGCGCGCGGAGCTCGAGCGCGCGACACTCGAGCGGTTCACGGGAGCGAGCACCGCGGAGTAGGTTCTCTCGAGAGCAGGCACCGGCATGACCGATAGTTCCGCGCTCTACCACGAAATCATTCTCGATCACAATCGCCGGCCACGCAACTTCCGTGTGCTGCCGGATGCCACGGTAGAGGAGCGCGGACTCAATCCCCTCTGCGGAGATGAGCTCACGCTCTACCTCCGCATGGAAGACGATCACATCGTCGATGCGTCGTTTCAGGGAAGTGGCTGCGCGATCTCGCGGGCGTCGGCGTCGATGATGACGACGCTGGTGAAGGGAAAGACACGAGCCGAGGCGGATGCGATGGTCGAGCGGTTCCGCGGGCTTGCGACGGGACGGGCCGAAATGGACGACGATCTGCCGTCCTCGCTGCGCGCGTTCGCGGGCGTGGCGCGCCTGCCGCAGCGGGTGAAGTGCGCGGTGCTGGCGTGGCACACGCTGCACGCCGCGCTGAGGAATGAATCGGGCGCTGCGCGCGAGCGCGAAGCGAGACAGCGGTGAGCGCGCTCGTTCCGCGCAGCGACTTCCCGCTCCTCTCGGTCAATCCCGCGCTCGTCTATCTCGACTCCGCGGCCACGGCGCAGAAGCCGCGCGCCGTGCTCGACGCGATGAACGAGTTCTACGAGTCGGACTACGCGAACCCCCACCGCGGCGCGTACGCGCTCTCGGCGCGCGCGACGGAGCGCTACGCGCGGGCGCGAGGCGCTGTCGCGCGATTCTTCGGCGTGCGCGATGAGGAGTGCCTGATCTTCACTCGTGGAACGACGGACAGCCTCAATCTCATCGCGGGCGCGTGGGGCCGGGCGAATCTCGGCCGCGGTGACGAGGTGATCGTGACCGGTGCGGAGCACCATGCCAACTTCGTTCCCTGGCAGCAGATCGCCATCGAGCGCGGCGCGACGTTCACGATCTGTCCGCTCGCGGCGGATGGGCGCGCGGATGTGGAGGCGCTCGCCGCGCTCGTGAGCCGGAAGACCAGGGTCATCGCGTTCAACCACGTGTCGAACGTGCTCGGCGCGATCAATTCCGTGCCGGAGATCGCGTCGATCGCGAGGAGCGTCGGCGCCCTCTCCGTGTGCGATGGCGCGCAGGGCGCTCCGCACATGGCGGTCGGCTTCGATGCGCTCGGCGTGGATTTTTACGCGGCGAGCGCGCACAAGATGCTGGGGCCCATGGGAACAGGCGTGCTCATCGGTCGTCGCGAGGTGCTCGAGCTCTTGCCGCCGTACCAGACGGGTGGCGACATGATCGAATTCGTCGGCGACGAGCGCACGACGTGGAACGTGTTGCCGCACAAGCTCGAGGCGGGAACGCCGAACGTCGCGGGCGCCGTGGGACTCGCCGCCGCGTGCGACTATCTGACGGCCATCGGGATAGACGCGGTTGCGTCGCACGAGCGCGCGCTGGTGCGGCTCGCGTACGAGCGCGTGTCGGCGATCGAGCACGTGCGCGTGCACGGGCCTGCCGCGACGGAGCGGAGCGGCGTGTTGAGCTTCACCGTCGGCGATATCCATCCGCACGACCTCGCGTCGCTGCTCGACGAGCGGCAGATCTGCATCCGCGCCGGGCACCACTGTGCGCAACCGCTGATGCGCAGGCTCGGCGTTTCGGCGACCGCCCGCGCGTCATTCTACGTCTACAACGACGAGAACGACGTCGAGACGCTCGGGGCCGCGATCGAGAGTGCGAAACGGGTGTTCGCTCTCGCGTAGCGCCCGACGCGCGCTAGGCTCGCGCTCTCGTCGAGTCGGCCCGCACGGAAGGCGTGCGGAGCGAGCTCGGCGCATTCAGATTCGCGCCATCGTGAACGCCAACACCCAGCCGGTCCACCAGCTCGCCGCCAAGCCACGCGGTGATGCCGGAGACCGCGAACCCGGCGAAGCTGAGCACGTACGCGAAGGTTTCCGGGCTCGCGACGTCATCGCGCCGTATCCGCCAGCTCGCCGCAAAGAGCAGCAGCACGATCACGTTGCCGATCGCGTGCCAGGCGCCGATCGACTTCGCGCGAGTGCCGCGCGGAATCGCGAGCCAGTCGATCAGCCCGAATACGGCGGCCAGCAACCCGGTGATCACGCCGACACCGATCATGTGCCAGGCCGCGAGGGACCATGAGCCGCCGCGAAACATGTGAATGATATCGAAGATGACCGAGCCGCCGAGCAGGCCGAGCGGAAAAACGATGAGCATCTGATGAATCGGATGACCGAGGAGCTTTGCGCGGCTATCCATTATCCCCTCACTTTGCTTGTGGAATCGCTGTTCGATCCTCTGCGATAGCGCACAAAGCGGGCAAGATCGTCGCCACCGCGCTCAGTGGCTGGTCGTACTCCTCGGCTCGGTAAGGATCCGGGGGATCGAGTCGCCAACGAAAATCGGAGCGGGGAGTGGATCGAGATGCTCGCGCGCCATGATCCGTTTCCCTGCATCCGAGACGAGGAACGCCGCGAATTTCTCGCCGAGCGTTTTGTGCGGCGCGTTGCGCGGGACGGTGAAGCCGTAGAGGATCGGCTCACCTTTTATCTCGACGCTGTCCTTCATCGAGTTTCCCGGAATTCGCACCGTCGCGTGCGCGTAGTCCGCTGCGCGCGCGGGATCGCTGAGGTCTATGGCGCGCGGGAGGGTGACGTACGGAAGCTTTGCTGCCTGCGCCACGGACTCGTACGACCATGCGTAGTCGATCTCTCCTGCCTGCAGCAGCCCCATCAGGTCGACTTCTTTCGGACGAACGATGTGCGCGGATGAGTTGGCGACGAGCCGGCTCGCAAGACCCGGCTGGTTGTAGTACTGCTCGGCGAGACGCATCACGATGAGCGAGCGATAGCCGTTCGGATCGAGCGCCGGATCGGCGCGACCCGTCTGCACGCCCTTGGTCTCGAGGATCCTGTACCAGTTCGTCGAGTCGATGGTGGAGGCGAGCTTCGACGTGGGCGTGTACATGAGCACCATCCGGTTGCGCGCAAATCGCGCGTACCAGCTCGTCTGCCCGGGCATCAGATACTTCGGAAAGACCTGATAGTCTGCGGAGCCGACGAGATCGGGAATGCGATGGAGCTCCGTGAGCTTGCGCGCGGTCTCCACGCTGCCGGCATTTTCCTGCTCGACGCGAATTCCGGTGCCGGCGGTGAACGAATCGAGCGCGGCACGCAGCGGGCGTGCGAGGCTGCCTGCGTTGAAGACGATGATCGCGTCGTCCGCGGGCGCTGCGGCTTTCCTCGAGCACGCGGCGAGTATCGCTGCGAGCGCGAGCAGGAAGAACGGATGGAGCGCGCGCTGAACGGACATGAGATGAGTTCCCGGATGGGTTGTGCGCTTCCGCTCCGCGCGAACGGAATGCACCTTCAAGTTATGCCGACATCTGTTGCTCGAAAGCCCACGACCGTTCGCCGAGCGCCTGCTCGGCCGGCGAAGTCCAAGCGCGTAAATGGCTCCTCGCGCAGGGATGCGCCGCGGCTCCTAGATGGACGTGTGCAGACGCGCCTCAAGGGATGGCTCACCTGCGATGGCGAGTTCTTCATCGGGCCACGCTACATCCGCCTGTTGGAGGCCGTGGGCGCAGCGGGCACGATTCGGGGCGCGTGCGAGCAATGCGACATGAGCTATCGCACGTGCATCAATCGCATCCGCCACATGGAGCGCATCCTGGGCGCACCGATCCTCACGATCTCGCGCGGCGGCTCCGAGCACGGGAGTGCCAAGCTCACGCCGCTCGCGAAGCGGCTCATCAGCGTCTACCACGAGTGGCATCGCGCGATCGTGCAGGCGAGCGACAACGCCGCCCGGAAGCTGTTCAAGGCGTAGGCGTTCTCGAGCGAGCCCAGGAGGCCAGAGCCCGATAGGCAGCGTGTTGCACATCGGGCGAGGCATGCGTAGCATCCGTGCTCCGGGCTCACAACTCCGACGCTCGAGCTCGTCACCGACTTCTCTCGATCATGCACTTTCGTCTCGCGGGACTCACGATCGTTGCCGCGTCACTCTTCGCGTGCACTGCTGCCGCGCAGGGGCTCACCGACGCTTCGATCGTCGGCGTCACCGGCACGCGGGCCGGCCATGCAATCGTGCCGACCCGTGCGCGAATCGTGATCGTGAATCGCGCCACGGGTGCGAGGCTCGATCTTCGTACCGATGCGAATGGGCGGTTTTCCGCGGAGCATCTCTCGCCGGGCGGCCCGTATCGCGTCGAAGCGCACGCCGAGGGGCTCGGCGGCACGAGAGATGGAATCACATTGAGCCTGGGACAGCGACTCTCGCTGCAGCTCGTGCTCACGCCGGACACGGCGCGGCTGGCCGACGTGGTGGTGAGAGCGCAGAGCTCCGTGTTGTCGCCGTCGCGGATGGGCGCCTCGCACACCGTGAGCGACAGTGCGATTCGCAGATTGCCGCTCCTCGGCAGAGACTTCACCGAGCTGCTGCAGACCGCGCCCGAGGTGACGGGGACATCGGTGTCTGGCGCGAACAATCGGATGAACGACATCCAGGTGGATGGCGCGAGCGACAACGACTACTTCGGCCTGAGCCGCGGGAGCGGAACGCCGGGCGGCCAGGAAGGGGCGCGCTCGCTGCCGCTCGAGACGGTGCAGGAATTTCAGATCCAGACCGCGCCGTTCGACGTGCGGCGGGGGAGCTTCACGGGCGGCCAGATCAACGCGATCACGAAGTCGGGGACGAACGCGTTTCATGGCTCGCTGTTCGGCTTCTATCAGGGTCAGGGAATCGCGGGCCACGACACCGCGGGGAACGCGAGCACCGATTTCAACGTGGGGCAGTACGGTGGCTCGGTGGGCGGCCCGATCATCGAGAACAGGCTGCACTTCTTCGCGGCCGGAGAGTTCCGGCATCGCGTGACGCCGTTCTCCGGGCCAATCATCGGCTCGGCGACGAACGTCGGCATCACGGCGGACAGCGCGCAGCGATTCGCATCGATTCTGAACGGCGACGGAATCCAGCCGGGATCGTTCGGTGCGTTCAACACGACGAGTGATGCGCAGAACGTGTTCGCAAAGCTGTCTGCGGTCACCGGCAAGTCCGGACGCGCGGAAGTGAGCGTCAATTACGCGCACGGCGTCACGCATGACTCGATCTCGCCGGCGCGCGCGATCAACGGCGACTATCGACTGACGTCGGCCGCCTTCGCGCCCGAGGCGAAAACGTGGGCGGGGCACGGCAAGTGGACGACGCTGTTCGGCGACTGGTCGAACGAGCTGCTGGCCGGCTACGCCGTCACGAACGAGCCGCGGAGCGCTGCCAGCACCGCACCCGCGATCTTCGTGCAGAACGTCGGCGCCGCGGGCACCAGGCTCATCGCCGGTGCGGATCCGTCGAGCCAGCTGCTCACGCTCAGGCAGCGCGACGCCGAGCTGACGGACAATCTCACGCGCACGTTCGGGGATCACACGGTGACGGTGGGTGGGGCGGCCGAGCTGATGCACTTCACGTTCGGAAATTTCTCGAACGCGATCGGGCAGTACGTGTTCTTCGATCTCGATTCGCTCGCGGCCGGGCGCCCGTCACGCTTCATGCGCAACCTCGCGCTCGACCCTGGTGCGGCGACGTCCGACTTCGGCGTACACCAGCACTCGCTCTACGCGCAGGATGCGTGGAACGCGACGCGCGATCTCGTCATCACGCTCGGCCTGCGGGCAGATCGCTCGTCGTTCCCCGATGCCCCGCGGCGGAACGACGCGCTCGCGGCGAGCAGCTTCGGGATCAATACGACCGCGTTCATCTCGCCCGTCACGCAGCTCTCGCCGCGGCTCGGCTTCCACTGGAGCGCGCGCGACGGCACGGCGCTCCGCGGCGGCGTGGGGGTGTTCACGGGGCGAGATCCGTACAGCTGGATGTCCTTCGCGTACTCGAACACCGGCACCGGTGCGGTGCTCCTGAATTGCGCGAACGAGGCGGCGCCGAGCTTCGTGGCGGACCCCGGCGCGCAACCGACGACGTGCGCTGGCGGCGCGGTACCGGCGTCGGCCGCGTCGCTCTCGTACTTCGTGAACGACTTCAAGCTTCCGCAGAGCCTCAAGGCGGCACTCGGCGCGGACCAGCAGCTGCCGTGGAACATGGTGGGCTCGGTGGACTTCACCTACGTCCACGGGATGAACGCGCTCTACATCACGGACGACAATCTTGCGGGTCCCGTGGGAACGCTGAGCGGCGAGGGCGGACGCGTGATGTACGGGGCCGTGGGCGCGACATCGAAGAAGGGCTCGGTGCCGACGGTGACGCCCAACGTGGTATCGGCCGCATTCGGGCCCATCCTGCGCAACGACAACAGGAGCGGCGACCGCACGTACATCGCTACGGCGCAGATCCGGAAGTCGTGGAGCAACGGCACGGAGCTCGGCGTCGCGTACTCGCACATGAGCGCGAAGGACTACTTCTCGCTTCGCGACGCGCAGTCGGTCTCGAACTACGGCTTTTCGACGGTGGACGGCTCGCTCGAGTCGCGCAATCTGGCGATCTCGACGTACGACATCCCGAACAAGATCACGATCAGCGCCACGAGAAATCTTCCGTGGGGCTTCCAGCTCTCGGCCATCTACCTCGGCCGCTCGGGAACGCCGTACACATTCATCGTGAATGGCGACGCGAACGGCGACGGCGTCGGCAACAAGGTGGGCGCGTTCGACCGCCAGGCGGACGATGCGATCTACGTTCCGAAGAACACGTCGGACATCACGCTCGTGCGCGACAGCGCGGCGAGTGCGACGGTGAACGTGCTCGTGCCCGCGCGCGCATCGACGTACGACAGCCTCGAGGCGTACATCAACAGCCAGTCGTGCCTTCGCAACAACAGGGGAAAGATTCTCTCGCGCAATGCGTGCACGAATCCGTGGCAGAACATCCTGAATGCGCGCGTCGCGAAGTCGCTGCGCATCGGTCCGGGCGGACGCGATGTGGAGCTCATCGCGGATGTGTTCAACGTGCTGAATCTGTTGCATGGGAGCTGGGGGCTCGTTCGCGAGACGGGCACGCTGTCGGGCGCAGGCACGGAGAATGTCGCGCTGCTGCGGTTGCGCGGCACCGACCCGGCGCATGGGCGGAACGCGTACGACGTCACGCTGCCGGGCACGCAGGTGGTGAACGTCGATGCCTCGCGGTGGCGGATGCAGTTGGGGGCGCGGGTGGCGTTCTAGCGCTCTGGCAGGGAGGATAGTCGCGGGTTAGCGTTTCCGTGCGCGCACTGGACTCGAGTGTGTGAACCAGCACGGAGCCGTCCTATGGTCGACCAGATTCGCATGCACCCCCGCGCCTTTCTGATCGCAGTGCTCTTCAGTTTCGCGATCGCCTGAACGAGGGAGCGTTCGCCGGCCAGCGACACAACGGTGACTCCGAGCCATCTGATGACGGCGCGGGAGCTGATGGCCATCCCCCATGGCAATGCGGATCATCGAATCACGTACGGTTCTGATTCGAGCGAGTACGGCGAGCTTCGAGTGCCCGCGGGTAAGGGTCCGCATCCGCTGGTGATCCTGATTCACGGCGGATGCTGGAGAGCGGATTTTGCGACCGCCGCCTCGATCGGTGCTATGGCGGATGCGTTAAAGGCGGACGGCATCGCCACGTGGAGCATCGAGTATCGCCGGCTGCACGAGCCGGGCGGCGGATGGCCGGGCACCTACCGCGACGTTGGGCGCGCCGTGGACTACGTGCGAACGCTCGCTGCGCCGTACAACCTCGATCTCGCGCGCGTCATCGTCGCCGGGCACTCGGCCGGCGGGCATCTCGCGATGTGGGCCGCTGCGCGATCGCGCCTTCCCAAGGGGAGCACGTTGTACTGGGCGGCCCCCCTTCCGCTGCGCGGTGTGGTGGACCTTTCCGGTACGCCGGACATGGCAAGCGACGTGTTCGGGATGACGCGCGTGTGCGGCGACACGGTCGTGCAGGCGATGGTTGGCGATATGCCTGACGTGGTACCGGATCGGTATGCACAGGTGTCCGCCATCCGCCTGCTGCCGCTCGGCATTCCCCAGGCGCTCATCTGGGGCGCACGCGATGATCAGGTGCCGTTGCTCGTGGCCGAGCGGTACGCGAGAGTGGCGAGGCAAGCAGGGGATCACGTGCGGCTGGTGGTCGATTCGACGGTCGGCCATTTCGAGACGGCCAGTCCGCGCTCGCGCACCTGGCCCTTGGTGCTATCCGCCACTCGGTGGCTGCTCGACGGGACGCTCGCTCCGTGAATCGCGAGGGCGCTCGCAGCGGCCGTGCGCCTAGCGCGAGCGCTTGGTCCGCGGCTTCGCTGTCTGCGCCTTTTTCTTCTTTGCCTTGGACGCCAGCAACAGTTGAAAATGCTGCCGCAGCTGCGTCACCGTACGATCGAACGGCTCGACCGACCCGTACGATCGTGAGAGCATCACGCCGCCTTCCATGATCGCGAGCACGTAGGTCGCGAGCGCGTCGAGATCGGTGTCTCGCGGAAGTCTTGGCTTCAGCTCTTCGATGCACTCGCGAACGGCGCCGATCCACCCCTGGAAGTTCTTCGCGATGAGCGCGTGCGCGGGGCGGTTCTCGGGATCGATCTCGAGGGCGAGTCGGCCGAGTGGGCAGCCGTATTTGGAATCGGTGAGAAGAATGCGCTCGCGATAGCCGGCGAGGATGGCGAAGATGCGCTCGACGGGATCGTCGGTTTTGGCGTAGGCCGGGTCGACGATCATGGGCCGGAGCGCGAAGAGGTAGCCCTCGAGCACTTCGCGGAGGAGGGCTTCCTTGCTCTCGAAGAAGTGGTAGAAGCTGCCGGAATTGACGTTGGCGTGGTCGAGGAGATCGGCCATGCTCGTGCCGGCGTAGCCGCGCTCCCAGAAGAGATAGCGGGCGGAGTCGATGAGGCGGTCGCGGGTGGGGGCGGTTGGAGGCATCTCGGAAGAAAGTTGTTGACAGATCAATATAGCTCTATTTACTTGAACATTCAACCAAGTCAACCGAGGTCCTCAGATGCGCTCGTTTTTCGTAACGGCGGCAGTAGTGACGGCGGCAGTGGCAGCAGAGCGGCTCACGGTTCCCCAGGCTGCATCCGCAACCGTGGCGGCGAACGCGGATGCGTCGGAGAAGATGCTCCGCTTCGAGATCACCGTTCCCGCGCCCAGGGCCGAGGTGTGGAAGGCGTTCGCGACGAGCGAGGGGCTGACCACGTGGCTCGCACCGAATTCGAACGTGGAGCTGAAGCCCGGCGGCGAGTGGATGGTGCACTTTCCCGGCGGCAGCACGGGCGGCGGGAACATCGTCAGCTTCGTCCCCCAGAAGGAAATCGTCATCTCGGCGCTCGCGCCCGACCAGTTCCCGACCGTGCGCGCGCAGCGCACGACCGCGCGCTTCGAGCTCGAGGATCACAGCAAGGGCACGCTCGTGCGGCTCACGCAGACCGGCTGGAAAGACGGAGAGGAGTGGGATCGCGCGTACGAGTATCTCACCGCGGGCAACGCCCAGCTGCTCGCGACGCTGCATCGCCGTTTCGTGAGCGGGCCGATCGACTGGTCGAAGCTCTCCGACCACCACTGAGGATTGACTCACATGAACATGAGCACCCTCAACGTGTGGGCAATTCTCGTCGCGGCAGTCGTGGCCTTCATGCTGGGCGCCGTGTGGTTTTCGCCGGCGACCTTCGAGCGCCGGCCGTGGGCGTACGTGCTCGTGAACGGCGGGTATCTGACCGTGGCGCTGGTGATAATGGGGGCGATACTCGGAGGGTGGAGATAGGGCGAGTCGTGTAACCCTTCGGCGTCTTTAGTGGTGAGGACGGAACTCACTCACGGGAGACGATATGCACACCTCAATGACACGCGTGCAGGAATGCGCGATGGCGGTGATCGCGTTCGCGGTGGTCGCAATCGCGATCGCGGCACCGATCGTGGCGCTCGGGCCGAGCGCGAGCTGGCGGGCGAAGGCGGCGGGCGGGCTCACTGCGCTCGAAGCGCTGATCTCCGTGGTGAGGCGGGTGTTGCAGATCTAGCTCCTCTCCTCAATCACCAGATCAGTCAGATTCGGCGTACCGCGCTCGTCATGGGCACCGACTCGATTCGCTACCACTATGCTCTCCAGTGGGGTGCGCTCGACACCTTGACCGATCCCTTCGGCCACACGTTCGCGTGGCAATACGACGCCGATGGCCGGATGACGCAGCTCGCGCGTCATGCCGAGCGCACGGACACGACCAATGTCGAGCTCACGCGATACGATGCCGATAGCCGGCTTCAGTATCGCAGGATCGTGCGCAGGACATCGATGGTGCTCGCCGATAGTCTCACGTACGGTCGACGCGGGAAAGTCGTTCGCAACGTCCTGAATGGCGACTCGCTCGCCTACACTGGGTTTCGTATCCCTGGAGCAACAGCGATGACGATTAAAATGTAGAACGCGGTGAGGCTGCATCAGCGTCGCTCAACACAGATGCACCGCCATCGCCTTGAACGACGCCCACACCTCGCTTCCCTCCTTCAGCTCGAGCTCCTGCGCCGAGCGCGTCGTCAGCGCCGCGACGATCGGCACGCGCGGAGCGATCACGCCCGCTACGCCGCTCGACACATCCACCGTCACACGCGTCAACGCACCCGTTGTCGCCACCTCGCTCACCACACCCTCGAACTGATTCCGCGCGGAGCTCTCCTGCGGCGCCAAGGCAACCAGTACCTCCTCCGCCCGGATCACTGCGTGCCCCGCGCCCGGCGGCGCATCACCGATCGTGTAGATCGTCAACCCTCCGGATACGAACTCGATCGCGTGATGTCCGGCCGCTAACTTCTCCGCCGCGCGCTCCGCGCCGTCGAGAAAGTCCGGCGCCGCATCGTCCAGATACCGCACCTCCCCCGCATACACATTCTCCGCGCCCAGAAATTCCGCGATGTACGGCGACGCCGGCTCGCGAAACAGTCGCTCCGGCGGCCCATGCTGTAGCACGCGCCCCTGATCGATCAGGATAGCGACGTCGCCGAGCAATCCCGCCTCCGTGAAATCGTGCGTCACCTGGAGCACCGTGATCCCGAGCTCGCGCGCGATCGCGCGAACCGTGCGCCGCACGAGCGTGCGCCGCCGCGGATCGAGCGCGCTGAACGGCTCGTCGAGCAACAGCACCCTTGGCCTGGGCGCCAGCGCGCGCGCGATCGCAACCAGCTGTCGCTCGCCGCCCGACAATCCCCGCACCGCGCGCGCATACAGCTCACTCGCACCGATGCGCCCGGCGATCGCGTCCGCATACGCGATATCGGTCGTGCCATAGCGCACGTTCTCCTGCACGGTCAGATGCGGAAACAGATATCCGTGCTGGTACACGATCCCCGTATTCCGCTTCTCGGGCGACACACCCGTCATGTCCTGCCCGCTCAGCGCCAACGTTCCGCCGCGCAGCGGGATGATTCCCGCGATCGTCTCCAGCAGCGTCGTCTTCCCCGATCCCGCCGGCCCGATCACCACCCCGTACTTTCCCGCGGGCACCACGAAGCTCACCTCGCGCAGCTCGAACTCGCCCACGCGCGCGCTCAGCCCCCGCGCTTCGATCACTGGAGCATCAACGCGCCGCTCCGCGATGCGCGCAGGGCACGGAGCGCGAACAGCGGCACGAACGCGAGCAGCGCCAGCACCGCCGCCACCGGCAGCGCCTCGTCCAAACCGTAGCTCGTGAAGCGGTCGTAGCTCAACACGCTCGCGACCTTCGGATTGTACGTCAGAATCACGATCGCGCCGAACTCGCTCACCGCGCGCGCCCACACCACCACCCCCGCCGCCACGAGCCCGCGCGATGACAGCGGCAGCGTCACCCGTCTGAACGCGCGCCACGCCGGATCGCCAAGCGACCGCGCCACCGCCTCGTACCGCGTGTCCACGCGCGCGAACGCCTCGCGCGTCGCGCTCACGTACAGGGGCGCCGACACGAACAGCATCGCGCACACGATGCCGATCGGAGAGCCCACCACGCGGATGCCGAGATCGAGGAGCGTCCCGCCCACGAGCGTCTGCCGCCCGAGCACCAGGAGCAGCGCGATGCCAGCCACGGGATGCGGAATCAGCAGCGGGAGATCGATGAGCGCCGCGACGAGCGCCCGCCCGCGGAACTGACGGCGTTCCAGCAGATACGCGAGCGGCGTTCCCCCCAGAATCGCCAGCGCCGTCGCACTCGTCGCCGTGAGCGCCGTGAGCGCCAGCGCGCTTCGCAGCTCGCCATCCGAGAGCAGATGACGAAGCCCATCCACTCCGCCGGCACCGATCAACCGGGCGATCGGCGCGACCAGAAAGAGCAGGAAAATCGAGCCGCAGAACGCGGCGATCACGCTGGCCGCGCGGTGCGCCTTTCGCATGGAGCCCAAGCTAGCCGCGAACAAAGCGCTCGCAAGACTCGCAGAAACCGCTCGCATTCACCATCGTAGAGTGAACAGCGGTTCGTCATCTTCTCCGGAGCCTCGTTCCTTGGCAGAGCCAGCGATCGACATTCAGCAGGTTCAAAAATCGTTCGACGGCCATGTCGCGGTACGACAGCTCTCGCTCCAGGTGCCTTCCGGAACCGTCTATGGCCTGCTCGGCCCGAACGGCGCCGGAAAGACCACGACGATCCGCATGGTCCTCGACATCATCGAGCCGGACTCCGGATCGATCACGATCTTCGGCCACTCCAGCATCCACGGGCGCGACGGCAATCGCATCGGCTATCTCCCCGAGGAGCGCGGTCTGTACAAGAAAATGCAGGTGCGCCGCGTGCTCCGGTTCCTGGCCGAGCTGAAAGGCGTGAGCGGGCGCGACGCGGACAGGCGCATCGAGCTGTGGCTCGAGCGCCTGTCGCTCACCGGCGACGACAAGGATTGGGGAAGCGCACGCGTCGAGGAGCTCTCGCGCGGAATGCAGCAGAAGGTGCAGTTCATTGGCGCGCTGCTCCACGAGCCCGACCTGATCATTCTGGACGAGCCCTTCAGCGGCCTCGATCCGATGAACGCGCAGGCGCTCAAGGACACGATCGTGGGTCTCCGCCGCGAAGGACGCACGATCATCTTCAGCACACACGTGATGGAGAACGCCGAGCGCCTCTGCGATGCACTCTGCATCATCGCGAACGGCGAGAAGGTGCTCGATGGCTCCGTCGCATCCGTGAAGGCGGATCACGGCGGACAGTACATCGCCATCGCGCTCGGAGAGGATCGCCCCCAGGCCATAAACGACATCTTCGCGGACCGCTCCCTCGTGACTTCTCTCGATGACTCCAATCGCACCGTGGAGATCGAGCTCGCTCCGGATGCGAGCCCGCAGCTCCTGCTTCGCAAACTCGTGGATGCCGGCGCCGTGATCGAGCGCTTCGAGCTCGTGCAGCCATCGCTGCACCGGATCTTCATCGACACGGTGGGCGCTACGGGCGTCGAAGCGGGGATGAGCGGGCATGGGTAAGCTCTTCGCGATCATCAAGCGCGAGTACCTCGAGCGCATCCGCTCGAAATGGTTCATCTTCAGCACCGCGCTCGGCCCCATCTTCTTCGGGATCATCGTCATCGTTCCAATGGTGATCTCGAGCCGCACCAGGCCGTCGCCCGATCTCTCGCACATCGTCATCCTCGATGCCACGGGCACCCAGCTCGGCCTCCGCGTCGCGAGCGAGCTCGCGGGCGGCATCTCCGCCAACGAGCCCTCGCGCGCCGTGGTCCGCGATGTCGCACCATCCGAGCTCGCGCAGGCGGAGAGCACGGCCACACGCGAAGTCATGCGCGCGCAGAATCCGGTGATGGGCTACCTCGTGCTCGATTCGGCCACCCTCGCCGGCAAGAGCGAGCGCTACGCCGGCCGCAACGCGTCCGCGCTCGTGGATGTGAAGGAGATCGAGGGCGCCGTGCAGCGCAGTCTCCTCGCGCAGCGACTCGAGCACGAAGGGCTGCAGCCATCGCGCATCAAGGCGCTCACGGACGTGAGCCTGGACATGAGCTCCGAGCGGCTCACCGAGCGCGGCCGCGAAGCCGGCGGGCTCGCGAGCGCGCTCTTCTCCTACGTGCTCGCGTTCGTTCTCTACATGATGCTCGTGATCTACGGCCAGCAGATTCTGCGCGGCGTCATGGAGGAGAAGACGTCGCGCGTGGCCGAGGTCGTGATCTCGAGCGTGTCCACGGACGCGCTGCTCGCCGGGAAGGTGATCGGCGTGGGCGCGGCGTCGCTCACGCAGATGGTTCTCTGGTCGCTGTCGAGCTTTCTCGTGTACAAGGGCCGGGGCGCGATCCTCGCCGGCTTCGGCGTGCCCAACGTGCAGCTTCCGCTGCCGCACATCGGCCCCACGGTCGGGCTGCTCCTGCTGATCTTCTTCGTGCTCGGCTTCATCTTCTACGCCGCGCTCTTCGCCGCCATGGGGTCGACGGTGACGAACGAACAGGATGTGCAGCAGGCCTCGATGCCGGTGATGCTCCTGCTCATCGCATCGATCGTGTTCGTGCAACCGATTTTGCTCGACCCCACGAGCTCCTTCTCGAAGGTGATGTCGTGGCTTCCCTTCTCGGCGCCCATCCTCATGCCGCTGCGCATGACGATGATCCAGGTGTCCGGGATGGAGATCGCGGGCACGCTGGCGGGACTACTCGCGGGGTGCGCGATCACCACCTGGTTCGCCGCCCGCATCTATCGTGTAGGGATGCTGATGTACGGGAAGCGGCCGAGCTTCCGCGAGATGGGCCGGTGGGTGCGGCGCTCGACGTGATCGGCGCCGCGGTTCAGCTCAGGGCGCGCGAGGCGTGCGGTAGTCGCGCACGCGATCGGTGCGCCGCTTGAGCTCCTGAATCGCCGTACGCCTGCGCAGCGAGACGCCGAGCACTCCGTTCCAGAGCGCGGCCACGGTGCCGAGCATCCAGCCCACGATCGACAGGATCTCCACGGTGCGAACGCGCCACGCCGACGTCGCGTGCGTGGGGAGCAGGAGCGCCGAGTCGGCGCGGCGCGCAGCGATCAGCGACACGACGACCGCGATGCCGGCGATGATGAAGACGAGGACCGCGAGCCATGCGATGCGTCGAGGCGCACCGCCGGCGCCGCCGAACACGCGGCTCCGGCGCGCGATCACCAGCGCCAACGTCGTCCCGACGATCCATTGCGCGCCGCCCAGGAGCGGCACGAGTTGCTCCTTCGTCAGGCGTCCTTCCCCTTGAACGCGCGGCCCAGCAGATAGCCGATCGCGCCCGCGATCAGGAGCGTACGGCCGGGATTCTCCCGCACCTGACGCTCGAGCCCCTGCTGAAACGACGTCACGTTGGCGTTACGCAGCCAGTCCGCGCTGCGCTCCATCCCGGCGGCCACGCGATCGCTCGTCTGCGCGACGCGCTGCTTGGTGGTCGCGATCGCGTTGTCGATCTTTTCCGTGTTGGTCGCGCGCTGCCGCAAGCGACCGGCGCCGGTCTCGAGCTTGTCCGCAAGCTGGGTTTTCATCTGCAGCGCGCGATCGCGTACGGATGCCGACGTCTCATCGACCTTGTCGTACACCTGCGGCGTACCCGGCGCATCAGCCGGATTCGACGCGCTCGCCGAATCGCTTCCAAACGAGCTCGTCTCCCCGAACTTCTGGTGGTCGCTCATGCCGCCGACCTGATCGTTCTGATCCTGATCCATGACCATCTCCCGCTGTCGAGTTGAACGGGCAAAACCAGCAGAGCCTGTGCCACCTGCCATTCAGCTCGCGCAGAACGAGTCGAAGGCGCCCACGAGGTCCTGCGCGATCTCGGCGGACGTGCGTCCCTCGATGCGATTGCGCTCGAGCATGAACACGAGCTTCCCATCCTTCAACAGCGCGATCTGCGGCGATGACGGACGATAACCCGTGAAATAGCCCCGCGCACGTTCCGTGGCATCGAGATCCTGTCCCGCGAACACGGTGGTCACCGCGTCCGGCCTGGTCGCGTGCTGCAGCGCCATCGCGACCGCGGGGCGCGCATTGCGAGCGGCGCATCCGCAGATCGAGTTGACCACCACGAGCGTGGTGCCCGCGGTGTTTTTCAGCTGCGCGTCGACATCGCCCGGAGTGCGGAGCTCGCGAACGCCGAGGCGGGTGAGCTCCTCACGCATCGGGGCGACAAAGCGTTCATCGTATGGCATGTTGGCACGTTGTGAGAGACGCATGAAAGCTAATGCGTTCGCGTGGAATCAGGCCTCCAGTGCCTGCCTCGGTGCCCGCATTAGTGCCTGCCTTCCCTCGCTTCGCGCGCCTCGATCTCCTCTTCCGCCTTCTCCATCTCGCGCTCGTCGTGAATCCTGATCGCCGTCGAATCCCGGTGCTCGTGCTTGAGCAGCGCATAGCGCACCGTCTGCACGACCACGGCGAGAATGAAGCTGAAGGTGATGATCGCTGCTCCGTGCCAGATCAGCCGGTCGATCACGATCGATGACAGGTCGCCAGCGCGCGCCGGTTCCGAGCCGATGCGCTCGAACCTGACGCGGATCAGCACCGCGACCGCCGCGGCTTCCACCAGCCACTCGGCCACCGTGAACAGCGGGACGCGCCAGATCCACTGGCGCACGGGATGATTCCCCAGATACACGGTGGTGAGGCTGAGCAGGAGAACGTATTCGCCGGCGCCCGCGAGAAAGAGCGAGATCCACCCGAAGGTGATCGTCGGGCTGGCGAGCACGAACACGCGGTACAGGTGCACCACGATTCCGGTGATCAGCGCCATCGGGATCAGCGAGCGCGGGATTCGCGCGATCAGCGAGTCCATGCGCGGTCCCGAAAACGGGCTCTCCGGAAAGAATGGAGACATCCCGCAATGTAGCGCCGGCTCGAAGCGTTAGGAGCTTTGGCTCCCGGACGCTGAGGCGGGACGCTTCGCGCCCGGATACATGCGCTGGAGTCGTTCGCCGGGCGTGAGCGTGGGATCGGCGGCGGGATCGTTGCCGTGGCGCGCCCGGAGCTCCTTCGTCGCGCGGTTCATCTCCTCGAACGCCACCGACGCACGCTTCTCGGCATCAACGCGCTGGGCCGCGAGCTTCTGCAAACGGTACGCGATGCTGATCACGCAGATCATCACCACGACGCCCAGCATTCCGATGTACAGCGCTGTGTTGTGCTTCACGGGCATGCCCTCCTTGTCCTTAAACGACCGTGCGGAGCGAGCGCAACGGCAGTTAAGGCGCGCTACGCCTGAAGAACGATCGCACCGGAGGTGCGTCTGACGGGGCCGAGCATGGAGGCGGCCGCCTCCTCGAGCCGGTCGAGCTCGAACGGCTCCGCGAGCACCAGCCCCTGGAATTCGAGCTCGTCGCGCTCGGAGGCGTTGAGAAAGAGCAGCTTCCTGGCGAGTGTCTTCTGCTCGGACTCGAGCGATGCGAAGAATGCCCGTGAGCGAATGCCCGGCGCATCGAGGTCGCACACGGCGACATCGAAGCTCTCGCTGCGGGCACACGCGAGCGCGGCCGGGCCGTCCGATGCGGCGGTGACGCGGAAGCCGCGAAGGCGTGCGAACGCCTGCACGCTGCCGCGCATCGTGGAGTCCGACGTCACGAAGAGCATGCGGATTCCGGCGAGCGGCGACGGGCTGGCCAGCACTGTCGCGACGCCGCCATTCCCCTGCGCCGCGGGGTCGAATGCCGGTAGCGCGACACGGAACGTCGTTCCCTGGGCGCTGCTCTGTGGAATCGTGATCGTTCCGCCGTGCGCCGCGATGATCCCGTAGCTCACGCTCAGACCGAGCCCGGTGCCGTCGGCCTTCGTCGTGAAGAACGGCTCGAAGATGTGCGCGCGCACCGCCGGCGAGATGCCGGGGCCGCTGTCCGTGATCTCCAGCAGCACGCGATCGCCGTCCTGTCTCGACTCGATGCGCAGCGCGCCGCCGCCGGCCGGCGTCATTGCCTGCGACGCATTCGTGAGCAGATTGAGAAGCACCTGCTGGATCTGGCGCGCGTCGGCGGTGACGTAGGGCAGATCCTCCGCGAGCACGGTCTCGCACACCACGCCGCGCGACGTGAGATCGTGCATGCGCAGGCGCATCGTCCGCTCGACGAGCTCGTTCATGCAGATCGTGCCCACCTCGTTCTCGCTGCGCCGCGCGAAGGTGAGCAGATCGCGCACCACCTGCGAGGCGCGCATCGTCTCGCTCCGAATCACCTCCACCGACTCGCGCTGCGACTCCGTCAGCGCATCGCGCTCGAGGATCTGCGCGAAGGCGCTGATCGTGCTGAGCGGGTTGTTCACCTCGTGCGCCACGCCCGCGAGCAGCTCGCCCGCACTCGCCAGACGCTCACTCTCGGCGAGCCTCGCGCGCATCTCCCTGTCGGCCGTCATATCGCGGCCCACGACGAGCATCTGCGGAGGATCCGTCTCGGGAAGCAGCCGTGCCGCGAAGGACGCGATCCGTACACTGTGGCCGTGCCACACGCGCACCTCGAACCGTGCCTCGCGCCCACCCATCACGCGCGTGATCTGATCGTCGAGATGCGAGCGATCCTCGGAGAGCACGAGATCCTCCAGCATTCGGCCCACGAGCTGCACGGGCTGCAGGCCGACGAGATCCTGCACGGCGTCGTTCGCCTCGCGAATGCGTCCGCTCTGCAGTATGGTGAGCACGGCGTCCGGCGCAGCGCGGAAGAGGGTGCGGAAACGCCATTCGGTCTTGCGCAGCGTCTCCACCAGCTCCGCATTCGCCAGCGCGACGGACAGGAGATCCGCCATCGCCTCCACGTGCGCCACTTCGCGCTCGGTGATCACGCGCGGCTCGCGGGAGAAGAGCAGCATCGCTCCGATGCGCTCGGCGCGGCGGTGGAGCGGAATGACGACCACTCCGCGCGCCTCCGTACACACCATCACGTCGTCGCCCGCACGCTCCGCCCGCGCATCGCTCGTGGTCCACGGATGTCCGTTGCGCGCGACGCGGCCGAGCGTGCTCTCCTGCACGGCGAACGACGCGTCCGCGAGGGCTTTGCCCTGGCCGTGCGTGGTCGTGATCGAGATGCGCTCGTCGGTGACGAGGCCGATCGCTCCGCCATCGGCGCGCATCACGTCCACCGAAGCCTCGAGAAAGCGCTGCAGCACCTTCGACGGATTGAGCTCGAGCGCGATCTGCTGCCCGAGGGCCCACATGCGCTGGAGCACGCGATGCGCCTCGGCCAGCTCCTCCGTGCGCAGCGCCACGCGCTGCTCGAGTATCCCCGACAGCTCGCGCTCGGCGAGCGCGACGTGCTCGAGCACCACCGTGGTGCGCTGTTGTGTGAAGAGCGCGTGCCCGGCGCGCATCGCGAGCAGCACGCCGAACGCGAGCAGTGCTACGCCGAGCAGCGGGTTCGCATCGCCGCTGAAGGCGACGGTGGCGCCGCTCCAGGAGGCGATCAGAATCGCGGCAACGATCGAGAAGGTGCGCACCTTCGCCGACTCGCTCTCGTACATCGGCATTTCGCGCGACTCGCCGAGAGGCTGCTGCGGGCGTGGCGCAATCGCCCAGAGGAGGCACATTTCCGTGAGCGTCCAGAGCGCGATGACCGATCGCGGTACCGGCATCCCCTCGAGCAGCACGATGCGGCTGTAGAGAAAGCTCGCGAGCGCGAGCGCCACGAGGCCGAGCGAGATCCCCGAGGCGAGGCGGGCGCCGAGTGCTTCGCCGCGCCAGATGAGGAGCAGCGTGACCAGCACCATGTTCGCGGCGGCGAGGATGTTCCACGCGAACGCGAAGGTGCGCAGAAGCGTACTCGCAGACGACGTGCTGCTCATGCCGAGATCCGCCTGCACCACGAGCATCGACACGGCCACGGAGAGGAGCAGCGCATCGATCAGCGCCTCGAAGCGCATCCAGTTGCGATGCCGGTAGCGCGCGAGCACCACCGTGAGCCCGATGAGGATGGCGATCTGCATGATCGTCCCCGTCGTCGCTTCGAGCAGCGGGCGCACGGGCTCGACGCCGTGCTCGAGGACGTACGTGATCCACGACAGGCGGCCCATGAGCGCGAAGGAGCCGGCGATGCCGGTCGCGAGGCAGATCGTGCGCCGCGTGCCGGTAGCCGAGCGCGCAATCACGACGGCGGCGACGATGACGCCGAGCGTCTGCACGGCGACGAGCATGTCCGCCATCAGCGCCGCCCGTTGATTCCAGGGGTACGCGAGCAGCAGGAACAGGAGGGTGACCGAACACATCCCGAGCGTCGGACCCGCAAGGGAGGTGGGCAGCCAGCGCGGATGGGGGCGCGTCATCCAGCTATAGACGCGCGACACCCGCGCTGGTTGCACCCCTTAGAATCCGGCGCGCACCCCGGCGTAGACGCTCCGCCCAATCCCCGGAATTATGCCAGGACCGGGGTATTCCGAGGTTCGCATCGTGAAGTACGACAGGTTGGCAACGTTGTTGACGCCCAAGTCGAGCCCGAGCACGCGCGTCAGCTGCCATTTGGCGGAGATATCCAGCAGCTGATACGCGGGCACGGTCCCCACGTCGGCGTCCGCGCTCGCAACGGTGTTGTTCGCATCGGTGAACTGCCGTGACACGTAGCTCCACTGCAGGCCGAGCGTGCCGCGCCCGCGCGCGTAGGTGACGCCAGCCCGGTTCACGACCGAGGGCGCGAACTCCACGGCGTTGCCGGCGAACTCGCCACTCGTGTAGCGCGCGTGTGTGTAGCCGAGCGCGTCGTACAGGTCGAGCGAGCCCGCGGATCGATCGCCATGCAGCAGCGACGTGAGCGACAGATTCACGTAGGCCTCGATGCCCCGGTGCGCGCTCGTGGCCACGTTGGTGCGCTCGGTGAACGGCGTGCCTGCGGAGTCGATGCCCGAGATGAGGCCGATGCGATTTCTGTAGACGAGGTCGAACACACCGACGTCGAACTGCACCACGTCGCCGAGCGAGCCGCGCCAGCCGAGGTCGAGATTGTAGCCCTTCGGATCCTCGAGCTTCGGATCGATGCGGGTGAGGCTCGCGAATGGTGTCAGAAACGAATACTCGATGGGTCGATAGGCCTGGGTCGCGTTCGCGTAGATGCTCGTGCTCGCGGACGCCTGGTACTGTGCACCGGCGCCGAAGAGCACGAAGGTGCGATTCTTCGCCGGGGGCGAGACGGTGGTGTCGGTGTGGCCGCGCGCGGTGGAATGGAGAAACTCGATGCGCGCGCCGGGGGTGATCGACAGCTTCGGCGTGATGTGGAGCTCGTTCTCCGCGAACGCTGCCGCGTTGACGTTGCCGAACGTCATGTCAGTCTCGTACGGCCCGCCCACGAGATGCATGTCGAAATCGGAGCCGGTGCTTCCGGGGCCGCCTTCCTGCCGGTGCAGATCACCGCCGAACATGCGGAGGCCGGTCGCGATCGCGTGCGACTGGCCGAAGAGCGTGTAGCTGTGAACGAGCCGCGTCTCGCTGGTGAGATTGGTGAAGTACTCCCACTCGAGCTCGCGGGGGACGAAGTCGTTGGTCTCCGGATCGATGCCGTCGACGGCGGAGGGGCCGCCGTCCTCGTTGCGCCACACGAGATAGCGCTGGCTGCTCATGAACGAGAGCGATGACGTGATGCGCGTGCTCGCGGAGAGCTCGTAATCGCCATCGAGGGCGACGATGTTCCAGGGGCTCGCGAGCCAGTTGCGCGAACGATACGATGCGCGCGCATCCGCGTTGAACTGGGCATCGTCGAGACCACCGGGCATGTGGATGCGGTTGCGCAGCAGCGAATACGAGAGGCCGAGCGACAGCCGGTCGCTGGCGTGGTACGTCAGCTTCCCCGCTGCCGACAGCTGCGACAGATCGGAGCTCGGGCGCCAGCCGTTCTGCGAGCGATACTGCCCGTACGCGAAGTACGTCCACTTCTCTTTCCCGCCCTCGAGCGAGAGGAAGGAGTTGAACATCCCGAAGCTTCCGCCGGTCTCGCGCGCCTTGATGGAGAGCTTCGAGTTGGGCGCACCGTCCCGCAGCACGTAGTCGATGACGCCCCCGAACTGCGGCCCGAACTGCAGCGACGAGCTCCCGCGCACCAGCTCCACGCGCTCCATCGCCTCGGCCGGCGGCGTGTAGTAGGTCTCGGGATAGCCGTACAGATCGGCGACGATGTTCACGCCGTCCTGGCGCACGTTCATCTCCACGGACTGCACGGGATTGAGTCCGCGAAACGCGATGCCGTTGGACGGGAAGCCACTGCTCGCGGTCTCGGTGACGTTGGCGCCGGGCGCACGCGAAAAGAGCTGCCGCGACACATCCTGGGCGCTGTTCATCGGCAGGCTGTCGACCTCGATCCCCTCCGTCTTTTTCCCGGCGAATATCTCGGTGCCGCGAATGTCGGGAAGGCTGCCGATCGTCGGCCGGCGAGGGACGTCCCTCGCCGTGACGATCACCGGTTGCAGCTCGGACGCTGCGGTCGTCTCGCCGCGCGGCCGCAGCACGACATCGAGCGTGACCGCGCCCTCGTGCACGCTCACGACGACGCGCCGCGGGCCGAGCGAATCACGCTCGACGGTGAGCACGTACGAGCCCGCGCTCACGTTCGCGAGCGTGAACCGGCCAGCGGCGGTGGTCGTGTCGGTGCGCTGCGCTGGGGCGCTCCCCTCGATCCCGGCGAGCGTCACCAGCACACCCGCGAGCGGCCGTCCGGCGCTGTCGTGCACCACTCCGGACACCGAGCCCTGCGTTTCGGTCGAAGCGGCAGGCACCGCGCGACCCTCTCCCTGCGCTTGCGCCGTACCGGAGCTGGCCACACACCACGCGAGCACTGCAAACAGCACGCGCGGCCGAACCAGCGGGCCGCAGCGAAGTGCACTTTCTTTCATTTCTGATGATCCGGTTGGTATCGTAATCCCGAGTAAATCACTCTGGATTCGATTTACAACACCGCCCCTACCCTGTCAACGGTTTGGGACCCGACTAGAAACGGCAGGTCTCCACTTCCCCCGCTTCACTTGCCGCCCAAGGAAATTCAGCTCTCCATGTGCAACGCACCATCGCCGAGCATCGATCCGATCCGTTTTCTCATCCGTTCGATCCGTTCAATCCGTATTTCAAAAATCGTTGATGTCTGAATCGTGCGCGCTTGCCCAGAACGGCAACAGCCGCTCGGGCTGGCTCTTACATTTGTGAGATACGGATGAAGAACGGATTGAAGCGAATTGAACGGAGACGGCAAAACTCTACGATTTCCATCGTCATCGCGCGGGAGCAAAGACAACCCATTTCTGACTGGAAACGGCAGGGGCGTCGAACGCGTCACGCCGCGTACCGCGACATTGCCGAGCATCGGTTCGAGGTTACGCGCCGCTCACTGCTACAGCGGGGCTCCGGGTCTTGAACCAGATGTACAGCGGGGTCCCGAGCAGCAGAATCAGGAAGCCCCAGAACACGATTTGTGCTCCCACGCCCCACGTCGTCCAGACCAGGAAGAGGAAGCACACGAGCGCGAGCAGTGACGTCTTGCGCTGCTCCCTGATCGTGAACCGATGGAGATCGCGGCGGGCCAGCATGAGCGCCGCGGCCGAGTTGTAGAGGTACGGGAAAAGCGTGCCCAGATTCGCCAGAAGCACCGTGAAGTTGAATACCTCCAGAAGCGTGCTTCCCGGAATGAAGTAGAGCGTCAGCATCGCGCTCGTGATCACGCAGCCCCCGATCAGGGCAACGTACGGAGTGCCGAAGCGCGGATGGACGCGCGCGAACGCCGAGAAGAACAGGCCGTCCTGCGCCGCGCTGAAGGGAATGCGGCCGGCCATGAGGATCCATCCGTTGAGCACTCCGATCGATGCTCCGATCGCGGCCATGCTTACGAGGATCGCCGGGAAGCCGCCGAGCGTCTCGCGCACCGCGAGCTCGAGCGGGCGCGCCGAGGACGCGATCACATCGTTGGGCAGCGCACCGATCACCGCCACCGCGGAGAGCAGAAAGATCATCGTCGCCAGGCCGTAGCCGAGCAGGGTGCCGAGCCGAATCGTGCGCTGCGGCGCCTGCATCTCCTCGGCCGGCACCGTCGCCGACTCGATGCCGGCGTACGCCCACACCATCAGCGCGGAGCCGGCGGCCACCGGCGTCCACGTTCCCTTGGGGTGGAAGGGATGGAAGTTCGCGGGATTGAGCTTGAAGAGGGCCAGCGAGAGGAGCACGAGCGGAATGATGTTGATGAGCAGGATCGACTTCTGCACGCGCGCGCTCTGCTTGACGCCGATGATGTTGATCAGGCAGAGCAGCCAGACCACACCCTGCGCGAGCACGAACTGCAGCAGATGGCTCTCCGCCAGCCGCGGCGAGAAGGCGACGGCGTAGCCGATCGCGCCGGTGACGATCGCCGCGTTGCCGACGACGGCGCTGAGCCAGTACATCCACACCGTCTGGAACCCGGCGAACTCGCCGAAGGCCTCGCGGGCGAAGACGTAGGGTCCGCCGGTGCGCGGATAGCGCGGGCCGAGCTCCGCATAGAGTAGCGCGAGGAGAAGAAAGCCCGCGGCGGTGATGACCCACGACACGATGCCGATCGGGCCGGCCACGGAGGCCACCGATGCGGGAAGTGTGTAGAGCGACGTCCCGAGCATGTTGCCCGACACGAGGGCGACGGTTCCGAACAGCGTCAGATCACGCAGCAGGGTGCGTTTCGGTGGCGCGGCTGCGGTCATCGGTGCCGGAGAAAGGGAGGGGGTGGCTAGCGGCGGCACTAGCGGATGAGCATGAAGAAGCGATTGAAGCGGATCTTCCAGTCCTGGGTGTCGAACGAGAAGTAGATGAAGAGCGGGCGGCCGCGCACGTTCGCGAGCGGAGCAAAGCCGTAGTACCGGCCGTCGACGGACTCGTAGCGGTTGTCGCCCATGCTCATGAGGTGCGCGGGCGGAACGAGGAGCGGGCCCCAGTTGTCGTGCGACGGGGTGGCGGGCGGCGACCCGAAGCGCGAGCCCTTCACCTCGAAGCGATGCTGCCAGCCATAGTACGGCGAGCTGTCGTCCTGCGCGAGCGGCGCCGGGCTCGCACCGAAACCCTGCCGCTGCGCGATGCCGTTCACGTAGAGCATTCCCTGTCGCATGTAGAGCGTGTCGCCGGCAACGCCCACGGCGCGCTTCACGACTATCGGCGTGGGATCATCGGGAGAGAAGGGACAGCTCGTGTTCGGAATGCAGTGCTGCGGCGGCGACTCGTAGACGACGATGCTGCCCCGTTTCGGCGTGGTGAAGCCGGGGAGCTTGAGATTCGTGAACGGGATGTGCGGCCCGTACGACAGCTCGTCGACGAAGAGAAAATCGCCCACGAGCAGCGTCGGCTCCATGCTCTCCGACGGAATGTGGTAGGCCGCGATCAGGAAGATGCGGATGAAGATGAAGATCGCGACGGCACTCGCGAGCGACGTGAGCGAGGCGCGCGAGAAGAGTGGCTCGCGCGGGCCGCGGGGCGATCGCGCGGCGGCGACTACGGATCGTTTGGGCGGTGTGCGGGTGTTGCGCTTCTTGGCTGCCACTCGACTGGAGAGCTGAGGGAACACACTGGAGCGGACGCTCGATATTCCGCGCGGGATCGGTGAGACACAAGCCCTCCCGTGTGCTGCATCGAGGGATGCAGCGAGGGGGCGCCCCGGATCGAGAGCGCCCCCTCCACCTATGTTCGCGACACCGGGAACTACTTGATGTGCTTGTTGACGAGCTTCGTCATCTCGAACATCGAGACCTGCTTCTTCCCACCGAACACCCGTCCGAGCTTCTCATCTGCGTTGATGTTGCGACGGACTTTCGCATCCTGGAGGCCGTTCTTCTTGATGTACTGCCAGAGCTTCTTCGTGATCTCGGTGCGGGGGAGCGGGCCCGAGCCGACCACCGCGGCGAGCGCCTCATCCGGCTGCATCGGCTTCATGAACGCGGCGTTCGGCGTGCGCTTCTTCTTCGCGGGAGCCTTCTTCGCGGCTCTCCTCACCGTCTTCTTCTTGCTCGCCTTCTTCGCGCCCTTCTTCGCACTGCTCTTCTTTTTTGTAGCCATCGAGGATTCTCCGGAGTGGTGAAAGGATCTCGTTCATTCGTGCGGGAACGGGTCCGTCGAAGGCGGAAGGTATAGGGAGCCACGAAGGATGCAATAGGGCGAGACGACTCTGACGCCCGTGGAGAAGGCGATTTTCGCCCATGGCGGGCGCTTCGCCATCGGGTGGAGGCACCCTGCACGAGTCGATTTTCCGCCCGGGGAAGCGCGGAATGAGCCGCGATTCGAGCGGCGCATTCGTACTGCAATCGCACTGCAATCGCGCGAGTGCGTGAGCGAGTCGAATTCAATTCGCGCCGTCGCTGGAGATCGCGAATCGCACCTGCTCTTCGAACGCGGATGCGAAGCCGCGCGAGAAACCGCGAGAGAAACTGCACGGGAAAATGCGCGTGCACGGATGTCGCACCGTCGAATCACGGATCCAGGATCGCACGCCTCGGGCGTGCGTCGGGCATGCGTCGGGCGTGCGTCGGGCGTGCGTCGCACGCCCATCGCGCGTACATCGCACCTACGCACGCGACTCACGAAACGTGCGTAGTCGCGCTCAGCACGATGCGACCTGCCATCGAAACGATCGCGCGCATGATTTTCGCGCAGAGCGACCCTCGATCTCGTATACTGATCGAATCGAACGTAATTCGTGATGCAGGCCACATTGCGCTGTCCACCGGCAAAAGGAAGGGAACGTAGAAAGCATCTCGGGTACTAGGCAGGACGTCGGCGTCGTCGGGCGAGCGCACTCTTTTTTCGAGTGAACGGTGACGCGGTGGCCGCAGCCGAGGTTTCTCTCGGTTATGGACTCGAAAAACAGCCGAGTTGTGACGGACTCGTCCCATACGGCTGCGGGAACATTCCTGGCATCCCGAGCATCAAGAAATTTATTCCTCGGCCCGTTAGAGGAAGCAGCGATTCGTAATTTTTGGGCTCGCCGTGTGCAATATGGTATTTCGTCGTGCGAATCTCTCCGGCCGTGGCTCCCGCCGCGCTCGGTCATCCTTCCGCCGTCGAGCAAATGATCCCTCGCACTGCTTTGGTCGTCTACGGTATCGCGCTGCTCCTGCTGTCGCTGGTCAGCCTCAATCGCTACGTACTCGTTTCGTTCTATCGCCGCAGTCGCCCACGCTGGCTCGAGCACCCGGCCGCGCTCGAAGACAGCGAGCTTCCCCACGTCGTCGTGCAGTTGCCGATCTACAACGAGCGCTATGTGCTCGCGCGACTGCTGCGATCCGCCACCGAGCTCGACTATCCGCGCGAGCGCCTCTCCATCCAGGTCCTCGACGACTCCACCGACGACACCGTGGAGCTCGCGCGCAGTCTCGTCAACCGGTATCGCGCGCAGGGCTTCGACATCGCGCACGTCCATCGGAGTGACCGGGAAGGCTTCAAGAGCGGCGCGCTCGCGAACGGGCTGAATCACACCACGGCCGAATTCATCGCGCTCTTCGACGCGGACTTCGTCATCCCGCCGAACTTTCTGCGCGCGATGCTTCCCCACATGCGCGACCCGAAAGTGGGCATCGCGCAGGGACGCTGGGGGTATCTCAACGAGGAGTACTCCACCCTCACCCGCGCGACGGTGATGGGCCTCGACGCGCAGTTCGCCATCGAGCAGACCGGCCGCTCCTACGGCGGCCTGCTCCTCGGCTTCAACGGCACCGGCACGCTGTTGCGCGCACAGTGCATTCGCGAAGCGGGCGGCTGGCAGCACGACACGATCACGGAAGACCTCGATCTCAGCTATCGAGCCCAGCTCGCCGGGTGGCGCATCGACTACGTCCCGAGTGTGGTCTGCCCGTCAGAGCTGCCGGCCGACGTGCACGGGCTCAAGGCGCAGCAGTTCCGCTGGACGAAGGGCACGCAGGAGACCGCGAAGAAGATGCTTCCGCCGCTCATGCGATCGGATCTCACTCCGTGGCTCAAGCTGCAGGGCGCATTGCACCTGCTCTCCAACGGCACGTATCCGATCCTGCTGCTCGTCGGCATCATCAACCCGCTCGTCGTCGTCATCGCGCACCACAATCACATCCGCATCGCCTGGCCCATCTCCGCCTACTTCCTCTTTTCGCTCTTCGGCACCTACTCGTATCACGCCGAGGCGGAGCGGGCGCTGCACAGGGACTGGTTGAAACGCATGCTCTATTTTCCGGCGTTTCTCGCGCAGTCGATCGGGCTGAGCGTCAACAACGCCAAGGCGGCAGTCGAGGCGTGGCTGGGAATCAAGTCGGGATTCATCCGCACTCCGAAGTATGACCTCACACGCCGCGAACAGCGGTGGCAGCAGCTCAAGTATCGGAGCCGCTTCAGCAGCACGGTGTTCTTCGAGCTCGCGATGGCGCTGTACACCACCGCGGGACTCGGCTACGCGATCGTGACGCGCGAATACGGCGCCACGCCATTCCTGATTCTCTTCGGCGCGGGATACTGGCTCGTTGCCTGTTATTCGATTCACCATGGCCTCGCGCGCGTGTCGTGGATCAAGCGTCCGAACGTGCATCACGTGGAGGAAATCGCGGAGGCGATCTCGCCCGAGCCGATGCGCGCCCCCGTGGCGATGTCCGCGATGTCGGAGCGGTAGCGGTGGTGCGGCGGGCGGCGGTCATTGCAGTGCTCTCGCTCGCGGTGGCGTGCAGCAACGACAGCGACATGCAGGCGCCCAAGTCGGTGAGAATCGTTCCCGATCTCACCGGCTACAACACGATTCCCCTCGCCGCGTCGGACGCGCAGGGGCCGCAGACGCCGTCGGGCACGTTCCGCTACATGGTGGTGGACGGCGCGATCGACTGGTACCTGTTCGCGTCGGAGCTCGTGCCGGCGCGCGCGTATCGGGTGGTGCTCACGGCCGCGGATGGAAAGGAGTACGCGATCGCGAGCCGTCGGTCCGACGCCAAGGGCACGCTGGGCATGCACGGAGTGGAAACGGCGCTCAGGAACCGGCAGTGTGTCGGTGCGGAGGATCCGTCGCGGCGCACGCTGGAGTCGGCGCGCACGCTGCGCGTGTCGCTCAAGGGCGACGGCTCGGCCAGAGGCGCGAGCTCGAACGATCTGCTGGGCTCCCGCAGCGCGCTGCCCTGCGGCGGCAATGGCGACGGCAAGTTCGAGTACGTGCTGCAGTCGACGGACGCCGTGCCGGTGGCACCGTAGCGTCCTACGCTATTGCTTCGTCGCATTGCGGGTATCGACCAGCGCCACGCGCACACCGGCACTCGCATCGGAGGTGTACTCGTCCTGCAGCACCGCCGCGTGCAGCGAGTCTTGCAGCTCCTGCGGCGCGAGTGTGTAGAGCGGCGAGCGATAGTCGATCACCACCCAGGTGCGGCCCGGCGGAAGCTTCGCGAGCTCGCGGCCGGCGGAGGCATCGGCAGCGAGGCCGACGACCGGGAAGTCGGGCGAGCCGAGATAGAATCGGAGCGGTGCGTTCATCTCGCGCGGCTGGATCATCACGCGATCGCCGGGCCTGAGATCGTGCAGGATGAGGGCGGCGGTGGGCCGATAGTCGCTGTCGCGCGAGACCGCGGCTTTCGTCGTGCGCGTGCCGAGCAGCATGGCGGCTACGAGCACGGCGAGCGCGAGGAAGCGTGTCTGGCGATGGAGCGCGGCGAGGCCGTCGGCGAGTAACAGCAGCAGGAATGGAACGACGAAGAGGAAGTAGCGCTCGGTCTCGAGGGCGCGCGACATCGAGATGAGAACGGCGAAGGCGAGCGGAACGATGAGCGCGAACAGCAGCAGGCGTTGCGCACCTTGCACGGATGGTGTTGCCGCAGGAGTCTGGCCAGCCTTCGAGCGAGCCCGTATGGTGGCGTCGCCGGCGGCCACGAACACGAGCAGAGTGAGGGGCTGGACTATGAGCAGCGTCGTGAATCGCCCCATCGACCCCGTGCGCTGCAGCAGATCATTGTACGCGAACCAGAAGTCGGAGGCGTAATAGTGCTGGCCGGCGACCACTGCAAAGGGAAACAGCAGGGCGGCGCGCAGCGAGCGCTCGAATCCGAGGGCCGAGCGCCACGCCTGCGAGGAAGCGGCGGTCCCGATGCTGACGAACGCGAGATAGACTACGACGATGCCGAGAATCGCCAGCTGCGCCGCGACCCACGTGATCACCGTCCAGCGATTCGGGCGGGCGCGCGACTGCCACCAGAGCACCAGAGCGTCGAGATTCAGCGCCACGAGGAGCGTGCCGGCCACCGGGTGCGTGAACAGGAGAGTCATGCCGGCGATCGTGTACCAGAGGAGCGCCGAGCGCGAGCCCGTTACATCTCGCAATGCCAGGGCGCGCTCTCGCCACTCCACGTACGCCCAGAACGTGAGCAGCGCCACGAGGGAGGTCAGCATGTACATGCGCGCCTCCTGCGCGAAGTACAGCTCGAGCGGCGAGAGCGCAGTGAGCAGGGCGGCGATCAGTCCAGCGCGGCGCGAGAGCAGCTTCGCACCGAGCGCGTACACCGCCGGGATGAGCGCGATACTGGCCAGCACGGAAAATGCCCGCAGCGCGAAGACGGAGTCGCCGAAGGCGGAGATCCACGGCTTGAGGAGTACAAAGTAGAGTGGACCAACCGGACTTCCGCGCAGCTCGCCGATCAGCGTCGACCATGAGCGGCGTGCCACCTGCCACGAATTGGCCTCATCGAGCCAGAGATTCGCGGCAGTCAGGCCGTGCAGCCGGATAGCGATGGCTACACAGACGAATCCGAGCACCAGCCAGGACTCCCTTCCTACACCGCCGACTACGACGCGCTTCGATCCCGTGCGCCTCATCGCGCTCGCGGGCGCACTGTTCTGGTTCATCTTCGTGCGTTCGTCATACGACCACCAATCGGAGTCGGTGCGGCCGGGAGCTGGAATGTCGCGGGTGACGCTCGCGCAGAAGGATGCCGCCTTCCGGCCGATTCCGCGCGCATCAGGCGGAGCAACCGGCGTCGTGTGGTATGCACACTCCGGTCCCGCGCTTCGGTTCATTCTGCGCGCGTACGGTCTGCAGCCGCAGCGCCGCTATCTGCTCGAGATACAGGCGGACGACGCAATCTACTCCGTTGCGAGCCATACATCGGATGCGCGCGGCCAGCTCGCGATCGACACGGCGCTGACGCAATTCGCCGAAGGCGCGTGTGTCGGCACGAACTACGATGCGCCACGCTCGGTGGCAGGGGCGCACAAGGTGAAATTCTGGATCAAGCGCGATGGCAATCCGCCGTCGGGCGTGTCGCCCAACTCGAAGGCCGGCGCGCCCGGCGCTGCGCTGCCGTGCCGCGGCAACGGCGATGGCGACTATGCGTACATGCTCATGGAGAACGAGATCGCGAACTTCACGGGCACCGGCGCAACGCCGTGACCCGTGCACGCTGACGTGCGCCGGCTAGCGGCACCGGCGCTCGCGATTCTTCTCTGGAGCTGCGAGCACGCCGTCCCCGGAACCGCCATCGCAACCGGCTCGTGCGACGCGCCCATCAGCGAGTGGCTGCTGGCTGGTCCCTTCCCGCTCGATACCGGACAGCTCCGGCTCGACCGGTCGGACATCGGTAATCCCGCGGAGCTGTTCGCGAGCGCGGGCGACAGCGTGCCCGGCACGCGCGCGATGCGCTGGCGCGCGGAGTCCTCCGATTCCCTCGGGCGCGTCGATCTGTACAGCGTGTTCCGCGATCCCAAGCTCGACGACCGCGCGGCCTACGCACTCACGTACATCCGCAGCCCGGAGGCGCGCACGGTGCGCCTCGCGGTCGAGAGCGATGATGACGTGGTGATCTGGCTCAACGGCCGGCGCGTCTGGCGCCGCGAGATCGCACGCGAGCTTCGCTCCGGAGCGGACACGATCTCCCTCGCGCTCGCGAGCGGCGACAACCGTCTGCTCTATCGCGTAGTCAATCGCGGCGGCGGCTTCGGTCTCGGTGCCCGGCTCCTGGCAATCAGCCGCGATCCGATCGGCGACTTGCGCAGCGAGATCTCGGCCGCCGCACGCGACGGCGCGCGCCGCGTCTCCCCGGGCGACACGGCGCGCGGACCTGCCGCTCGCGCCGCGGTGACCCTGGGTCCCGTCACAATGGCGCCGCGCGCCGAGATTCTTCGCGCGGACGCATCGCGCGATCGCGATGCCCGCCCGGCGTCGACGCTCGGCGTTCAGCTGCGCGTCTGTGCCACGCGCTGGGCGAGCACGCGCGGGCGGCTCTCGCTCGACGTCGGGGCCTCGCGGGTGCCGCTGCCAACGGGAGAGATCGGACAACCCGTATCGGTGATCGCGAACGCGAGCTGGGAAGTGCTCGCGCGTGGAGCGCTCGATGGCAGTGCACAGGCCGTCGTGCGATCGGGAAAGAGCACGGTGTCGCACGTCGCGCTCCCGATCACCGCGGACGCGCTCCTCGAGCTCCTCTCGCATCCGATTACGATCGACCGCTGGCTCGTCTCGCGCGACACGACTCGCGCACGCGATCTCGAGCTGAGCGCCGTCACCGATTCCACCGAACGCCAGCACCTCCGGCGCATCGATGCCGATCTCGTCGTTCCTGCCGCGCTTGGCGGGCTCGCCCTCACCGCCGACGTGGCGGAGCTCGGCCCACCGTACGCGGTGAGCGCGAATGGCGTGCGGCTCACGCCCGACTCGCTGGGTCGCGCGATGCTCTGCGATCCGTGCATCGCGGGCACGCCGCTCGGCATCGACATCGAGCCGCACGGGCCGTGGTGGGATCCGCCGCGCCTCCGCGTACATGATCTCGGGTGGGCCGAGATTCGCGATGGGGCGGAGTGGGCGCGCTATTTCACCGGCGACTCATCGCTCGCGATCCCCGACAGCACGATCGCACGGCAGCTGTTGCGCAGCGTGCTCGATCCGTCGAAGACCGCCTATCACGCCCTGCTCGGAGAGTGGATCGCGCGTCTCACTCCGGCGAGCGCGCGCATTCGGCGCGACACCATCGACATCGTCGGTCACTCGCACATCGATGCCGCATGGCTCTGGCAGGTGAGCTCCGGACGGGACGCGATCCAGGCCACGTGGGCCACCGTCACGAAGCTCATGGCGAAGTACCCCGACATGCACTTCGCCGCCTCCTCGGCGCAATACTACGAGTGGATCGAGGAGCAGGACCCGGCGCTTCTCGCGCGCATTCAGGCGCTCGCGAAGAGCAACCGCTGGGATCCGGTAGGTGGATGGTGGGTGGAGTCGGATGCGAACATCCCGTCCGGCGAATCGCTCGTGCGGCAGGCGCTCTATGGGCAACGCACCTTCACGCGCCTTTTCGGCAAGCCGTCGCGCGTGGCGTGGCTCCCGAACTCCTTCGGCTTTCCATGGTCGCTGCCGCAGATCCTTCGCAAGAGCGGCTTCGATTACTTCGTCACCGAAGAAATGCGCTGGAACGACACGAACCACTGGCCGTCGGGGCTCGATACCTTCTGGTGGGAGGGAGTCGACGGCTCGCGCATCTTCACCGACATGATTTATGCCTACGATCACGACCTGGCACCGCGCCGGCTCGCCAAGGAGTTCGTCGTCACGCGGGACTCGAGTGCGTCGCGGAGAATGCTCACCGTGTACGGCGTGGGCGATCACGGCGGCGGACCGACGATGCAGATGCTCGATCGCGCCCGCGCGCTGCAGCGCATTCCCACGTTCCCGGTCGTGCGACAGGCATCACCCGAGTCCTCGCTCGCGCGCATGCGCCTGGATGCGCGCGCCGGACCCGTGTTGCGCGACGAGCTTTATCTCGAGTTTCATCGCGGCACGTACACAACGCAGGCCAAAACCAAGCGCACGAATCGCGAGCTCGAAGCGCTCCTCGGTACCGCGGAAACCGCCGCAGCTCTCGCCGACGCTCCGTATCCGCGCGACTCGCTGCGCGCGGCATGGCATCACGTGCTGTTCAACCAGTTCCACGACATCCTCCCCGGCACGTCCATAGCGGAGGTGTACCAGGATGCCGCCAGGGACTACGCGCAGGCGCAGTCGAGCGCACGAGGGATCCTCGAGCGATCGCTTCGCTCGCTCGCGGCTTCCCTGAACACGCGTCCCCGGCACGGCGGCGATACGCCCTATCTCGTATTCAACGCGTGCGGCCGCGCGCGCGGCGGCCTCGTTCGCATTCGTCTCACGGGCGAGAGAATCGTGCGCGATGCTCTGGGACAGGTGCTCCCGAGCGCCGCCGTGGACTCCGCGCTCGAGGTGCGCGTTCCGAACGTTCCCGCGCTGGGCAGTGTGCTCGTGTTCGTGGGCACGGCAGCCGCACCCTCCTCCGCCGTGAGCGCCCTTCACACGGCGGGCCGCGCCCGCGTGCTGGAGAACGATGCGCTGCGCGTCGAGATCGACTCGGCCACGGGGAACATCGATCGCCTCTACGACAAGCTGCACCACAGGGAATCGCTTTCGCCGAGTGCCGGAGCGCTGCTGCTCATGGCCGACGCACCCGCCGAGTGGCAGGCGTGGAACATCGACGATCTGCGCGGCAAGCGTGACTGGATCGATCAGGGCGTTCGCGTCGACTCCGTGGTGCGCACCCCGCTCGGGACATCGCTCACCGTGCATCGCGAGCGCGACAGCATTCGCGTGGCCGAGCGATACACGCTCCGGGACGCGCCCGCCCGTCTGGACATCTCATTGTCGATCGACTGGCGCGGGCGCGAGCGTCTGCTCAAGCTCGTGGTTCCCTTGGCCTTTCGCGTCGACTCGACGCGCGCCGAGATTCCGTACGCCTCGATCGCGCGCCCGACGCGACTCGCAACGCGCCGCGACAGCGCGCGCTTCGAGACTCCGATGCAGCGATGGCTCGATGCATCATCGCGCGGCTTCGGCGTGGCGGTGGTGAACGATGGCAAGTACGGCTACAGCGCGAGCGGCGACACGCTGTTCATCACGCTGCTCCGAAGCGCCAAGTGGCCGGATCCGCATGCGGACATCGGGATGCAGACGATCGAATTGAGCATCGTCCCGCACCGCGGCGACTGGCGCGCACCCGAGATCCGCGAGGCGGCGGACGAGCTGAACTCGCCGCTCGTGGCCCAAGCGGTGAGCCCGCATTCTGGCATCACCGATCGTGGCTCGTGGTTGACGATACATCCCTCCTCCGTGGCGCTGGGTGCGCTCAAGCGGGCAGAGGACGATGACCGCGTGATCGTGCGTCTGGTCGAGACGAGTGGGCGCGCCACCGTGGCACAGTTGCGCTTCGCCTCGCCGATGGACGCGAGCGAGACGGACCTGCTCGAGCGCGATCTGCCGAACGGAGTACGAGGTCGCGGGCTCACGCTCGACGTGCCGCTCACGGGCTTCGAGATCAAGACGATCGCGGTGCGACAATCGCGGCAGCGGTGAGGACCACTTCAGTCCTCGCGCTACCTGCCCTGCTACTCACCCGGCGGCGTTCGCACGCGGCAGATACGCGCAGGATCGAGGTGCCACCGCGTTGCCCATCGCGCGAGCGAGTCACCGACCGCACTGTCGGTGGTGGGCGTGTGCACACGAATGTCGTAGAACGTCCACGCAGGCGGCTGATTTCCGGAGTAGCCGTTGATCGTGGGCACGTCGCGCTCCATCGATGCCCACATCGCGTCGGCGTGGTAGTTCCAGGGATCGTCCGCGCCGCCGATCGTCGTGTAGAGAAAGGCCCGGCATCCGGCGCCGATGCCGTTCGCCACGCGGGCGATTCGCGCACGGCCCTCACCCTTGTCGTACGATGGCGGCTGCTGCATCTGCTCCGCCACGATTGCCGCGAGCATCGCCGTGACGATGAGCGCGCGCTTTCGCCGGTCTCTCCGCTTGAGCGCCAGCGCGGCGCGTGATGGTGGAATGCGCTGCGGTCGTGCGACCGCATCGATGAGAAGCGCGACACCGAGCGCCGCCGGGAGCAGGAGCGCGACACCGATGCGCGACACGGCGCGCAGCGCGGAGGCGCCGGGCACGACCAGGTAGATCAGGCGCCATGCGGTGAAGCCGCCGGGCCACTCCGTGGCGAGCAATGCCATGAGCAGCGGAACGATCACGGCGAACTGGACATCGCGCCGCCGTCGCGCGATCCAGAGTCCGATCGCTGCGCAGACGATCGTCGCGATGCCGAGGCCGAGCCGCTGCTCGTGCTCCATTGGAAGATCGTGAAAGGAGGCGCGTGCGGCGAGCCAGCCATAGAGCCAACTGCCGGGGCCCATGTATGCCCACGACTCCGGGCGCGGAAGCATGCGCTCGACCACGAGAAAGCTCCGCGTGCCCACCTGCCGCTCGGCCTGCAGATAGTGTGTGATCAGCGGCGCGAGGAGAAGCGCGGACGCGAGCGCAGCGCCCGCGAGCGCTCCGAGATTGGCGCGAACGGCGAGCAGCGTGCGTCTTCGCGTGCCGGGCATTGCAACGGCCCACGCTGCCGCGAGCGCGAGCGCGAAGATGAGAAACCACGCGTAGTAGAAGCTGGAATAGAGTTGGGCCACCACCGCGCCGGCGAGGACGAACACCCACGCGGTGCGTCGCTCGACGCTCATGATCCCGGCACGAAGCTCGGGCTCGGGATCGAAGATCTCGAGGACTGCGAGAATGGCCAGCGCGATGTAGAAGAACGGAATCAACTGCGCGTGCATCACCTGCGCGGTGCGAACCGATGCGAACGAGAGGAGCATCGCGCCGGCAGCGGCCGCAACCGGCCGGCAGCGAAAGCCGCGCGAGAAGAGCAGCAGCGCCGATGCGAAATTGAGCGTCGCGATCGTGAGGAGCCAGAGCTGAAACGCGGTGTCCGGAACGAAGCCCACGAGTCGCCACGGCCAGTAGAATGGCGCGACACCCAGAAGCACGTCCGAGTACGCCGCCGTGTTCGGTGCCGGGTAGAACACGGGCGGACTCCAGAAGCGCTCGTGTCCCGGGAAGCCGAGCAGCCAGCGGTATCCGTGCTCGAGAATGTAGTTGTTGAGCCGGGTGTCGC
Source organism: Gemmatimonadaceae bacterium (assembly GCA_025929535.1). GTDB lineage: Bacteria > Gemmatimonadota > Gemmatimonadetes > Gemmatimonadales > Gemmatimonadaceae > FEN-1250. The sequence continues at coordinate 56,195 of JAICLZ010000002.1, forward strand.
CCCAATCGCTCTGGATGCGACGAAGGCCGGACAGGAGCATGGGATGGAATTGCAGCAAGATGCCCACGATCCATGCTGCGACCGCGGCAGACACCGCTGCAAGCCTGCTCGCCCGCCGCTCGACGCGCCTCCCACCTTTCACTGGCGCTCCCCTGCTCCTGATCTGGTGAAACGCGATGACGCGCGCAATGAGAGCGGAGGCATGTACAGCTAGACAATCCGGCTGTCAGTGCGAGCCGTGACCGGCCGCCGTATCCGCCGTGCCGGTCGTTCCCGTAAAGTCGGCCGTCGCGTTCTCGAGAAGCAGGTAATCGTAGTTGCCGTCGCCGTTGCCATGACAGGAAAGCTGTGCGCCGGGCGCCGACGGCGCGATTCCCGGCATCGTGCCGGAAGCCGGACTCCCGGCGCGCTTGATCCTGAACTTGACCGCGTGCGACCCAGTGACCGGTCGTGCCGCGTCGAAGTTTCTACCCACGCACTCGCCTTCGCGGAATTGCGTGAGCGTCGTATCGATCGTGAGCTGGCCACGTGCATCCGGGGTGTAGGTGGCCACCGTGTAGTTCGCGCTGTCCACCTCGATCTCGAGCTCGTATCGGTGCCCGGTGGGAAGAGACCGGGCGTGCAGCACGAAATGCAGTGCCGGTCCGCGCGGTGCGTACAGCACCTCACCCGTGGCTCCGCCCTTGGAAGGTGGGATGGGATGGAAGGAAGAGTCCTTCTGCACGAGCTCGATACTCATCAAGCCATCGGCACGCGCCCGTGGTTTGCTCGATGACGTGCGCGATACGAAGAAAACGACGATAGCCGTTGCGACAAGCGATGGGACGAGCGCCCACAGCAGAGTCGCGATCGGGACTCGACGGTTGATCCCGGGGGAGAGCTCGTCTTGACTGTCCTTCGGCATTCACCCTCCAAGGGAATGACAGGAGGTCGGCCGCCTCTTGCTATTCAAACAGACGATTAATACAGTTGTTTGAATAGTTTCCACGACCGCTCCAGAACTTCGAACACCGAGCTCATGAATCGCAAGCGTCAGATCTTCGTTGCAGTCGCGCTCGTAGTAATGGCGATCGCCGCCTACGCGGTCTTCGCCCCCGCAAAGCCACTCGTGCTGACCGGCATCGTCACCACCAACGATGTCATCGTCAGCCCACAGATCGGCGGCCAGGTGCAGAAGCTTCTCGTCAGCGAGGGCGACTCGGTATCGGCCGGGCAGCTTCTCGCCGTGATCGCCCCGGGCGAGCTCGCCGCCGACCAGGCCTACTATGCGCACAGCGCCGAGGGCGTGGCAACTGAGGTGCGGGAGAACGAATCTGCCGTTCGGTATCAGGCGCAGCAGATGACGCAACAGGTTCGCCAGGCGGAAGCCACGGTCGCGAGCGCCGAGGCACAGCGCGCGCAGACGGCGGCCGACTACGCCAATGCACAGAGCAATTACGACCGCCTCGTGCCTCTCCTCAAGAGCGGTGCCATCTCGCAACAGACAGCCGACCAGCAGCGCACCGATCTCCTCGTCGCCAAAGCAAAGTCCGAAGCCGCCGACCGTCAGGTCGATGCCCAGCGTGCGGCGCTCGAGCTCGCACGAGGTCAGCAAGAGCAGGTCGCGATGAAGCGAAGCGCGCTCGCGGCATCGCAGCAGGAACGTGCCGCCGCCACCGCGCAGGCCGCAAAGGCGAACGTCCGTCTGGGCTACTCCGAGATTCGCGCGCCACTGGCCGGCATCGTCGACGTGCGCGCCGTGCGCGCGGGCGAAGTCGTTGCCGCAGGCGCGCCCATCCTGACGCTCATCAATCCCGACGACCTCTGGGTGCGCGCGGATGTCGAAGAGAGCTACATCGGCCGCATCAAGCTGGGCGATCACCTCGACGTGCGCCTTCCCTCGGGTGAAACGCGCAGGGCAATCGTCTTCTTCCGCGGCGTGGATGCGGGCTTCGCCACACAGCGGGATGTGAGTCGCAGCAAGCGCGACATCAAGACGTTCGAGATCAGGTTGCGCATCGACAACAAGGATCGCCGCCTCGCCACGGGCATGACGGCGTACGTGCTCCTGCCGGTGTCGTGATGCCGGCCGCGATCGACGTCATGCACATCGTCAGGAAGTTCGATGACTTCACCGCCGTGGACGACATCTCCTTCACCGTCCGGCGCGGCGAGATCTTCGGTCTTCTCGGACCCAATGGCGCGGGGAAGTCGACGCTCATTCGCATGCTCACGACGCTCATTCCGCCCACCTCCGGAACCGCGGAGGTGGATGGCATCGATGTGGTCAGGGACCCGAACGGCGTGCGGAAGGTCATCGGCGTCATTCCGCAGGCGCTCACGAGCGATCTCGAGCTCAGCGTGTACGAGAATCTCCTCATCTTCGCGAAGCTCTACGGCGTTCCTCGCGAGAATCGGAACAAGCTGATCGCCGGGCTGCTCGAGTCCGTGGAGCTGACGCAGTGGGCCAGCGAGCCGGTGAAGAAGCTCTCGGGAGGCATGCGCCGTCGCGTGGAGATCGCGCGCGGGCTCGTGCATAGTCCGCGCGTGCTCTTCCTCGACGAGCCCACCACGGGACTCGATCCCGTGTCGCGCGCGGCAGTGTGGGAGATGGTGAAGAAGGTGAAGGAACAGCACGAGCTCACCGTGCTGCTGACGACGCACTACATGGACGAGGCGGACAGCTGGTGCGATCGCATCGCGATCGTCGACCACGGGCGTCTCATGGCGCTCGACTCACCGCTGCGGCTCAAGGCATCCATTCCGGGCACGAACACGATCGAGGCGAGCTTCGGCTCGGCGCCGGCGGACTGGACCGAGCAGCTCGCGTCGCTCGCGGGCGTGGAGCGCGTGACCGGAGACGCGCACGTCGCGCGCATCGCGACGGACAATGGCCCCGAGACCACGACCGCCATGTTCGCGGCCGCGGCGGAGGCCGGAGTCAGTGTGCTCTCCCTGGCCGTCGAGAGCACGACGCTCGACGACGTGTTCGTGCACTACACCGGCCGCCAACTGCGGGACGCGCTGCAGGAGCCGTCGGCGGCGGACCGCTCGATCATGATCAACCGCGGCCGATAGGAGGACGACGTGCATCGTACGTGGGCCATCATCGAGCGCGAGCTGCGGCGCTTCCGCCGCAGCCCGATGCTCATCGTCATGTCGCTCGTCATGCCGATCGTTCAGCTCATCGTGCTCGGCTACGCATTCGGCGGGCAGGTGAAGCATCTCAGGGTGGGGCTCGTCGACCAGGATCACGGCGTGCCCGCGGTTCGGCTGCACGAGCTCTCGAATGCCGTCGCGTCGAACGCGCAGACCTTCACGCCGCAGATGTACAACGACCTGGGCACGGCGCTCGGCGATCTGCGGAATGGCCGCCTCAACGGCGTGCTCGCGATCCCGCCGGACTTCTCACGGCGGATGCTCGTGGGCAGCAATCCCCGCGTGGCGCTCATAGAGGACAACACCGACAACTTCGTGAGCGCGAGTCTCGCCGGCGCGTACTCGGGATTGATCACATCGTACAACCAGCCCGTGGCGTCGGGGCAGCGAACGGGCACGCAGACGTCGCTCGACGTCGTCGAGATGTATCCGTACGTCCCGTACATCCAGTACCTGCTGCCCGGCTCGATCGTGATGTCGATCTTCATGATGGTGATGATCGGCGGCGGCATCATCTTCGTCGACGACAAGGCTCGCGGGCTGCACGAGGGCTATCTCGTCACGCCGATCACGCGGCTCGAGCTCATTCTCGGCTTCAATCTGTCCGGGGCGATCAAGGCTGTGTTGGCGGGACTCGTGCTGATGACGATCGGCTCGCTCATCGCCGGCGTGCCCAATCCCTTCGAGCCGCTCCGGCTGCTCCGGATGTTCGTGGTGATCGTGGTGACCGCCGTCGCGCTCGTGAGCATGATGTTCCTGTTCATGGTGCGCGTGAACGACCCGCTGATTCCGCGCGCGACGTTCGGCGTGCTCAACACCTTTCTCTACTTTCCGAGCGGCGCGGTGTATCCGACGCAGGCCTTCCCCGGGTGGATGCGCGCGATCTCGAAGATCGACCCGTTCACGTACGCCGTGCACGCACTGAAGAGCCTCGTGCTCAAGAACACGGGCTTCGGAGCGATCGGCCTCGACCTTCTCTTCCTCGCTCTCTTCTCGCTCGCGTCGATGACGCTGGCGACGAAGCTCTTCCGGCGCACGCTGTGACCGGCGCAGCGGAGCACGGCACGGACACGCGCACGCGACTGCTCGATGCGGCGATGCGCCTCTTCACCGAGCGCGGGTTCGCCAAGGTGACGGTTCGCGACATCACCGCGGCAGCGGGGGCAAATCTCGCCGCGGTGAGCTATCACTTTCGCGACAAGGCGGGGCTCTACGAGGAAGTGCTCGCGCTCGGCCTGCGATCGGCGCAGGAGATGAACGCCGAGGTGATGCTGCCGAGGGAGGGGCATTCCCCGGAGGAGCGGATGCGCCACTACGTGCGGCAGTATCTGCCCCGCATCATTCGCACGGACGGGCGCGGAGGGATTTATCAGCTGTTGAAGCACGAGATGTCGGACCCCACGCCCATCGCGCGAACGTACGTGCGGCAGGCGATCATGCCGCGCATCGAGTTCCTGATCGAGATCGTTCGCGAGATGCTCGGCGGGACAGCGAGCGACGCCCGCGTGCAGCGCTGCGTGATGAGCATTCAGGCGCAGTGCCTCTATTTTCTGCCCGATCCCTTCAAGAACCTGGTGGCAGGGGACTGGCAGCCGGGTACGAGCGACCAGATTCGCGAGATGGCGGATCACATCGCGGACTTCTCGCTCGCGGGAATCCGCGCGCTCGGCGAAGCACGCCGCGGCCCGCGCGTGCGGCCGCGCTAGCCCGATCTGCGGGGCGCGCAGCAGGCTACTGGTGTGCGCACCACCGCATCACGACCGTTCCCACGATCAGCGCGTTCTCGCGAGGAATCGAGAATGTCGCGAACTCCGGATTGAGCGAGCGCAGCTCGATCGCCCGCCGCGAGAGCCGGCCCACCGCCTTCACGACATAGCCCTCCTCGGGCCGGCGCGCAACGACGATCGAGTCGCGACGCACCGTCGCGCCGACGTTCACGAGCACCACGTCGCCGGCGTGGAGCGCGGGCTCCATGCTGCTGCCGCGCACCGTGAGCGCGACGTACTTGTGCCCCGTGGCGAGCGCGCGAGGCAGCTCGATCCAGCGCTCGCACGGCTCATCCCAGAGCTCGCGCCCGACTCCCGCAGCAACGCCCAGCTCCGGCCACGGCACGAGCCCCTCGCGCACCGCACCATCGTTGCGAGATTCGTGCACCACCGGATCGCCCGGAGCGGCTGTGACACCGAGCTGGCGGGCAAGCACGAGGGCCTGCATGCGCCGCGCGAACCGCTCCGCTCGTGCCTCCGTCGCACGTCGCTCGCCGCTCCGCTGTCCCGCACGCGCGTCGCGTGCAAGCCACTCGTGAAACTCCGCATTCGCCGCGCTCGCAGGGTCGAGCCGATGCTCGCCCGCACGCACCACCAGCCGCGCCAGCTCGTCCATCTCGCGCTCTCGCCGCTCCTGGCGATCGCCTGCGTATTCAGTCGGTTCCATGTGCTCCTCCTGATTCGGCCACGCGCGAGGCGCGACTGGCCACTTTGCCACGGGCGGATCTCACCATTCCCCGTCCGATTCCACCGCTCCTGCGAAACAGCTCGATGAGCTCTTCGCGCTCCGCACCCGTGCATTCGTTCACGTGACGCAGCGCGCGCTCGCGCAGCCGGCTTCGCGTGCGCGAGAGCCGCACCTTGGCCGCGGAATATCCGATGCCGAGCCACGCCGCGATCTCGCGCATCGGCACGGCGTTGCTCACCCACGTGAGCATCTGCCGCTCCTCCGTCGAGAGCTCGGCGTCGAGCGTCGCGGCGAGGCGTGCGATGGCGGGCGAAGGGGCGATCGCCCGCGCGCTCATGCTTCCGCCGCTCGCACGCAGCGAGCTCTCGGAGCAGCTCGCGAGTGCCACGCGCTCCCCGGTCTCCTCGGCGTACGACGTCGCCCGCGCGTCGCGCTGCTGGCGTCGTGCGACCGAGCGGCGTGCATCGAGAAAGTGATTGCGGAACGCGCGCTGGATGTACCGATGGATGTCGCGCACCGATTCCCGCGCGCGAGCACCTGAGCTGCACTCCACCAGCGAGAGCACGACCGCGCCGAGCACATCGTGCGCATCCTCCTCCCACGCGTCCGACAGCACGCCGGCGCGTGCCGCGTAGCGCGCCAGCAGCGGCTCGAAGCGCAGGTAGAACTCGCGCAGCGCGTCGTAGCTCCCCTGGCGCATCGCTGCCACGAGCTCCGCGTCCGACATCTCCCGCCACCGGCCACGCTCGCTCACCGTCGCCTCCGCTCGCCATCCTCGCGCACCGTGCGCGCAGATCGTCTCGACACTTCGCTCGCCACTGTGAAGACGCCGGATGGTTACATGGCCATCGGTTCGGACTGGCGCTGCCGGTCTAGCCACGCGCGCAGCCGGCTGGCGATCCGCGTGAGGTTCTCGCGGGCGGGCGGGTGCGCGAGGAGGCGCGCGCTGGTGCGCGCCGCGCGCGCGGGACGCATGCCGGCCTGGCGCGCGAGGGCGAGGAGGGACAGCGCGTCGCTGAGCGCATCCGCGTGCGACTGGAGGAGCGGCGAGAACGCGGGAGCCGGCGGCGCGCTGCGCGGACGGGGCGCCGATACGCGAAGCGGCGTCTGCCTCGCACGCGCCACGCGCACCATCTCTTCCCGGCTCGGACGCTCGGCGCTCGCGGTGAAGCCGAGGTTCGCGAGGGCGCGACCGATGGCGGAGGTCTCGGTGTTCTCGAGGCACGCGACGGCGTTGACATCGCCATCGCCTTCCCGCTCGAGCGCCCAGCCGGTTGCGGCCGGCTTCGCATCCTCGGCGGTTCGGTAGACGCGCGCGCAGAAGATCACGAAGCGCGCATCGCGCTGGACCAGCGAGGTGATGATTCGCCCAGCGGGGAAGCGCTCGTAGAAGAGCGTGATGCGGCGCGCGACGGGCGCATAGCGCTCCAGGTCGTACCCATGTTCGGCTTTCGGCATTGCAGGATCCTCGCTGCCTTCGACGGATGCAACCGGAGAGCGCACGATAAACCGAAGAAATCCCGAAAGCAACAGATGAACCGCAAGTCACTCGTAATCAATGGGTTACGAGCGACTCAGGATCGGCAGGGCGCTCGCTCTACGGTGCCTCGTAGCCGTAGAGCGAGGCGATCTTCGTGAAGCGGTAGGGAATCTGATCGGTAGGCACGCTCAGGGTTCCTTCCCACACGGTCGTTCCGGAGGAGGTCACCTCCGTGGCGGTGAGAGGCCGTCCGAACGTCCAGCCGATGAACGTATTTCCATTCGCCAGGCGCTGGACTGAACCGGTGAAGGATGTGTAGATGGGCGGCGCGTGAGTGAAGTCCCACACCTTGGTCGCCGTATGCGCGCCGGTGTCCAGCTGGTACTCCAACGCCCGGCTGGCCTGCGTGGCGTGCCGGGTCCCGTTGTCGAAGATGAGCAGATTTCCATTGTCGAGACTGCGAACGCTGTGCTGCGCGCTGAACCCGTTCAGCGGATCGCCGGTGATCGTGAAATCGCTCGCGATCGTGGCGAAGGGGCCGGCGAGCGTCCAGATGAGCGCTCCGGTGGAAGCATCGATGTTCGTGATCACATCGAGATTCCGCCAGGAAACGACGTAGTTGCCGTCGGCCGCGATCGAGACCGCGTTCGGATGATCGAAATCGAGCTGTCCCGGAACGGGCTCCACGTTGTCCGTGATCGCGAAGTGATCCCATGCGTCGAACACCACCGATTTCGTGCCGCTCGCATCCTGCCGGATGAGCTGGTGCCCGGTCACGAGCGAGTCCGCCGATCCCCCGTGCGACGACTCGTCGAAATGCCGCGCGGTGTATGCGAGGAAGAGCGCCCCGGCGTACGCGCCGTGCGAATCGGTGAGCTCCCAGAACTCGTGGCCGTCCAGATACGACGAGTCGGGCGCCGTGTACGTGCGCAGGATCGTTCCGTCCGGAGCGATCGCCACTGCCTGTCCCGGCACCGGTTCACCGCCATGGGATGTGGTCAGCACGGCGGTGATGTCGCCGTTCGTCTGCTGCTTGACCTCTTCGGTCGGAATCGCTCCCGGGAAGGAGCGGTACCACGCCAGCTGGCCCGCGGAGTCGAACGCCACGACGTGTGCCGAGGTGCCGTCGAAGATCGAGGTGAGGACGTAGCCGCCGCTGGAAGGCGATGCGCCCGTGAACGATGACGAGGAGAGGAACGTCGGCAGCGTGTCGGTCGTGAAGGAGACGGTGTCCGAGGTGCGCTGCGTGTGGCTGTTGGCTGCTTCGATGGCGAAGTTATACTGCGTGCCGGGACGGAGTCCGAGCACGACCATGCGGCTGGTTCCCGTATCGCCCACGAACGGTGTGTGCTGCTTCGCGCCGGTGCCGGTCCAGTACACGACGCGCGCCGAATCGACGTTGGTCGGTTCGAGCGTCAGAATCGCGGAGAGCACGTTGTTCGAGTTGGGCGTGACGACCAGGTTCGACACCCTGGGCAAGGTTGCCGGCCCATTGGTTCCGTTGTCATCGCCGCATGCAGAGAGCAGCACGGCGAACGCCGCCATGCCGATGAGGCCTGTCCGTTTCACGTTCCCCTCCTCGAGTGGTGATGCAGGGCATGCGTCGTCATGCGTGCGCTGGGAGTACAGTGCCGCGACGCATTCCCTGCAGATCAAGTTCCCTTTGCACCGTTGCGAAAATCATGCGCACGAGCCGGGATGCACCCACAGGATTGCTTTCTCCTGAATTGGAGTTATTATTCTCCTGAACAGGAGACACTCTTGGCCACCCGCGCCTACCCCGCCACCCGCTACGAGCCGTCGCCCCTGGTCGATCTCACATCGGCCCCCGCGCGCGAACGGCTGAGCCCCTCTGCGCTCAAGACGTTCTTCACCATCGTCGAGCACTGGAGGCTTCGCGACGAAGACGCACGCACGCTCCTCGGCGGCGTCACGAATGGGCCGTACTACGAAATGAAAAGGCAGCCTGGCGGCCGCGTGCTCGATCCCGACAGGCTCCTTCGCATTTCCTATCTCATCGGCATCTTCAAGGCGCTCAACATCCTCCACGGCAGCGCGATCGCGGATGAATGGGTGCAGCTGCCGAACACGAACCGGATCTTCGGCGGCACCACGCCGCTGGCCTACATGCTCAGGGGCGGCGTCACGGCAATGCAGACCGTGCGGCGGTTGCTCGACGCGCGGCGCGGCGGAATGTGACGGCGGCTCCACTCACCACGCTCGTCCGCCGCAACGACACGCACCGCCTGATCCCGTCGCAGCATCGGGACGATGGACGCACCGTGCTCGCACGCCTCGCGCACGGCGAGGCCGAGCTCGGTGATCTGTACGACCTCGACAACGCCACGAACGACCGCCTGCTCGCGGAGAACGACCTGCTCCCCGACATCCGCGTGCACGAGCTCCTCTTCGGCGTACCGTACTATCGTATCGTCAACGCCTCCTTCACCCACGCCCACCCGCTCGGCAGCCGCTTCAACGGCCCCGATCGGGGCGCGTGGTACGCGGCATTCGAGATCAGGACCGCGCAGGCCGAAGTGGCCTTTCACAAGTCGCTGCACCTCGAAGAGATCGGCCGCTTCGACGACGAGGTGACCTTCGACGACTACCTCGCCGACTTCAGCTGCGAGCTCCACGATCTCCGCAAACGCGACGCGTTCGCGCCCTATCTCGACCCCGGGAGCTACGTCGCGTCCCAGACCCTCGCCGCTCGTCTCCTGAACGACGGCTCGCTCGGCATCATCTATCCGAGCGTTCGTCGCGCCGGCGGCACGTGCATCGCCTGCTTTCGGCCGGCGCTCGTCATGAACGTGCGGCGAGCGAAGACGTATCGCTTCCGATGGAGCGGCACGCCGACACCCGTGATCACGGTGGATACGCGGGGCTGATCACTTTTTCGCCGCCATTCCGCGCAGCAGCTTCATCATCTTCACATCGTACGGGTCCGGCGCGGGATCGTCATCCGCGATCTCGAAGTTCGCCTGCGGCGTCTCGAGAATCAGCGGCACCTTCTTCGCCCGCTTGTCCGCGAGCAGCCAGCCGAAGGGCTCCTTCCCGATGTTGCCGTCGCCGATGAGCGCGTGCCGGTCCTTGTTCGAGCCGAGCGCGCCCTCGCTGTCGTTCAGATGAAAGAACGACGGCGGCGCGCCCGCCGCTTCCTCGAACGCATCGAGGATCTTCGTGAACGCCGCGCGCGAGGCCGTGATGTCGTGCCCGGCTGCGTAGAGATGACAGCTGTCGAGCCCGAAGCCGGTGCGCTCGCGCAGCGAAGCAGGCACATCCTCGAGCATCATCCCGATCTCCTCCGGCGTGCGCCCCATCGTGAGCCCGGCACCCGCCGTGTTCTCGATCAACACGCGCGTGCCGCCTTTCACCGTCTGCAGCGCATGCGTGATCGCCTTCGCCACGCGTTTGGCGGCCGACGCGCGGTCACCACCCGTTGCCGCACCCGGATGAAAGCAGATCTGTCCAACGCCGAGCGCGGTCGAGCGCTCGAGCTCCTTCGTGAGCCCGTCGCGCGCGCGGATCCATTTCTCCTCATCGTTGGACGCCGTGTTGAGCACGTAGGCCGAGTGCACGACCACGTTCTCCGGCGCGATGCCGGCTTTCTCGAGCGCGGCCCTGAATCGTTCGACGCGCTCGGGCCGAATGGACTGCTTGTCGCCGTAATACTTCGGTATGGTCGTGAAGATCTGCAGCGCGCTCATGTCGGCGTTGCCGGCGCGCAGCGCGGCCATGTCGATGCCGCCGTTGTCGATCGTGTGTGCGCCGAGCAGTAATGGCATGTGTATGAAGGGGGAAGAGAGCTTGCGTGTGACGGCGTGCGCCTTGCAACTTTTCCAGTCTCCCTAGAATAGCGATTCGTCGTCATGCCTGTCGCCACCAAATCCCCAGCAGCCCCGGAAGCGCCCGCCGCGCCGGTGATCACCGTAACGTTTCCGGCGGCCGAGAAGCCGGAAGGGCGCGCCCCGGGCGCCGAAGGCGCCAGGGGATCCATAGTAGGGTTCAACGGTCGCCGGCGTACGCCGCCGCCCGTAAACGAGCCGGTTCGCAGCTACGCACCGGGCACGCCCGAGCGCGCCGAGCTCAAGGCGCGCCTCGACTCGATGTCTGCCGAGCAGGTCGACATCCCGATCGTCGTCGACGGCCGCGAGATCCGAACCGGCGACACTGCGCAGATCGTGATGCCGCACGCGCACCAGCACGTGCTCGGCAGCTGGCACGCGGCCACCACCGAGCACGTTGCGCAGGCCATCAAGGCTGCCGAGCGCGCGCGGGCCGACTGGGGCAACTGGCCCTTCGAGGAGCGCGCCGGCGTCTTTCTGCGCGCGGCCGAGCTGCTCTCCACCAGACATCGGGCAACGATCAACGCCGCCACGATGCTCGGCCAATCGAAGACGGCGTTCCAGGCCGAGGTCGATGCCGCGTGCGAGCTCGCCGACTTCTGGCGCTTCAATGTGCACTTCGCGGAGAACCTCTACGCCGACCAGCCGATCAGCGATCGCGGCATCTGGAACCAGACGGACTATCGCCCGCTGGAGGGATTCATCTACGCGGTGACGCCGTTCAACTTCACGGCTATCGGCGGCAATCTCCCCACCGCTCCCGCGCTCATGGGCAACACGGTGCTCTGGAAGCCGTCGATGACGGCGATGCTGAGCGCGCACTACGTGATGCAGATCCTCACCGAGGCCGGTCTGCCGCCGGGTGTGATCAACTTTCTGCCGGGCGACCCGGTCGCGATCTCGAACGCGGCGCTCTCGCACCGCGATTTTGCCGGGCTGCATTTCACGGGCAGCACGACGGTGTTCAACCTGATGTGGAAGCAGATAGGCGCGAACACGAACAGCTATCGCACCTATCCGCGGATCGTCGGCGAGACGGGCGGCAAGGACTTCATCGTTGCGCATCCGAGCGCGGACACCGAGGCGCTCGCGGTCGCGATCGTGCGCGGCGGCTTCGAGTACCAGGGACAGAAGTGCTCGGCCGCCAGCCGCATCTACGTTCCGCAGTCGCTCTGGGGCGAGGTGCGCGATCGCGTGATCGCGATGATGAAGGAGATCACGGTCGGCGACGTGCGCGACTTCCGGAACTTCATGGGCGCAGTGATCGACAAGCGTGCGTTCGACAAGATCAGCGGCTATCTCGCCGACGCGAAGAGGAACGCGAAGGTGCTCGCGGGCGGCACGGCGCGCGGCGAGACGGGGTGGTTCATCGATCCCACGCTCGTCGAGGCCACGGATCCATCGTACCGCCTGATGTGCGAGGAGATCTTCGGCCCCGTGGTCACGGCGTATGCGTATCCCGATGCGAAGTACTCGGAGATCCTCGACACCGTGAATCGCACGTCGCCGTACGCGCTCACGGGATCCATCTTCGCGCGCGACCGCGGTGCCGTGCACGAGGCGATGCTCAGGCTGCGCGACGCGGCTGGCAACTTCTACATCAACGACAAGCCCACGGGCGCGGTGGTCGGACAGCAGCCGTTCGGCGGCGCGCGCGCATCGGGAACGAACGACAAGGCGGGCTCGATGCTCAACCTCGCGCGCTGGGTGAGCGCGCGCTCGGTGAAGGAGACGTTCGCACCGCCGCACGATTTCAAGTATCCGTTCATGGGAGCGGAGTAGCCGGTGGCTGCTCCCGCTCCGCGCTCCGTGCGGGCGCGATACTACACGCTGGATGTGTTCACGGAAGAGGCGTTCGGCGGCAATCCGCTCGCGGTGTTCCCGGACTCGACGAAGATTCCCGAGGTCGCGCTGCAGAGCATCGCGCTCGAGATGAATCTCTCGGAGACGGTGTTCGTCTATCCGCCATCGGACCCGCAGTATACGCGTCGCGCTCGCATCTTCACGCCGGTGTACGAGATGCCCTTCGCCGGCCATCCGACCGTGGGCTGCGCATTCGCGCTCGCGGCGCTCGGCGAGATCCCGCTCGCGGGTGAAACGCGGATCACGCTGGAGGAAGGAGTGGGTCCGGTTCCCGTGCTCATCCGGGGCCAGTTCAAGAGGCCGGAGTTCGCCCAGCTGTCGGTGGCGAAGCTGCCCGAGATCGGACCCCCGCCTCCCGGACGCTCGCATCTGGCCGAGATGTTGTCGCTCGACGCGCAGGACATCCTTGGAGGGATGTCGGCACCGCAGGCGATCTCGTGCGGATTTCCCTTTCTCATCGTGCCGCTGCGGGATCTGGACGCCGTTCGGCGCGCGCGGGTACGCATGGACCAGTGGGACTCGTCGCTCAAGTCGTACTGGGCGCCGGACGTGATGGTGTTCGCGCGCGATACGGAACGTGAGGGCGTGATCCGCGCGCGCGTGTTCGTGCCGGGTCAGGGAATCATCGAGGATCCGGCCACGGGCTCCGCGGCCGCGGCCCTCGGCGGCTATCTCGCGGCGCGCGAGAGCGCGGCGACCGGAAATTTCACCTACCTGGTGGAGCAGGGCTTCGAGATCAAGCGGCCGAGCTTCATCGAGCTCGAAGTGGACAAGGCGCAGGGCGAGGTGACGGCGGTGCGCGTGGGGGGCTCAGCGGTGATGGTGAGCGAGGCGATAATGGAGATCCCGCTCCCGCGCGATTGAGGCGAGGAGGAGAGCGAAGCCGAGCCGGGGCGTGCCCGAGGCTCAGTGCGCGGTGCGCTCCGACAGGTCGAGCATCGGTTCGCCGGTGAGATACTCCACCGTTTTCGGAGCTTCGAGCTGCGAGAGCCGCTTCACGACGTTCGCGACTCGGCGCGCCTGCGCGAGCATGACGTCCGCGAGCGAGCGCACGTCCGGGGCGAGCGCGTCGTCCATCAGCATGAGCTGCACGTTGCTGAGAAGCGCGGCGAGCGGATTGTTGATCTCGTGCTGGATTGCGAGCGCGGTCTGGCCGATCCCTGCCATCCATTGTGCGTTCGCCAGCGCTTCCTCCGCTGCCCAGCGTGCGTCGTTCGCGGTGATGCGCCGTTCGGCGATCTCGAGTCGCGCCGTGATCGATGACGGTGTGAAGGGCTTGAAGAGATAGTCGTCGGCGCCGGCATCGAGCGCGATCACCACGTCGTCGCCCTCGATGCGCCCGGTGACGACGAGCACGAACACGTCGCGCGTCCCGGGCGACATCCGGATGCGGCGGCAGACCTCGAGTCCGTCGAGCTCGGGCATCTGCCAGTCGACGATGACGAGCGATGGCTGCTCGCGCTCGAACGCGGCCCAGGCGGAGGCCCCATCCTCCACGGCTATCACCTCGTGGCCGCGGTCGAGCACCGCCACCTCGACGAGGCGGCGGATGAGCGGGCTATCGTCGGCGATCAGCACCTTCATGAGCGGCTCAGGCGGGAACGCGGTCGAGTAGCCGGCTGATGGAGCCGAGGAGAATCGTCTCGTCGACGATGGGCTTGGTGATGTAGTCGTCGAAGCCGTGTCCGAGATACTTGCTGCGATCATCGCTCATGGCGTGCGCGGTGAACGCGATGACGGGCAGATGGCGAAAGTCGGGATTCGCGCGGATGTGGCGAAGCACCTCGACACCATCCATTCCGGGCAGCGAGATGTCGAGCAGCAAGATTTCCGGGAGCTCGGTCGCGAGCGCCGCGAGGCCGTCCGGACCGTTGGCGTGCTCGGTGATCGCGAAGGAGTCACCCAGAATCGCGTTCAGGAGGAGGCGATTGTCCGCATTGTCCTCGATGATCATGATTCGTCTCATGTCGGCGCTCCCGCGAGAGGCGCGGTCTCGAGCCAGGCGGTGTAGCGCACCAGCTCGTGATCGAGATCGGCCAGCAGGAGCGAGAGGTTCGCCGAGTGCTCCGGACTTTCGAGCCGCTCGCAAAGCTTCTGCATGCCGAGCGCGCCCATCTGCCCGGCGCTCGATTTGAGCATGTGCGCGACGGAGCGCACGCCTTCGACGTTGCCGGCGTCGAGCGCGGCGCGTGCGGATGCGATCCGCGACGGCGCCTCCTGCAGAAAGAGGAGTGTGATTTCCGCGCGGAGCTTGCTTCCGCCAAAGCGCTCGAGCCGTTTGAGCGCGTTCACATCTCCAACGGCGTCCTGCGCTGTATCCATCAACGACATGTGACAACTGCGCCGAGCGATGCGTGTATGCACGAAGCTTCTTTCATGTCTATAAAACGCACGGCACACTGGATGAGTAATTTCTAATGGGCGCGTACCGGATTCTGATCGCCGAGGACGATCCCGTGATGGCGTCCACGCTGAGCGGCGTGCTCAAGTCGCGCGGTTACGGCGTGGTGCTCGCGCGCGACGCGATGCAGGCCGTCATGTTCGCGGTGCAGCAGCAGCCCAACGCCATCCTGCTCGACGTCAATATGCCGGCGGGCACGGGACTGGGTGCGCTGACTCGCCTGCAGGCGTCGGCGCGCACGTCGTCGATTCCGGTGCTCGTGGTGAGTGGATCGACGGACCTGACGCTGCCGGCAACGGTGCGCGCAGAGGGCGCAAAGGGCTTCTTCAAGAAGCCGGTCGATCTCGATGCGCTCTGCGCGCGGATCGAGGAGCTGCTTCCGCCCGCGGCGGAGGAGTCAGGGGCCTGACCCGGCGGTTGCGCCTCACTGCACGTAGCGCAGGATGTCGTAGAGGTACTCGAGACCGAAGCCCAGGTTCTTCACGGCCAGCTTTTCATTGTTGCCGTGCATCCCGCTGTGCATCTCCTCGTTCTCCACGAGAAACGGATCGAATCCGTAGGTGACGATGCCCAGCGCACGATAGGTCGGACGATCGGTGGCGGCCGTGAACATGGGCGTGGTCACGATGACATCGGGATTCCGCTCGTGCGACGCCTTTTCGATCGCGCGAAAGAGATCGGTGTCGATCGGGCCCTGAAGCTTCGTCTTGGGCTCGATCTGGCTCACCCAGTGCACGGCGGTGTCGTTCGCAACGCGCTGCAGCGTGTGAAGGAACGTGAGCGGGTCGGTGTCGGAGAGCAGACGAATGTCCATCTGTGCCGACGCCTCCGCCGGAATCACGTTCGTCTTGTTCGAGCCCTGCAGCATCGTGAGCGAGATCGTGTTCCGCAAAATCGCGTTCCAGTAGATGTTGTCGGTGAGCCACTTCCGGGCGCGCGGAATCTCGATGGCGCTCCGCACGTTCGCGAGCCACGCGCGCTGCTCGCCCTTGTACTGCGGCGAGATGTCGTGCAGGAACTTCTGCACGTCGGGGAGCACGTGGAGCGGAGTCTCGTACTTCGCGATGCGGTCGAGCGCAGCCACGAGCTTCGGCACCGGATTCTGCTTGGTCGGCCGCGAGCCGTGCGACGGCACGCCGGTCACGACGATCTTCTGCCAGAACGTCTGCTTCTCGGATACGCCAACGCCGTAGTACTGAAGCGTTCCGTTGACGACGAGATTCTCGCCCCCCTCCGTCATCAGGAACTCGACATCCTTCAACAGGTTTGCGTGCTTCTTCACGAACACGATCGCGCCCTGGCCGTCGAACTCTTCATCGGAGTTGCCGATGAACACGATGTCGCGGTTGAGCGGCACGCCGCTTCGCTTGAGGGCGATCATCGCCATGAGGTGCACGATGCCCTGCCCCTTCATGTCGAGCGTGCCGCGGCCCCAGATGTAGCCATCCTTCACGACGCCCGCGAACGGGTCGACGGACCAGAAGGCGGGCGCCACGGGCACCACGTCCATGTGGTGCACCAGGGCGATCGCCTTCTTCGAGCCGTTTCCCTTCAGGCGCGCGTACAAATTTGCGCGATTCGGCCCGAGCTCCGCGGTGTCGAGGATCTGCGCTTCGATGCCCTCCCTGTCGAGGATCGCCTTCAGGAACTTCGCGGCATCGAGCTCGTTCCCCGGCGGATCCGTCGTGTTGACCCTCACATATGCCGAAAGCGTGCGGAGCGCCTCGTCGGCGAGGGCGTTCCAGTCGGGAGCCGCCTGCGCGCGCGCGGAAGCGGTGAAGGTGGCGAAGAGAAGCAGGAGCGAGATGACGATTCGGCGCATGTACGAGGCCAGATGGAGGGTGTGCACACGGGTGTGCGTATGAGAACAGCCCGACACGCGTTGCGCAATCACCTGCGCACGGTCGCACCACGCACCACCGCTATATTTCGTCATCCGCCTGCCCGATCGGGACAGGCATTCTCAGACGATCATCGGGAGGCGACGCCGACATGCGCCGCACCATGTGCAAGTCCAAGGTGCATCGCGCCGTGCTCACCGGCGCCGATCTGCACTATGAAGGGAGCCTGACGCTCGATCTCGCACTCATGCAGGCCGCAGACATCCTGCCGTTCGAGAAGGTGCAGGTGGTCAACGTGAACAACGGCTCGCGGCTGGAGACGTACGTCATCGAGGGTGAGCGCAACAGCGGAACGATCCAGCTCAACGGTGCGGCGGCCCGACTTGGCGCCGCCGGCGATCACGTCATCATCATCAGCTACGCGGACTACGAAGAGGGCGAGCTCGAGAACTTCGAGCCCAGGCTGGTGTTCGTGGACGAGAAGAACCGCATCGTGCGCGAGAAGATCCGCCGCGCCAAGTGAGCGCGACGCCGATCGCTCACTGCAGCGTGTTCGGCGTCGCCGCGCAGCTGCCGTCAGCCTTGCGCAGCGTCGGGTAGGCGATGCCGAGCTGCTGCAGGTAGGTCGGAAACTTCTTCGGATCGTAGTAGAACTTCTTCATCTCCGGACGGTAGCGCGCGAGGATGTCGGCGTTGAGCTCCGTGGCCGGGCGATCCTCCGGGCGCATCAGCGGCTCGTACTTCACCGTCTTCGTCTGCACGTTCTTGAAGTAGCTCCACGCGGAGTCGACGAGCCCCGGCTTGAGCAGGATGTCGAGCATCGTGAGTGCCTGCGCCTTCGCGCCCGCGGTCGCGCCCTTGTGAGCGATCGGCGTCGCCATCGCGATCGCATCCGCCCAGTGATGGCCGGGGAGATTCGGAACGTTGCTCGGGTAGAGCAGCACGATCGTGGGCGCGTTCCACGAGATGTCGCCGATGTCGTCCGAGCCGCCGCCCATGTTGAGCGAGTCGGGCAGGTCTCCCTCGAGCTTCGCCACCGCCGTGTCGAGCCCCGTGGTGTCGCCTTTCACCTCCTTCTGAATCGCGCGCGCGAACCGCTGATCGGCCGCCGTCCACTTCGGTAGCCCGACCAGCTTGATGTTGTCGGTCATGTCCTCGGCGATCGGTCGATTGAAATGGCCGGGCCACGCGGAGCCCAGCACCCGCTCGGAGGCGAGGCGGGTGCCCGTCATCATCGCCGCACCCTGCGCCACCGAGTCGCCGATCGCCCAGAGCTCCTTGATCTTCTTGTAATCGAGCTCGCGGAAGTAGTACCACACTGCCGCGGTGGGCGGCACGACGTTCGGCTGGTCACCGCCATTGCGGATGACGTAATGCGAGCGCGTCTGCAGTCGCAGATGCTCGCGACGGAAATTCCACCCCACATCCATGAGCTCGACGGCGTCCAGCGCGCTGCGTCCGCGCCATGGCGCGCCGGCGGCGTGCGCCGCCTGTCCCTCGAACGAATAGAGCACGCTCACCAGCCCCGATCCCTGCGATGCGCCCCAGCCGGTTTGCAGATTGCTGCCGACGTGCGAGAAGAGCACGACGTCCACGTCCTTGAACACGCCATCGCGCACGAGGTACGCTTTCGACCCGAGCTGCTCCTCGGCCACCCCGGGCCAGATCTTGAGCGTGCCGCTGATGTGCTCGCGCTGCATGATGTTCTTGATCGCGAGCGCTGCAGTGATGTTCACGGCCTGTCCCGAGTTGTGCCCCTCCCCATGGCCCGGCGCGCCCTGCACGAGCGGCAGATGGCACGCCACACCCGGGATCTGCGACGCCTGCGGAATGCCATCGAGATCGGATCCGAGCGCGATGACCGGCTTGCCCGAGCCCCAGGTCGCAACCCAGGCCGTCGGAATTCCCGCCACGCCCTTGCGCACGGTGAAACCGTTCTGCTCGAGGATGCCGGTGATGTACTTCGACGTCTCGAACTCCTGAAAGCCGAGCTCTCCGAAGCTGAACACCTGATCGACGAACTGCTGCGTGAACTGCGCGCGCGAATCGATGTCGCGCATCGCCTCGGTCTTGAGCGCGGCGAGCTTCGGGTTGGCGCCGGGCGATGCAGGGGCTTGGGCGCCGGCGCTCAGCGAGGCCGCGAGCAGCAGAGGAAGACAGGACAGGCTTCGGGTGAGATGCACGCGCGACTTCTCCGCTCGGGGTGAGGCGGCGAAGATGCTGCGCGTGCAGTGGATGAGCAACATCGTGCAGCCGGTGCGCGGCATCTCGATAGGTGAGCGCAGCAGGCACGTTTACCTTTGTCGCGTGCCCGACCGCCCTCTCGTCCACGCGCCGCGATCGCAGATCCTCCTCGCCTTCGCCGCTGTCTACGTAATCTGGGGCTCGACGTATCTCGCGATCCGCTTCGCGATCGAGACGTTGCCGCCGTTCTTGATGGTCGGAAGCAGATTTCTCGCCGCCGGGTTGGCGATGTACGTCTGGCTGCGTGCACGCGGCGCCGAGGCGCCGCAGGCGGTGCACTGGAAGAGCGCCACGATCAAGGGGCTGCTCATGCCGGTGCTCGGCACCGGCGTGGTCGTGTGGGCGGAGGAGAAGGTGCCGAGCGGAATTGCGTCGCTGCTTGTGGCAATCGAGCCGCTCTGGATCGTGCTGCTGCTCTGGTGGCGGCCCGGCGGCACGCGTCCCAACAGGTGGGTGATCGGCGGCGTCGTGCTCGGGCTCGCGGGGCTGTACCTGCTGGTCGATCCAGGCGGAGGCAGGCAGCAGGGCAATCTTCTCATCGAGGGCATCCTGCTGCTCGCCGCACTGTCGTGGGCGATCGGATCGTTGTACTCGAAGCGTGCGCCGGAGCCGAATACGAAGTCTCTCGGGACGGGCATGGAGATGATCGCGGCTGGCGTGATCCTGATCGCGGGCGGGCTGATCACCGGAGAGGCGAATCACTTCTCGATCGCCGCCATCAGCGCCAAGTCATGGTTGTCGCTGATCTATCTCATCTCGTTCGGGTCGATCGTCGCGTACACCGCGTACCTGTGGTTGTTGTCCACGGTGAGCCCGACGCTCGTGTCGACCTACGCGTTCGTGAACCCCGTGGTGGCCGTGTTTCTCGGATGGGCGTTCGCGCACGAGCCGCTCAACGCGCGGATGATCGTGGCGGCGGCGATCATCGTGAGCGCGGTGGCGCTGATCACGATCGGAGGGAAGGACGAGGCGTGAGGCGCCCGACACGATGCACGACCGCCATCGCACCGGATGTTCTCGGCGCGATGGCGGTCGTGTTTCAGATCGCGAATGGACCGTGCAGGCGCAATGTTCCGCGCGGGCACGGGCACGCGATTAGTTCGTGATCGTGACTCCCGTGCTGCCCATTACTCCTCCCACGGTTGCCTTGATCTGCGCGGGCCAGACGCCGACGGTGCTGGCGTGGAAGTTACCGGAGTTCGACAACGTTCCGGCCGTCGAGTTGCCGACGGCCCACGTGACGGTTCCGGTGACGACGTTTCCGTCCGCGTCCTTGGCGGTCGCCGTGTACTGCTGATTCGTGTTCCTGACGACCGTCGCGTTGGCAGGGAGCACCGTAACCGTCGCGACCGGGCCGGCCGTTACCGTGACAGTCGCCAGAGTTGCAAGAGTGCCGCTCGTCACGCCAATGGTGTTGGTGAACGTTCCGGTCGTGCTTCCAGCCGTGAAGAGACCGTTGGCATCGATCGTTCCGCCACCCGCGAACACCTGCCACGACGGCGATGGCACTGGCACGGTGTTGTTATTCGCATCCGTTCCGGTAACCGTGAACTGCTGTGTCGCGTGGACCGCCAGAGTTGCAGGAGACGGCGTAATCGTGATCGTCGTGAGCGCACCGGGCGTGACGGTGACGCTGGCCGTTCCGGAGATCGATCCGCTCGTCGCGGTAACGGTATTGGTGAACGTTCCAGCTGTCGTACCGGCCGTGAAGAGTCCTGTCGACGCGTCGATCGTACCGCCGCCAGCCGCTACCGACCAGGTTGGCGTGATCGCCACGACGTTGTTGTCCGCATCGTGACCGACCGCGGTGAACTGCTGCTGCGCACCCGCTGCCAGCGACTGTGACGACGGCGTGACGGTGATCGAGGCGAGCACGCCTGAGGTCACGGTCACGGAAGCCGTTCCCGAAACAGCGCCGCTCGTCGCAGTCACCGTGTTCGTGAAGTCTCCCGCGGTCGTTCCCGCAGTGAAGAGACCAGTCGAGCCATCGATCGTGCCGCCGCCCGCTGCGACCGTCCAGGCTGGTGTGATGGTGACGACATTGTTGTGCGCATCCTTGCCGACTGCCGTGTACTGCTGCGTAGCGCCGCCCGAGAGACTCACGGTGGGAGGCGAAACGGTGATCGTCGCCAAAGCTCCGGCAGTGATCGTGACGCTGACGCTGGCGGAGAAGGTGCCGCTCACCACGTGAATGGTATTCACGAAGTCACCGGCGACAGTTCCCGCGGTGAACAGGCCGGTACTCGCGTCGATCGTGCCGCCGCCCGCAACCACCGACCACACGGGCGCCGGTACGACGGGCACGATGTTGCCATCAGCGTCCTTGCCCACGACGGTGTACTGTTTCGTGCCGTCGACGCCGACCGTGCCGGGGTTCAGCACGATCTCGATGCTCGCCACCGGCCCACTGACGGAGGTGACGGTGACGGATGCAGTGCCGGATATGGAGCCGCTCGTGGCGGTCACCGTGTGCGCATACGTGCCCGCCGCGCCCGCGGTGAAGAGACCACTCGTGTCGATCGTACCGCCGCCTGCCGCGACCGACCAGACACGATCGGGGATGGCGACCGCGTTGCCGTGCGCATCCACACCTGCGGCGACGTACTGCTGCGTCGCGCCGGCGGCAATGCTGATCGAATCCGGCGTGACGTGAATAGCCGCGAGTGCGCCAGCGGTGACGGTGACGGAGTTCGTGGCGGAGACGGAGCCGACGGCCACCTTCACTGTATTCGCGAACGTTGCCGCGCTATCGCCGGCGGTAAAGAGCCCGCTTGAATTGATGGTGCCACCACCATGTACGACCGACCACGTCGGCGTGAGGGAGAGCGTGTTTCCGCTCGCATCCTTCACTACGGCGGAGAACTGCATCGTTCCCCCTGCCGGCACCGAGCCGCCGGCAGACGAAAGCACGATCGAGGCGGGCGTTTTTGGCCCGGTCGAGTGATCACTGCCGCCACATGCCGCCATGGCGGCTACGAAAATGGCCGTCGGAACGAGGTTCGCCCAGCGGCTTGCCTGGGCCGAACATCTGGAAAACAAGTTGCTCGATGCTGTGGACACGGTGCGCTCCTGCAATGTTCGAGTGGGGTTCGCGCAACCGATGACCAGGTGTCACCAAAGTGGTCCGCGCTGAACACACGACGACCATGTTCAGCGCTCGACACGTTTGTTTTTTTTAACTAATCGCCGGCCGAGAGCTCGGGCGCCCGCGCATCCGTGTGCGACGGCTTGTGGAAGAACCTGTGGGCCAGCCGTTCCTTCCACTCATCCAGGATCTCGTAGACCGTCGGGATCACGATCAGCGTGAGAAGCGTGGACGTGATCACGCCCCCGATCACGGCGCGGCCGAGCGGAGCGCGAAAATCCCCGCCCTCACCGTGGCCGATCGCGACGGGAAGCATCCCCGCGATCAGCGCGAATGTGGTCATGATGATCGGACGCAGGCGGATGCGCCCGGCCTCGATCAGCGCGTCGCGCCGCGACATTCCCTTCTCGCGCGCCCACTTCGCGAAATCGATGAGCAGAATCGCGTTCTTGGCCACGATGCCCATCAGGAGCATCACGCCGATCAGGCTCATGATGTTCAACGTGTCGCCCGTCATGAGCAGCGCGAGCACGACACCGATCAGCGAGAGCGGCAGCGAGATCAGGATCGCGAGCGGATCGAGGAAGGATCCGAACTGCATCACGAGAATGAGATACATGAGAAGGATCGCGATGCCGAGCGCCGTGAAGATCCGCGTGAAGATCTCGCTCTGGTCACGCGACGAGCCCCCCTCGGTGATGCGATAGCCCGGCGGCAGCTTGAGCGACTTGAGCCGCTTCTGGATTCCGCTGGTCACCTCGTTCAGCGAGCGCCCCTGCGTGTTCGCTTCGACGGCGACCACGGGCTCGCGGTCGAGGTGATTGATCTGCGCGGGGCCGACGGTCTGCCGGATCGTTGCGATCTGGCCGAGGGGCACGGTCGTTGGCTTCCCCTGCGCATCCGTGACCACGAGCGGCAGCTGCTCGAGATCCGAGAGATTCTCGCGCGCCTCCTTCGTGAGACGTACCGTGACATCGCGCGTCTCTCCACTCGGATCAGTCCAGTCGCCCGCCTTGAGCCCGGCGAACGCCGGCCGCAGCGATTGCGCGACCTCGCCCACGGTGACTCCGAGCGCGCCGGCGAGCGGACGATTCAGCTGCACGTCGAGCTCCGGCTTCTCGCCGCGCGTCGAGAGTCCGACGTCCACGGCCCCCGGTACCTTCGCCACCACACCCACCGCCTGCTCGGCCAGCCGCGTGAGCACTACCGGATCCGGACCCCGCATCTCGACCTGCACTTCCTTCATCGCGCCGCCGAATCCGCTCGTGAACACGGACACGTTCGCGCCGGCCACGTGCGAGAACTCGCGCCTGAACTCCGCGCCCAGCTCGTCCTGGCTGACGTGCCGCTTCGCTTTCGGCACGAGCCGCACGTAGACCAGCGACTGATCCACGCCCGGCGCGCGGAATGGAATCGCGCCGCCGATCGAGCTGTACGTGTACGCAACCTCGGGATGTCTGCGCGCGAGCTCCGCCACCGCCTCGGTGCGCAGCCGCGTGTACTCGAGATTGCTGCCGCCGGGCGCCTCGATGATGAGATTGATCTCGCTGCGGTCGCTCACGGGCACGAAGCCGACGCCGCCGATCGTTCCCTGCAGCGCGAGCGCCAGCACGAACGTCCCCCCGGCGAGTGCCGTCACCGCGAGCCGATGATCGAGCGCCCACGCGATGACGCGCTTGTAGCCATCCGCCTGCCGGTCGAACCACTTGTTGAAGCGCGCGAGCACCCGGCTGATCGGTCCGCGGCGTGCGTGCTCGTGATCCTCCACCTGCGGATCGGGCCAGTACGCGGAGAGCATCGGGTCGAGCGAGAACGAGACGAAGAGCGACACGAGCACGGAGCAGGCGATCGTGAGCGCGAACGGCTTGAACCACTGTCCGGCCTCGCCGTACATGAACGCCACCGGCACGAACACGGCGACGATCGAGAACGTCGTTGCGGTGACGGCGAGCCCGATCTCGTCGGTGCCCGTGTGCGAGGCGACGACGTGGTCCTCGCCCATCTCGATGTGGCGCACGATGTTCTCTCGCACGACGATCGCGTCGTCGATCAGAATGCCGATCGCGAGCGAGAGGCCGAGCAGCGACATCGTGTTGAGCGTGAAGCCGAACGCCCACACCGCCACGAACGACGCGAGCACGGACACGGGAAGCGCGAGGCCCGTGATCACCGTGGAGCGCCACGAATTCAGGAAGAGGAACACCACGAGCACAGTGAGCAGCGCGCCCTCGATGAGCGCCTCCTCGACGTTGCGCACGGCGTGACTCACGCGCTCGCCCGCATTCTGCACCTCGGCGAACTTCACATCGGGGGGCAGCGTTTTCTGCAGCTCCTTCACCCTTTTCTGAATCGCGGAGGCGACCTGCGTCGTGCTGTAGCCCTTCGACTTGAGGATCTCGATTCCCACTGCCTGCTTGCCGTTGAAGAGCGCCATCGACCGCGGCTCTTCCGTTCCATCGTAGACGTTCGCGACCTGATTGAGACGGATGAGCTCTCCGCCGCGCTCGGCGACCACGAGATTGCCGAAGTCCGTTACGTTCTTCAGGCGGCCGCTCAGCCGGATCAGCTTCTCCTGCAAGTTGCCGTTCAGCCATCCAACGGGCGACGCGAGATTCTGCTGTCCGAGCGAGGCAACCACCTGCGCCACGCTCACCCCGGCGGACTGCAGGTCCGCGGGGCGCAGCTCGACGACCATGTTGCGCTTCACTTCGCCCACGACGTTCACCTGCGCGACGCCGGCGATCGAGCGCAGCTCGCTCGCGAGTCCGGGGTCGGCGATGCGCGTGAGCACGGGCGCCGGCGTGGACGGCGACGTGAGCACGAGCGTGAACACCGGCGCTTCCGATGGGTCGAAGCGCGTGAGGATCGGCTCCTTCATCTCCGGCGGCAGGTCCTCGCGCTTCGTCGAGATCGCATCGCGCACATCCTGCGACGCCTGCTGGATGGGCTTCTCGAAGTCGAAGAAGAGCGTGCACTGCGCGAGCCCGTCGATCGAGAAGCAGGTGGACTTGTCGCCATCGAGGCCGCTGATCCCCCACACCGCGTCCTCGACCGGTTTCACGATCTCCCGCTCGACCTCGGCCGGCGATGCGCCTGGGTACGCGATGGTCAGTCCGACCACCGGCGCCTGAATGTCCGGGAACTCATCGGTGTGGAGATTGAGCAGAGCCGCGCATCCGAACGCGACGAGCGCCACCATTGCGGTGACGGTGATGATCGGCCGCTTGATCGCGAAGTCGGAGATGAACATGTCGTGCTCCTGCCCGCCTGTTCGGCGCTTAGCGAGTGCCCGCCGGCCGATCGCCGGCGGCGGTGATGCGAACCCTGGTGCCCGGTGCGAGTCCCTGCGCCGCGTTCGCGAGCAGCGTGTCACCCACACTCACGCCCGAGCGAATCTCCACCCGGTCCGACGCATTGTCGTGCACTCCCAGCTGTACGGGCACGCTTTGCACGGTATCGCTCCTGATGCGAAGCACGACAGGCGCGATGCCGCGCTCGTCCACCGCCGTTGTCGGAACCAAGATTCCCTGACGGCTCTCCGTCGCCACGCGACCGTCCGCGAAGAGACCTCCCACGAGCGTACTCTTCTCGTTGGGGATGGTCACGTACACGCGCACCTGGCGCGTCGCGGGATCGGCCGTGGGATTGATGCGATCGATGCGTCCCGTGAACGTCTGCGTCCCGTAGCCATTCACGGTGAAAATTACGGGCGTGCCGATCTTGAGCGAAGACAGCTGCTCCGCCGGCACCGAGCCCTCGAGACGCATGCTCGCCGGATTCACGACGGTCGCGATCGCGGCGCCGGGCTGCACCACATCGCCCGCGCTCACGGGGCGGTCGCTCACGATCCCGTTGAACGGTGCGCGGAAGGTCGTCTTGCCGAGCTGCTGCTGCGCCGCGGTGAGACGCGACTGCGCATCCGCCATCGCGGCCTGCGCGGCGGCGAGCGCGCGCTGCGCGGCCTCGACATCGCGCGGCGCGACCGCGCCCGCCGCTTCGAGGCGCTGCTGGCGCTCGGCATCGCGCGTGGCGTTGTCCAGCGCGAGCTTCGCCGACCGCGCCGCGGACTGGGCCGAGAGCAGTGCTTCGCGAATCGAGGTGTCGTCGATGCGCGCCAGAGCTTGTCCGCGCTTCACCGGCTGCCCCTGCTCGACGTACGTCTGCACGACCGGACCCGAGATCTCGGAGCGCAGCGTTGCAGCTTCCTGCGGCGTGAGCGTTCCGGAGATCGAGGGACCGATGCGGATCTCGCTCGACTTTGCGACGATGATCCCTTCCGGCCCGACGCTCACCACCTCGCTCGTGCCGCCCGGCACCTTTGGATGTTTCTTTCGATACTGTTGATACGCCACGACCGCGATGATCACGAGCACGATCGCGGCGAGCCACCAGCGCCATCGTGAGTGCGGTTGCTGGTCGTTACCGAGCGTAGGCGTCATGGCGTTCCCGGCTGTTGGCTTGGCACACCGGGCGGGAGGTTTCCTGCGCTCCCCGTCTGTCCGGTCGACGCGCTCGTGGATTGGGTGCCCAGCGGCACCGCAAGCGGTGCTGCCTGCGTGCTCACCTGCGTTTGCGTCTGCGTCTGCGATGGCTGCGCGGCGCCGCCGGTGAGCGGGAGATCGCGCAGCAGCGCCAGCCGCATGCGCGCAACCTGCAGATCGCGCGCGGCTGTCGCGCGATTCGCCTCGGCCTGCTGCAGCTGAATCTGCGCATCGTTGAGCTCCGTCTGCGTCGAGATCCCCTCCTTGTAGCGCACGGTCGCGATCTGGTACGCGCGCGCGGCCTGCTGCGCGGTGCCGCGACTGGCGTTCATCTGCGCCTGCGCCGCCTGCAGCTTGTTGAGCGCGTTTCGCGCATCCAGCTCGGCGAGCTCGCGCGTTTGCTGCAGCTGCGCGCGAGCCTGCTGCAGTCCAGCCGTCGCGATCTGCTCGTCACCGTGGATGTTGCCGCCCGTGAAGATGGGCAGCGTGAGCGAGCCGCCGACGGTCCAGTTCGAGCGGAAGTCCGACCACGATGGAAAGATTCCCGATGGATAGGCCACGCGGCCGAACGCCGATGAGAGCGACAGCGACGGGATCCGCTCCGCGTGCGCGACGGTCACCGCACTCTTCTGCGCGGTGACGTTCTCCGCGGCCTGCCGCACCGGTGCGCGGCTCTCCGCCGCGGTATCGGGCGCCTGCGCGAGCAGCGTGGAGACCGTACCGGATCGTGCCGCGGTGGAGTCGTCGAGCGATGTGGTGAGTGCGAGAGAATCCGTGAGTGGAAGATGCAGGAGCTGCTTGAGCCGCACGTAGGCGACATCGCGATCGGAGCGCCGCTGGATGAGCACCGGCACCTGATTGTCGCGCGTGACCTGCGCGCGCAGGAGGTCGAACTCCGCGGCGTTGCCCACCTGCCGTCCGAGCCTGGTCTGCGCGAGCGTCGTATCGGCTTGCGAAAGCGTTGCCTCCGCGATGGCGACCAGCCGGTCCGCGAGCTGCGCGTCGTAGTACGCCTGGGTCACGTCGAGCGTGAGCTGCGCCTTGGCGGCGGTCAAGCCGATCGTCGCGCTCCGCCTGCCCGCATTCGCCGCTCGATACTGCGCGGTGACTCTGCCGCCCGTGAACACGTTCTGCTGCAGCGACAAGCCGAGATTCCACTGGTTGGCAGCGCCAAAGCCGAGGTTCTGGAGCGAGCCGAACGGACTGCTTCCCGCGCCGCAGCCGAGCGCGGACTCGAGCAGTGAGAGTCGCTGATTCACGGATGCGTTCGGGTCAACCATGAACGAGCTGCAGGTGGGTGGGCCGGCGGTGTCGCTGCCGAAGCTGAGCCCCTGGAACTGCGACCTGAGGGTGCGCGTGTAGCCGGCGGTCCCGAAGATCTGCGGAAGGAACTGGCTGCGTGCCTTGTCGCGCTGTCCTTCGGCACGTGTCACGCCGGCGCGCGCGATCGCGAGATCCGGGCTCCTGGCTTCGGCGCTCGCGAGCGCATCGTCGAGTGAAAGCTGGCGCACTTGCGGGAGCGAGGACGTGTCGTTCGCCTGCGCGCGGGCCACGGGCACACAGAGGAGAGAGGCGACAGCGAGCAACGCGATCGCCGAACAGTGGCGTTCGATATTCTTCACGAAGGGAAACTAACTATTCGTCCAACAGGGGGCGATGCGACCGGTCCGCGATGCCAGGTCGGGCATCGCGGACCGTGGTCCTCGCAGCGAAGCGCAAGGTCGGCTCGACCTACATCATCCCGGAACGGCCGCTGCTCGCGCCGACTGCCTCTTCGTCGGTCTCGTCCTCGTCCGCTTCCATGTCCTCGTCTTCGTCGGACGATCCGCCATTTCTCGAGGCGCCGCGCTTGCTGGCCTGCTTCGAGCGCGAGCGAGTGACGGGCCGCTCTTCCTCGTCCTCCTCTGCCGCCTCGACATTGATCTCACTCTCGGCCAGCTCGGTGAGCAGCCTGTCCGTCTGCTCCTCTTCGTCGAGCGTCTCCTGCAGGAGCTCCGCCTGGCGATCCTCGCCCATCTGGCGCGCCCACGTGCGCACGCACCCGTAGCCCGCAATTTCGTAGTGCTCGACGTGCTGCGCGGCCGCGATCAGCCCTGCATCGAGCACGTCCGCTTCCGGCTTTTCCTTGATCAGCTCCTGCCCTTCCTTGATCAGCCCTTCCATGCCGACGCACTTCTTGCCTCGCGGGCTCTCGTCGAGCTCCTTGAAAATGCGCTCGAGACGCTTGACGTGCCGCTCGGTCTGCTTGAGGTGCGTATTGAAGGCCTTCTTGAGCTTGGGATTCGAGGCGGCCTTCACCAGTTTCGGCAGCGCCTTCGTGATTTGCGTCTCCGCGCTCCAGAGATCCTTGAGCTCATCGACGTAGAGCTCTCTCAGCGATTCCATTTCCATGCGTCCATCTCCTCGGCGGGGCCAGTAACGGCCGGTCTCGTAGCAGCAATGCCGCGCGTGAGCTACGAGCGGCGATGACTAGTCGACGAGGGGAGTTGCAAGGCACGTACCGGGTACCAAACGGATGAGCAAATCGTACACGCCGGGATGAGATGCACGGCGGTGCGTACGGTCGCGACCTGATGGTGTGTACGGATGCGACAATGGCGCGAGATGCTCTCGCGCCATTCACGACTGCGAACGACCCCGCGATTCTCAGCCGCGATTCTTGAGATCGTTGAAGTAGCCCCAGGTGAAGCCGATCACCGGAATCGTGAAGAAGAACCACCATGTCATGGCTCCGTAGAACGGCATCCCGGGAAATTTCTGGGAGTACGACAGCTTCGTACCGTAGTAGGTGACGTACATGAACACGAACAGGGCGATCGAAAAGATCCAGCCACCAACGAGCACTACGCTCTGCGTTCGCCTCGACATCACGTTCCTCGCGTTCGGCCTGGTGGAAGTGGCGGCCGATGCCCTCGAGCGCCCTCGCGGCGCCCTGTCTCACCGCACAAGATAGCCCTGCGAGCATCGGCCCCGCAACGAAGGGCTCCGCGCCCGCGCCCGCCGGTGAGCCGAGCTCATGGAATCAGTACAATCGAGCCGCGCTCACCGGACGCAACTCGGCCAATCGCGTCCAGAGAACCGCCGACGCGCAGACTTCTGCTGCTTCAATTGCCAACCAAGGAAGCAACACTCGCCACGCGAGCCGCCCCATCGCCGAGCAGCGATCGCTCCGTTTTCTCATCCGTTCGATCCGTTCCATTCGTACTTCCAAAATTGTTGATGCCTGAATCGTGCGCGCCTGACCAGAACGGCAACAGCCGCTCGGGCTGGCACTAACATCTTGAGATACGGATGAAAAAACGGATTGAAAACGGATCGAACGAGACGGCAAAACCGCTACGAGCCCCTCGGCATGATGCTCGCTCGGGAGAGAAGCAGCTCATTTTTGACTGAAAACGGCAGGGGGAGAGCGTCCCTGCAGCTGCTTCCACTCCCGCTTCCATTGCCAACCAAACACATCCCGCTCTCCGGGCGCACCGTTCTCACCCAGCACCGACTGATGGCGCTCTCCGTGCGCCGCCCGCTTGCCGGGCGCCGGTCCCGCTCGTCCCGCTGTGATTCGCGCTCGGCGCAGTCGAAATGACATTCCACGTCACTCACTCGTCGTCGTACGTCCCTTCATCACACTATAGAACCTGCACTCTCGCCCCTGAGCGCGCCTAAGCGAATGCCGATTCTTCTCACGCTCGTCTTCGTTCTCTCCGGCGCAGCGGGACTGATCTACGAATCGATCTGGACGAGGTATCTGGGGCTGTTCGTCGGGCACGGCGCGTACGCACAGATCATCGTGCTCATCATTTTCCTCGGCGGCATGTCCGCCGGCGCATTCGTCGTAGGAAGAGTTTCGGAAACGCTGCGCGACCCGCTCGCCACGTACGCCTTCGTCGAGCTCGCGATCGGCCTGATCGGCTTCGAATTCCACGACATTTTCGTGGCGACGACGAACGGCGCATACGACCATCTCTTTCCTGCGCTCGCCGGCTCGCCACACGCGGTGGTCATCCTCAAATGGACGCTCGCCGCGCTGCTCATCCTTCCGCAGTCCATTCTCCTGGGCGCCACCTTCCCGCTCATGAGCGCGGGTGTGCTGCGGATCGTGCCGCGCCGCCCCGGCCGCGTGCTCGCGCAGCTCTACTTCGCGAACAGCATCGGCGGTGCCGCCGGCGTGCTCATTGCGGGCTTCTGGCTGCTCAACCTGGGCGGCCTCCCGTTCACGCTCGATGTCGCCGCGATCGTGAACCTCGTCGTGTTTCTCATCGCGCTCGGAGTCGCACGCTCCGGATCGCACTTCGGCGTGCTCGAGGCGGCGCCCGGGCCCGCAGAGGCATGGGTGCGAAAGGAAACGTCACCCGAGGCCGAGCGCATTCCGCCCGGCATCGCGCGCCTGCTGCTGATCGTCGCGTTCGGGACCGCGATCGCGTCGTTCATCTACGAGATCTCGTGGATCCGAATGCTCTCGCTTCTCCTCGGCAGCGCGACGCACTCGTTCGAACTGATGCTCTCCGCGTTCATTCTGGGGCTCGCGCTCGGCGCGCGCTGGATCCGGTCGCGCGCCGACAGCTTCGCGGATCCCGTGCGCGCGCTCGGCATCGTGCAGTGCGTGATGGGGCTCGCGGCGCTCGCGACCATTCCCGTGTATCTCGCGGGCTTTCAATGGACCGCGTCGCTGATCACGGCGCTCAAGCTGAACGATGGCGGCTACGACATCTTCACGATCGCGCGGTACTTCGCGTGCATCGTCGTCATGCTGCCTTCCACCTTCTGCGCGGGGATGACACTTCCGCTCATCACGCGGATGCTCATGCGCCGCGGTGAGGGCGAGCGCGCGATCGGGAACGTCTACGCGGTGAACACGCTCGGCTCGATCGTCGGCGTCATCATGGCGGGGCTCATTCTCCTGCCGCTGGTCGGTCTCAAGGCGCTCCTGATCGAGGGCGCGGTGCTCGACATGGCGCTGGGCGTGCTGCTCCTTCGAGTCTCGGGGCCGAGCGTGCAGCGTCGGCAGCAGCTTGCCTACATTGCCGCAGTTGGAATGACGATCGCCGCGCTCGCGTCCATGGTCTTCAATCGCTTCGATGAGGTCATGCTCTCGAGCGGCGTCTATCGCTACGGGAGCCTGCCGGATCCCACGGGTCGCCAGATCATTTTCTACCGCGACGGACGCACGGCCACGGTTGCCGTGGGTCGCACGCTCGCCGACAGCTTCACGTGGATCGCGACCAACGGAAAGCCCGATGCCTCGGTGGACCACGCCTGGTTCACGGCGCGCGACACGGCCCAACAGCGCGTGCTGAACGGCGACATCTCGACTCAGGTGCTCATCCCCGTGATCACGCTCGCGCACATGCCGAAGGCGAAGCTGGCCGCGATCATCGGCGAAGGGTCGGGAATGACCTCGCATTTCCTGCTCGGCAGCTCGACGCTGCAACAGGCGGTGACGATCGAGATCGAGCCGCAGATGATCGCCGGCTCGCGCATGTTCTATCCCGCGAACCGGCGCGTGTTCGACGACCCGCGCTCGCGCTTCGTGGTCGATGATGCGAAGTCCTTCTTCGCCACCGACGCGCGCAAGTACGACGTGATCATCTCGGAGCCGAGCAATCCGTGGGTGAGCGGCGTGGCCGGATTGTTCACCGATGAGTTCTATCACCGCGTGCGCGGCTATCTCACGCCGCGGGGCGTGTTCGGCCAGTGGCTGCATCTCTACGAGATCAACGATGGACTCGTGCTCAGCGTGCTCTCCGCCATTCACAGGAATTTCGCATCGTACTCGGTGTATCTCACGTCGAACGATGACATGCTGATCGTGGCTTCGAATCTTCCCGAGCTTCCGCCAGCCGACTGGAGCATCATCTCGTCGCCGGGGATCGCATCGGATCTGAAGGGTGTCGTGCCATTCACCGCGAGCTCGCTCAACGCCACGCACCTGCTCGATCGCCGCGAGCTCGCACCGCTCCTGGATCACTACGGCACGCCCAACTCGGACTATCGCCCCGTGCTCGATCTCGGCGCCGAGCGCGCGCGCTTCAAGCGGGAGACTGCCAGCGGCTTCGGCACCCTGCGCGTCGAGCGCTTCGATGCCGTGGCGGCGATGTTCGGCGATCGCCGCCCGTTCGATGATGCACCGCACACTGCCGTGCCCGAGATCTGGCAGATGCACGCGCTCAACCTTGGCGCGGCGCTTCGTAATCCATGGTACGTGGCGGAGCCGGACAGCGCTGGCGGCACGGATGTGCGCGATGCGAGGCAGCGGCAGTGGGAGCTGAGCTCGACCCTCGCATCCGGCGTGGCGCCCCCGGACTGGAAGCGGTGGACCAACTCGGCACTGGACGTGGAGCGATACATCCACGCGGGCACGGCGGGGGTGACCGACGAGAGCTACTACGCGCTGCTCGCACTGTACATGGCCCGCACGCATGCGCCCGCGCGGGCGCGCCAGTCGATCGAGATGCGGCACGCACTCGCGGGGTGGGACTTCAAGGCCGCCTCCGCGCTCGCCGACTCACTCGCTCCCGCGGCGCTCGTGTACGACGCATGGATGTCCGCGGACGAGATCCGCGAGGGTGGCATGGTTGCGAAGCTCAAGCTCGGCGATCCGCTCGCCGCGCGGAAGTTCTGGGTGATGATGGCTCCCGTCGCCACCCGTCCTCCCGATGCGTTCCGGTCGCTGCTGCTGCGCGCCTACCTCATCGACGCGTGCGAGAAGGTGGACGAATGCAGAAAAGCGGCACGCCACTGTGGGCGTGCCGCTTTTCCCACGAGGAGGTGGTTGAAGCGGTCAGCTCTTGAGCGTGTTGTCCTTGATCGCCTTCGCCTGTGTCAGGTGACCCTGCACCTTCGCGATCGACTCGTTGACCGCGTTCTTCACGTCGGCCGATTTCGCCGACTGCACGGCGTCATTGAGCTTGTCGAGCACCTTCTGGTGGTCGTCGACCTGCTTGCCGATGTAGTCCTCGTCCCAATCCTTGCCGGCCTTCTTGTTCGTCAGATCCTTGACGTCGTCCTGGCCGCTCTTCGCGAGATCCTTCACATCATCCTTCGAGCTGTCGGGCGTGATCGCGAGCTTCTTCTCGAGTGCACGCGTATCGGCGAGCATCTTCGTGTGATCGGTGACCATGAGCTTCGCGAAGTTCTTCACCGCCGGGTTGGTGGCCTTGTGCTCCGCCAGCTGCCCTTCCTGGACCTCACCCGCGTTCGCTGTGGCCGCGAAGGCGAGAATCTGCGCATCCGTCCAGTCGTTCTTGGGAGTCGCCACCGCTCCGCCTGATGCAGAAGTGTCGGTGGGGTTGTTCATGGCGGACGCAGCCGTAGTGTCACTCGTAGCCACATCGCCCTTTTTTTGGCACGCGGCGAGCACAGTGCATGCTGCAACGGCCGAGGCGATGGTGAAGCGTGATAGAGAGCGGTTCATGTCTTCCTCCGTATAGTCTGGCGCCCCGGCAACGCCCGGGCTCACTATGCAGAGTTTGCAAGAGGCGTGCTTCACCCGCGCCCAGTGGACATTCTTTTGCTTTCGGGGTATTCAGTTCAATTCGATTCAATTCGACGATCCGACCGGACCTCGCGTGGTCCACGCATCTCATATCGCACCAGGAGTTTGCATGTCCTCGAACTTTGCTCGCCAAATTGCGCTGATCGTTTCGGCGAGCGCAATTGTGACTTCCATCGCATTCGCGCAGAGCGCCACCACATATGCACCGGGTAAGCTCCGTTACCACGTCACCACCGTGAGCACCCGCGCACAGCCGCTCGGCGGAGGACGTGCGCCGTTCGACTTCTCGACCACCACGAATCAATGGATCTCGCTCGAGGTCGGACCGCACTCCACCGATACGCTCGAGGTCGCGATGACATTGGATTCCATTCGCATCACCTCGACACTCGATGCGCCGCCGCCGGACATCGCCGTGCTGCAAGGGGCGAAGTTCACCGGCACGATGTCTCCGCGGGGACACATCTATGCGCTGACGGCGGTAGCCAACTCGACCGATGGCAAGCTCGGCGCAACGGCCACGGCGCTCAAGCGCTTCCTGCTCCCACTGCCTCCTCGCCCGCTCGCGCCCGGTACCAGCTGGGCGGACACCGTGGTCGAGCACCCGAAGGTGGGAACGATCAACATCACTTCGAGCTCGGTCACTACGTACAAGGTCGCCGGCGACACCACGGTCAGCGGTCAGCACGCGTGGCGCATCGATCGCTACACGACGATCGCGCAGCTCGGGAAAGGTATGGAAGCCGGCCAGCCGCTGGAGATCACCACGAGCGGAACCGTCACGGGAATGCAGTTCTTCACCGACAAGGGAGTGCTGCTCGGCGGGCAGTCGACGCAGCGCACGGATCTCACCGAGAAGATGAACGAGTCGGAAGGTGCCCCCATTCAGCAGACGTTCAAGTCGACAGTCGAGCTCCTTCCGCAGGGAGGTTGACCGGTCGCGGATGCGTTACGGTATTCGTGGTGCCGCGCTTCTCGCGATGATGCTCGTCGCGGGCGCGCGGCAGCTGCCGGCTCAGACGGTGCGCTACGGAGTGATGGGCGACTCCGTGACCGCACTGCTGCGCGCGGCGTGGACCGATGACTCCACGCAGAGCGAACGTGCCTATTGCGTGCAGCGGGCGCGAATCTCATCGCGTCCCACGCTGGGCGGTGGCATCGACTCGATCTTTCGCGTGCTCGCCGTGAAGCCCGCCACTCCCACGAGCCAGGATCCCAATCACGTGCAGTTCGAGTGCGCCACCGGAACGCCGGAGCTGCACACGCACACACCTGCAACGTGTCTCACCGACGACGCGAGCTCCTGCCGGGCCGACGGTCCGTTGGCGTACAGTTGCCAGCCGAGCCGCTCGGACTACGAGGAGCTGCTCGCCCGCGGCGACGAGTATGGAATCATCCAGTGCGACCGGCGGGCCTTCCGGTTCTACTATCCGAGCGAGTACGCGGCGCAGCCGCACAAGGCCCGGACGGCAATGGGCGCGAACAGCTCCAGCCCCTGACGGGCAGCTTACCGGGTTCGGGGCTTGTGGACCGCTGATTGCGTTGTAGACGGAGGATTGCCCCTCCAGCTGTGCAGGTCCCGTTGTCGCAGACGCCGAGCACGATCCTGGTCATCGCCAGGGAGCCGCTCATCCAGACGCTCATGTGCTCCCTCGTGGACCTCTCTGGGCACCATGCGGCTCAGCCACGCGACGACGAGACGGTCGCCACATCGATCGCGCGCGTGCGTCCGCACCTGCTCCTCCTGGATTGCGAGCACGATGAGGCGTGCGAGGACGATGCCTATCGGGCCGCCGCCAGCGTCGGGGCCACTGTGCTGCTCTTCACGCCCTCGCGCTCACGCGCGGAGGTGGCTGATCTCGCGGCCGAGCGCGGACTGCAGTCGATCGCATTGCCGATTCGACTGCACGAGTTCTCCGAGACACTGCAGCTGTCGCTCAGCGCCTGATCGCGCAGCGGATGCCGGCAATGGAAACCGCTAGATTTCACCCATGACAAATGCACAATCTGAAGTCGCCACACTGGGCGCCGGATGCTTCTGGTGCGTCGACACACTCTTCCGCGAGCTGCGTGGCGTGACGAGCGTCGTCTCCGGTTACGCGGGCGGCACGCGCGCAAACCCGTCGTACGAGCAGGTGTGTACCGGCGCAACGGGACATGCGGAAGTCGTGCAGATCACCTTCGACCCGCAGCAGATCAGCTACCACGATCTCCTCGACGTGTTCTTCAGCGTGCACGATCCGACGACGCTCAACCGCCAGGGTGCGGATGTGGGCGCGCAGTACCGCTCCGTCATCTTCGTGCACTCACCCGAGCAGCGCACGATGGCCGAGCGAACGATTGCGGAAGTGGATGCGCAGAAGATCTGGGATGATCCGATCGTGACGCAGGTGGTGGAGGCGGGGCCGTTCTATCCGGCCGAGGACTATCACCAGGACTACTACACGAACAATCCCAATCAGGGCTATTGTCGCGTCGTGATTGGGCCGAAGGTCGCGAAATTCCGATCGCAGCAGCTCGCGAGACTGCAGCGCTGATGCAAAACGGGGAGAGCGAATCGCTCTCCCCGTTTTGCAGGCTGCAGAATCCGGAGGTGATGCTCAGCGCGGCGGTGTGGCCCTGCTCGCGCTGTCACGAGCGGCTGCACGGGCGCTGTCCGCACGCTGCGTCTCACGCGTGGACGGCAGGCCCATCTTCGTGCTGTCGATCGGCGAGACCGTCAGATTGCTCTGCGGGGTTGCCGAGTTTCTGACGGCCGACGTATCGGTCGTCGACGTCCCCGACATGCTCGAGGAGTCGGTGGTGGTGGTGGTCGTGCTGGCGTTCGGCGGCGTGGTGGTCGTGGCCGAACTGTCGGTCTGCTGGCTGTGCGTCGGCGTCGGAGCCGGAGCGCCGGTGCCGAGCTGTGTGGAGTCGGTGGTCGGCGTTGCGGTGGTCGACGGCGTGGTGGTGGTGCTGGTCGACGAGTTCATCGATGACGAGTCGGTCGTCGTGGAAGACGAAGGCGCCGTCGATCCCATCGAGGAATCGGTCGTGGTCGTCGACGAAGGTGGCGTTGTGGTCGTCGTTGAGGACGATGGAGTCGTCATGGACGACGAGTCTGTCGTCGTCGTCGTGGACGACGGGGTCGTCATCGACGAGGAGTCGGTCGTTGTCGACGAGGACGGCGTCGTCGTTGTCGATGGTGACGTCGTCACGTCGCCGGTGGACGTCGCGTGCGAACCGTCCTTCGAAACGCGAATGTGAGTTCTCGTCTGGCCAAACACCACGGCCGGCGAGAGGGCGATCGCCGCGATCGCGATGAGTTTCATCTTCATGAGCTCCCCCTGAGATTCTACAATGTGGACCCGGCCTACGGTGTTCGGCCTAAGTGGCGGATTGATAAGCAAGGTGCGGACCGCTGCGAAGTTCATAGGGGCATTGAACATGCCAACCTGGACCGGACCTAGATCACAATTCAGAGCTGGAGAATCACATGCTCGAAACGAGGGCCCCTCGCCGTACCTTCCTGGCAACGCTCGCCGCCGCAGCCGGTGCAACGGTTCTCGGTCCATTGCTCCCGGGCAAACGTCTCCATGCAGCCGTCGTGCCCACGGGCCTGCCGACCGCACCCTGGGATCTCGCCTGGCTCGATCAGCTGAAGGGGAAGCATCGCCAGGTGTTCGAAGTCGGGAAGCTCGAGGACGTGCCGGGCCCGCTCCATGTCGTCGCCAACTATCTCGACGTGTGGCGCGAGGTGTACCAGCTCGAGTACCCGGAAGTGAACACGGTGGTGAGCATCGCCGGCTCGGGCTTTCCGATCAACGTGAACGATGCGATGTGGGCGAAGTACAAGCTCGCGGATCGATGGCGCCTCAGTGATGGTGCGGGAAAGGAGGGCGCGGCGCACAACGTGTTTTTGCATGCGCCCGCCGGCGATCCGAAGCGCGCGTCCGTGACGGCACTGCAGTCGCGCGGAACGGTTTTCACTCAGTGCGACAAGGCTCTCAAGGCGATCGCCCGCGAGCTCGCGCTCGCGTCGCACGAGACGGTGGACAAGGTGTACGAGGAGCTCGTTGCGGGACTGAATCCCGGAGTGCGGCTCGTGCCTGCGAACACGATGCTCGTCGGCCTCGCGCAGGAGCATGGGTGCGCGTATGAATTCGTCTGAGCCGGCACGATAGGAGTCGCGATGCTGGGTGTTCCCTTTCTCAGCAGATCAGAGGTCGTCGCGTCGTGCGAGAAGTGCGGCGCCATGTTCGATCCCGGTGCGGGCGGCTACTGCCCTCTCTGCAACCGGCTGCTGTGCGAGCGGCACTACCACGGATCCCGGTGGCAGAAGCTCTGGCGCGTGCTCACCGGGCGAACCATCTGCCGGGAGTGCGCGAGCCCCTCGCTCGTGCGTTAGAGGTCGTACTCTAGGGAGCGGCGGAATCGTGCGGCGCCAATTGCGAGAGGCGCCTGCGATTCTCCTCGATTGCACGCACGTAGCCGAGCGTTTCCTTGTAGCGCCATCGCGGAACCGTGGGCGCGATGCTCTCGATGCTCGGCCAGGTGCGCTCGTTGAGCTTCGACGCGCGTGCAACTCCCTGCGCGCGAAAGATCGTCCCCTCGCCGGCGTTGTAGCCGCCGAACATGAAGCGCCAGCGATCATCATCCGGAACGCTGTCCTTCCACAGCGTCCACATGTCCCGATCGTGCATGATTCCCGCAGCGATGTTCCACTGCGGATCATCGATCGAGGTCATCTCCGGCCGGTGCGTGCTGATGTCGTGGTAGGTGGAGGGCATGAGCTGCATGATCCCGCGCGCGCCTACCCAGCTCTTCGCGGTGGGCGAGAGCCCGCTTTCCGCCATCCCCTGCGCCTTGAACAGCTTCCAGTCGAAGCCGATTCCGAAATAGCGTTTCGCATATTTCTTGAAGTACGAATCGTACCTGTCGGACGGAATGCGCTGCGCTGCACCGCAGAGCGGGCTCGCCGAGCTCGCGATCGCAACGAGCGCTGCGCACAGCACGGCGCGGGACGCGGTGCTCACACGATCCCTAATTGAGCGCGCGTCCCACAATGAGCGCGATGGCTATGAACAGGGCGGCAATGAAGATCGCCACGGCGACGTTCCCCTTCTTCAGCTCATCCGCGAAGTCCACCTGCGGCGTGAGGCGATCGAACAGGCGGTACGCCACCCACATGAGCACGATGCCCAGCGCGGCGTACAGGAAATTGACGCCGATGATCGTCCAGTCCATTACGCCCTTCCTCTTTGCGGTGGGGGTGCACGAAGCCCTCCGGTGGCCGAATATACGGGTGGCGGAGTGAGCAGCAACTGTCACCGGCCTCCCGAAACAGGACGACGCTGAATGACGTAGGTAGCAGGGTCGGACATGCCAACCCAAGAGGATCACGATGCCCCACGCGCTCCAGCAGACGTCAACCCAGACGTCGACGCCACCAGCCGACCAGTCGGCCACCGATATCGCCGCGCAGGTCCGGGCGCAGGTGAATCAGCAGCTCAGGCAGGCGGGGATGTCCGAGCAGGCCGCGAAGAGCGCCGCGGATGCCGCGGCACAGCAGGCCAAGGGCGTCGTCATCGATCAAAACGGGAAGGAAGTCACGATCACCACGAAGAACGGCAAGGTGGTCACCATCCATACGCCTGGCGCGCCCATCCCGGCGATTGCCCCGCTTGCCCCGCTCGCGCCCCTTCCGCAAGTCGAGACCGGCACGTCGGTGCCCATCGATCCACCACTCGACATTCCGCCGCGGCTCGAGAACCTCGGCTACGCTCTCTTTCTCATGATCGCCGTCATCGCCGTCGGGAAGCCGCTCGCGCGCGCGCTCGGCAGCGTCATCGAGCGGCGCGCGATCAAGCCGGCAATGCCCGCGGAGTTCGGCGCGCGGCTGGAGCGCATCGAGCAGGGCATCGAGTCTGTCTCGATCGAGGTCGAGCGCATCTCCGAGTCGCAGCGCTACCTGCTCAAGGTGCAGGGCGCCACGCCCGAGCGCGTCGAGATCCCGCGGAGCGCCAGCTGAGCGACGGCTTCGGCCAGGCGTACTACGATCGCTGGTACCGTCACCCTCGGCATCGGATCTCCACCGCGGCCGAGCGCGCGCGCATCGCCCGCACGATCATCGCGCTCGACGAGCAGCTGCTCGGACGCCGCGCGCGAAACGCACTCGATGTGGGCTGTGGCGAGGGGCTCTGGCGCGCGGCGCTGCGGCGCGAGCGCCCGCATCTCGAGTACCTCGGGATCGAGCCGAGCGCGTACGCGGTGGAGCGCTACGGCACGCGACGCAACATTCGCCAGGGCGACCTCGCCTCGCTGGATGGCTCAGGCATCCGTGAGCACTTCGACATCGTGATCTGCAACGACGTCCTTCACTACGTTCCCGCTCCAACGCTGCGGCGCGGGATGCACGCGCTCGCGAAGCGGCTGCGCGGCATCGCGTACCTCGGGCTGTTCACGAGCGCCGATGACATCGAGGGCGACCTGCACGGCTATCTAAGGCGCTCACCCTCGTTCTATCGACGCGCGTTCGAAGATGCGGGACTTCGCGCCGTGGGCATGCACTGCTGGATCCCGGAGCCGCTCGCGCGCGATCGCGCGGCGCTCGAGCTCATCGGCGCTTGATGCGCACCCCGCACCCGGCGAGCAGGTGTGCGGGCTCGGGAGCGGCGGGAAAGAGATCGTGCGCACGCATCGCGTGCCGCTTCACCAGATCGCATCGCGCACGCTCGGCCCCGAGCTCGGCGATGCGCATCTGGATTCGGTAGCTCCCCGGATCCGCGATCGCGGCGTGATCGTACTCGGCGACCGTGTTGGCGGATGAGAACATTCCCATCGCCACGAGCTGCGAGACCGAGCGCAGCGAGAGCAGGAACGCGACTGCGCACACACCCCCAGCCAGCGCCAGGCCGCGCGTGGTGGCGGTCGAGAGCGGGACGGACACGCGCGTCGCCGCCGGTGGGGAGAGCGCGCCAAAAAGTGCGAACACGAACAGCGTCGGAGCGGCGAGCAGGAGCGACGCATCGAAGCAGCCGACGACGATCGTCGCCGCGAGCGTCGCGAGCAGTGTGAGCGGCGGAAGGAGCTCGTCCAGATCCAGCGCATTTCGCATCGCGCGAAGGGACAGCACGACGAGGCCGATGAGCGCGAGCACGAAGGCAAGGGTGGCCGGTAGTCCGCGCTCCGCGAGCATGGCGATCCAGTCGCTGCTCGGCCACGGATTCGATGTCATGCCATCGTCGCGGTCCATCGACGGATCGCCCTTGGCAGCGACCCTCGGATAGGCGACCGCCCAGTTGCCGGGGCCCACGCCGAGCAGCGGATGCTGCGCCGCGAGCTTGAGCGAGGTGCCGTACTGGACGAGCCGACCGTGACCGCTTCCCTCGCGATAGTTGACGACACCGGTCACCGTGTCGAGATAGGGCGAATCGCTCCTCCAGTTGAGCGTGTTCGGAACGAGGATCGCAGCGGCAGCGCCCAGCGCGGCGAAGGCGGCGGCGAGCGGAGAGCGTCGCGCGATCCGCGGATCGCGCCAGCGGCGCTGCGCCACCCACATGCCGAGGGCGAGAACGAGGCAGGCGGCGAGCACTGCGAGCATCGCGGCCCGGCTCCGCGACAGCACGAGCGCGGCGGCAAGGATCGCCACGCCGATGCTCGCGGCGAGTATCTCTCTCGCGCGCGCGGCGAGCACGAGCAGCAGGAGAAGCGCCGGCGCGCCGATCGCGACCAGATGGGCCACGAAATTTCGGTTGCCGAACGTTCCGCCCGGCGAGCGGTTCAGCGAGAAGTAGCCGCTCGTGACGCCGTAGGCCTGGAGGAGCGACGTGCCGGACGCGAGCACGATCGCACCGGTGAGCACGGCAAGGAGCGGCGACCGCGATCCGGATTCGGAGGTCGCGCGCGCTGCACGGAGAATGACGAGCCCGGAGAAGGTGATTCCGACCGCGCGCACCGCCGCCCAAGGGTTCGTGGCGAGAACAGCCGAGATGATCCCGAGCAGGAGAAAGACGCCGAACAGGCTTTCGACGCGCGTGAGCTCGAGGCGGCGCGCTCCCTGCAGACACGCGATGATCGCGGCGAGCGCGGTGAGATGGAGTGCGAGCTCCTTTGGAACAAAATATCGATCCAGCTCGAATAGCTTGTAGGTCGCGGCGGCAAGCACGATTGCGATCGCGCCGCTCTGCAATACCCGCAGTGCCCCTCTGTCGGGGGTGGTTTCAGGCATGGCACAAGATAAGCGCGCGAGCGCTCTGGAAAATCATTCGGCGGCCCCGTAGCCTACGTCCATGACACCCTGGGTCAAACGACTGCTCATCGCGAACGTCGGCGTCTTCCTGTTGCAGCTCGGCTATCCCGAGCTCACGCGGATGCTGGTGTTCGTTCCCGCGCACATATTGGCCACGCCATGGGCGCCGATCACCTACATGTTCATCCATGGGGGCTTCTGGCACATCCTCTTCAACATGATCGTGCTCTACTTCTTCGGGCCTCGCGTGGAGGAGCGAATCGGCAGCAGCCACTTCATCGCGCTCTACCTGATCGCCGGGTTGACGGGTGCACTCTTTTCGGTGTTCGCGCCCGACGTCGCGATCCTGGGCGCATCGGGCGCCGTACTCGGAGTCGAGCTCGCGTACGCGCGCTTCTGGCCTCTCGACCGCGTCTTCATCTATGGCGTCCTCCCGATCCAGGTTCGCTGGGTGGTCG
Source organism: Gemmatimonadaceae bacterium (assembly GCA_025929535.1). GTDB lineage: Bacteria > Gemmatimonadota > Gemmatimonadetes > Gemmatimonadales > Gemmatimonadaceae > FEN-1250. The sequence continues at coordinate 99,207 of JAICLZ010000002.1, forward strand.
TCCTCACGGTGGTCCTGTCGCTCTTCGGCCTCGGCGGCTTCGAGCCCGGCATCGCGCACCTGGCGCATCTGGGCGGCCTCCTGGGCGCGGCTGTCTATCTCTTCGTGCTGGAGCACACGGGCGGACGCACGCGCGCACGCCCTGCGAAGTCGGCTCCCGTACGCGCGCAGGTGAGACAGCCATCGCCCCCACGCGGTGACGACATGCGCCGGTGGTCCACGATTCCGCGCAGCGAGCTGCACGAGATCAACCGTCAGGAAGTCGATCGCCTGCTCGACAAGATCGGCCTCAAGGGAATCGACAGTCTCACACCCGCCGAGCGCGCGGCGCTGGACAGGTTCAGCAAACAGAAGAGCTGAGAGAAGCAGGTGACAAACAAGGCGTGGCGCATACCTACCGCCCGTCCTTCATTCGCCGCATGTCGGTGAGAATGGCGTTGGCGCTGATGGGACGCCCCAGGAAATTCGTGACCACGTCCGCCGAGGTTCGCGAGAGCCCGAAGCGGTAGATGTGGTCCGTCATGAACGCGTACCACGTCGGATCGCCCGTGGTGAAATCGCCGTGCAGCTGGCGCACGCGTGCGCGGATGTCGGCAATGATGATCGAGCCGATCGCATAGTTCGCCATGTAGCCAGGCTCGTCGATGAGCTGGCCGCGCATCGCCCACCAGCTGAGCTCCGGGTGCGGTGTGATGTGCAGGTAATGGCTCGTGATGTCGCCCCACACCACGTTCGGATCAGCGTCCGGGTCGCGATGCGTTCGCACCTCGAACAGCGACCAGGCGATGTCGAGCACGATTCCGCCATAGCGGCCGCGCAGCCCGAGTGATGTCGGCACCGAGTCGCCCAGATAGTGCATCTGCCAGCGCGGCTCGTATACCTCGAGCGCCGCGACATCGCCCAACCCCTCCGTCAGTGCATCGTTGTCGGGCCAGTCGAGAAATGCCGGGCGTTGGTGGATGGCCGCTATGTGCACGGCGTGCCCGCTCTCGTGCAGCAGCTCGTTCAGATTATCGAGGCCGCCCACGCGATAGGTGGCGAACACCCACGGCTCACCGGGCTGCCACACGCCCTGCACCAGATGCGGCCTGCCCCCGAAATCCGTGAACGCCACCGGCGTCTTCCCCGCTCGCGGCGTGAGATCGTAGTGCACGTGCAGCGCCGCGAGGTCCGCGCCCAGATCGCGGAAATAGCGCGCGTTCAGCACGCCGAGATCATCCAGCGGAATGCGGTCGCTGAGCGCGCGGCTCGCCGCTCCGGCCTGATAATGCCAATCCCATGGCTCGATCATCGTTGCGGGCGTGCTCACCCTCCACTCCTCGAGCACCGAGACGAGCCACTTCTCCATGTCGGCCGGGTTTATTCCCAGCACGCGCGCTTCCTCGTCCACCGGAGAGCCGTTCGCGCGCCACCGCGCCGCGCTGAGCTTCACGAACCGCCGGTACGGGCTGTGGATTCCGTCGTCGCCATTCATGCTTCGCCAGATCGTGTCGATCGCCAGAAACAGCCGGTGGCGCGCGTCGCGATCGTCCATCCGGGCCAGCATGCCGATCGCGGTGAGCCGGTCGAGCGTCCGTCCGTCGAAGCGCACGCTCTGCACCGCGCGCGTGTAGCACGCGTAGATGCGCGCGCGCAGCCGCTCGTAGGCCGAGTCGCCCTGCGCCAGGCGCGCGGGGTCGTAGTCGCACGCGACGCTGGCGCCCGCGCTGTCGCCGGCAGCATCCGTCGCATCCGCATCCGAGCGCACCCCGCTCGCGAGTGCCGCGCGCATCGCGCCGAGCGCGTGCTGATCCTCGGGTGAGAGCGCGGCGGAGTCGATGGACGCGAGCGCGGCGGCGAGCGGTGCGCGGATGCTCGCGTATCGCTGCCGCAGCGCTCCGAGCGATGTGCCATCGGTATCCGCGCTGGAGCCGCGGGCGCTCGTCACGCCGATGCGGTCCTTCACCTGGTGGAGCGCCTGAAACATCGATTCCGCCGGCGCGAGTACCAGCGGCGCACGCGCGGGAGCGCGAGCACCGGACTGATGACATGCACCGAGCGCGGCGAGAACCAGGAGCGAATGGCGAACCGATCGGCGGGACATTGTGTCGATGCTGAAGAGATCCTGATGCGCGAGCCGGTAACATGCCCGCGCACCGCTGCGTGCGCCACCGCGCCCGTCGTGCGAGCTGCGATTCCTTTGTATGATGCGGGCATGACGGAACGACTCTATTACACCGACGCCTATCTCCGCGACTTCGATGCGCGCGTCGTCGATCGCGCGAACGACGGCCGCACGCTCTACCTCGATCGCACGGCCTTCTATCCAACGTCCGGCGGCCAGCCGTTCGACACCGGCACGCTCGCCGGCATCGCCGTAACGGACGTCGTCGACGAAGACGATCGCATCGCGCACGTGCTCGCGGCTCCCGCTCCCGCCGCCGACAGCGTTCACGGCGCGATCGACTGGACGCGGCGCTTCGACCACATGCAGCAGCACACCGGCCAGCATCTCCTCTCGGCGATCTTCGCCGACCGATTCGAGCTCGAGACCGTGAGCGTGCACTTCGGCGCGGAGTCATCCACACTCGATCTCGACACGGAGTCTCTTCCCCAGAAGACGCTGCTTGCCGCCGAGCAGCACGCGAACGCCGCCATCACGGAGCCGCGCGCCGTGACGGTCTCCTTCGAGATCGCGGCCACGGTCACCGCACTGCGCAAGCCGCCGCCGCGCGAGGGCGAGCTGCGCGTGGTCACCATCGATGCGCTCGATCGAAGCGCGTGCGGCGGAACGCACGTCCACTCGACCGCGGAGATCGGAGCAATCCTGCTGCGCGGCACGGAGCGCGTGCGCAAGTCGACGCGGGTCGAGTTCGTGTGCGGGCTTCGCGCCCTGCGCGCCGCGCGTGCGGACTACGAGCTCGCCGCGGCTCTCGCACTCTCGCTCGGTGTCGCGCCCTCGGAGCTCGTCGCCAAGACGAAGGCACTCGCGGAGGAGCTTCGCGCGTCACAGACCGCGCGACGAACGGCGTCGGCGGCGCTCGATGGGTACCGGGCGCGCGAGCTGTTCGAAGGCACTCCGCCCGACGCGAAGGGCCGGCGTCGCATCGTGGTGCGACAGATCTCGAGATCGCCAGGCGGCACTCCGGCGCCCGAAAATGCTCTGACCATCGAGGGGCTGCGCTCTCTTGCCCAGGCAACGCTCGCACTCGGCGATGTGCTGTTCTTCGGCACGCTGGAAAGTCCCCCCACCATTCTCGTCGCGAGCTCGAGCTCGGGTCCCGAGGCCGTGGACGCCGGCGCCGTGCTCAAGCCGCTGCTCGCGAAGCACGGCGGGCGGGGTGGCGGAAACGCGCGCATCGCGCAGGGAACCGTCCCCTCGGCGGATGCGCTCGACGCCATCGTCAACGCCCTGTAGAAAGCCTTTCGGAGCGCAGGGTGGCGCGCGGCCTCGCTCCGGTTCATTTTCGGAAGACTCCTCATACTCAGGACCCATCTCTCCATGCACGTGCCTGTCGTTCGCATCGTGTCCGGCCTTGCCGCCGCCGCCCTCCTGCTTGCCGCCACTCCGGCACCGCAGCCCACGCTCCTCGGCTTCTCGGACAGCTCGAGCAAAACCGAGCGCGATTGGGAGGAGAAGTTCAAGGCGATACCGCAGCCCGCGAACATGCGTGCGGAGATGCAGCGGCTCACCGCGCATCCGCACCACGTCGGCTCGCCGTACGACAAGGTGAACGCGGAGTGGATCCTCGCGCAGATGAAGAGCTACGGACTCGATGCGCACATCGAGACGTTCAGCGTGCTCTTCCCCACCCCGATCGAGCGCGCAGTCGAGCTCGTGGCGCCCACGCACTTCGTCGCCAAGCTCCAGGAGCCCGCGTACCCGCAGGATCCGACGTCGAGCCAGAAGGCCGAGCAGCTGCCGACGTACAACGCCTACTCCATCGATGGCGATGTCACCGGGCCGCTCGTGTACGTGAACTACGGAATCCCTGCGGACTACGACGAGCTCGCGCGTCACAACATCTCGGTGAAAGGCGCGATCGTGATCGCACGCTACGGCGGCTCGTGGCGCGGCATCAAGCCGAAGGTGGCGGCCGAGCATGGCGCGCTCGGGTGCCTCATCTACTCCGATCCGCGCGATGACGGCTACGCGGCCGGCACGGTCTTCCCGAACGGGCCGATGCGTCCGCGCGAGGGCGTGCAGCGCGGAAGCGTCGAGGACATGCCGCTCTATCCGGGCGATCCGCTCACGCCGGGCGTCGGGGCCACCAGGGATGCGAAGCGCCTGCCGATCTCCGAGGCGAAGACGATCACGAAGATTCCCGTGCTCCCGATCTCCTATGGCGACGCGCAGCCGCTGCTCGATGCGCTCGGCGGACCGCTCGCACCACCTTCGTGGCGTGGCGCGCTGCCCATCACCTATCGCATTGGCGCAGGCCCCGCCAAGGTACACCTCAAGGTCAAGTCGACGTGGACGCAGAAGCCGCTCTACGACATCATCGCGACGATACCGGGCAGCACCGAGCCCGATGAGTGGGTGATTCGCGGCAACCATCACGACGCCTGGGTGAACGGCGCCGAAGATCCCATCGCCGGCACCGTGGACGAGCTCGAGGAAGCCCGCGCGCTCGGGATGCTCCTCGAGCAGGGCTGGCATCCGAAGCGCACGATCATCTACGCCGTGTGGGACGGCGAGGAGCCCGGGCTGCTCGGCTCCACGGAATGGGCGGAGACGCACGCCGATGAGCTGCGCACGAAGGGGGTCGCCTATCTCAACAGCGACACGAACGATCGCGGCTATCTGGAGATGGAAGGATCGCACGTGCTCGAGAAGTTCATCAACGGCGTCGCGCGCGACATCGAGGATCCGGAAACGCATCTCTCGGTCTGGAAGCGGCTGCAGGCGGGAATCATCCAGAACGGGAACGCCGAGGAGCGCAAGGACGCGCGCGATCGCGCCGATCTCCGCATTGGCGCGCTCGGCTCCGGCTCCGACTTCACGCCCTTCCTCCAGCACCTGGGCGTTCCCTCGCTCAACCTCGGCTACGGCGGCGAGGATGATGCCGGGATCTATCACTCGATCTACGATGACTTCTACTGGTACACGCACTTCAGCGACACGTCCTTCGTCTACGGTCGCGCGCTCTCGCAGACCGTCGGCACCGCGGTGATGCGCCTGGCCGATGCGGATGTGCTGCCGTACGACTACACGAATCTCGCGGAGACGATTCACACGTACATCGACGAGCTCGAGAAGCTCGCATCCAGCGCGGCCGACGATGCGCGCGAGCGCAATCTCGAGCTCGACGAAGGCTCGTTTGCCGCGACCAACGATCCGCACCACCCCACCATCGCGCCGCCGAAGCTCGCGATCCCGCCGCACATCTCCTTCGCGTCCCTCGAGAATGCGGCGGATTCCCTCACGCGCGCGGCCACCGCATACCAGAAGGCGTACGAGAGTGCCCTGGGCAAGGGCGGCGCGACGCGCGCGAGCGCTTCACTCGCGAGCGTGAACGCGATCCTCACCCACAGCGAGCACGTGCTCACGGACGAGCGCGGCCTGCCCATGCGCCCGTGGTTCCAGCATCTCCTCTACGCCCCGGGCTTCTACACCGGCTATGGAGTGAAGACAGTGCCAGCCGTGCGCGAAGCCATCGAGCAGAAGAAATACGGCGACGTGGACGAGGCTCTCACGCGCGTTGCAACGGTGGTGAACAACGAGGCGGCGCTCGTCGAGCGCGCCGCGGCCGCGCTCGAAAAGGAACAGTGATTCACGGTGTTCACGTCTTGAGCACGGAAGAGCTCCCGGTCGATCCGGACAGTCTGCCACCGCCCGGCGAGCTACTCGATGGGGAGCTCGACATCACCACGCGCGGTCTCGCCGAGCCCGAGATCCAGCCGATGCTCCAGGCCACGCTCTCACCGCTGCGCGTGGCCTTTCAGGGCGAGGCTGGTGCGTTCAGCGAGGAGGCGATCGTGCAGCTCTGGGGGGCGGAGGCGGAGCCGGTACCCATGCGTACCTTCGCGGACGTGATGGATGCGGCGGAAACGGGCGCCGTGGACTACGGGCTGCTGCCGATCGAGAGCACGCTCATGGGCGGCGTCGACAGCGCGTACGATCTCCTCGCGATGCACGAGGGACTGCTCATTGCCGCGGAGACTGTCGTGCCGATCCGGTTGTGCGTGCTCGGGATTCCCGGCGCCGCTCTCGCGGAGATCAGGCAGCTGCACAGCCATCCACTCATGCTCGCGCAGTGCGCGCATTTTCTCGAGCGGTACAAGCACATCACGCCGGTCCCGTCGTGGGACACCGCGGGCGCCGCCCGCGCGGTGATGCAGGGCGGAGATCCGACGCGCGCCGCGGCGGGGAGCAGGCGCGCCGCGGACCGCTTCGGACTCGAGCTTCTCGTAGACCGCATCGAGGATCGCCCCGACACGCAGATGCGATTTCTCGCAGTGGCGCGCACGCCGGCGCCGCTCGAATCCGGCACGGCCGCGCGCAGCGCCGCGCTCTGCACCGTGCGCGACGTCGCCGGCGGACTCATTGCAGCGCTGCAGCCGCTCGCGAAGGGCGGCTTCAACGTCTCGCACTTCGTGGCGCGCCCCACGCGCGAGCCGTGGCAGTACATGTACTACATCGAGTTCGAGCACGACGCGGGCGATCCGCACGCCGCACGCGCGCTCGAGGCCGTGCGCAAGGCAGCGATGACCTATCGCCTGCTCGGCACCTTTCCACGCTGGACCGCCGGCAGCGCTCCGCCGGGCGGGGAATCGCTGCTCACGTGAGCGCCTCAGCCGCGACTCTCACGACGCGCCCGGCATGGCAGGCGCTCGCCGCGCATCACGAAGCGATCAGGGATGTGCACCTCCGCGAGCTCTTCGCCGCGGATCCGGAGCGCGGCACGCGCATGACCGCCTCCGGCGCATCGCTCTTTCTCGACTACTCGAAGCATCGCGCAACCCCCGAGACGATCGCGCTGCTCGTGGCTCTCGCGCGCGAGTGCGGGCTCGTCGAGCGCAGGATGGCCATGTTCTCGGGCGAGAAGATCAACATCACCGAGCATCGCGCCGTGCTGCACACCGCGCTTCGTGCGCCCCGCGAAGCGACGATCACCGTCGATGGTGTGAACGTGGTTCCTCTCGTGCACGAGGTGCTCGACCGCATGCGTGCCTTCGCGACCGCCGTGCGGGGCGGTGCGTGGAAGGGATTCACCGGCAGCCGCATCCGGAACATCGTCAACATCGGCATCGGCGGCTCCGATCTCGGGCCCGCGATGGCGTATCGCGCGCTCGCGCACTTCGCGCAGCGCGATCTCACCGTGCGCTTCGTCTCGAACGTCGACGCAACCGACTTCGCGGAGGCAACGCGCGATCTCGATCCGGCGCAGACGCTGTTCATCGTGTCGTCGAAAACGTTCACGACGATCGAGACGATGACCAACGCCGCCGTCGCTCGCGACTGGATCATCGGAGCGCTCGGCGATCCTCGCGCGGTCGCGCGCCACTTCGTCGCCGTGTCGACGAACGAGCACGCGGTGCGGGAGTTCGGCATCGATCCCGCCAACATGTTCGGATTCTGGGACTGGGTTGGCGGTCGCTACTCGATGGACTCGGCCATCGGTCTCTCGACGATGATCGCGATCGGCCCCGACAGCTTCGGCGAGATGCTCGGCGGCATGCGCACGATGGATGGGCATTTTCGCGATGCGCCGCTCGAGCAGAATCTTCCTGTGCTCCATGCGCTGCTCGGCATCTGGTACACGGATTTTTTCGGCACGCAGTCGGCCGCGGTGCTTCCGTACGATCAGTATCTCGCACGCCTCCCGGCATACCTGCAGCAGCTCATCATGGAGAGCAACGGCAAGTCGGTCACGCTGAGCGGCGCGCGCGTGCGCTACGCCACATCTCCGGTGATCTGGGGCGAGCCGGGCACGAACGGGCAGCACTCCTTTCATCAGCTGCTCCATCAGGGAACACCGCTCGTTCCCGTCGACTTCATCGGCTTCATGCACTCACTCAATCCGATGGGAGCGCAGCACGATCTGCTGATGGCGAATCTCCTGGCGCAGGCGGCGGCGCTGGCCTTCGGCAAGACCGCGGCGGAAGTGCGAGCCGAAGGAACCCCGGAAGCGCTCGTGCCGCACCGCGTGTTCGAGGGCAACCGCCCATCGAGCGTCATCCTGGCAGGCCTTCTCACCCCCGCCACGCTCGGCGCGCTCATCGCGCTCTACGAGCACTCCGTGTTCACCCAGGGCGTGATCTGGGACATCGACTCGTTCGATCAGTGGGGCGTGGAGCTGGGGAAGACGCTCGCCACCCGGATCGCGGCCGACCTTGCCCCCAGTGCCGATACCGCGCCGGCGCATGACTCGTCTACCAACGCACTCATCAGCCGTTATCGCGCCGCTCGCGGCTGACGAAACGCCGCTGGAGCAAAGTGCAACACTAAGTGCACAACGCCGCCGGTTCCAGGCCAGGCGTGAGGGCGAGCTGGATAGTTAAATCAAAACGGCGCAATGGGTTGAGTGTAGGCGCAACAGTGGTGCGAAAGTCGCATGGCGAGCACGGCAGTCAGCTTCTTCCACCCTTCAGCCCCCGTCCACCTGTCCTTCATGGCGCGGTACGCCGATTCGGCGCAAAGGCGTGAGCTGGACGACATCATCATTGTCGATCCGCTGACGATGCTCGAGGACGCCGGCCCCGGGACGCGCTCGGCCGCGTCGTGCACCGCCGCTCCGCCGGTAAACCCCGCGACACTGCTCGCGACACCCGGCGGCGACCCCGATGCCGTGGTCCTCGCAAAACAGCTCTTCGGAGAGCCTGCGCCGCTTGCGGTCACCGTCGATGGAATGTCGTTCACGATTCCGGGGTGGGAGCTCGGCTCGCAAGCCGCGGATTCGATGGATGCTGACGGCCTGGCGTGCTGGGAGAGTGTGGACATCCTCCTGCTCGACAATGGCCGCTACCTGGTTCGGGAGTACCATGCGAGCGAGAGTACAGACGGAATGATCGCGTCCGAGTCCAGCGGCTCGATCATCGAGAGCGGCGCCGAGCTGCGCGCATACTGCACGGAGCAGACGGCCGATCCACTGCGTGCAGCGTCGCGAGTGGCCGCGCTCGACAACGCGATGCGCCGGTGGCCGCCGCTGCGCAGCCCCTCGGGGCGCGCGCGCAGCACTCCACTCGTGATTCCGTTTCTCGACTAGACGGATCGAGGGCAGAAGTAAGGCAGCGTCGGTCTCCCCGTCCCGTTGCCTGAGACGAGCTTCCCAACCGCTTCATATTTTCTTCACGACCAGCCGTCTAGTCTGCGTAACGAGCTGGGAGTCCGAGCGCGTACTCGAGGAAGCACGCGAACCCGGCGCCGCTCAGCTTTCACGCGGAGCCAGAGATGCAACGTTCTTCAACTGCTGTTCTCACCGGCATGCTCGCAGTCGCCATGCTTGCCGCCTCGCCCGCCATCGCGGCGGCACAGAATACCACGCCACGTGATGGCGCTGATCGGTTTCGACCGGCCGATACGACGACACGCTCGAGCAAAGCACCCGACAGGAAGTTCAGCGAGCCACTGCTGTTTCCCGAAAAGATCCCCGGGCTCGGCACGCTCTACGTCGATCCGACCACGGTTCCCGCAGGGCCGTTTCTCGCCTACGATCATCGCGGAACGCTGGTGAGCTCGGTCTACATGATTCCGCTCGGCGACCTGAATGCGCACAAGGCATTCAGCGACTTGCAAGTCGCCCAGAAGCGCGTCGATCATGTGGACATCGTCTATAGCGCTGGTCATCCGGGAGTTCCCGAGCCGCACTACCACGTCATCGTCTGGTACATCTCGCCACAGCAAGTCGCACAGCTGGAAAAATGAGGGGGCCGGCTGACGGGTGCACACGCTCAGCTCTGGTCTGCGAAATCTCCCGAATCACCGCCGTGTCGAAGACTGAATCCCACACCGCGGATCGTCGCAAGCAGCACCTCTCCTGCCGCATCCGTCAGCTTTCTGCGCAGATTTCCGACGTGCACATCGACGACGTTGCTCCCGGGATCGAAGTGCATGTCCCATACTTTTTCCAGAAGCGTCGTCCGGCGGATTACCTCCTCCGGATGCAGGAGGAAGTATTCGAGGAGCTGAAACTCCTTGGGCGTGAGATCCAGTCGCAGGTGGTTGACGGTCGCGATGTGCCGGATCCGGTCGAGCTCCACCGAGCCGTACCGCAGCACCTCGAGTCGCGCCGCGCCGCCGCGACGGCTGAGCGCCCGGATTCGCGCGAGAAGCACATCGAACGGGAACGGCTTCGCCAGATAGTCGTCGGCGCCCGCGTCCAGTCCGCGTACCACATCCTCAGCAGCATCGCGGGACGTGAGCATGAGAATCGGCGTGCTCCGCCCCTCGCGCCGGAGCTCGGCGGCGATTTGAAAGCCGTTCTTCCTCGGAAGCACGACGTCGAGCAGGATCACGTCGTATTCGTTCACGTGCGCCAGCAAGGAGGCTTCATCGCCGTCGCCGGCGACATCGACGACGTAGCCTTCCTCCTGCAGCCCGAGCTCGATGAAGCCGGCGACCTTGCGGTCGTCTTCCACCACGAGGATTCTCACAGCCGTATGTTCAGCAAGCGTTGCTGAAACGCGCTGGAAGATGAAGTGAAGTTCCCTTCATCCTGTGCTCGCGGGAACTTCCAGAATGAAGCGGCCGCCGCCTCCCGGACGCGCGACGGCATGAAGCTCACCGCCGAGCAGGCGCGCGAGCCGCCTGGAGAGCGGCAGTCCGAGCCCGAGGCCGCGCGTTTCTTCGCCGACCTTGGTCACGTACACGTCGAAAATGCGTTCCACCTCCTCCGCAGGCACTCCGGGCCCTTCGTCGTCGACTTGATACACGACGAACCGTCCACGCATCGCAATGCTCACCTGCACGGTGGTTCGTTCGGGTGCGTACTTGATGGCGTTGCCGAGGAGGTTGATGAGTATCTGTTCGACGCGGCTCGCATCGGTCGCGCAGCTCGGCAGGTCGGGCTCGGGCAGCAGCTGAAGCGCGGTCTGTTTGAGATTCGCGGCGGGGGTAACCCGGCCGATCGCACGCTTCGCCATCGATAGTGGCTCGACCGCTCTGATGATGGGCTTGAGGCGGTCCTCGTCCAGGCGGCTCAGATCCAGCAAGTCGTTGATGAGCCCTATCGCATGTTGCGCCGAATCCAGGACTTCGAACGCGGCACGCGGAACGGTGGCAGGATCCCGTCTTCGAACCAGGATCTCCGACCAGCCGTACACCGCCGCAAGCGCATTCCGAAGCTCGTGATTCACCATGGCGAAGAACCGCTCCCGCGAGCGCTGCAGCTGATGTACCTCCTCCAGCAGCCTGGCACTGTCCTCGTGATGGCGCGCGTTCTCTACCGCAGCTGCTGTCTTTGCCGCGAGCAGAATCGCGATGTCCTGGTCTTCCTCGGTAAACGCATCGCCTCCGATCTTCTCGGTGAGGTACAGATTGCCGAAAGTGCCGCGGCCTCCCAGGATCGGAACGCCCAAAAACGATCGCATTGGCGGGTGATGCGGCGGAAAGCCGTACGAATCGGAATGCGTGGCCAGATCCGACAGCCGGATCGGCTGAGCCTCCCGGATCACTAGCCCCAAAATGCCGTGACCGCTCGGCGGCGGACCGATCTTGCCTTCGAGCTCCGCGTCGATGCCGTATGTGGTGAAGCTTTCCAGCGACTTTCCATCGGGCCCGATGACCCCGATGGCCGCATACCGCGCACCGATCACCTTGGCGGCCACCCGTACCACGCGATGAAGCACGCCCTCGAGCGACACATCGGTGATGAGCGCCGAGGTGCTCGCTTCGAGCTCCCTGAGCCGCTCCTGTGTCGAGGGAGCCTGGGCGACGGATGGTGCGGACATGGCGAATGATTCTCCTCAGCGACCGCGGGCATGTCGCTAAGCGACTGTTCCCGAGCTCTTCATCCTTTCTTCATCGCGTTCCGATTAACCTCCGAAACGATCACGGGCGGGAAGAATGCGCAACACGCTCGTGAGCTCAACTTACCTGGAGCACTCCATGTCTGAACATGATCACCTCTATCCGCAGGCGACGGCTGCCATCGCCGAGCAGCGAAGTCGCCTGGCACCGGGGCCGGCCGAGGCCTTTCGCGCGTTCAGCCGAAGCGTGTTCGCCGAGGGTGAGCTCCCGGTCGTCACGAAGCAGTTGATCGCGGTCGCCGTGGCGCACGTGACGCAGTGTCCGTACTGCATACGGAGCCATACGAAGGCCGCGATTCGAGAAGGAGCAACGCCCGCGGCGATCATGGAAGCGATCTGGGTCGCGGCGGAGATGCGCGCCGGCGGCGCTTACGCACATTCGGCGCTGGCTCTGGACACGATCTCGGAATATCAAGCGGAGCACGCGAGCGAGCATGAGGCAGCGCATGTCTTAAAGGGCGCCTGATCATGCACAGAAGGCCGACGTGCTGCAACTGAAGCGGGTGTACGAGCCGGCCGCTCGCAGCGACGGCCGGCGCATTCTCGTGGATCGTCTGTGGCCGCGCGGGCTGACGAAGGAGAAGGCCGCGCTCGACGAGTGGATGAAGGAGATCGCCCCTTCCACCGAGCTCCGACGCTGGTTCGCTCACGATCCCGACAAGTGGCCCGAGTTCCGGAAGCGCTACAGGCAGGAGCTTCGGGCGCACGCCGATCTCGTTCGCGAGATCGCGACGCGGGCCTCGCGCGGCCGCGTCACTCTCGTGTACGGTGCGCGGGACGAGCTGCGCAATGAAGCTGTCGTGCTCGCCGCAGTCGTCCGCTCGAAACTCAAGTGAGCGAAGGTCGCACTGCCGTGCTGAGCGAAGCTTCGCGACGTCTTCATGCTTTTTTCACAAATGATCGGCTAGTCTCCGCGCTGTGCGCTCGATCCATGCGGGCTCTCATTCGCCGAAGCACGGCGCACGCGGGCGGTTCGACTTTTTCGCGGAGATACAAGCATGAGATGTTTTCCAGTTGCTGCCATGGCCGGCGCGCTCGGCGCAGTGATGCTCGCGGCATCTCCCGGCGTCGCAGCCGCACAGGGCGATGCCATGGCGGCAGGCGCGCCGCAAGCCGGATCGGCCGCTCGCACAGGCGATTGGACTACGCCGGCTGGTGATTTCGCCTCTACGCGCTATAGCTCGATAGACCAGATCACGACCAGCAACGTCGGCAAGTTGAAGGAGATCTGGAGCTTCACGACGGGGATCAAGGACGGGCACGAAGGGCAGCCGCTGGTGATCAACAACACCATGTACGTCGTCACGCCCTTTCCCAACATCCTGTTCGCCTTCGACCTCACCAAGCCCGGCTTCCCCAAGAAGTGGGAGTATCGCGCGCCGATCGACGCCGCTGCGCCCGGGAAAGCGTGCTGCGACAACGTGAACCGCGGCGCCGTGTACGCCGACGGCAAGATCATCTACAACCTGCTCGACAATCACACCATCGCCGTCGACGCGAACACGGGAAAGGAAGTCTGGCGCACCAAGCTGGACGACGTGAACAAGGGCTCGACGATGACGATGGCGCCGCTCGTCGTGAAGGACAAAGTCATCGTCGGCAACAGCGGCGGCGAGATGGGAGTCTGGGGGTGGGCCGCCGCGCTGGACGTCAAGACCGGCAAGGAGATCTGGCGGGCACGCAACACCGGTCCCGACAAGGACGTGCTGATCGGCTCGGACTTCAAGCCGTTCTACGGCTGGATGCGTGGAACGGACATGGGAGTGAAGAGCTGGCGCGGCGATCAGTGGAAGATCGGAGGCGCGGCAGCCTGGGGTTGGGTATCGTACGATCCGAAGCTGAACCTGATCTACTACGGCACCTCCAACCCCGGGGTGTGGAATCCCGACATGCGCCCCGGTGATAACCTGTGGGCGACCACCGTTTGGGCGCGCGATCCCGAGACGGGTCACGCCAAGTGGGCGTATCAGTTCACGCCTCATGACATGTGGGACTACGATGGCGTGAACGAGAACATTCTCGCCGACATTCCGATCGGCGGGCGAACCCGCGCGGTCCTGGTCCACTTCGATCGAAACGGCTTCGCGTACACGATCGATCGTGCGACCGGCGAAGTGCTGGTGGCCCAGCCGTTCAAGACAGTCAACTGGGCGACGGGCGTCGACTTGAAGACCGGACGTCCGGTACTCGACTCGGCAAAGACGACGCATCAGGGAAGGCTGACCAAGGACATCTGTCCATCCTCGGCAGGTGCGAAGGACCAGCAGCCCGCGGCGTATGACCCGCAGACGAAGCTGTTCTACACGCCATCGACGAACTTCTGCATGGACTACGGCGGCATCGAGGCGCAGTACATCGCCGGCACGCCATACGTAGGTGCGGCGGTGAAGATGTACGCGGGCCCCGGCGGCAACGATGCGCGGGGTGAGTTCCTGGCGTGGGATGCGGCAACCGGCAAGAAGGTGTGGGGAATCACCGAGCGCTTCCCGGTGTGGAGCGGCACCCTCGCGACGGCTGGAGGGGTGGTGTTCTACGGCACCATGGATGGCGACTTCAAGGCAGTGGATGCGAAGAGCGGAAAGGAGCTCTGGAAAACCCACTTCGAATCGGGAATCATTGGCAATCCGATGACGTTCCTCGGGCCGGATGGAAAGCAATATCTGGCGGTGTATTCCGGCGTGGGCGGCTGGGTAGGAGCGATCGTTCCGGGGAACCTCTCCAAGGATGATCCATGGGCGGCACTCGGCGCAGTCGGCGCAGTGCCCGATCTCCCGGATCACACGGTGGCTGGTGGCGCCGTCCACATATTCGCGCTTCAGTGATTTCGATGTTCGGCCCATGCGGCGTTCCGGTGTGGCTCGTGACGCTTCCCTGCGTCGTGGCCTTTGCGCCAGCAGCGAGCGCGCAGCGGGACTCGCGGGTTCCGGCCGCGGTGACTTCGCTTCGGGTCTGTGCGGATCCCAACAATCTGCCGTTCTCGAACGAGAAAGGCGAAGGGTTCGAGAACAGGATAGCGGAGCGTCTCGCCAGTGATCTCGGCCTGCCGCTCCGCTACACCTGGAAGCCGCAGCGCCGGGGCTTCGTTCGCACGACGCTCAACGCCGGTGAGTGCGATCTGATCATGGGCGTGCCGGCCACCTACGACATGGTGCGCACGTCCCGCCCGTACTACACGTCCTCGTACGTCTTCGTGTACCGGCGCGATCGCGGCTACCACATCACATCGCTCGCCGACAGTGCGCTTCGCCGGCTCAAGATCGGAATCCACGTCATCGGCGACGACTATCACAACACGCCGCCGGCCGAGGCGTTGGCCGCGCGGGGAATCATCGACAACGTGAAAGGCTACACGATCTACGGCGATTACTCGCGTCCCAATCCTCCCGCACGCCTGATCGAGGCGGTGGCGAAGGGAGAAGTGGATGTGGCGATCGTGTGGGGTCCGCTCGCGGGCTACTTCGCGCCTCGCGAGTCGGTGCCGCTTGCAATCGTGCCGGTCCCGGAAGGGAGCGACATCACGGGCCAGCGATGGACGTTCGCGATCTCCATGGGCGTGAGACATCGCGACCAGGGGCTCGCGGTGCTGCTCGATCAGCTGCTGGATCGCGAGCAGCCGTCCATCGATGCCATCCTGTCCGACTACGGAGTGCCGCGCATCGGAACCGACGCGGTGCACCGCGAGCCGGATGAGGCGAGCTCTCACGTCCACTGATCATCCGACCGCGTACTCAGGAGAATGTCGCATGCGATTTCAACGGTACCTGATGGCCCCGATGGTGTGCGTGCTGGCGCTGGCAGTCGGCTGCGGCAAATCCGACAAACGAGCCGCCGCACGCGACACCGCCGGCGCAGCTGGAACGCGGGCGAGCGGCACGACGGAGGTCGCCATGCGCGAGTTCCACGGTGATGAGGCGGTAGCGAAGCAGGGCCGCGAGCTCTTCATACGGTTCAACTGTTACAGCTGCCATGGCGGACTCGCCGGTGGGGCGATGGGCCCGAGCCTGCGCGACACCACCTGGAAGTTCGGAGGCACCGACTCGGCCATCTTCAGCTCGATTCACGATGGTCGCCCCGCCGGGATGCCAACGTGGGGCTCCACGCTGAGCAGAGATCAGATCGCGACGCTCATCGTCTACATCCGATCGCTCCGAACCAGCGCCGAGCCGACGTTCTTCTGGGCATCGGATACGGCAGGCGCGGCGCGGTAATGCGGGACAATGGCTGATCGGTCGCGGCACGAGGTCGCGGTCGCGGCACCGTATCGGCTCGACCTCACCGTGAGCGCGCTGCGCCGCCTCTCCACGAACGTCGTCGACGTGCTCACGCCCGATGGCCAATATGTTCGCGCGATCGCCGGTGTACGCAGACCGGTGATCGTGCGCGTGAAGCAGGAGCGCCCGGATTCGTTCATCGTGACGATCGATGGCGCCGCGGGTGAGCACGCGAGGGCGCTCACGCTCGTGCGGCGAATACTCGGCGTCGATCGCGAGCTGAGGCACTTCGATCGCGCCGCGTCGCACATCGCGTGGCAGCGTCCCCTGGCGCTGCGCATGCGTGGTGTGAAACCGCCTCGCTATCCGTCGCTGTGGGAGGCGTTCGTCAACGCGATTGCCTTTCAGCAGGTGAGCCTCCATGCGGCGAGCGCAATCGTGCGCCGACTCATCACGACGTTTGGCCAGCCCGTCGAGAGCGGGGGCATACTCTCGTACGTGTTTCCGTCCGCCGAGCAGGTACTGGGTGCGGATGACGGACTGCTGCGGGCTGCCGGACTCAGTGCGGGCAAGCTCGCGACGTTGCGACGCGCGGGCGACGCGCTCGCATCCGGAGCGTTGAACGAAGCGATGCTGGAGGAGCGCCCGAGCGCCGATGCAGCGGCGCTGCTGCGCCAGATCAAGGGCATCGGCCCGTGGACCGCCACCCTCATCCTGCTCCGCGGAGTCGGCCGACTCGATGTGTTCCCGATGAACGACACGAGCGTCGCGCGAAATCTCGCGCTCGTTGCGGGTGCGAGGACGCTCGACGTCGGAAAGATCCTCGAAGCGCTCAGCCCACAGCAGGGAATGCTGTACTATCATCTGCTGCTCGCGCGTCTCGAAGCACGCGGCGAGCTGGCGCGTGCGCCGGCCGCATGACGCGGCCGTACGCGTCAGTTGTCTCGATCGAGTGGACAACTGTGCGCGAGCAATACTTCGCGTTCCCGCCGGGCAGCACGCCTCGTTGATGCGCTGTGCCGCTCAGCGGGTTGCCAGCGGCACCTTGCCCGGATCCACCGCGTCACGCCGCACGATCACTTCATCGATGATGCCGTACGCCTTCGCCTCGTCCGCCGACATGTAGTAGTCGCGGTCGAAATCGCGCTCGATCCGCTCGAGTGGCTGGCCAGTGCAGTCGGCCATCAGGCGATTGACGCGGGAGCGCAGATACAGAATCTCCTTCGCGGCGATCTCGATGTCCGCCGCGA
This sequence comes from Gemmatimonadaceae bacterium, assembly GCA_025929535.1. Classification (GTDB taxonomy): domain Bacteria; phylum Gemmatimonadota; class Gemmatimonadetes; order Gemmatimonadales; family Gemmatimonadaceae; genus FEN-1250. The sequence goes on from JAICLZ010000002.1 coordinate 116,616, forward strand.
CACCCTGCGCGCCACCAGAAGGCTGGTGCATCATGATGCGCGCGTGCGGAAGCGCGTACCGCTTTCCCTTTGTACCGGCTGCCGCGAGCATGAAGCAGCCCATGCTCGCCGCGAAGCCCATGCAGATCGTGCTGACGGGCGAGGTGATGTGCTTCATCGTGTCGTACATCGCGAGCCCGGCCGAGACGCTGCCGCCGGGGCAGTTGAGATAGACGCTGATCTCCTTCCCGGGATTGTCAGCCTCCAGAAAGAGCAGCTGCGCGATGATGATGTTGGCAACGTCGTCGTCGATCTCGGCTCCCAGAAACACGATGCGGTCCATCAGCAGTCGCGAGTAGATGTCGTACGTCCGCTCGCCGCGGCTGGAGCGCTCGATGATCGAAGGCATGAAGATGGTAGGCACTGCTCGTCTCCTCTATACGGTCAGGCGTTCAGTCATGAGCTGCGCGAGGCGGGCGAGCATGAGCGTCCAGCTGTCGCGCTTCGCGCCGAACTGGCTTGCGCGTGGTGGGGACGCGGCCGGCGCGCTGTGGAACACGGACACGCGCGTACCCGCCGTGCCTTCCACCTCCACGGGCTCGAGCTCGAAGCGCACGATGGTTCGCGCGTAGTGATCCCAGGTTGCGTGCCAGGTCGACACGACGCGGCGCGGTGCATCGACCACGAGAAACTCGCCGCGTACCAGGCCCATCGCACCGTCGGGCGCAATGGCCGGCGCGCTCCACGACCCTCCGGCCGCCGCATCGGGAGCCCACTCGTTGGCGGCAAAGTCATCGACGCCGCCGAGCCATGCAGCGAGCTCGCGCGGGTCCGTCAGCGCCTGGAACACGTCCTCGGGACACGCAGCGATATCGATGGATGCGTGCACGGTGCGGTCTGCGGCGGGCACGCGTTCGGAGGTAGTCATGAGAGCTTGTTCTCCCGCGCCCGTGTGCGAGCGCCTTTCTCCACGTGCGTCTTGAGCCGCGCGAGACCGCCGTGCCAGAACAGCTCGTAGCTCTGCGCCCATTGCGCGACATCGCGCAGCGGCATGGGCGTAATCTGATACACGCGCTGGCGGGCATCGTGCGCGCTGCGGCGCTCGCGCACGAGTCGCGCCTCGCGCAACACGCGGAGATGCCGCGAGACTGCGGGGCGGCTCATGTCGAATCCGGCCGCGAGCTCCGTCACTGGTGCCGCGCCCAGCCGCAGGCGGTCGAGCAGCGCGCGGCGCGTCGGATCGGAAACGGCATGGAAGGGGTCGGTATTCGCGCGCACTGGCGGCATCGAAGATTGGGTAACTGGATTGTTACCCAATTACTAACTCACGTTGGGGTAGCCGTCAACCTCCCGCGCGGATGATCGTGGGTCTTGCATCCCGGATGAGAAACGCGTCGCGCGATCGTATTTCCCCTCTCGTGAGCTCACACCAATGCGAAGCCGGGATGACGCTTTCGCGCCACCCCGGCTCTTGGTCAGTTGGAAGCAGCGAGGATTACTGCGGCGTCTGCCCCTTCACTTCCACGTCGAGGTAGTCCACACTGCCCCGATCGCGCGCACGTATCGCGAGGACGTTCTGGCCCGTAACGAGGTACGATGCGGGTACCGTGAACGTCAGCTCACCTCGTTGCGCGCAGTTCTCGTGCATCACAAAGCCCGAAGCTGGATCGAAAGAGTAATTTCCGTTCGCCGGAAACGAGTACAGGGGGTTGCCGCTTCCATCGACCGTGAGTGGATTGCCATTCACGTATACGATGACGTCGTTGTCGATCGCCGCGGAAATCGTGAGCGGCGTGCTCCAGCCGGCCGGCAGTGAAAATGTCGTTCGTAACAGCAGGTCCGTGCTTGTCGGCCAGTTCGTCCTCAGCGGGAACTGCGTGTCGCTGAAGATGGGACACGCCGTGCTGCCGAGCGAGCCGAACGCTCCACTCCCCGTGCTCCATCCCGTTGTTGTGGAGTAGTCCGGAGCTTGAAAGCCAGGGGAGACATCGTACGCACCGATCTGGTACAGATACGATGCGCCGTACGGTACGAGCTCGGCGCCAGTGTCCACGCCACCGAACGGGCTGAACTTCCTTGTCGTGCCCGTGATTCCGCCGCCCGTTGCATTCGCGTTCGTCGGAAGGAGCATGTTGGCGAGCGCGGAGCCAACGAGCTTTGTCGCGCTGGCGAAGTCACCGTTCTTTCCGAGATCGAATACTTTGCGCAGTCCGGTGGGCGGCACGGTAATTCCGCACAGGCCGCTGATGAAGTCGCCGCGAGGCAGCACTTCGATCGTGGTCGCGCTGTTGTTGTGCGCGAGAAACACCGTCGCGGGAACGGTTTCAGCACTCGGGCAGATTCCAACGGTGACGGGGGTGAGGAGCGACGTTTCCGGCGACACCTTCACATCCGAGAAGGGCCCGTACTGGGGCAGGGTCGTATTGAGCGGATTACCCGAGAGAGGAACGATGGTGACGAGCACGGGTCCCGAGAGCGCGCCTCCCGGAATGTGCACGCCGGCATTCCCGTTCTGCGTCACGAGGTCTTGTTTATCGGCGCTCGGATACACGACCTGGTCGACGGTCCCACCATTGCTCGGGTCGCCGGGAAGCACGAGCCCGTCAGTCGATAGCCCCACGGTGCAATACAATCCTGTTTCGAAGTGAAGCAGCCGAGCCTGCGTCGTCGCCGAGTAGCCGCCGGTCAGTTTTCCCGCATTGTACTGCTGCAGCGTGAAATCAAGCAGAGTGAACGTGAGCGTGCGTGCATCCGCTAGGCGTCCGGTATTGATGTACACCACGATGGTTGCGTACATCTTCGCCGCGGTCACGCGACTGGAGCCCTTGGGAAACAACGCCGTTATCGTATCTGCCATCTGGGTCACCGTGAGACACCCGGCCGGGACCAGGCTCGCCGATGTCGCGGGCGCCGCCGGCTCCGTGCTATTTCGACTGTCATTTGAGCACGCATTAATGAAGACTGCGCCGGCCAGCACGGCCACGCATCCCCTCAACGTTTTTCCCCACATTCTACGGTTCCTCGGAAAAGAGTAATCCAGCTGATGCACACTTGATTTCCTGCCTCACCCTCCTGCTTCACCGCCTTCTCCTACACCTTCCTACTGCTTGGCCGTCACGATCAGCCGCTCGAACCGAGGATCGTCGGCAATGCTTCGCCAGCGCCAGTTGTTGTCCGAGTTGAATGCCACGGCCGCCGTCGGATTCGCCGAGAGATAGATCGCCAGCGACTTGATGGCCGCGCTCTTGTCGCCGAGCAGCGTCCAGGCGAACGCGCGAGAGTACTCGAGATCGCGCGTGGGATCGACATCCTGCGGAGCATTCGCGTGCGCGACGACGTGCTTCGCGCTGTCCGCCAGTCCGGCGCGTGCGAGCACCGCCCCGACCGCGAGCTGCGTGCTCGCCGCCGCGTAGCGCTGCGTCGATTCGGGAGTCAGCTTCACGACGGAGTCCGCCAGCTTCCACGCCAACGCCGGATCCGGAGCCACGGCCTTGGTGCCCATCAGATCCAGCTGACACTCGACGAAGTTGGGATCCTTCGGAAAACGCTTGCTGCCCACCTCGCACCAGTGCGCCGCCTCGGTGAACTGCGCGTCGTCCAGCGAAAGCGTGAACAGGCGCCACACGATGATGTCGATGTTGCTGAGAAATGCGTCCTGGTCGTACGCGCGTCGCGCCGCGAGCTTGGCGCCCGTCACGTCGTCGGTGCGCACGAGCAGTGAGCTGAGCACCCCCCACGCGCCCGCCTGCGCGGGATTGATCTTGACCGCCTGGTTCAGATCTGCCTGCGCACCATCGAGCAGCTGTTTCGCCGCCGCGGTACCCGGCTCGAGGCCGAGCAGATAGCGCCAGTAGCGAAGCGTGCCGCGAAGCTCGAGTGCGTCCGGATCGTCCGGCGACAGGGAGAGCGCCGTATCCGCATGCGCGAGCCCGATGTCGATCCAGTGCGACGCCTTCGTCGGATCGTCGCCGAAGAAACGGGATGCGCGATACGCGAGCGTTCCCCGCATCGTGGGCACCGCCGCCCACGCCGGATCCAGCGCCCTCGCGCGCACCAGCAGGGTATCGCCGCTCTTCACCTCTCGCAGCACGGCAGCCGTATCACTCGCCTTCATGGCCGCATCTTCACCCCGCTCGTGCTGCGATGCCTGCTGCAGCAGCGCCCACGCATCCGCGCTCGTCGTCCCCTCACGCTGCTCGCGGAGCAGCACCTCGCGCCCGAGTCGCTTGCGCAGAAACTCCGCGACGCGGCGCGCGAGCGAGTCCCGAAGCGCGAGCGTGTTGCCGCGCGGCTCCTCGAAGCTCGCGCGCTCGAAGTCCGTGCCGGTGCCATCCTTGAGCCGCACGTTCACGCGCAGCTTGTCCTTGTCCGGCTCGATCGAGCCCACCACGAGCGTGCCCGCGCTGAGCGCCCGCGCGATGCTGTCTGGCGGCGCGCTGCTGTCGCGAAAGAGCGCCGCCCCGTTCGCGGAGACCACGTCCAAGCCGGACACCGCGCTCAATCGCGAGATGAGCGCATCGGTGAGCCCATCGGCGAGGTACTTGAGGTCGTGCGACTTGCTGTCGTCCTGGAAATACATCACGGCGATGCGCCGCGGATCGGGGCCCGAGCTGTCCGCCGCCACCCGCGGGCGCGCGGCCCGCGCGAAGTGCCACGCGCCCCAGCCCACGAGCGCCACCGGCAGCAGCACCGCGGCCACACGAATCGCCAGGCGCTTGCGTTTCGCGGCCGGCGACGTGTATCGCATCGCCGAGGTCGCGCTGCGCGCAGCCTCCACGCGCCGCGAATAGGTGGCACCCTTCGGCCGCTGCAGCGCCTCGCCGAACGCACCCGCGGTCTTGAAGCGGTCCGCGGGAATCTTCGCGAGCGCCTGCAGCACGACATCCTCGAGCTCGTCGGGAACGTTCTCGCGCACGATCGCGAGCGAGGGAACGCGGTCCATCGTGTGGCGCGCGATGATCGACGCGGCCGTGGGACCCACGAACGGCGGCGTGCCCGCGATCATCTCGTACAGCACGCAGCCCAGCGCGTAGACATCGCTTCGCCCGTCGATGTCCTTCTCGCCCATCGCCTGCTCGGGACTCATGTACGTGGGCGTGCCGAGCGTGATCCCGGTCTGCGTGAGCTTCTCGTCGCCCATCGCGCTGATCGCGTGCGCGATGCCGAAGTCCGCGACGATCGCATGCCCGTCATCGAGCAGGATGTTCTCGGGCTTGATGTCGCGATGGACGATGCCGTTGCGATGCGCGTAATCGAGGGCGGACGCCACCTCGACGGTGATCTGCACCGCGTCATCCACCGAGAGCTGGCGATCGCGATCGAGCCGCGCGCGCAGTGATTCGCCGGAGATGAACGGCATGACGTAGTACAACAAATGATCCGGCGTCTCTCCAGAATCGTAGAGCGCCAGAATGTTCGGATGGCTGATTTTCGTAGCGAGCTGGATTTCGCGTCGGAAGCGTTCCGGACCGAGAGCCATCCCGAGGTCCGGAAGCAGCACCTTGATGGCTACCTCGCGATCGTGACCGAGGTCATTCGCGAGATAAACCGTTGCCATGCCTCCGCGTCCCAGCTCGCGCATGATCTCGTACCGCCCTGCCAAGGCGGCGCGAAGCTTCTCGAGACCGTTCGTCACCGGGTGCCATGCCCTGCGTTAAGAGACGCTAAGCAACGAAGATACGGGCTTGGATCAGAATCTGCCAGACGGTGAAACGTTGTTTGTCAGGGGCAGGCACAGCGGATCAGCGGGTGGGGGTCGTGTTACGGGCTGATCGTCGAGGTATCGGACGGCTGGGTGCTGCGGAGTGCGGCGTTCTCCTTCGCCGCCTTTATCTCGAGCTCGAGCTCGTCGATGCGGGCCTTGAGCGCCGCGTCGTAGCCGGCGTGCGCGCCTTCGACGATCGAGGCGGCCGCTGCACCCGCGCCGTTGAGCGCGGCGCTGGACGACTGCTCGACACCCATCACGTTCCCATGGTCGCCGAAGGTGAGCGCGATCTTTCCGGAGCCCAGCACCTGCGTGCCGAACGCGACGTGGAGAATGGGATCCGCCGCAGAGACCAGGGGCACGATGCGCTCCTCGGCCACCGTGAACGTCGTGTTGCGCGGATCGACCGCGTCCGGCACGTGCACGCGAATCACGCGCATGATGGGCTCGCGAAAATAGATCTTCGCGCACACCGAGTCTGCCCCCGTGCAGCCGATGGCCGAGCTCCGCGAGCCGGGCGCGGGCTCGAGAGTGCTCGTGGGCTCCGGAACCGGCGAAACCGAGACGAAGAGATTCGCCAGCGTGAAGAGCTCGAGGTCGTGGGTGAACGTGGCGTTCTGCCGCGCGATGGCGGACCAGGTGGCGCCGGGATCCGGTGCCGGTGGCAGCTCGGTGAGATCGAAGGTCCGGACCACGTGCCTCGTCGACAGCGGAGCCGGTTTGGCTCTGCCCGGAGCCGCGCAACTCGTATCCCGCCCAGCGGTGAGGCCGCCGTGCGTGAGCGCGCCGACCACGCCGGCCACTCCCTTCGCGATCGTGGTCGCAATCGCGGCGCGCTGGTCGGTGCCAGCGTAGTTGAGCGACGTGAGCACCCCCGTCTCGCTCACCTTGACGCCCAGCGTCTGGTCGAGCAGACCGGAAGGAGTGAGGCCGAGCCGGTAGACCTGGCGGCGATCGGGAACGGTGGTGACGGTGAGCGTCCAGCTGGTCGCGACGGAATCGTGGGGCTCGCACACGCCGTTGCGGCCGCGCACGACTTCGTGAAACTGGCTGACCTTCGCGTCCACGGTGAGGAGATCCCTCGTCAGGAAGTACCGCAGCCCCTCGTCCGGGGCGCGACCGATGTCGAAAGGTCCGCTGGTACTGAGCGTACCAGGGGAAGCGCACGCCGCAGCCGACGTGGACAGGAGTAGAACGAGTACTCGGGCGTGGCGCGGCATGATTCCTCCGATAGTCATGCTCGAGTGAAGCGCGGCCGTCTCGATCGTCGGTCTTATGATAGGGTTGCTGCGCGCACTCGGCTACTCGCACGCGCGGCGCATGATCGGGAGGTGCTCCATGATGCTCGAGGGACTGGTTCGCAGAAAGAACCGAGACTGGCGCGCGCTCACACGCACGCTGCTCCCCACGACGGTGGTCTGCACCGCTCTGGCCGCGCGCCCTGCGCCGCTACCGCCCACCTCCTTGCCGCTGCGCGTGATCCTGGTGGCGAACGACGTCCGCGACTCGATGAACCTCGTCTTTCTGCACTCCACGTCGGGATGGAAGAACTATCGCCCGAACATTAATCCGATGAACTACGGTCGCGGCTCCCCGATCTGGCGGGAGACGATGCGCTGCCTGCACGGGAAGATCTCCACGGACACTCTCTGGATCACCTCGTGGGAAGCTCCACGTGGCGAGCGCGCGTTTGCTGCGGCCGTGACCGGGGAATGCGACGACAGCGACGATGCGGTGGGGAGCTGGCACACGCACCCATGGCGCGCCGACAGTCTGCAGCACCCGATCAAGACCCGCGGACTCTCCGTTGGCGATCTGCGGGCGTTTCGATCGAGCTCGGATCGTATCTCGCTGGCGCAGTGGGATCGTGACTCGATCACGGGTGCGGTGCGAGCGTTCAACGGGTCGATGCAGTATCCGATGGCAGTGCAGGTGGAGCTGCGCGCCGACCTGGACAGTGTGCTGATGGCATCGGATTCTGCTGCGACGCGCTGAAAGTCCACTGGGAATGTGACGCATGGACGACCTCGCCCAGACGCCCGGGGACGGTGCGGGCAAAAGCGTAACGCATTGTGGCACAAGGCTCTATAAATTAGGTTAGGCGTCGCTAACCGCCCGGCAGGGCGTGATGATGTCCGTCCGGCGCGTGATAGACTCTGTGATACAACTCACCATACATTGCGGGTCTGATTTTCCCGCAGGACTCACCCGCATCCGTCGGCACTCGTCCAGCGACGAGCTCCGGCCTATTCTTTGGCTAAATTCAGCGAGCTCAGCAGTTCCGAAGGTGAGGATCCCACATCGCCCCGCCCGACACGTCGCGTGTCCGGCGGCGCGGGGATTCCGCGCGCCTTGCTGACATCGCTCGAGGAGCATCTCCAGTCGCTGCCGGGAGTGACGCTCGCACGCGTCGAGGTTCGCCCCACCGGTGAGATCGTCGGCATCCATCTCATGGTCGCCGCAGGGATCGATACGAGCGCACTCATACACACCGTGGACGAGACGCTTCGCACGACCTTCGATCTCAAGGTTTCGGCGGAGCAGATTTTCGTCGCGCACGTGAATGCGCGCACGGGATCGGCTCCCGCGCGAGCGTCGGCGCCGGGCGCGCCGTTCGAGCAGCGACGCTCGGGTGACATCGTCACCGCGGACAGCGGTGAATCGCCGCGCCTCGGTCGCAGCGTCTACTTCGAGGACTTGGAGGTGCGCCGCTCGCGCGCCTCGGGAATCACCTGCCGGGTGTCGCTCAGGAAGGGCGCGCTCGTGTTGAGCGGAGAGGTGACCGGCGCATCATCGGAGCGGTCGCGCGCGGAGCTCGCCTCCCGGGCCACGCTGGCCGCGCTCGGCGCGGCGGACGTCGCGGCGCAGACCGCGGCGATCGAGCACGTGCTGCTCGTCGATTCACTCGAGCGACGCTATGTCGTCGTTGCGGTCGCCGCGAGGCGCGGACGCGAGATCGTTCCGCTCACGGGTGTGTGCGAGGTGCGCGAAGATGTCGAGACCGCAGCGGTGCTCGCGACGCTCTCGGCGACGAACCGGTGGCTCGCGCAGTACTAGCGCCCGTGTGACAGCTCAACGCGTCTTCGCACGCAAGCCCTCGAACAGCAGACTTCCCGCCTGACGCGCGTGCCGCTCGGCTTCGCCCCTCGAGACCCCGAGAAAGCTCACGCGCTGATCGATCACTAGGGTCGTGAGCCCGTGTACCAGCGACCATGCCGCGAGCGCCTGATCGCGCACGGGCTCCCGGCGAACCTGACCCGCAGCCTGGCCGCGCTCCAGCACGCCAGTCAGCACAGCGAACGTCGCGTCGCTGGACGCCTGGAGATTCGGGTAGCGCGTCTTGTCCGCCAGCTCGGCCCCGAACATCAGACGGTAGTGCGCCGGGTGCTCGACACCGAACCGCACATAGGCGGCGGCGGTGCTGGCGAGCGCCTGGCGCGTGGAGCGCGGCTGCCCGCCGGCCGCGGCCTCCATTGTCTTACCGAGCGAGTCGAAGCCGAGCGTCGCCACCTCTGCGAGCAGCGCTGACTTATCCGCGAAATGGTTGTACGGGGCCATGTGGCTCACTCCCGTCCGGCGCGCGACCTCGCGGAGCGTGAAATCCCACGCGCCCTCCTCGGTGACCATGCTGAGCGCGGTGTCGATCAGCGCGCGCCGGAGATCGCCGTGGTGATAGGGGGCGGCGGGCGGCGCTGGTGCGGCGGACGAGGCTCGGCGGGACTTGGGCATTCGGCTCCTGAAGGAAAATGTTTACAACGGATATTGACACTGGAAACATTCCAGGTGATATATACGTTGTAAATATCAACTGGCTCGCCGGACAGCGCAACCCGCACCGAGGCGACTCGACCGCCAGCACACTCGAAGGAGGTATCCCATGTTTCGCATCACTCGCTCGTCCCATCCGCGCCGGATGTTCGTCGTGACCGGCCTCGTCCTGATCGGCCTGAGCGCGTCGGCCGCGACTACCCGGAAGCAGTGCGTGAGCTCGTACTTCGCCGAGTTCACCGGCGTCGGCGCCGACGGACGCGACATGGTGTGGCGCGGCGCGGCCGCGGGCGCCGCAGTTGGCGAGATGACCGTCCGGCTTGCGCACGAGGGCCGGGACATCGACACCGCGAAGCCCACGTGGCCGGTCGAAGGCATCATCATCGTTTCAGGCGAGGACCCACGCCGCGCGTTTGCCGCCGAGGTGCACGGGACGATCGACTGGCGGACGAAGCGCGTGAAGCTCGCCGGCGACGTCTCGGTCGGCTACATGAGGGGCGCGCACGTGGAGCAGACTGCCGACCTCATTGACCACGACCTCTCGGGCGAGCTGCGCTTCGCGCCGACCACGCTCGCCTTCGCGCGGTAATCCCCGATACGCATGAAAAACGGGCCGAGTCCGTCTCGGCCGCAACCATAGAAGAGGGACCTCCAATGCTATACAGCTATATCGTCGAGAAATCGATCCGACAGAGCTTCGACCACGTGAACAATCATCGCTGGGATCAGGCAGTGAAAGCAGTCGCGCCGCGTGTCCATCACCGCGTTTCCGGCAACCACGCGCTGGCGGCGAGCGCCACGACAAGGAAGCCCTGCGCCGCTGGTTCGAGCGCATGGGTCGCGTCCTGCCCACTCTCCATCTCACAGTCAACCACATCTGGGTGAAGGGCTGGCCGTGGCATACCACCGTGTTCGCCCAGTGGGATGGCATAGCCACGCTTCTCAACGGCGACACGTCGTATGTGAACCGCGGTCTCCACGTGTTCACCCTGCGATGGGGCAGAGTCTCTGCACTCGAGGAATTTCAGGATTCACAAGCAGCGGCCCGTGCGCTTGCCGCCCAGGCGGGAGCTCGTCTCGAGGAGGCCGGCGCCGAACAAATTGTGAGTTAGCGGGCACCGACACTCCATCAGGTCACACTTGACTTTCTGGCATTCCATGGAATAAGCTCTCTGTAACTGACAGCTCTCGAGAGCTCCGCTGTGACGACTGCATCGAGCGACATCATTCGCGGCACCGCCGACATGCTCATCCTCAAGCTTCTGGAGATCGAGCCGACGCACGGGTGGGGCCTCGGGCAGGCCATGCAGCGCCGCTCGCGCGACGCGCTGCGAATTCAACCCGGTGCGCTCTACGCGGCCTTGCACCGCCTCACGCGCGAGGCCTGGATCAGCTCCGAGTGGCGCGTCACCGAAAACGGGCAGCGGGCGCGATACTACCGCCTCACGATCGCCGGGCGACGCCGGCTCGTCGCCGAGACGAAGGAGTGGAAGCGTTTGGCCGGCGGAGTCGAACTCATTCTGTCCACGTGATGAGAGTCCCTGATATGTGGCGCTGGCTTCGCGACCTCGCGTTTCGTGCACGAGCAGTATTCAACCGGGACACTGCGGATCGAGAGCTGAACGAAGAGCTCCAATTTCATCGCTCGATG
>JAICLZ010000116.1 GCA_025929535.1 Gemmatimonadaceae bacterium
GGACGCCGAGCGATTCGATCTCGCCGAGCCGATCCCGGGGCCGATCACCGTGCGGATGCAGGCGCTCGCGCGCGAGCTCGGCGTCGTGATCATCGTGCCGATCTTCGAGAAGCGCGGGCCCGGGGTCTACCACAACTCCGCCGGCGTGATCGACACCGACGGCGCACTGCTCGGCGTCTATCGCAAGATGCACATCCCCGATGACCCGCTCTATCACGAGAAGTACTACTTCACGCCGGGCGAGATCTATCAACACGATGAGTCCGTGCCGCCGAGCGGCTTCCGCGTGTTCCGGACGAAGGTCGCCACGATTGGCATACTGATCTGTTGGGATCAATGGTATCCCGAGGCGGCACGCATTACGGCACTCATGGGCGCGCAGGTGCTCTTCTTTCCCACGGCCATTGGCTGGCACCCGAAGGAGAAGGAAGAGTGGGGTGCAGCCCAGGCCGATGCGTGGCGCACGGCGCAGCGCGCGCACGCGATCGCGAATGGCGTGTACGTGGCGGCAGTGAATCGCGTGGGCTTCGAGCCGGAGCCCGGCACCGATGGCATCGAGTTCTTCGGACACTCGTTCGTGTGCGATCCCTTCGGCCGCATCATCGCGGAGGCGGGCACGGAGCCGGCGATACTCACCGCCGTGTGCGATCCCGCCGCGATCGAGTACACGCGCCGCAACTGGCCTTTCCTCCGCGACCGCCGCATCGACGCGTACGGCCCGATCCTGAGCCGCTACATCGGGTGAGCGAGCCGGCACTCTCGGTGTACGCGCGCCGCGACGACGGCGTGCACTATCCCGGACAACGCATGCCGGCCGAGTGGGAGACGCACGCCGCGACATGGATCGGCTGGCCGCATCATCGCCCGGACTGGCCGGGTAAGTTCGAGCCGATCCCGTGGGTGTACGCCGAGATCGTTCGGGTGCTGCACACCCGCGAGCGGGTGGAGGTGCTGTGTGATGACGAAGCGGTGAAGGAGGAAACGCGCGCGATGCTCGCCGCGCACGACGTGAACCTCGATCTCGTGCGCCTGCACGTGGTGGGCACCGATCGCGTGTGGCTGCGCGACTCCGGACCGACGGCGGTGATGGCGCCGAACGGCACGGTGCACTGGGTGAGCTGGCGCTTCAACGCGTGGGCGAAATACGACAACTACGCGCGCGATGAGCTGATCGGCGTTGCAGTCTCGGGACTGTCGGGGATGGATCGCGAAGAGGCACGGCGCCCCGACGGCCAGGGCCGCCTGGTGCTCGAAGGAGGCGGCATCGAATCGAACGGCGCGGGAGCGCTGCTCGTGACGGAGGAATGGCTGCTCTCCGATGTACAGGTGCGAAATCCGGGCATGACGCGCACCGGCTACGAGCGCGCCTTCGATCACTACCTCGGCGCCACACGCACGATCTGGCTCGGCGAAGGATGCGTGGGCGACGACACGCACGGCCACGTGGACGACATCGCGCGCTTCACGGACGAGCGCACGATCGTCCTCGCGGTGGAGGACGACCCCACCGACGACAACCACGAGCGGTCGATGGACAACGTGCACCGCCTGGAGCTCGCGGCGAGCACGTGGCCCGGCGGGCTGCGGATCGTGCGCATCCCCTTTCCGCGCCCGGTGATGATGCAGGGCGAGCGCCTCCCCGCGAGCTACGCGAACTTCTACATCGCGAACGGCGTGGTGATGGTCCCGACGTTCAACGACCCGAACGATCGCACGGCACTGAACACGCTAGCGGAGCTGTTCCCCAGGCACGAAGTGGTCGGCATTCACGCGGTCGATCTCGTGTGGGGACTCGGCACGCTGCACTGCCTCACCCAGCAACAGCCGGCATCGCCCTGAGCCCTTCGGGCGCAGCGATCGAGCGAGACGCGCAAGGCAGTTCCCTGCAGTTACTTCAATTGCCAACCAAAGAAGTACCACTCGCCATGCGAACCGCCCCATCGCCGAGCACGGAAGCGATCCGTTTTCTCATCCGTCAAATCCGTTCAATCCGTATTTCCAAAATGGTTGATGCCTGAATCGTGCGCGCCTGCCCGGAACGGCAGCTGCCGCTCGCGCAGACACCAACGAGTTGTGAAATATGGATGACAAACGGATTGAACGAGAACGGTGGCGAAAGCGAGCCTCCTAATCGCTCGCGGCCAACGATTCATCCCGCCACACCCCCGGATAGTCCACCACGAAGCCGTGAGCGTTTACCGTCAGTTCGCGCGTGAACTCTCCCCCTGCGCTTTCGTATTTGTACGTGAGCTCCGTCAGTCGCGTGTAGCTCTGCTCCAGCACTTCGAGCGTGAGCTCCGGAAAGCGCACCCACGCTGCGCGGACCTGGGCGCGGGCGCCGATCGGAAGCTTCAGGCGGCGTATCGGAAGGAGATTCGTGGAGGGGCTGAAGCCGAGGTCGATGTCGATGCAGCCCTGCACCGCGGGCTGCGCCGTGCCGTTCGCGCACCACGCGCCCTCCCCGTCGCGCGAGAGCGCGAGCGAGACGGGAGCTTCGCCGATCTGGCCGCGCACCATCACGTCGCGCGTGCCCCAGAGCATGTCGCACTCGATCTCGTAGTCGAGCCTGCACGGCTGCTGCCGGTACGCGAAGAGCGCCGTGCCCGCGAGGTTCCATCGGTTGCGCTGCTGCGTGATCTCCGCGGCCTCGTGCCCCGGCAGATCGAGTCGTCTCCACAGGATCATCGCTCGTTCACCGCCGAAAGGAGTGCCAGGACTTCCTCGTCGCTCGTTTGATCGAAGACTTCGTACCACTCTCCGACGCCCTGAAAGTGCTCGGGGATCGCGGAGAACACAGTCGTCACTCCCAGCGACGCGACCGCCTCCGCGCCCTCCGCGCTCGCGACCGGCGCCGCGAAGATCAGTCGCAGCGGCTTCTCCGCGCGCAGCACCTCGAGCGCGGCGCGAGCGGTGGCGCCGGTCGCGAGCCCGTCGTCCACGAGGATCGTGGAGCGATCGCGTATCGCGGGCGGTGGACGCGCGCCGCGAAAGAGCGCGAGGCGGCGCTGCGCCTCCGCGATCTCGCGCGCCGTGATCTTCTCGATGTATTGCTCGCTCACGTGCAGCGCTCGCGCGAGCTCGCGATCGACCACCCGCGTGCCATCCGCGGCCACGGCGCCGATCGCCAGCTCCTCCCGCCCCGGCGCCCCGAGCTTGCGCGCGATGAACACGTCGAGCGGTGCGTGCAGCAGCAGCGCGATCGGCGCCGCCACCGGAACTCCGCCGCGTGGAATCGCGAGCACGGTCACCGGTTCGGCCCGCAGCTCCGGAACCGCATCGAGCAGCTCGCGGGAGAGCAATTGCCCCGCCTCCGCACGATCGCGGAAGAGCATGCCTTTATCCGTGCGGCTGCGGAAGGTGACTCGTCAACCATGCGACGGTGAGCCGGCCCACTTCCTCCAGCGCTCCGGGCTCCTCGAAGAGATGCGTGGCCGCGGGAACGATCGCGATCTCCTTCTCTCCACCGAGCAGCGTCAGCGCCTCTTCGTTGAGCGGGATGATCGGCACGTCCGCGCCACCAACGATCAGCAGCGTGGCCGCACGCACATCGGGAAGACAATCCGCGAGATCCGGCCGCCCGCCCCGCGACACCACCGCGTACACATCGCGCCGCTTGGCAGCGGCGGTGAGCGCCGCCGCTGCTCCCGTACTCGCCCCGTAGTACGCGATCGGGAGCATCTGTGCTTCGCGCACCGTGCCCACGAATGCCGTTGCCCCGAGCACGCGTTCCGACAGGAGCTTCACGTCGAATCGAAACTGGCCCGTGCGCTCGTTCAGCGCCGCCTCCTCGTTCGTCAGCAGATCCGCACGCAGCGATGCCAGCCCCGCATCGTACAGCATGCGCGCCGTGTCCGCGTTGCGCGTGCTGCGACTGTTGCTGCCGCTGCC
>JAICLZ010000046.1 GCA_025929535.1 Gemmatimonadaceae bacterium
ATCCGTTCCCACACGCGCATGAAATCGGCTTTCTTCTTCGAAAGCACGACGGAGCCTTCCTGATCCTCGAGATGCTCGAGCAGCACCTCGACCTCGTCGCCGGGCTTGAGGTCGGGATGATCCTTGAACTCTTCGAGCGGAACGGCGCCCTCGGACTTGAAGCCGATGTCGAGGATGACCATGTTGTCCCGGATTTCCAGGACCTTGCTCTTGACGATCTCACCTTCGTCGATCGACGCGAGTGTTCCCGCGTACAGCTCGATCATCTCCGCTTCCTGCTCGGGCGTGTACTCGTCTTCGTCCCACCGGTTGTCCCCGTGAGCGAGAAGGCGCAGCTGTCCCTTCTGCTGGTCGCGCTGTGAGAGCGTGGTTGTTGGGGTGGTCTCTTCTTCTAGATCAGGCATACGGTTGCGATTCTCCTAAACCGCGGGATTATTTAGGCTCGCCGCGACGAGTCAGCAGGGTGAATGGGAAATACCGACGACGTATGCGCGCAACGCGATCGCGCTGCGCGAACGAGGCCGGGCTCGAATCTTTGTATTCGAAGGGGTAAAGCTAGTCAGCATCGTCGGTTAGCGCAACCGACCGCTGGTGTATTCTCAACTGCGTGGCGCCAACCCTTCTGGCCCGCCGTCGCGAAAGACCCGGGCCAGCGAAACGATGCGCTCCACCTGCTCCGCCTGCGTCAGATAGGTGGTGTCGATGAGCACCGCGTCCTTCGCCTGAACGGTCTGGGTCGCGTCCTTCGCATCGCGCTGCACGAGGCGCTCGGTCTCCTCCGCGATCTCGGCGTCCGTGGGCGCGCGGCCATGTCGCTGGGTGAGCCGGCGCCGAGCGCGTTCCCACGGGTCGGCGATCAGAAACACCTTGAGGTGCGCGTCGGGAAAGACGACGGTGCCAATGTCGCGACCATCCACCACCACATCCCGGCCTTCGGCCGCGCGGCGCACATTCGCATCCACCCACGCTCGCACACCGCGCATCTGGGCCACTCGCGACACCAGGCGCGTGACCTCGGGCGCCCGAATGAGCTCCTCCATCGACTCGCCGTTCCACATCGGCGCGAACGTGTGGCGCGATGGCTCGAGCGAGAGCTCACCCACGAAGCTCAGCACCGTCGTCTCGTCGAACGTGTCTCCCGCGCGCGCGAGTGCGACCGCAGTAGCGGCGCGATAGAGCGCGCCCGAGTCGATGTGCCGGAAGCCGAGTCGCTGCGCAACCCACTGCGCCGTGGACGACTTTCCCGAAGCGGCAGGTCCGTCGATCGCCACCACGAGCGATGCGCCCGCCGCTCGAATGCGCGGGGAGGAAGGCGGGGTGGGCATGCTCATCGCGAAAGGAGCGTGCGAGTGACGCGCGCCAGGTCATCCCAGAACGCGGGATACGATACGGCGACGCACGCGGGGTCGTCGATCTCGATCTCGTTTCCGGGGAGGGCGCCGAGCACACCGAAGGCCATGGCGATGCGATGATCGCCGTGCGTGACCACGCGCCCGCGCAGCGGCGCGATGCCGCCGATGACCACGAGCCCGTCCGGAAGCTCCTCGGCGCTCGCACCGATGGCGCGCAGATTCGACACCACCGTCGCGATGCGATCGCTCTCCTTCACGCGGAGCTCCGCCGCGCCGCGAATCTCGGTGGTGCCCCGCGCGCGCGCGCCCGTGCACGCGAGCAGCGGCAGCTCGTCGATCATCGACGGTACCTGCGACTCATCCACCGCCACTCCGTGCAACTCGGAATGCGAGGCGTGGACGGCCCCGGTGCGCTCCCCGCCCTGCTCGGACCCTTCCTCGATCGTCACGGCAGCGCCCATCGAGCGAAGCACGTCGAAGAACCCGGTGCGCGTGGGATTGAGACAGACGTTCGGCACACTGACGGGCGCCGAATGCGAGAGTATTGCGAGCGCGATGAGGAAGGCCGCCGAGGACGGATCCGCCGGCACGCGCATGTCGAGCGGCGCGAGCTCGCCGGCCGGCTCGATGCGCACGCGTGTGCCGTCGATCTTCACGCGCGCGCCGAGCGAGCGCAGCATGCGCTCGGTGTGATCGCGCGACCGCGACGGCTCGGTGACTTCCACAGCCACTCCGCCAACCACGCCCGCGAGGAGGATCGCGCTCTTGATCTGCGCACTCGCGGTCTCGGAGCTCCACGCGATGGACTTCAGCGCACCGCCCTCGATCACCATCGGCAGCCCGTCGCCCGCCTCGAGCTCGACGCGCGCGCCCATCGCGACGAGCGGACGCGCCACGCGGCGCATTGGGCGCTTGCTCAGGCTCGCGTCACCAATGAAGCGCGAGCGGAATGCGCACCCTGCGGCGACACCGGCCATGAGGCGTGTGGTGGTGCCACTGTTCCCGCAATCGAGATCTGTCGTGGGCGCGCGCATCGCGCGCGCGCCGCGCGCATCGATCACGATGTCGCCGCCCAACGGCGGCACCGGGACGCCCAGCGCGCGAAGCACGCCCGCGGTGCTGTGCACATCCGCGGACTGGAGAACGTCGCGAATCCGCGAACGCCCCGTCGCGAGCGCCGCGAAGATGAGCGCGCGGTGCGACAGCGACTTGTCGCCTGGCACGCGAACCTGGAGCGGTGTCGTCATGCCTGAGGTTCCGCGGCGCGGCGCCACTCGCGCGCCGAGTCCCAGATCGTGCGAAGCGCCTGCTCGTCGCCGCGTCTGAGCGCATCGCGAATGGACGAAATGCCGGTCTCGAGCTGAACGAGTGCTTCGTCCAGCACCACGGGCCGCGCCTTCAACAGTGACACCCACTGCTCGTACGCGCTCGCGGCGAGACGCGTCGTGTCGCGCGCACCAGGCCCGACGCTCTGCGGATCGACACGCCCCGCCGCGAATGTCGCCGCGAGCGCCGTGGACGCGAGCTGCGGCAGATGGCTGATCCAGGCCATCAGTACATCGTGCTCTTCTGCGGTGCGATAGTCGATGCGCGCGGCTCCCGCACAGCTCCACAGCCACTTCGCCCAGCGCTCCTGTTCGGCGCTTCGGCGCGACTCGATGCTCACCGTGCAACCCTCGAACAGATCGGCGCGCGCGGCCCCGAAGCCGGATTCGTGCGAGCCCGCGAGCGGATGCGTGCCGAGGATGCGCGCGTGCGTCGCTTCATCGAGGTGCAGCGATTCGCGGGACTGCACGCCGCCGCAATGGAGAATCGCGGCTGCTCCAGGCGCACCACGCCTCGCGCGCGCTGCGAGCTCCGCGATCACCTGCACCGGCACTGCGATGACCACGATGTCCGCGTCCGCCAGCGCGCCGTCCAGCGCGTCCGGCACACGGTGGCCGAGCGCGCGGGCCATCGCGCAATCCTCCGGCGACGCACTCCAGCCGCGCACGCGCGCGACGTCGCTCGCGAGCGCCTTCACGATCGAGCCACCGATGCATCCGAGACCGACGACGGCAACGTTCGGGAGCGTCATCGCAGGCGCGGCTCGAGCGCGATCGCCGCGTCGGTGTGCTCGTCGCGGTACTTCACGATGATGGGAGTCTGCAGCGAGAGATGCTGCTGCGCTCCCCACCCGGACGAGATCGGGCGCGCACCGGGCACCACGACCGCGCCCTCCGGAATCTCGAGCGGAGCGCCGCCCTCGGCACGATGCACCGTCTCGCGCACGAGGTCGTACACCGGAGTCGCACGCGTCAGCATCACGCCCGTGGCCAGAACCGCGCGCCGGCGCACGACCGTGCCTTCGTACACGCCGCAGTTGCCACCGATGAATACATCGTCCTCGATGATCACCGGCGCAGCATGGGCGGGCTCGAGCACCCCTCCGAGCTGCGCGCCGGCACTCAGGTGCACGCGCTCGCCCACCTGCGCGCACGAGCCCACCAGCGCGTGCGAGTCGATGGTGGTGCCCGTGCCAATGTGGGAGCCGAGATTCACGAGCATCGGCGGCATGCAGATGACGCCCGGCGCAACGTACGAGCCGCGTCGCACGATCGAGCCGCCCGGCACGATGCGAATGCCATCCGCGAGCGAAAGATCGCGAGGCACGAACAGCCGCCGGTCGAAAAAGCGAAACGCACCGCCGGGAACGTGCCCCATCTCGACCATCTCGCTCACCCGGTAGGCGAGCAGCATGCCCGTCTTCACCCATTCGACGGCGCTCCAGCGCCCGCTCGCGTCGCGCTCTGCGGCACGGACCGCTCCGCGCTCGAGCGCATCGAACAGGACACCGATCGCCCGCTCGGCCTGCGCGTGATCGAACGGACGACCCTCGGCGTTCGCGGCGGCCGCGCGCTCGATGTGCTCGCGTACGACTTCGAGATCCGATGGCGCGCCAGGCGCGCTCGAGCGTTCTTCGATCATGCTCAGATCGCGAGGAGGCCGCGCGCGAACATCAGCTCCGCGTTCAGAATCGATGCCCCGGCGGCGCCGCGAATCGTGTTGTGCCCCATCGCGACCAGGCGGAGATCCAGCATCGGATCGGCGCGTACGCGCCCGACCACGACGGACATTCCGTTCCCGGCGTTCACATCGCGGCGTGGCTGCGGGCGGTCGCGCTCCGTCGTCACGATCACCGGCTGTGCGGGTGCGCTCGGCAACGCCAGCTCGGCAATCGCGCCTGTCCACGAGCGAAGCGCGTGCGTCGCTTCCTCGGGGGTGGCCGCCGTCGCGAGCTTCACCGACATGCACGCCGTGTGGCCGTGCTCCACGGCAACACGATTCACCTGAGCGCTCACACGCATGCACGCCGGCGTCACCGCGCCCCGCTCGAAGGTGCCGAGGATCTTGAGCGGCTCACTCTCGATCTTTTCTTCCTCACCGCCGCCGATGAAGGGGATGATGTTTCCGAGAATGTCGAGCGACGGCACTCCGGGATATCCGGCACCAGAGAGCGCCTGGAGCGTGGTGACGAAGAGCTGCTCCACACCGAACGCCTGATGCAGCGGGGCAAGCGCGAGCGCGATCACCATCGTCGAGCAATTCGAGTTTGTGACGATCGCGCCGCTCCAGTTGCGCGCGGCGCGCTGGATCGGCAGCAGCGCGAGGTGATCGGGATTCACTTCCGGGATGAGCAGGGGGACGTCCGCATCCATGCGAAAGTTGCGCGCGTTGCTCAACACCAGCTTCCCCGCGCGCGCGAACGCCGCCTCCACCTCCTGCGCGGCGTCCGAATCGAGCGCCGAGAACACGATCGACGCGGGAACCTCTGCGGGGTCGCACACGGTGACGATGAGATCGCCCACACGTGAAGGCATGTCTCCACTCAACCAGTGCGCGGCATCGCGATACCGCTTCCCGGACGAGCGCTCGGAGGCGGCGACTGCCGCCACCTCGAACCAGGGATGGTCGGCCAGGAGACGGATGAACGTCTGACCCACGGCGCCGGTGGCACCGAGCACGCCGACGGGAATTCTGCGCTGAGGGGAGGCTGCGGCTGTCATGAGGCGAGTAATGTACGCACGATTTGCTCATAGCTGTGGACGGAGCGGCGCAGCTCCTCGATCTCGATGAACTCGTGCGGCGTATGCGCGACGGAAATGGACCCCGGACCGAAGAGGAGCGGCGTGCCCCAGCTGTCGAGCAACGGAATGTCGCTGGTGAACGAAACGGGTGCGCAGTCGAATCCCGCGAGCACGGCAAAGTGCTGCGCCGGAACGTGCGGCGCGAACTCCAGGTCGGCTTTGCCGACGCTCCAGCGCTCGAGCGTATCGCGCACCTGAGCGGGATCGTCCACGAGGCGAACCATCAGCTGGGCAACTGCTTCGTCGGGAACGATGTTCGCTTCGCGTCCAGCGTGCAGCGTGCCCACGTTGATCGTGGTGCGCCCGAGCACCGGATCCGTGGGCAGCTCGAGCTCCGGGAGTGCGGAGAGCAGCGCGAGCATGGGAGCGATCGCGGACGCGCCGAGCTCCGGATAGGCCGAGTGCGCGGCTCGCCCGTGCGTGCGCACGGTCACGGTCATCGAGCCTTTGGCGCCAGAGGCGAGCCGCCCTTCAGTGGGCTCGCCGTTCACGAGAAAGCGGCTGGTGGCGGGGAGCACGTTCGCGGCGCGTGCACCGTCCGAGCTCTTCTCCTCGCCGACGACGAAGAGCAGATCGACGCGACGCTCGTCCTGCTCGGCGAGCGCTTGGGCGGCAACCATCATCGCTGCGGCGATGCTCTTCGCGTCGCAGGCGCCGCGGCCGGCGAGCCGCGAGTCCGTTCGCGATGGGCCGATGAAGGGTGGAACCGTATCCAGATGCGTGGAAAGGGTGACGGCGCCATGTCCGTGTGAGGCCCAGATGTTCGCACGTTCGGGCGAGAGCTCCTGAAGGGTGACGGACCATCCGCGGTCCTTCAGCCATGCGGCGGCGAGCTCGACCGCAGGACCTTCGGATCCGGTGGGCGACGGCTGGGCGATCAGGGCGTGCGCGAGGTCGACGACATCAGTCATCGCCAGAACCTACCACGCGCGCGATCCAAGGGTAAAACGAGGGTAAAACGAGGGTGAAACGAGGGTGAAACGAGGGTGAAACGAGGGTGAAACGGCGGTCGCTTCGGGGGTGTATTAGACAGGCGTAACAGGGTGCCCGGGACGGCGCTCGCCTCGCGAAAAAATACGAGAGAAGCATTGACGCCGGAACGTTCTTTTACTACTTTTCCCTCACCGAACAAGACCCGAATCATGGCAGCCGCTCCTCCCCGTCGACGACCGCACGTCGTCGATCGTTACCTATTCGCTGGCAATGCTTTAGAATGGCTCACCTCAACCGCCTTCCAGCGATGATTCGTGGAACCGTTCGGGAGTCCGGAGCACGGAAAGAACCAGCGGTGCTCATGCGTATCCGCGAGCTCGATCCGCGCAGCAAGTGTGGTGCAAGCACGACCGTAATGCAGCTCTTCAGAGTGGATGACTTGCCGGAAGATTCGCCTCGCGTGCACATGGTCTTTCACGACCGGCACGGCTGGTATTGCGAGCACGGACGGGAATGCCCCGCCGTCGCGGCGGTACGCCGGCACCAACGGCTGGATTCCTTGGATACATAGGGTGGACTGGACATGATCTCACGACAGGAAACTTTCGAGCAGACGAGCACGACCAACGATCCGTGGGCTGCGCTCGCGGCACCGCTTCCCGCCGGCACTGTCGCGTGGCGGCAAGACGGTCGCGCCATCGAGCGCGATGGGAAGCACTTCGCACGCTTCGTCGCGTACGTCGAAGCCAACACCGTTCGCGAGCGGCTCGACAGCGTCGTTCCCGGCGAGTGGAATCTCACGATCGAGCTTCTTCCCGTTGTTGCGGCAACGGACGATGCGGAAAATGGCGATGCCAATCGCTACGCCTTCAAGGCCCGGCTGCAGATCCTCGGGATCGTGCGCGAGGACGTGGGCACCGGCAAGGACTACAAGCAGGCGTCCACCGATGCGTTCAAGCGGGCGGCGGTCCGCTTCGGCATCGGCCACGAGCTCTATCAGCTCGGCACGAACTGGGTCGAGCTCGAAAGTGGTGCGAAGGGCGCGCGCCCTGTCGAAGATCCACAGGCGGCGCACGATCGCCGCGTGTCCACGCAGTCGGGCACAGCGTCGCCGCAGCTCTCGTTGCCCACCACACCCACGCTTTCTCTCGAGCGCGGCGTGGCGGAGTCGCCGGACGTGCCGGACTGCCCCTTGTGCAACGGGCGGATGTGGGACAACCGCTTGAACAAGCGGAATCCCAAGGCTCCTGATTTCAAGTGCCGCGACCGCCGCTGCGACGGCGTCGTCTGGCGCCTGCCCGAGCGCGCAGTCTAGGGCGTCGTTCCGCGCGCGAGGGCGCGAAGGGGTGCGGCACGCGTGAACGCCGCCGGCGTGAGTGAGTAGTACACGCTGTCGTGGCCGGATCCGGGCCGTACCCCTTCGTAGCGCATCCCCAGCTTGTCCATCACGCGGCGCGAGCCGGTGTTCTCGGGCGATGCGACCGCCACGATCCGCTCGAGCCCGAGCACTGCAAAACCCCATTGCACGATGGCGCTTGCCACTTCCGTGGCGTAGCCTCGCCCCCACGCCGCTCTTCCAAAGGCGTATCCCACCTCGATCTCGTTCGTGCCGCTCAACGGTTGCAGCCCCGCCCAGCCCACCGGCAACGGCTCCTCGCGCAGTCGCACGCCGAACATGCCGAGTCCGTGCTCTTCCCAGCAGCGAACGTAGCGCGCGAGCCGCTCGATGGCCTGCTGATGTGAGAGTGGCCCCGCATGTCCGATGTATTGCATGACCTCTGCATCACCGGCGAGCTCCGCGTACCACGCGAGGTCGCCGGGCTCCATCGGTTGCAATTCGAGTCGGGCGGTAATCAGCGCAGGCATCGCTCACCTTACCGGGTGATCGCCGTTCGAGCAAGGAAAAGAGAACCGCGGAGCGCCCTCGCACTTCGCGTGACCGCGTGCAACATTGTGCGAGCCGGTTCGTTTGCCCGCCCACACTCCTGTCTCGTGACCCACGCCTCATGCTGATCCGACTCATCCTGATCGCCCTCGTCGCCTGCGCACTCTTCGCGCCCACGCACGCCTCCGCGCAGGACGCCGACGCGAATCTCGCGCGCGCAAAGCGCATCCTGCGCACGACGCCGCTGGTCGATGGGCACAACGATCTCGCATGGCGCATCCGCGAGGACAAACACACCCCGCGCGACGTCGAGGCGTACGATCTCCGCAAAACGACCCCGGGGCACACGGATCTCGCGCGCATGAAAGAGGGGATGCTCGGCGCGCAGTTCTGGTCGGTCTACGTTCCGGGCGAGATCAAGGACTCGGGATACGCGCGCGTGCAGCTCGAGGAGATCGACATCGCCAGGCGCTTCATTGCGAAGTATCCCGAGCGGCTGGCCTTCGCCACGCGCGCATCCGACATCAGGAAGGATTTCGCGCAAGGCAAGGTCGCGTCCTTTCTCGGCATGGAGGGCGGTCACGCGATCGAGAACTCGCTCGGCGCCCTGCGCGCGTACTACGATCTGGGCGTGCGCTACATGACGCTCACGCACAACGTGACGCTCGACTGGGCCGACGCCGCGCTCGATACGGCGAAGCACGGTGGTCTCACGCCGTTCGGGAAGGAGGTCGTGCGGGAGATGAACCGGCTCGGAATGCTCGTGGATCTCGCGCACGTTTCGCCCGGAACCATGAGCGCGGCGCTCGATGTGAGCGAGGCGCCCGTGATCTTTTCGCACTCGGGCGCGCGTGCGCTCGTCGACCACCCGCGGAACGTACCCGATTCCATTCTCGCGCGGCTTCGGAAGAATGGCGGGATCGTGATGGTGCCCTTCGTCAACAGCTTCGTGTCGCCGGAGGTGCGCGCACACGATCTCGTGCAGGATTCCGTCGCGAAGGAGGCAGCAAAGAAATTTCCGGACGACAGCGCGGCGATGCATCGCGAGGTGCGCGCATGGCGCGCGACGCATCCGCTGCCGCTGGCAACGCTGGCGCAGGTGGCCGACCAGATCGAGCACGTGCGAGACGTCGCCGGCATCG
The DNA here is from genome assembly GCA_025929535.1 of Gemmatimonadaceae bacterium. Taxonomy (GTDB): domain Bacteria; phylum Gemmatimonadota; class Gemmatimonadetes; order Gemmatimonadales; family Gemmatimonadaceae; genus FEN-1250. Next base: position 9,440 of record JAICLZ010000046.1, read on the forward strand.
ATCACGTGGGCATCGGCAGCGACTTCGACGGATTCGAGGATGTGATTCCCGGACTCGAAAACGTGTCGCGCTTTCCCTATCTGCTCGCGGAGCTCGCGCGGCGCGGATGGTCCGATGCCGACTTGCGGAAGGTGACGGGAGAGAATTTCATCCGTGTGTTCACGGAGGCGGAGGCTGTCTCGCGCAGACTGCAGAAAGAGCGCGGGCCGTCGCTGGCCACGATCTCCGACGCATCGCCGCGTGTGAATCCCTAACCCGTCAGCGCGGGCGATCCATTATTTCGAGCAGGGCCGGAAAGGAAATCCGCACCGTGGGCGGCCATCAGAAGAGCGCGCTCAGCCGGAAGCGTAGAGCGAGTACCCGGGGCCGGACTCGAACCGGCACGGCCTTGCGGCCAAGGGATTTTAAGTCCCGCGCGTCTACCATTTCGCCACCCGGGTGCAACTCGCCTCTGCGCGCCTCGCCCCTACGCGATCACTCGCGTGCGCGCCACGCACGCAACCGTCCGGTAATCCTGCTCAGCGCGCCGCCTTCTCCTGCGCGTGATGATTCACTCGAGACAATGTGCAGCGCACTCGCGAACTCCGAAATGCTCGCAAATCGATTGCCCCTCGACCGGGACATTGCGCGTGTGATCGCCTCGTCCACGGGAGCCGGTACATCTGCGCGCACGAGCCGCACCGACGGCGCGCTGCTCGCGAACATCTTCGCGACGACCGCTCCCGCGGTGCGACCACCGAAGGGAGTCTCGCCTGCGAGCATCTCGTACAGTACCACCGCCAGGCTGTACTGATCCGTTCGCCCATCGAGCAGCGGATCGCCTCCGACCTGCTCGGGACTCATGTACTGCGGCGAGCCGATCACGAAACCCGTCGTCGTCGTCGGCACTTCGACGTCGGCAACGCCGGCCTTCGTGCTCCCATCCGCGTCACGCAACGCACGCGCGATCCCGAAATCGGCGAGCAGCGTATCCTGCGCGTCGCGCACGAGAATGTTGTCCGGCTTCACATCGCGGTGCATGTAGCCCGCTCCGTGCGCGTACGCGAGCGCGCTGGCCACGTCGCACGCTATGCGGAGCGCTTCCGCGACGGTAAGATGTGTCTGGCGCGCGAGTCTCGCACGGAGCGTCTCGCCCGCCACGTAGGGCATCGAGTACCAGAGGAGAACGCCGTCCACATCCCCGTGGTCGAGCACCGGCAGAATGTTCGGATGCGTGAGTCGCGAGGTGACGGCAATCTCGTGGCGGAACCGCTGGATGCCGACGCTCCTCGCGAGCTCGGCGTGCAACACCTTGAGCGCCACCAGCCGATCGGCTTTCGACTCTCTCGCAAGGAATACGGTGGCCATGCCGCCTGCGGCGAGCGCATCCTGCACTTCGTACGAGTCGCCGAGAGCGGCCTGCAGCCGCCCGCCCAGCTCACCGCCTCGAGACATGTGCTCCTCGGCTCGCGAATGCGCGCCGTACTTCGAACCGACGTGTGTGCGAACGGTCAAGCGGGAAACGGGACTCGAACCCGCGACCCCAACCTTGGCAAGGTTGTGCTCTACCAACTGAGCTATTCCCGCGACAGCGTCGAAGTTATGAAGCTGCGGAGCCGCGAACAAGTGACCGCACGCGCGCCCCCGTCTCGCGTCAGCGCTCCAGCTGAGCCGCGAAGCGCAGGCGTACGTAGTCCGCCGTCCAGGCGCCCGTTCGTCCCCGCAGACTGGGCGCCAGGAGCGACGTGACCTCCTCGAGAATGTCTTCGCGCTCTTCCCTGCCCACATTCGCGAGAAACGGATTGGCGAATGTGTCGAGCCAGCCGCGCATCCCTGTTGGAAGGGGCGTCGGTCGCGGAATGAGCGCCATGCGGAGCACGACGAAGCGATGGGCCTCGAGGCGTTCCGCGAACTCGACCGGCGTGGGGAAGTACCAGGGCCAGCGCGCTTCGCCGTCGATCGCGTGCGCGCGAAGCACGGCAAGGATGGCGGTGGTGATTGCCGCGACGTTTCCGTGCGCTCCCATCTCGCCCACGAATCGCCCGCCGGACTTCAGCGCTTTCGCGATGTTCGCGAGCGCGAGATCGGTCTCGCGCATCCAATGCAGCGCGGCATTCGAGAACGCCGCGTCGAACTCGTCGCGAAACGGAAGCGCGTAGACGTCCATTACGCGGGCGTCCAAGTCTCGTGCGCGCGCGGCCTCGATGAGGGTGCGCGAGCTGTCGATGCCGACCACATCCGCGCCGCGCGCCACGATCGAGGCGGTGAGCGCGCCATCGCCGCAGCCCACATCGAGCACGCGCTCGCCTGGCTTCGCATCGAGCCAGTCGATGACCGGCTCGCCCAGCTCCGCCACGAATCGCGCATTGCGCGCATAGTCCTCGGCGCTCCACTCCTGCGCGGGCGAATTCGAATGCTCACTCATTCGCGTATCCTTCTGGGCAGGATGCACAGCGGAGCCTCCGCGAGATGCCGGCGCGCGCCGCAACTCGCATTACCTCCTCGTCTTCACTGCGTGTGTGGTACGCTCGTGCCGTACTTGGCGTTGATGGCATCGATGATGTTGTTCGCGAGCAGGACGTGTGCGGCTGCAGCCGGATGCACGCCATCGAGCGAAAAATATGTTCCGAAAGGTGCCGCGGGATCCGCAAGATTCGGAAAAACCGGAATCGCTCCGGATGCTTTGAGCGCGACGAGCGCCGGATTCGGATCGTAGTACGCAAAGCCGAGCGTGTCCGCCTCGGCCGCAATGAGCGTGTTGTACGCGTTCACGGTATCGGTGACTGCAGCCTGCTCCGCCGCATCCAGTACGTACGCGTTGCCGAGCGGCTGAAACGGCGAGGGAAGCGACTCACAGTACACGGTGGCCGGATGCGTGCCAGCCCGGATGGCGCCCGCGAGCGCGAAGTTGATGAGCGACGTGGTGGTCGGAGGACAAGTGGTCGGATCGATGACCGTGGTCGCTCCAGCCACCTGATCGAACGCGCCCTTCACCGTTGGATCGTACAGCGCTGCAGCCGGAAAGAGCAGCGGCACGTTGGCCGTATTCACGACGCCGATGAGCACACCTCCCTCGAGCGACGGAATCGCCTTGAGCGCCTTGACCAGATTCTTGTAGTTGGTCGTGAACGCGGGCAGAGCCGTGATGCCGTTGGAGACACCGGGCGTAGCGGGGAGGATGCCAGTGAGCGACGCGTTCAGCACGTCGTTGTTGCCGATCCACGCGCTGACGAAGGTGGGCTGCGCCTCCGCGGCCCGCTGCGCCTGCGTTTCTCCGCCGAGGATCAGCGTGGTCAGCGCATTCTCCACGAGCGTATCGGGGCCGGGCACCGCAGCCGTGGGGGAGAGCGACGTTGCGTCGGGAACCGCCACGTTGTTGAGCGCTCCGGGCGTAGGCGTTGGCGTACGAAGCGCGCAGTCTTCTGCCGTGAGCCCCCCGACGCGATGCTGCGTGAGGAAATTGTCGATCGGCGGCGGACATCCGGGCCTGTTGAGCAGCGGGATTCGAAACCCGGTGTTCGCCGCCCGGGCGATCAGCACGGCATAGCTCTGCATCTGGGTCGAGTCGTTGATCCCGCCGGACTGAACCCCCGCCGTGATGCTGTTTCCGATGGAGACATAGGTCTTGAAGAGCGGGGCGGCGGGTTTCGCGCCGAGAACGCCGTTGTCGCTGCTGCACGCTGTGATCGCCGAGGCCAGAAGGAACGCGGCAACTCCGCCGGCGAGATATCTGTTGCAGAACATCGAGATCCCCCTGTGGAGTTTAGAAGTTGATCTTGAGGCTGAGTGAGAAGACGTTTGCGTCGAGCGTGTAGAAGCCGCTGTTCAGCTGATCGGCGGAGGCGGTTGCCGACGGACTGTCCACCGTGCGCGACACCAATCGTCCGCGCCGGCCGCTCGTGTCCACGTGCAGATAGGCGGCATCGAGCGTGTACGATGCGCCGAGCGGGAGTCCGATGCCCACCGTGTAGTTGCGACGATCCATATCGGGGAGCAGCGGAGTCACGGTCACGTCTGGAGCGGGCGAGCCGATCCAATCGAAGCCCACCCGGCCGCGAAATCCGGCCGCGAACGCGTGCTCCACCCCGACGCGCACGGAACTGGAGCTCTTGTAATCCTCGATCAGGATGTGACTCAGATTTGCATCGTTCGCCGGCCCCACGAAGTTCACGGCGAGCCTGTCGAAGGAGCTGTAGTCGATCCACGCATAGTCGACACTGATGTTCGTGTTCGTGAAGCCGGTGTAGCCGATGCCCGCCTGTAACTGCGCGGGATGATCGATCTCGGTATTTACGTGCTGCCCCGCGCTGAGCGGAGCGCCTGGCGAGAACTGCGGCGTGAGCAGCGCGTCGAGAGGTGTACCAGCCGGGAGCTGAAAGGGGTTCCCCGCCGCGAGTACCAGATTGGTCAACTGTTGTGTGAACTGAACGTCCGCATCGTTGTATTTGAACTTCAACTTGGAGAGATATCGCGCCCCGATCTGCCAATCCGCGCCGATCTTCCCGTGGATGCCGACGTTGAATCCCCAGGCGGTCGCGGTGCCCTTCAGATCGGCAGAAGCGAACTGCGTTCCGGTAGGGATGCCGACCTGTCCGAACGTGATCCCGCCTCCACCCGGCAGCGGAGCCGGGGCCAGATCGATGCCTTGTCGCAGCTCGACGTGAGAGATGCCGAACACCGGTCCACCACCGATCGACCATCCAGGTGCTATGCGATACGCGAAGTTCGGCTGGATGTAATCGCTGAGAAGCGAGGCGTACTGCGATTCGAAGCGCCCGGGAAAGTCCGGCTTCCACTGCGAGACGAGGCCGTACGGCACGTACGAGCCGATACCCACGGCCCACTTCGCGCCCTTCGGCGTGTAATTGAGGAAAATGTGCGGCGGAAACTTCGCTGGCACATCGCTCGGATAGCTCCTGCCCGTACTGTCTGCGTTGAAGCCGCCATTCACCTGCACCGCGGCCGCGCCCACGTACAGCCCCCAGCCCTGCAGAGCCGTTGTCGCCGACGGATTCCAGTAGATCTCCGATGGATCGTTGCAAGGAATGCTCGTGACGGCGAAGCCGCGCGCAACCGCGCACGACCCGATCTCGTTGAGGCCGAATCCCTGCGCCTCAACTGCCGCGGGCACAGCCAGTGCAGCCACCATCAGACATCGCGAGAGACGATCGAAGTTCATCAGGCTTGTCCTCCGTGAGACGCGCGCGGGATCGATTCGAATGGGAGAATGCGCTAGCGGATGCACGAATGCGGACGCACATCCAGAGTAACAGTATTATCCGGCTCCGCGAATCGACAGTCTTGCGCGGCGCGCTGTCCCGCTGCACTCAGGGGCGTGCACCGAGCGCATGCACGGCGTACCAGGCGCACCACGCGAGCAGACCGGCGAGCGACGCATCGCCGCCGTTGAGGAGCGCCTTTCCTTCGGCGTCCACCACCTCGGCGGCGAGACCATTGTCGAGTGGCGCGCGGCGCAGCCACTGCAATACCGTGCCCGCTTCCGGGCCCATCAGGCGGGCGCACTGCTGCGCGAGCAGATGCGGCTCGGTTCCAACACCTTTTACGGTACGGCGATAGGCGGAGTCGTGCCGCTCGATCGCGTCGTACACCGGCAGCCAATACGCCGACGCGTGGGCATCGTCCTCGATCACCTGATGTCCCGCGAGATCGATTGCCGATGCGAAGGTGAGCTTTCCGCTCTGCTCTACCGCGAAATGACGGCGAAGCGCGGCACGCACCGCCTCGGGGTCTTCCACCTTCCTGGCCGTTTCCTCATCAAGTGTGCGGCGGAAGATGTCGAGCGCCTGCGCGACGACCGCGTTGCCGTGCAGTGTGAACGGATGCGGCGCGGGTGCCCCCGAGAGTGACACTTCGGTCCTGTACAGCGGCACGTGCAGATCGCGGCGCTCGGCCAGATCATCCCACGATGCATAGAGCGTTTCGGCGATCACCGGCTCGTCGACGATCTGGTCATCCGCGGTCTCGCGAATGTAGCGATCGGTGGCGAGTGCGAACGAAGCAAGCCCTTCCAGCGAGAAGCCGGGCTCGAAGAGAGTGCCATCCAGATAGTGGACGCCGAGCCCCGGCGCGTAGCCGTGCAGCTCGCTCGCGCGCAGCAGCAGCTCGCGCGCGAGCGGTGGATCGGCGAGCTGGATCGCGGGCAGCGTCCACGAGAGCGCCTCCCAGTCTCGAACGGTGATGCCATTGCCGTTCCACGGAGCGCGGCTCCGCACCAGATAGAAGTGGGCGTCGTCGATCGCCCGGCCGGACGCGTAGAAATACGAAAAGAGCAGATTGCGATTGATCAGCCGGTCCATGCCATCATGGCCGACGGTCTGCTCCATTCTCTGGAGAGCTTCGCGGGTGATGGTGAGCAGCTCGCGCGATCCGCGGCGACGCATCGATGCCACCGTGGCCTCGGCACCATCGCGCTCCGGGCCCGCGGCGATGAAGAACGCGACGCCGCCCGCTGCTCCTGCCGAGACCTCGATGTCGCGGCCCAGGGCGAAGCCCGGGGCTCGGCCTCCCTGCACCGTCAGGCGCGCGTCTCCATCGGCCGCGATCGCGAGCGCCGCGAAGCCAGGCTGCGCGGAGCCCTCGAGCACGACCACGTGCTCATCCGCCTCGATGACCCGGTGCGCATCATCGGCGGCACGCGCCGAGCGCACGCGCAGCTGGCGGTGCCCGAGCATTCCCTCGAGCGAGATCGCGATCCGCGCGGAGGCACTGCCACGATTCTCCACACTGATCGCGTACACGGCGCCCGCGAGATCCGCATCGCGGCCGTGCGGCGCGAACAGCGTGCCGCGCACCACGAGCCCGTCCACGGCGCAGGCGAAGGTCGGGATCCAGCCGAGCGCACGCTCCCAGGCGAGCTCCAGCGACGCGAGCTCCCGCACGGTGCCGTTGATGGCGATCGTCGGGCGGAGGAGCGGCGTACCGTTCCCGGTGAGAAAGTCCGGCGACCCGGCGAATTCGAGAGCGGCGCGAGCACCGCGATGCAGAACGCCGAGCGCGTGAAGGGAGCCATCCGCCGGATGGATGCACGGCAGCGACAGCCAGTGGTTGCCGGTCACCTGCCAGGGCATCGCGGGGATCGGTATCTGTTTCACGTCGTATGGATGAGGGAAGCACGCAGGCGGCGCATCCGGCCCGCTAAAACATCATTGCGCCGCTCCCTACTGGCAATGCGCGCGATCGGCCATCGTTCAGGAACGCACGCGGATCGGTTGACATCCGATCGCGTGTGGTGACAGTCTCCAGCGGCCCGCGCGCCTGCGCGACCGCCTCTTTTCGCGCCTCGAACCCACTTCGCGTGCCTTTCGCTCTCCCGCGCACTCGCGCGCTCCTTGGCTCATTGGCGGTCATCGTATTCATCTCGCTTCCGGCGCAGGCGCAAGCCGTTCTCGGATTTGGCGAGGACGCAACGGCGGCGCCGGCGGGGGCGCTTCGCCTGCGACTCTCCAACGATTGGCATCGCACGAGCACGAATGACTTCGCCAACGACACGAGCTACGATGCGGACAGGCAGTTCCGCGCCTCGACGATCGCGATCGACGTGGGCGTGCTGAAGCGATTTTCGATCGGAGCGACTGTTCCGTGGGTGACCACGAAGGTGCTCACGTTCGTGTCCTCGCCGCATCCGCATGGAAACGTGACGGAGACGCTGCTGGACACGCTTCTCGACAAGAGCCACAACGGCTGGGGCAACATCGAGGCATTCGGCAAAATCGTATGGCTGGGCGAGCCCGGGCAGCAGGAGCGGCTCGCGCTGCGAAAGGGAGTGCACGTGCGAAGCGCGATCGTGGGTGGCGCGCTCCTCGGAACGGGGATTTCGAGCGACCCCGCGGATCCGTTCTCGACCGGCACGAGCGACCGCGCACGAGCGCTCGTCGCGCGCTCGGCCACCGATCTCACCGTCGGCGCGCACTTCTTTGCCTCGGCCGTGGGACGCTATGAGAAGCCCTTTTCCGACAACGTGCTCGTGGCCGTACACCCCGGGGACAATCCGTTCGCGACTGATGCGGTAGCGTTCCTCGCGCAGCGAAAGCTCGGCAGCTCGTACGAGCTCGAGCTGACGCCTCGCTATCAGCTCGGCCGGTATTTCGCGGTGGGACTTCAGTACCGGTATCACCACGGAGCGCAGGCCTCGTACACGGGCACGACCACAACGACGGTGGCCGATCAGCCGGTCACACTCGACGCATCGACGTTGAACGCCGGAACGGAGCTCACGGAGCATCGCGTGGGATTCGGCATCGTGTACTCCGCGGTGGACGCGTACACGCGCAACCGCTCGCGCATCCCGATGGAGGTGACGTTCGAGCACTACAACGTGGTCTCGGTCTCCGGCAGCCGGCCGAAGGATTCACAGACGGTGTTCTCAGTACGCTTCTTTCGGCGCATGTGGGGAGCGGAATTCAAGCCGCCGCCAAAAGTCAGACAAACCCCTTCGCTCGAGCCGTCTGCTCCCTAGCGCGACGCGCAGTGACTTCCGTTGCCACCCAAAGAAACAACGCTTTCCAGGCGCACGGCCCCGCAGCCGAGCACGGAAGTGATGCGTTTTCTCATCCGTCAAATCCGTTCAATTCGTATTTCCAAAGCAGTTAGCGCTGAGCACTGCTCGCCCCTTGCCCTGTAACGGCAACAGCCGCTCGGGCTGGCTCATACAATTTTGAGATACGGATAACAAACGGATTGAAAACGGATTGAACGGAGACGGCGAGACTCTACGATTTCCATCGTCATCGCGCGGGAGCAAAGACAACCCATTTTTGACTGGAAACGGCAGGGGCGTAGAGCGCTTCAGTGACTTCGGTTGCCAACCAAAAAGAGACCGCTCCCCATGCGCCCAGCCCCCTCGCGCGGCACCGAATCAATCCGTCTTCTCATCCGTCAAATCCGTTCAATTCGTATTTCCAAAATGGTTGATGCCCGAATCGTGCGCGCCCGATTTCGGACTGAAAACGACAGGCGACCAGGCCGCCCTCACCTCGGTCGCACGCGCGCTATCGCTTCTTCGCGAGCTTGCGCGCCGTCCGGGGCAGCGGCTCCGTCGGCTCGTGTGCGGCGTTCAGCAGCTCGCGCGCGTGGGCGAGGCTCACGCCGCTTTCGGGATCGCCGCCAAGCATGCGTGCGACTTCGATCACGCGCTCGTGGCCTTCGACGACGCGGGTATCCGCAGTGGTGATGCCGCCGCGCGCGCCTTTCTCCACCACGATGTGATGGTGTGCACGCGCCGCGATCTGCGGGAGGTGCGTGATCGCGAGCACCTGATGATGTCCGGCGACGCGACGCATCGTATCGCCCACCTGCAATCCGATTTTTCCGCCGATGCCCGCATCGACTTCATCGAACACCAGGGTCGGCACGCGATCGAGGCGGGCGAGAATAGTCTTGAGCGCGAGCATCACCCGGGAGAGCTCTCCGCCCGAGGCCACGCGCGCGAGCGGGCGCGACTCGTGGCCGCGATTGAGCGCGATCCGCAGCTCGATGTCCTCGGCGCCGACCGCACCGATCTCCGCGCGCGGGCGCATACTCACGTCGAGGCGACCATCGGGCATCCCGAGCTCCGGGAGCACGGCATCGACCTCTTTCGCCAGCCGCGACGCCGCATCGTGCCGGAGCCGGGTGAGCTCCGCCGCGGCGCCCGCGAGCGAGGTTTGAGCCTCCTCGCGTCTGCGCTCGAGTTGGCGGAGATCGAGCGCGCCACTGTCCACGAGATCGAGCTCCGTGCGCGCAACGCGCGCGGTCTCCGCGACGGCCTCGAGCGAAGGGCCGTATTTCTTCGTGAGCCGAAAGATCAGATCGCGCCGGCGCTGAACTTCGCCGAGACGGGCCGGATCGAGATCGACGTTGCGGCCATAGTCATCGAGCTCGCGTGCAAGCTCCTGCAGCGAATAGAATGCGCTGTCGTACAGCTCCTGCAGACGCGCGAGCGAGGCATCGATGCGCTGAATGGCGGCGAGAGAGCGCTGCATGTGACCGAGGTTTTCGAGCACCGCACCCTCTTCCCCCTCGAGCATGCCGCTCATCCCGCCCGCGAGCGATTTGAGCTGTTCGGCGTGCTCGAGCCGCCGCGCTTCCTCCTCGAGCGACACGTCCTCGCCGGCCTTGAGCTGCGCCTCATCGATCTCCGAAACGAGGTGGCGCAGGTAGTCCGCCCGCCGCTCCGCCTCCGCCTTGCGCGCGCTGAGCGACTGGATCTCGCGCGCGATCGTGAGCACCTCCTCGTGCGCGGCGCGCACGCGCGCGGCCACCGCCGTCGCCGCTCCGAACGCATCGACGATCGCGCGCTGCGATTCCTCATCGAGCAGCGTCTGCGCCTCGTGCTGCCCGTGCAGGCTCACGAGTGCGCGCCCGATCTCCGCGAGCACCGCGGCCGTCGTCGTCGCGCTGTTGATCCACGCACGCGTCCGCCCGCTCGAAACGATCTCGCGCCGAAGAACGACGGTCGCGGGATCCTCCACATCCACGCCGCGCGCATCGAGTAATGTGATCAGCTCGGCGTCGCCAGACACATCGAAGATGCCTTCCACCGACGCCTTCTCCGAACCTGTGCGAATCAGATCCGTGGCGCCGCGCTCGCCCAGCAAAAATCCGAGGGCGCCGACGATGATCGACTTCCCGGCGCCGGTCTCGCCGGTGAGCACGTTGAAACCGGCTGCCAACGGCAACGTGAGCGCGTCGATGATCGCGAAGTTGCGAATGCGCAGCTCAGTCAGCACCGATCTCCTCGTCGCGCTCGCGGAGTCCTCCCCACCCCAGCTTTCGCCGCATGCGGGAGAAGAACGTGCCGTCACGAAAGGTGACCACGAGCACCGGCTTGTCCGCGCGCCGCACAGTGAGCGTGTCGCCCGGAAAAAACGGCGCGCCTACCTGGCCATCGATCGTCACCAGCAGCTCGTCGGGTCCCGTATCCACCTGCACCGTGACTTCGGCGTGCGGCGGAAGCACGACGGGGCGAATCGCGAGAGTGTGTGGTGAGATCGGCGTGAGGATCAGCGACTCGACCGTAGGCACCACGATGGGCCCGCCAGCCGACAGACTGTACCCGGTCGACCCCGTGGGCGAGGAGATGATCACGCCGTCCGCGGCATACGCGCTCATCAGCTCTCCGTTCACCGAAGCGCGGAGCGTGAACACGCGCGCGAATCCACCCTTGTGCACCACCACGTCGTTGAGCGCGCGCCACCGCGGCTCGGGATGCCGTGTGGTCCAGGCCTCGAGCGTCATCCGCTTCTGCACGAGATAGTCGCCGGCCGCGAGCCGTTCCATCGCGAGCTCCATGTCCTCGCGCGCGCACGCCGTGAGGAAGCCGAGGCGCCCGAGATTGACGCCGAGGACGGGGATCTGCCGGCCTGCGACGAGTCGCGCGCCGCGCAGCATCGTGCCGTCGCCGCCGAGCGTGAGGAGCGCGTCGATGCGAGCGGGGTCACTCAACAGCTCGGCCGTGCTCACGATTCCGTGCAGCTCCGGCTCGAACACGGGAGTGATCGCCAGCGGCGGCGCGAGCGCGATGAGCCGCTCGAGTACCCCCGGAAGCCCATCGTAGCTCAGATTGCCGATCACCCCGAGACGAATCACCCGGCAACCGCTTCGGTCTCGAGGAGCGCACGCACGCGCCGCGCGATGCCCGCCGCGTCGAGTCCCGTGGAGGCGAGCTGCGACTTGCGCGGCGCCTGCTCGACGTAGCGATCGGGCACCCCGTGCACGCCCACGCGCACCGCGGGATCGATCTGGCCGATGATGGTGCTCATGTACGCCCCGAAGCCGTTCACCATCGTCCCTTCCTCGACGACGAGGACGTGCGGATGCTGTCCGACGACCGCGGTGAGCGTCACCTCATCGAACGGTTTGAGGAATCTGCAGTTCACGACGGTGGGATCGATGCCGTGCGCGGCCAGTGCCTCGGCAGCCGCAAGCGCCGGCAGCACCATCGTTCCCACGGCAAGGATGGCGATATCCTGTCCCTGGCGCAGCACCTCCCAGGTGCCGAACGGTACGGGCGGAATGTCCGTTGCCGAGATCGGAACGTCAGGCGAGACATCGCGCGGGTAGCGAAGGCACATCGGTCCGGCCGTGTACGACAGGCCCGTGCGCAGGAGCGCGAGCATCTCTGTGCCGTTCTTCGGTGCCGTCACGATCATCCCCGGCACCGCGAGCATGTACGCGATGTCGTAGAGCCCCATGTGCGTGGGACCATCCTCGCCCACGAGCCCCGCGCGATCCATGCAGAACACCACGGGAAGCTGCTGCAGCGCGACGTCGTGGATGACGTTGTCGTACGCGCGCTGGAGGAAGGTGGAATAGATGGCGACGACGGGCTTGATGTCGCGCGTCGCGAGGCCGGCGGCAAAGGTGACCGCGTGTCCCTCGGCGATGCCGACGTCGAAGAAGCGATCCGGTATCGCGGCGGCGAACACGCTCGTCCCCGTTCCCGCGGGCATCGCGGCGGTGATGGCCACGACCGAGGTGTCCTGCGTCGCGAGCTCGGTGAGCCCCTTCCCGAACACGGCGGTATACGCCGGATTCGCCGCCGCTGCCGCCTTCTTCTGCTTGCCGGTGGATGGATCGTGGCCCGCCGGAAGCGCATGCCATTTTTCGTGATGCTCGCCTGCTGGAAATCCCTTTCCCTTTTTCGTGATCACGTGCACGAGCCGCGGCGTGCGCATCCCTTTCACGGCCGTGAACGTGTCGACGAGCACGTCGATGTCGTGCCCATCGATCGGGCCGAAGTAGCGGAAGCCAAGCTCCTCGAAGAGCACACCCGGCGTGAGAAAGGTCTTCACGCTCTCTTCCCATCGGCGCACCACCTGCCCCAGCACGGACAACGGACCCGGAAGCTCATCGACGACGTTTCCGATCTTGCTGCGGAGCCGGTTGTAGATCGGGTTGCGCTGGATCTGGCCGAGATATTTCGAGATCGCGCCGACGTTCGGCGCGATGGACATCTCGTTGTCGTTCAGCACGACGATGATGTCGCGGTCCGACGCCCCCGCGTTGTTGAGCCCCTCGTACGAGAGTCCGGACGTGAGCGCGCCGTCGCCCACCACCGCGAGCACGCGGAAATCCTCGTGCTTGAGATCGCGCGCCGTCGCTACCCCGAGTGCGGCGGAGATGGCGGTGGCGGCGTGCCCCGCGCCGAACACGTCGTACTCGCTTTCATCGCGCTTGAGAAAGCCCGAGATGCCTCCTTCCTGCCGCAGCGTCTCGAAGCGATCGCGGCGTCCCGTCAGCAGCTTGTGCGGGTAGGCCTGATGCCCGACGTCCCACACGAGCTGATCGCGCGGTGTGTCGAATACGTGGTGCAGCGCCACCGTGAGCTCGACCACACCGAGCCCGGCGCCGATGTGGCCGCCGGTTCGCGAGCAGATGTCGATGAGCGTCGCCCGCACTTCGTCGCTGACGGCGCGCAGCTGATCGCGTGTGAGCGACTTGAGGTCGGCGGGAAAATTCACAGGAGGAAGCGGCATCGAATCTTGGTCAAGGAATGAAGCGCACGACGCTCAACTCGTGCGCGCGATTGCGTATCTCGCCAGCATCTCGAGCGTTGCCGTTCTCAGCCCCGCGCGCTCGAGCGCGGCACACGCGTCGTCGACCAGCGTTGCCGCGCGCTCGACCGCGCGCTCGACACCCAGCAGCATCGGATACGTGCTCTTTCGCAGCTCGACGTCGCGCCCTGCGGTCTTGCCGAGGGCGGCAGTCGTCGATGTCGCATCGAGCACGTCGTCCGCAATCTGAAAAGCCAGCCCGATCGCGTTTCCGTACGCGGTGAGCGCGTCGAGAACCGTCGTGCCGGCTCCCGCCGCAATTCCGCCAATGCGGGCGGAGGCGCTGATCAGCGCGCCCGTCTTCGCGCAGTGTATGCGCTCCAGTTGGTCGATGGACAGCGAGCTCCCCTCGCCCTCGAGATCGAGCAGCTGGCCGCCAACCATGCCGCCGCCGCCGGACGCCCGCATCAACTCTCGTACAATGGCGGCTTGGGAGGCGTTGGGCAACCCGAGCCGCGCGCCGGCATCGCAGGCCGCGCGCACGGCGAGCGGCACCATGACGACGCCCGCCGCGGTCGCGATCGCGACGCCGTGCACGCGATGCGTGGTCGGCCGCCCGCGACGCATGTCGTCATCGTCCATGCACGGCAGATCGTCGTGCACGAGCGAGTAGGCGTGCACCACCTCGATGCATGCGGCGAGTGCGCTCGCGTCCTGCTCGCCACCGCACGCACGATAGGACGCCAGCATGAGTATGGGACGCAGCCGCTTGCCCTGCCCGAGTATGCTGTAGCGGATCGCCTCCGCCACGGGTGCGGGGAGCGCGCGGAGCGCGTCTCCCTCGCAGAGGCGGCTGAGCTCGCGGTCGACGCTCTCGCGGTCGGAGGCAAGGTCGATCCTGTCGCCTTCGACGACGCCGCCCCGCGCGTCAGCTCTCGAAGTCAGCGAGCGTGAATCCGCCATCGGATTCCTCGATGAGCTTGCGCACGCGCGCCTCCGCCTGCACGAGCGCAGCCGAAGCCGCGCGCAGTCGCTCGATCCCCTCTTCGAAGAGGCGGAGTGCGTCGTCGAGCGGCAGCTCGGATCGCTCGAGCTCCTCGACGATGGTCTCGATGCGCGCGATGTCCCCTTCGTAACTCACGGCTGCTCGTCCACGGAGCGAGTGGTGGCGCGCACGGTGCCGTCGCGCAGAAGCAGATCGAAGTCGACGCCGGGAGCGAAGGCCGACGTGCTGGCGAGCGTCGCGCCCGATGCGTCGCGCGCAACCGCGTAGCCGCGCGCGAGCGTGGCCAGTGGGCTCAACGCGTGCAGCTTTCCCGCGATCGCGCTCATCCGCGCGCTCCGGCGCTCGGCCACGCGCGTGACGCCGGCGTGCAGATCGTGCGTAGCGCGCTCGACGCGATCGCGCCGGCGCTGCACCTGGCGCACGAGCGCCTCGCGCAGCGCGATCAACATCGCTGCAGCCTCCGCCTTCACCTCGGAGAGCACCGGCACCGCGGCTTCGGCGGCCGCAGATGGTGTGGCCGCCCGATGGTCCGCGACGAGATCACAGAGCGTGATGTCCACCTCGTGCCCGACTGCGGAGATGGTCGGGATCACGCAACCCGCGAGCGCGCGTGCGACGACCTCCGAGTTGAAGGCCCAGAGATCCTCGCGCGCGCCTCCGCCGCGGCCGATGATCACCGTGTCCACCTGTCCCCAGCGCGCGACGCAGTCGATGGCGCGTGCGAGATCGGCCGGCGCGCCATCGCCCTGCACCTTGGCCGGAATGAGCACGATCTCGACGGTGGGACATCGCCGGCGCATCACCGAGATGATGTCTCGCAGCGCGGCGCCATTGGGACTCGTGATCACGGCCACGCGCCTCGGAAAGCGCGGGAGCGCGCGCTTGCGGGAGGGCTCGAGCAGCCCGTCCGCGCGCAGGCGCGCCGTCGACTCGTCGAGCGCCTTGCGCCACAGCCCATCCCCCACGGCATCGATCGCGTAGATCGTGCACTGTAGCGAGCCCTGCACCGGATAGACGGTGGGCTGCCCGAGCACGACCACCTGCATGCCATCTTCGGGCGCGGCGGGGACGGCGCGCTGATCGCGCGACCACATCACGCACTTGATCTGCGCCGATGCGCCGCGCAGGCAGAAGTACCAGTGGCCGCTTCGATAGGACTTGAAGTCGCTGATCTCGCCTCGAATCCAGATGCGGGGAAAGGCGCCCTCGATCACGTCCTTCGCCTGTTGCGTGAGCAGCTCCACCGAGATCGCGCTCCCGGGCGACGCGCCGGGAATCTGCGGCACGGCCAGCGACATCGCTGCCGCCATCACGGAGCGCGGCCCATACGCGCGCGGCGGCTCGGCCACCGGAAACAGCTGTGGCTGGAGCAGCTCCTGAGGCGGAGCCGGCCGCCGCGCTCCGCGCTTCATCGCCCCGCGCTCTGCTCGGCCGCCCGGACCGTGTTCTTGAGCAGCATCGCGATGGTCATGGGGCCGACACCACCCGGCACCGGCGTGATCTTCGATGCGCGCTCGCGCGCGCTCGCGAAGTCGACATCACCCACGAGACGGAAGCCGCTCTTCGTGGAGGGATCCTCGATCCGGTTGATGCCGACATCGATCACGACTGCGCCTTTCCTCACCATGTCGCCCGTCACCATTTTCGGCTTGCCCGCCGCGACGATGAGAATGTCCGCACGAAGCGTGTGCTCCTTGAGGTCGCGCGTGGCGCTGTGGCAGACCGTGACCGTGGCATTTGCGTTTGCGCCATTCTGCACCATCAGCGCCATCATCGGTTTCCCGACGATGTTGCTGCGGCCCACGATCACGCACTCCTTTCCTTTCGTCACGGTGCCGGACCGCGCGAGCATCTCCTGCACGCCGGCCGGGGTGCACGGCACGAATCCATCGCGGTCGCCAATGAGATTCTTCCCGACGTTCACGGGATGAAAGCCGTCCACATCCTTCGCGGGAAGAATGGAGCGGATCACGACGTCCGCATCGAGATGCTTCGGCAGCGGCATCTGCACAAGAATGCCGTGAATCGCGGGATCGTCGTTGAGGTGTTTGACCTGCGCCAGCAGCTCCTGCTGCGTGGTGGTCGCCGGCATGTTGATCGTCACGCTGTGCATCCCGGCCTCATCGCACGCGCGTCCCTTGTTGCGCACGTACACCTCGCTCGCCGGATCGTCGCCCACGAGCACCACCGCCAATCCCGGCTGGATGCCGCGCGCGACGAGCTTCGCGACGTCGAGCGCCACCTCGTCGCGAATGCTCCTGGCGATCACGTTCCCATCGATGAGCTCAGCGGGCAAAATCCACCGCCCGCTGCTCGCGAATGACCACGATCTTGATCTGTCCGGGGTACTGCAACTCCGTCTCGATGCGGCGCGCGATCTCCTCGCTCAGCGCAGCCATTCGGAAATCGTCCACGTCGTCCGGATTGACGATCACCCTGATCTCTCTCCCCGCCTGAATGGCGAACACCTTGTCCACACCCGAGTAGCTCGCCGCGATGCGCTCGAGCCCTTCCAGGCGCTTGACGTACGTCTCGAACGCTTCGCGGCGTGCGCCCGGGCGCGACCCGGAGATCGCGTCCGCCGCCTGCACGAGCACCGAGATCTCACTCTCGTGCGGAACATCATCGTGGTGCGCAGCGATGCAATTTATGATGAGCGGGTGCTCTCCATAGCGCGTCGCGACCTCGACGCCGAGCTGCACGTGCGTGCCTTCGTGCTCGTGCGTGAGCACCTTGCCAATGTCGTGGAGCAGCGCGCCGCGCTTCGCCATCGTCACGTCGAGTCCGAGCTCCGCCGCCATGATGCCGGCGAGATGCGCGACCTCCTTCGAATGATGAAGGATGTTCTGCCCGTAGCTCGTGCGATACTGCATGCGGCCGATCAAGCGGATCAGCTCGACATTCAACCCGTGCGCACCCACCTCGTACGCCGCCTGCTCGCCCATGTCCTGGATCGCGGCGTCGACCTCCTTCCGTGATTTCTCGACGACCTCCTCGATGCGCCCCGGATGGATGCGTCCGTCGGCGACGAGCTTCGAAAGCGCGACGCGCGCAACCTCGCGCCGCACCGGATCGAAGCATGAGACCACCACGGTGTCCGGCGTGTCGTCGATGATGACGTCGACTCCGGTGGCGAGCTCGAAGGCGCGGATGTTTCGTCCTTCGCGACCGATGATGCGCCCCTTCATCTCGTCATTGGGGAGAGAGACGGACGACACGCTGATCTCGGAGGTATGCTCCGACGCGATCCGCTGCACCGCGAGCGCGACGATCTTCTTGGCCTCGCGCTCGGCATTCCGGCGCGCGCTCTCGCGAATCTCACGAAGCTGGTTCGCCGCGTCCGCGTGCGCCTCCTCGGCGAGGCGGCTGATCATCTCCGCCTTGGCGTCCTGGGCGGACATGCCGGCCAGCTGCTCGAGCCGCCGGCGCCCCTCCGCGCCGAGCTTCTCGAGCTCGCCCTCGCGATCGACGACCGCGTTCTCGCGGCGGCTCACATCGCTCACGCGCCGCGCGACTTCCTTTTCCCGCGCCTCCAGCAAATCGATCTTTCGGTCGAGATTGCTGTCGCGTTCCTGGACACGCCGCTCGCCGCGCTCGATCTCATCGCGCCGCTTCTGCGCCTCCGCTTCCCAGCCCTCGCGCAGCTTGATCGTCTCTTCCTTGCCCGCGACGACCGCCGCCTTCCGGAGCGCCTCGGACTCGCGAGTCGCTTCATCGATCAGCCGGCGAGCAACCTCCTCCGCCGTGGTGCGGGCCGCGATCTGTGCCGCGCGCTCTCCGCGCATGCCGGCCGAGCGACCGATGAAAAAAGACACCGCGCCGGCGATAATGATGCCCAAGGCCAGCACGGCGTCTATTACGATTTGGGTCATATGTATCTATAGCTCCACACGACGGCGACGTCGCGCTCTCCGGGGATACCCTGCCACGCGCGCACAGTCAGCGCGAAGGCCACTGCCCATCAAACAACGTCAAACAGCGTGAGGCAAACGAGGCTAACCGCAACGACGGCTTGAGAATACGCGTCGCCGCCGAGCTGCTCAGAAATTACGTCCCAGTCTCGAAAAAGGCCAGACCCAGCGGTGGCAGCGGAGGGTCAGACGCCTCGTTTGCCGGGTGGAAGGAGCCTTCGGAGCTCGCTCGAAAGCACCCGCATGCGATCGGCGAGCTCTTCACGCCCGTCCTGTGTCTTGAACAGCTCGTCCGTGATCTGGAGCGCGGCGAGAATCGCGGCCTTGTGCGACTCGACGGTCGCGCCCGCGTTCATGACGCTTCGAATCGTCTCGTCGACATACTTGGCAACGGCGCGCGTGTGCTCGGCCGGCTCGTCGCTCCGGATCGTGTATTCCTCGCCGACGATCGTCACCTTGACCGATGACTTGCGGCTCATCGGTGCGCCTCCGCTTCCTGTTGCTGGCGAAGGAAGCGGAGCTTCTCGAGCAGCTGCTTCGTGCGGGCCTTGGCCGCATCGAGCCGCTCGCGAAGCTCGCGGTTCTCCTTCTCGAGCGCGGCAGCGTTCGCGCGTCCCGCCGGCACGGGCGGAGCCGCCTTGAGCCTGGCCTCCGCCTCCTGTGCCCGTCGCCGCCACCCGGCCATTTCATCGGCGAGGGAGAGAATCAAATGCTCGAGCTCCTGGAACGCGACCAGATCAGGTCGTTCGTTGTCTGACACCAAGCTCTCCCTCCAGGGTTCGCACTACCTTGTCCCGACGACCGGCAACTTCCTTGTCACGTAGAGTGCGTTCCGGATGACGGAAGGTCAATCGCCACGCAATGCTCCGGAAGCCCTCCGGGATCCCGGTGCCGCGGTATTCACTGAGCATCGCGAGCGATTCGAGCAGCTCGCCGCTCGCGTCGCGAATCGAGCGCTCGACGCGCGATGCCGCAAGATCGTTGGGCACGAGCAGCGCGACGTCGACGAACGTCGAGGGCGTCGATGGGAACGGACGGAAGCCGAATCGCGACGGCTGCGCCGCGTGGGACGCGGACTGGAGCTTCGATTCGCCGGGAGGTGCGACGGGCTCGGAGGAGACGTGCGCGAGCGTGAGCTCGATGCCGAAGGCCGCCGAGGCCCACACCGGTGCGTCGAGCGCGAGACGGCGCGCGCTGCCGCGCACATCGCCGGCGATCGCGATCCACCATAGCACGTCGCCCTCGCCGGCATCGAGTAGCTCGACCGCCGCGCCACTCGCGACCGCGGATGCGATCAGCTCCGCAAGTCCCTTCGCATCCCACTCATCGAAGTCCGGCGCGGCCGGCTCGGTCCAGTGGGGCGGATGCCGGTGCCCCATCACGATCGCGGCGACGCGCATCTCCTCGCGTGGCAATCCGCTCAGTGAGGGCTGGAATGCGCTGCCGATCTCGAACAGGCGAACGTCGCGATGCCGCTGCGCGAGATTGTGCTCGGCGCGCCGGGCGAGCGTCTCGAGCAGATCGCGCCGGAGATACGCCTCGTGCTCCGCCATCGGATTGGCGAGGCGCACGTGTGTCGACTCTCCCCCTCGAACGAATGGCATCGAGAGCGCTTCGAGCAGCCCCGCGCGCACGCACGCCTCGCGAACGCGCGCCGAGAGGATCGCGAGTGGAGAATCGGGGACAGTTCCGCGGCGGAAGGGTCGCAGCTCGGCCGAGAACGAGTCGTAGCCGCGCAGCCGCGCGATCTCTTCGATCAGATCCACGTTGCGCGTGACATCGGGGCGCCACGTCGGCACGGTGACGGACGCGCGCCCGTTCGCGAATGCGCTCACCGTGAATCCCACCGACGCGAGCAGCGTCGCGATCTCGGGCTCGGACACCGGCTCTCCCAGCAGCCGCGCGACGTGCGCGCTCGCGAGCGGGATCGAGGGCGCGGGCTTGGGCACCGGGTACAGATCGATCGGCGCTCCGTCGATGCGTCCGCCCGCAACGGCAACGATCAGCCGTGCCGCGCGCTCGAGCGCGCGCGGAATGCCCTCGATGTCGATGCCGCGCTCGTAGCGGTAGCTCGCGTCCGTGCCGAGCTGCAGCGCACGTCGCGTGCGGCGCACGCTCGCGGGATCGAAGTACGCGACCTCGAGAAAGATGTCGCGCGTCGCGTCACTCACCTCACTCGTGCTGCCACCCATCACGCCGGCCACCGCCTGCGCGCTCGAAGCGTCCGCGATCACGGTCATCGATGGATCGAGCTTCCGGTCCACGCCATCGAGCGTGCGGATCGTCTCGCCGGCGCGCGCGCGACGCACCACGATGGCGGAGCCGCCGAGGAGTGCCGCGTCGAAAGCGTGCATCGGCTGTCCGGCTTCGTGCAGCATGTAGTTCGTCACATCGACGACGTTGTTGATCGAGCGGCTCCCCACCGCGGCGAGCCGCTCGACGAGCCACGCGGGGCTCGGCCCGATGGCGACGGCTCGAACGAATATGCCCGCGTATCGCGGACATCCTTCCGGATCCTCGAGCTTCACGCGAATGCCGCCGCTCGCGCCTTCGTTCGTCGCGCGCACGAGCGCGGGGACGGAGACGTTCGCGCCATCGAGGGCGGGAAGCTCCGCGCGCCCGCCGGTGGCTGCCGCGATCTCGCGCGCGATGCCGAGATGCGAAAGCAGATCGGGCCGATTGGGAGTGACGTCGATGATGATGCGCGTGTCGCCGGCCGACACCGCTTCGAGAAATGGCGTTCCGGGCGGAAGCGTCGTATCGAGCTCGAGAATGCCCTCGTGATCGGTGCCCAGGCCGAGCTCGCGTGCGGAGCAGAGCATGCCGTTCGAGGTCGCACCGCGAATCTTCCGTTTCTCGAGCTTGAGTCCACCCGGCAGCGTGGTTCCGGCAGCGGCGAACGGATATTTCGCGCCGACCTTCACGTTCGGCGCGCCGCAGACGACATCGAGCAGCTCGTTCTTCCCGGCATCCACTCTCGTCACCCAGAGATGATCGGAATCCGGATGCGGCCCGGCCTCGATCACCTGCCCTACGACGACGCTCGCAAGATCGGCACGCAGCCGCACGAGCTCGTCCACCGGGCAGCAGCGCGCCGTGATCAGATCGCGAAGCTGCTCGGGTGTGTAGTCGAAGGAAACGATCGCGCGCAGCCACTCGTACGATGCGTTCACTGGGCGAACTGCTCGAGGAAGGAGATGTCGGAGTCGTACTCGATGCGGATGTCAGGGATGCCGAAGCGCTGCAACGCCATCCGTCCGGGCCCCATGCCGAACGCCCAGCCGGTGTAGCGCTGCGCGTCGAGCCCCGCGGCCTCGAGCACGCTCGGGTGCATCATGCCGCAGCCGAGGATCTCGACCCAGCCGGTCTGCTTGCAGGTGGCGCAGCCGGTGCCGTTGCAGATGCGGCACGCCACATCCATCTCGGCGCTCGGCTCCGTGAACGGAAAGAAGCTCGGGCGGAAGCGCGTCTTCGTTTCGCCGAAGAACCGGTTGGCGAAGTTCGCGAGCGTGGCCTTGAGGTCGACGAAGGAGACTCCCTCGTCGACCGCCATCCCTTCGATCTGCGCGAACATGGGCGCGTGCGACGCGTCGAAGAAGTCGCGGCGGAAGACGTTGCCGGGCGCGATGATCCTGATCGGCGGCGGATACGATTGGAGCGTGCGGATCTGCACCGGCGAGGTGTGGGTGCGCAGGAGCCCGCCGCGCTCGAGATAGAGCGTGTCGTGCATGTCCATCGCGGGATGATCGGGCGGAAAGTTCAGGGCGCCGAAGTTGTACCACTCGTGCTCGGCCTCGGGCCCGGTCGCGACGGTGAAGCCCAGGTCCCGGAAGATCGCCTCGATCTCTGCCAGCACGATCGTGACGGGATGCCGGGCGCCTCGCCACTGGCGGCGCGCCGGCATCGAGAGGTCGACCGCTGCGGGTGCGGGCGCCGATGCGGAGAGCTCCGCGTGACGAGACGCGATGGCCTGTTCGAGCTCCTGCTTTACGGTGTTGAAGAGCGCACCGAAGGCCGGACGATCCGCCGGCGGCAGCGCCGTTATGTGCGCCTTGTAGTCGTTCAAACCACCGCGCGCACGCCCGAGCGTCGCGATGCGTGTCTGTTCCACTTCGTCGACACTGCGCGCCTTCGCGAGCGCCTCGAGGTTCGCCCGACGAAGCTCTTCCAATCCCGTACGCAGGTCATCCAGCGAAGTGGACATTCGTGTCGTCGAAGAGGCTACTGATCATGAGGCCACCGGGAAATAAAATACGGCAGCGCGTTGTGTCGCGCTGCCGTGCTGTCTGCCGTCTGGTCCGGATTGCGATCAGGCAGCAGTGAGAGCGGCGCGCGCCTTCTCCGCGAGCATGGTAAACGCTGCGGGATCGCGAACGGCGAGGTCCGCGAGAATCTTGCGATCCACTTCGACGCCGGCCTTCTTGAGCCCATTCATGAAGACGCTGTAGCTCATGTCGTGCTGGTGGGCCGCGGCGTTGATACGCACGATCCAGAGCCGACGGAAATCGCGCTTCTTGTTCTTGCGATCGCGATAGGCGTAGACCCAGCCGCGCTCGACGTTCTCCTTCGCGGCCTTCCACAGCTTCGAGCGCGCGCCGAACGCACCGCGCGCCGCCTTCATGACCTGCTTCTTACGCTTCAGTCGAACGACGTTGCTCTTTACGCGTGGCATGTGTGTGTCTCCTTACGCTTGCAGCAGGCGCTTCATGCGCTTCTGGTCACCCTTCGTGGCGATGACGCTCGGGCGCCGAAGATTGCGCTTCCGCTTGGACGATTTCTTGGTGAGGATGTGGCTCTTATAGGCCTTGAAGCGCTTCACTTTGCCGCTGGCGGTCAACTTGAAGCGCTTCTTCGCGCCCTTGTGCGTCTTCATCTTCGGCATTGAAATCCCTTTCGGTATGGCAGCCTACTTCGGCGCCAGGATCATTGTCATGTTCTTCCCTTCCAGCTTCGCATCCGCCTCGATCTTGCCGATATCGGCGAGGTCTGCGGACACCCGGTCGAGCACATCCCTGCCCAGCTCCGGATGCGCGACCTGACGGCCGCGAAACATCATGGTGACCTTCACCTTGTTTCCTTCTTCCAGGAATCGCCGCGCGTGCCGCGTCTTCGTGTCGAAGTCGTGATCGTCGATTCCCGGGCGGTACTTCACCTCTTTGAGGTGAATGACGTGCTGCTTCTTCTTCGCGACCCGTGCCATTTTCGCCTGCTCGAACTTGAACTTGCCGTAGTCCATGATTCGGACGACCGGCGGTCGAGCGAGCGGTGCGACTTCCACCAGGTCCAACCCCTGGGCCTCTGCCTGAGCGAGCGCGGTGTCCAACTCGAGAATTCCGAGCTGGCTGCCATCGGGCGCAATCACTCGCAGCGGACTAATGCGAATCTGGCGGTTCACGCGGACGCGCTTGGTGCTATCCTGAATGGGCGATATCTCCGACGAGGACAAAAAAAATCGCGGACACCACTCCGGAGTCCGCGACGCGCGAAGAGCACCCACGGTTGGGCGCCCATCGAACACTGAGACTCCTGCAGCACACCTGGCGCACGAGCGCGAGGGCCGGAGGGTGAGAGCGAGAGTCTCGCTCTACTTACTTGATTGTCACTACACAATTTACGGTAGAATCGCCGGGGAAGTCAACACCCGCGTTCGTTGGGGGGAGGAGTTACCGCAACTGCTCACTGCGTTGAGCACGAATCGAACCAATGAAACGAATCGAACCGGTGCGCGGACAGGGCGCTCTGCACCCGTTCGATCCGTCTCTTATCCGTCTTTCCAATCTGTTGGAGCCAGCCCGAGTGGCGGATGCCGTTTCGGGCAGGCGCGCACATTCAGGCATCAACAATTCTGCAAATACGGATTGAACGAATCGAACGGATGAGAAAACGGATCGCATCGGTGCGCAT
>JAICLZ010000059.1 GCA_025929535.1 Gemmatimonadaceae bacterium
GCTCGCGCAGGCTCTCGCGCGTGCCGCGCCATGCGTGCGCGCGAAAGGCGTGCGCGACGACGCTCCTGCGCATCTCCGCGCTCCAGCTCTCGTCGGGGCGCGCGTCGAGCCACGCAGCCAGCCAGTTGAGCCACGTTGCACGCGGTGCGACATCGGGGGCTGCGGCCGGATCGAAAAGGAGCGGGAGATCGTCGATGAGCCGCGATTCCGCCCCAAGGACGCCCTCGAAGGCGGCCAGTGCGCGCTCGAGAAAGGTGCGACTGATGTCGTCGCGCGAATACATCGCGGGAAGAAACTGAAGCCAGCCGCGCTCATCGTAGGACAGCCGCAGTTGGCGGATCGCAGCGGTCGCGCTGCCGTCTCCCTGGAGCGTGCCCGCGATCCAGAGATAGCGCGCGGGCGCGTTCAGCGCGAGCAGATCCGTCGCGTCCCACGGCGCCGCGCGCCAGCGATCGAGGGGAGCGGGAGCCGGATCGTCAGGATCGATCGGCGGGGGCGACACAAGCGCTCCACACGCCGCCGGGAGATCGGGCACGTTCCCGAGCGTTCCGTCGAGATCATTGCTGGTGAGCGTGAACATGCGCAGATGGGCTTCATCCGTGAGCGCATCGCAGTCGAGCGCGAGTCGCTGCCAGCGGGTCGGATCGCCGGGAACGTCGATCGGTCCGATGAGAAAGGTGCCGCACTCGGCGTACGTCGGCAGGCCGAGCGAGCGCCGCACCGATGCGCCGCCTCCGGGATGCACCGTGAGGCGGCCATGGCAGTCGAGCGCGATGCCGGCCGCGCTGCCGTCCGTGCCGGTGGCGAAGCCGAGGAAGTTTCCGCTGTCGTCGAAGAGTGCGACGCGACCGGTCGACGCATCCGCGACATAGAGCACGCCATTCGCGTGCGCGATCCCCGTGGGTATGCTCTCTTCCCCGACCACCTGCGACCAGAGTGCGGTCGCGTGCCCATCGAAGTCGCCATCGAGCGAGTACGCGAGCAGTCGCGGTGGATCGCGATCGAGAATGAGCAGGCGATCGGCGCCCGGGTCGGATGCCGCGAGTGTTGCGATCGCGACGCCTGCCGGGGCGGATGGCACCGGTGATTGCGCGCCGAGCCGATTCGCGAAGGCCACGTCGACCGCGCCATCGGCAGAGAAGCGCTGCACTCGGCCGCCGCTCCAGTGACCGTTCGCATCTTGTACGCCGGGATCGGCGACGTAGATCCGATTGCGCCGATCAGCGGCGAGATCCCACGGCTGCGCAAAATGTCCAGGGAGTGATGCGAGCGACGGATCGGAAGGCTCGCCCCATACGCCGCGAAGCTGTCCCGTCGCCAGATCGATCACCTGCACGCGCGCGTTTCCGGCATCCGCGATGTAGAGTGCACCATGGGGACCGACGATGACTCCGCGCGGCGTGTCGAGCTGCCCGGGCTCGCGCCCCGGACCGGAGAGACAGGGAAGCGGTGTGACCTGTCCGTCGCACGAGTCCACGCGCAGGATCGTGCTGCGCGCCGCATCGGCGATGTAGAGGGTGCCGCATCCATCCACGCCGATGCCGACCGGGCCGCCAAGTCCGGGCACGGGAGGGAGTGGGTCCGTCAGCACATCGCCCAGGGCGGGCACGCGCGCGAGGGTGAGCGTTCCGTCCGCGCCGACCTCGATTCCGCTGGCGAACACGAGCGGCCATCGCCGTTCGAGAGCGAGATAGCGATAGGTGGGCGTGTACGTCATCGCTAGCCTTCCATGCCGATCCAGCCGACGCACCATTGCTGCGAGTTGCGCAGCGACACGAGAAGCGTCGACGTGAAGATCGCATTCGGATTGAGATCGATCGTTCCGATCTTGAGATTGCGGGGCATCGTCACGCGTGCGACGAAGCTGCCGGGCGCCGGTGCGACGACGGTCAGGATGCCATCGGCCACCCGAGAGCCCGCTGCGAGCACGCGATCGCCCATGAGATTGGCGACGTAGCTCGGCGTGCTCCCGAAGCCGGCGGTGCTCGTATCGATCGTCGCCTGCACACCCGCAATCACTCCAAGATCGGTGAAGTACGACCAATCGGTGGCACCCGCAGGGCTCGTCCCGGCGCGCACGTACGGCTGGACCTCCGCGCGCGCGTTGCGGCGCTGCGCCTTCGATGGTGCAGCCGCGAGAGCGCAATCCAGGATGTCGATGGATGCGAGCACGATGTCGAGCCCGCGGCGATAGCGCAGTTCGGGGATCGCGACTTCGTTCGGATCCTGCCAGCGGAGGAGCGGCTGCTCGACGCGGCGCACCGCGCCGTCGGTGCCGCACATGCCCGCGCGCGTCTCCTCCGGTGCGAGCGAGGCATCGGTGATGTACGATGCGGTGAGATAGTATCGAGCGGGGCCGCCCGTGGCGGCGCCGGAGACGGGCGGGATCTGCATCGCGGCGGGACGCGAGAGCACGAGGTCGTGGCCCTGACAATCGATCGCGTATCCCGGCGCGACACTCACCGTCCGATCGCCCTTGGCGCCGGACACCGCGAACCCCACCGCGATTCCCCATCCGTGCAGCGACCGGTTGTGCAGCCACCGCATCTCGCGATGATAGTCGTACATCGCCGCGAGATCATCACTCTCGAGCAACTGACCGTCGAAAAACGCCAGGCGCTCGAGCGCCGGGATGGCAACTGGTGTGCTCATGGCGATGACCACGGGTTGGAGGTGCCAAAGAGCGAGGCGAGCGTTGGCGGACACCCCGATGCCGTTTCCACTCCGATCCAGCGAAGCTCGACCTCGGCCGCATGCTCCAGCAGTGGGATCAGAGAGGCTGCAGCGCCGCTGACCGCGCCAAAGGTGAGGCGCGCCGTGAAGCTGGCGGCCTTTGGGTCCGCGATGCCGACGAGTGGGCCCACGAGCTGAGGTGGCCATGGCGGATCGTTCCCGATGCACGCGTAATAGACGGGCGTGGTGGTGAACCCCGCGGAATCCGTGTCGATCGTCGCGTAGAGCCCGATGTTCTGCACGTGCCAGGCGACGCGGCCCGGGAGCGCCACGCCGCTCGCGACGTGCGGCCGCGCGAGGCTGGTCACGGTGCGGCGCTGCGAAGAGTCGACGCCGCTCAGCGTGCCATCGGCGGCGCGCGTGACGCGACCAATCGGAATTTCGGCGCCGAGCCGCGCGCCCTCGCCGAGTCCGGAAGGAGACGCGGCGACCCAGCGCAGCGCGGGTGCGATCGTGTGCGTGCGACGTGCGCATGCAGGGAGCACGTCCCGACTGCATCCCGTGCGAGCAGCCGGCGGCGAGATGAGCAGATCGTAGGCGCCCGATGCACCAACCGGCCCCTGCACCATCATCGACTCGGCGACCACTACGGACTCGCCGCGCGCGGTGTACGCACTTCCCGCAGTGACGCGCACCGAGTGGAGATCGCTGCCGATCGCGAGGCGAAGGCCGAGCGCAACTCCCCATGTGCCGTGCATCGCCGCCACGTGCAGGGCGAGCAGGCGCGACTCGTGCTCGATCGCGTCGGCGAGGTCGCGATGCGTGAGGCGGCTCCCCTCGACCCACGCGACACGCGTGATCGGCGGCGTTGGAGCGTTCATGCGCGCACCACGTCTATCGTGTGGACGCCGGACGCGACGAGCCACGTGGGCGCCACGCACAGGTTGCTGCACGCTGCCACTCGGCCATTCCCCGACATCGCGAGCGATGTCACGTGATCGACACCTGGAACGCCGTCGACGAGCGCGAGGATCTCGCTGCGATACACATCGCGACCGAACGGCCACCCGAAACCCGACGGGCCGCCGATGAGCGGATCCAGAAAGGTCGTGAGCGCGGCGACCACATCCGCCTGCAGGCGAAGGGGGTCGGCCTCGGCGGATGCGGTAACAGATGCATCGACGCTCACCACCAGGTAATCGGGCCCGACGACGACGAGCCGTGTGCACAGCACGCGCCTCCGGTCGAGCCAGCGCTTCACCGCGCGCACGAGCCCCACACTCGGCGCCGGCGTCGATCGCGGGAGCGAAGGAACGATCACCACGGTCACCGTTCCACTCGCTTCCGCGCATGGCACGAAGGCATCGAGCTGTGACCAGGCGCGCGCACGTCGCACACGCGTGCCGGGCACCTCGATCGCAACGCGCTCGATGTCGAGCGTCGTCGCGGCTCGCTCCGGGATGACGCACTCGAGCACCGCGTTCCGGTCGAGCTGGTCGAGGGTGGAGCAGCCGGCGGAAGGACAGAGCTGCGCGAGTCGTTCGTGCGCCCAGAGATCCGCCGCCGCACGGGCCGCGGCCGCGCCGATATCTTCTACGTCCGCGCCGCCTCGTGCGGCAAGCGCATTGCGCAGCGACGACGCACCGAGCGTCGAAAACGATGGGCCAAGCAGCGCACGATTGCGCGGCCCATCGACGGCGGCCCACGGTTGGCCCGCGGCGACGTTCCCCGCGGCACCGGACGTGGCGGCGTACGAGGCGAGGATCGGTGCGCCGGCCGGCGGGACTCGCCCGCGCACGCCATCGCCGAATCGGACCCCGCCCGTGGCCGCGTCGGCGCTGAACCACGCATCCGTGGAAGCGGCCGCGTCGAGATCGGAGCGCGCCGACCACGACACCCATCGCGTCGCGGCACCTGCGTCCTCGATCGTCCAGAGCGCGACCTCATCATTCGCGATGGGAGCGCCGCGCAGCGTTTCCCGTTGCTCGGGCGCTCCCGTTCCGCTGCCGGCGAGACGGCAGGGCAGCGCGATCGATCCCGCGCTCGCCGCGGTGGGCGCGATGTAGTCGAGCACGAGCAGCGGAGGAGCGATCGGGTCGGTGACGGCGACATCGATCTCGCGTACGATGCCGGCTTCATCGATCCGGAGCCCGAGCCTGGTCGTGCTGCCCGCCGCTGGCGCACCGTTGACCGTCGCACCAGCGGCGACAACGAAGCTCTCCCACTGTTCGCGCGCCTGCTCCACGCGTACGGCGTTGCACACGATCGCGTTCAGCCGAGGCGGAGCGTCGAACGCACCGGCGAGGAGACGGCAGCGCGCCCAGTACAGAGGCGTGCTCACCATTCCGATCGCGCTCGCGGCCATCGCACCGGGAGCACGCAGCCGCACGCCGCCATCGAGAGTGAGGCCGCGCGTCTCATCGATCACCTCGCCGAGCGAGGGATCGAAGGCGTGCCATCCATCGTTCGCGAGCCACTCCCACACGGTGCGAACGGAATGATGCGACGGAACCGCCACGGGCGCGGCCGCGGTTGACGCACCGCCGCTGCCTCCTGCGTTCCCGTCGGCGTGGGCGCACCATGGATCATCCGGTCGCGAGCACGACGTGCAACGTTCCGGCTGCGGCGCGCACACCGCGGCCCGCGCGGCCTCCTCCGCGAGGAGCTGCGCGAGCTCGCCCGGCCTCGGATCGGCAAAGGCGAGGTGCAGCGGCACCGCCGTCGCCGGCGGGAGCGGGCGATCGAAGCCCACGTACATCGCCGGCGCATGCGCGGCGTCGTATGGTGTCGGCGACGCGGGCTCCGGACCCATCACGTCGATGGCGAGCGCGTCGCGCATCGAGCGCGACGCATCGCGAAAGCGCGACCCGTCGAACGATTGCAGCGCGACGAGCTGAATCTCGACGAGTGTGGTTGCGTCGACCGTGCGAAAGGGCACGACCGTCTGCGATGCGGTGGTCGCCTCGAGCGCGATGCCGGCCGGAAGCGCGAGCGAGCCGGCGCCGGGAGCGAGCGTCACGCCAAGAACGGCGGTGGCGGGGATCGCCGGCGCGGGCGCATAGCCGCAGAGCGCGAGAAACTTGCAGAGATGCCGATCGGGAATCCGATTGGCGCGATACATCAACTCTTCGCTCAGCCATGCGAAGAGCTCGAGGAGCATGATCCCCGGATCGTGGATGTTGAAGTCGGTCCACTCGCGTGAGTAGCGCGGCAGGATCGCGCGCCCCTCGTCCACGAGATCGCTCCAGCGCCGAGTGTCGAGATTCGGAAGTGGAAGCGGCATCCGCTCAACCTCCTCCGCCCGAGAGCGACAGAAGCAGCGGCCCCGCGACGACGATGCGATCGGAGGGCACCGGTACACGGTCGCCCGCCGGCGTTCCATTCGCGAGCAGCATCAGTGTCTCCACGTAATCCAGCCCCTCGACCCCCTCGAGCAGTGCGGCGACATCCGAGATGAACACGTCGCGACCGAACGGCCATCCCGAACCATCGGGGCCGCCCGTGAGCGGATGAAGAAAGGCGCCGAGCGCGGCGGTCGCGCGGTCGATGATGTCACCGGCGCTGCTCGCATCCAGCGGGCTCACGACGGCCTGTACGCCGACAGGCAGATAGATGGGCGGCACGACCGCGACGTGTCCGGCCACCGCCGCCGGCGCGCGCGCGGCGAGGAAGCGTTGCACCTCCCGTCGCAGCGTGAACGACGGGAGAGGACGCGCATCCGTGCTCTGCGGAACGATCTGCACCGTCACCCAGCCGGGCGCAAATCGTCCGCTCGGATGTGTCGTCGGCAACGCGCGCGCGATGGCGACGGCGGGCGACGCCTCGACCGCCAGCGACTCATAGTCTTCGGCGCTGATGGGCTGCACGCGGTCGCGGATCGCCGTGGGCGCCCGCACGAGCAGTCGGGCGAGCGATTCGCCATCGGCACCGCCCTCTGCGGCCACCGGATTCGTGATGCTCTTGGCGAGCACGCCCGCCAGCAGCTGCGTGATCGCATTCGCACCGACATTTCCCGACGTTCCCCCGCCCCACCGATATGCACTCAAGCGCAGGTTGTCCTTGCCCGCGGGCGGTGTGAGGCCGTGAGCGCCGCCGCCAAAGAGAATTCGGCCGCGGGTGCGCTCGAGGGCGTACTCGCGCGCACCCGGCGCCGCAAAGAGGAGATTCGCGCGCGCGGTCCATCGCACCCAGACCTCCGTCGTGCGCCCCGTGCGCGGATCGGCAACCGTCCGGATGTACGATGATGGCACCCCGGCTCGCACGAGCTCGTCGCGCAGTACGGGCTCCTCGACGAAGGCCCGCGCCCCGTCGAGCTCCCGAATCTCGAGCGTTTCGCCCTCGAGCACCGGCAGATTGCGCGCGAAGAAGACCTGATCCGGCTCGCCGGTGCTCGAGCCGATCGTCTCCGATTGCGCCGTCTGGTGCTGCGCCGCCCAGACCGCGTTGAGTGCAACCGCATCGACCACGCTCGCGCGCGGAGCCTGGTCGTAGCGAAGTCGCGCGCGCACCCACGTTCGCGGCGCGCCGAAGCGCGCGAGCTGCGGAGCGGAGGGTGGCACGCCCGGATACAGCAGTGACACGAGTCCGGGAAGCGCAAAGCCCGCCGTTTCATCGTCGGCTCGCAGGGGCTCCCACCCCGCACCGCTCCAGCACTCCCACTCGAGCGCGGGCCCGGTGGTATCTCCGACGACCTCTTCGATGTTCAGGAACAGTGACACCAGATCGGCAGGCAGCGGCCCGTCGAATCCGAGATACAGCGCCGGCGTCGCGTCGCTCAGTGGAGCGAACGGCGCGAACGAGTCGTTCAGCTGGGCAGCGTTCTCCGTCGCGTCCACGAACGCAAAATCATTGTACGCGAGACAGTGCTCGGGATCGACGGGCGCCGAACGCCAGAGATAGCCGAGGCGCACGTGATCGAGCGTCGGTGGGCGATATTCGATGATCGGCATGAAGTTGGTCTTTCCGCTCACCTCATCCGTCCAGCTCACCGTTCGCACGATGCCATATCCGCCGGCCACGAGGCGCGCTCGAATCCATCGTCCGCGCACCGCGTTCACCGTCGTCATCTCGAGATCGTCCGGTACCGTGAAGGTGACGGGGCCATCGCCGGTGAACGTCGTTGCCACCGCCGTTCCGCCCACGCTCAGCGACCGCCACCCGGCTCCGTTCCAGTACTCCCACGTCAACACCGGGGGATCCATCGCGGGTGCGTTCGCGCCCGACGCCATCCCGGCACCGTACGCGGTGAGCTGCTTCAGCTGATCGAGCGACGCGCGGGTGTACGTCGCCGCAGTGCGCACGTTCGTGCCCGCGTTGTCGATTCGCGTTTCGTTGACGCTTCGAAACGTCTCGACGCTCGTGAAGATGTCGAACAGCGCCAGAATGGGATCGGGGATGACGAGGAGATTCCACGCGAGTCCCGTGGGATATTCGAGTCCCGTAGCGAGGGTACCCATCGTGGTGCGCAGCTCGCCGGCCGCGGTCGCGAGCGCCTTGATGCCGGGGATGCCGAGGCCGCCTGGGCCCGTGAGCGCATTGCGGGCGGAGATCACCGCGATCTCCTTCGGCGTCAGCGCGTTCGGATCGGGAACGTCGAGCGCGATATTGCGCAGCGCTGCGCTCAGCGTGAGCAGCGCGTTGGCCTCATCGATCGCCGCCTGCACCACGAGCGCCTGCGCTGCGTCGACGTTGATCTCGAGATTGGCAGCGGCCGCGTCAGCCGCGTCCTCCGGCGTTTGCAGCTTCGTGAAGCAGAGCGTCACCTCGGCGCCCGCCTTCGCGAAGATCTCCTCCGAGCGCAGATAGAATGCGCTCCCGAGCTGCGGCCGCGCCCCGAGCGGCTGAATCGTTTTCGTGAGATCGAGCTTCACGGCGCCGGCATAGCCGGCGTCGGCGAGCATCCCCGCATCGTCGGCGAGCGCCGCGCACGTGTTCGCGGGAAGCGTCTTGTCGATGACGGTGCGCGCGGTGATGCGGTCGATGAGCGGAAGCTCGGGCTGTGTCGCCGACGTCAACGGATTCTGCAGACGTGCGCGAATCCACATTCCCGGAATCGCGTTCACCGTGGTGACAGCGCTCCGGGCACAGTCGGCGACGACGCGCACGGTGCCGCTGCGAGAGAAGCCGAGCGTGCCATCGAGGCTGTCGGCGATCGTAGCGACCGAGGAAGGGAGAAATTCCTTGAAGGTTCGCCAGACGTCGCCGTCCCAGTACTCCCAGATCGTGGCCAGCGATGCGCTGCCCGGCGCGGCCAGCTGAAAGTGCAGCTCGACGGTGCTCTTTCCAGTGAGCGCGAAGCAGACATCGTGCGACAGGTAGAGCGCGTGCTCGGTTTGCACGAGCGGCTGGAAGAGCGTGAAGGGCGTGCCCGCGGCCACCGCGCTCGAGTGATCGGCCACCGCATCGCGACCTGGCCAGAGCGTGCGCACCTCGATGAGCGCCGCCGACGCCAGGGCGATGGCGCGCTCGGTCTCGAAGACGAGCGGATCGCTCCGCCCTTCGATCGTCGCCCCCACACGCGACCCTTCGGGGATCCGCGAATCGGGAACGCCTGCGAGAGGTGTGAACACGATCGGCGCGCGCGCGGCCTGCGGCGGAAGGAGCTCGATGCCGAGCATGTCGAAGAAGGCGAGCTCGTTCTTCGTGGGCGCCTTATTGATGCAATCGGCGAGCGCCTTGAGATAGCGCGCGAACACCTGCACGAGCGCAGCACCGGGACCGCGATCGGCGGGGCGCCAGCCGGGCACGTAGGCCGGCATTCGCGCCTCGACCGCGCCGACGATTTCGGCAACGTCGCGGGAGTCCAGCCTGCGCGCCCCGGTCACGTGCCCTTCGCCTCCAGCAAATAGAACGGATAGACGAGGTTGTAGAACGTGTTCGTGGCGCGAATGCGATAGCGCACCTCGATCATCAGCCGCCCTTGCGGCGGATCCGCCGTGACGCCGACGGTGATGGAATCGATGCGCGGCTCCCACGTGATGAGCGCCTGTTGCACGTGATGCTGGGCGAGCGCCATCGTCGTCGTGTTGATCGGCTCGAACACGAGCTCGGGCAATCCCGCGCCGAAGTCCGGACGCATCACGCGCTCGCCCAGCCCGGTGCCGAGGATGATGTGGATGGCCTGCCGCACATCATCCTCGTACGACACGAGCGTGGATTCGCCCGATGGAGCGGCCGTGGTCGGGAACGCCCATCCCGTTCCGAGAAACGCCTTGCCACTCGTATCCGCCATCGCCCTCACCCTCCGATGATGACGTTGGTCGCGCCGCCGATGATCGGCGCGCCGCACCCTGAGACATCGCCCATGCGAAGCGCCGGAGATCCTCCGATGAGAACCGTGCTGCTCCCCGTCGGGAAAGGCGTGGGCGGATGCGGCCCCGCCGTGGGCGGCATGGCGCACGAATGCAGATCACCGACGATCGCGGCGGGGAGTCCTCCGATGAGCACGAGCGCGACTCCGGGTCCGGCGATCATGCCGGGGTGCCCGGTCGGGTCAGTGACACGCGCGGCGGGGGGCATTCGCGTCAGTTGATGAGCACGGGATTGCCGGCCATGTCGAGCACGCCGTCCGACTCGACCGTGATCCGCGGAGCGCTGAGCTCGATGCCATCGCTGGTGATGCTGAAGGACGTGCTCCCAACGGAGATCATCACTCCCGTCGTCGAGACCGTGATCGATGTGCTCGCGCCGACCTCGATCTTTACCGCAGTCGCCGAATCGATCGTGACTCCACCGGAGCCGAGCTCGATCGTGTTGTACTCTGCGGTCGGTTTCGTCGGCGCCGGAAGGACGCTGCTGGGCGTGGGCCCGTTCTGGAGCGTCACCGTCGCCGGATTTTCCTGAATCACGAATTGATTTCCGCCGCGCGTCCGAATGGCGCGAATTTGCGACTCGGGAGATTCGAGGGGCGGCAGCGCCTGCACCGACCAGAGCGCCCCGATCACGTACGGCGCGCGCAGGTCGCCATGCTCGAAGGCGACCAGCACTTCGTCGTCCTTGTCGGGGAGCATGTACTGTCCGGCGAGCATTCCCGCCATCGGCGTGACCACGCGCGCCCATGGCGACGAGTCGCTCGCGTCGACGAACGGAAGCTCCACCTGCACGCGGCCGAGCATCATCGGATCGTCCACGTTCTTGACCGTGCCGGTGACGACGCCGTAGAACTTCTTGCGGATGTCCTCGATCGAGCTGTCGATGGAGGCAATGAGCTCCTCGATCATGGGATGATCTCCTTCCGCACCTCGAAGTTCGTGCGGTATCCTCCGGCGTCGATCGTGTGCGTGGCGCTCGCCACGCGATAATCACCACTGAAATCGGGGCCGAGCCCCTCGAGCCGGACTACGGCGCCGGCGCGAATGCGCGGATCACCCACGCACGAGCCGGAGCCGCTGAGCCGATTGTTGAGCTTCGTGCGCAGCTCTCGCGCGATCACGAGTGCGCTGTTGACGAGATCGCCGGGGCTGGAGATGGGCTGGTCGATGATCGTGTATGCGGGCCCGACGATCTTCTTCGCGAACGCTGCCGCCTGGCCGGGAACGACGGAGACGCCGAGCCGTTCGTGGTCGAAGTCCCAGAACACGCTCACCACGAAGCTGATCTTGAGCTCGCGCAGCGTGAACTTCATCGCGGCGCCGACGATGTTGCCGACGGTGCTGATCTTCGGCGCGAAGTCGAGCAGGTTGTCGCCCCACGCGAGCGTGAGCCGCGCCGAGTATTCCTTCGGGATGAAGCGTGCGAGATACAGCACGTCACCGTCCACCCAGAAGTCCGCGTCGTAGTCGGCGGCGATCTCCTTCAGGAGCTCGAGGTCGCTCTGCCCGCGCTGCTTGCGGCCGCTCGCGCTGAAGATGTAGTTGACGGCTGCGATGGCGGTCGATGCTGCGGTGATCGTCGGATCGACCACCGGGATCAGCAGGTTCTCGGCGCTCACGATCGCGGCGATGATCGCATCCGGCAGCACCCCGAACCCGCGCGCGTACTTGCCATCCGTGAGCCGATGCAGGCGATCGTGCGCGACGAGCGTCATGCTCGGCATGCCGCCACTGGGAAAGCTCGCCTGCACGCCGGTGATGTCTCCCTTGAACATCGGCTCGAGCTGTGCGTCGGCGTATCCCAGCATGAGCTCGAGCGAGTTGTCGACGTCGAACAGGCCATCGGGCGGGGCATCGGCGTGAAGGGGACCGATCGCGATGCCGGTGGGAAATGGCTGAAAGCCGAGCCCGCGAATGTGCGTCTGCAGCCACCGCAGATCGACGTTCGCGATGCCGATCTCGACGCGGTCCGCGGCCTGCGTTCCATCTTCGTAGCGCACGCTCGTGATCGAGGAGCGCAGCGGCGAAGGCACGTCGCTGCCGTTGATCACGAGCCGAAACTCGGGAGCGAAGCGGAGGCTGCTGGCCATGTCAGCGCATGACCTCGCCCGTCTCGGGATCGACGAATGGCAGCTGCGGCACCTCGAGCCGCATCCCGACGGGGAGCCGTCGCGGATCGTCGATGCGATTGCGGATCGCAATCGGCCGCCAGAGTGCCGCGTCGTCGTAGACGCGCGCGGAGATCGCGCTCAGCGTTTCCCCCTGCGCCACGACGTGCACCTTGGTGTAGTCGGATGTCTGTCGCTTGACATCCTTCGCCTCGAGCTCGGGATTCGTGAACTCGTTGAAGGTGACGCTCACCCGCGCGCGAACGGGGATGCCGTCCGAGCGGAACATGATGAACTTCTGCGACGCCTTCGCGAGCACGCACGTGAGGGAGAGCGACCCCCACACGAAGAGCAGTACCGGCGGCGCGTGCGTGGAGGGATCGATCTGCATGAGATCCGTCACCTGCCTCACGAGCGGTCGCACGTCGGCGCCCGCCGCGTTGGCGTTGGCGCCGGCGTGCGCCTCGTAGCTGTCGATGAGGAGCTCGAGATCGAGCGTCTGCAGGTTGCCGTGAGCGAACTGCAGCAGCGGCGCGCTGCGACCCGGGATCGCAGCCTGGGCGTAATTGATGTCCCGGTTGAGCGTGTACTCCTCGGGATTGAACTGGACCGGAATGCGCACCCCGGTCTCGGTGTTGGTGATCGTCGCCTTTTCGAGCGCCATCGTCAGCTCCGTCCCTGCCGCTCGCGGAACGCGCTGATGCGGCGCTCCATCGTGCGGAGCACGTGCTCGGTGAGCCGCGAGACTTCCGCCGGGGAGATCTCCTGTGCCGGGAGCGGCTCGGCCGTGGGGAGCGGCGTGCGCCGCGCGGGGATGACCGCCTCTTCGAGCGCGATCGCAGATGCACGAGCGCGGTGCACGCGCGCGACGGGGCGCACGGCGCGCGGGATGTGACGCGCGCTCGCCTGCACGGCCGCGAGCGCGAACAGCGGCCCGCGCGCACGAGAGCCGGACGGAGCGTCCTCCCCCCGCGCGCGCTGCGCGACCATGCGCGCGAGCGTCGCCATGACCTGCGGCGCGACGATGGAGAGCGATGCGCGTGGCGCGGCCGCCGATGCAGCGAGGGCACGCGCGACCGGGGGCACGCGCGCGTCGATGGCGCGCGATGCGGGGCGGCGCGTCGTGTCCGCGCGCGCGCCGCCGGGCATCGTGATGCGAAGCACCGGGGCAAAGGTGACGCCGGCGGGCGCGCGATGTCGCGCGGCGGCGCGCGGCGCGCGCGGCCAGACGCGCGCGACGGACGCCGCGCGCACGGCAGTGCGCCGCATGCGCCGCGCAATCACGGCCGCGAATGCCGCCGCGCCGCCCCCGAGCGCAGCGCGCAGCGGCGGAGGCGCGTCGCCTCCCGCATGGGCGCGGGACCCGCGCGCGTCACTCATTCGCCGTTGATCCGGCGATTGATCGACGAGATCTGCGCCACCCAGCTGCGTCGGTCGGCGTGCTCCATTGCCATGATCTCCGCGTGTGGCCAGTGAAAGTGATAGGCGACAAAGGCTACCTCCTCGGACAATTGCTCGAGGGGGTAGCCTAGAATTCCCCCGAGAGGGTGTGCTCCAGCGTGAACGCGTGCTGGCACTGCGGGCAGGTCACGACGCTTCCCTCGTCGTCGAGCCGGTTGACGTCGTTGTACATCCGCTGGAGGAACGCGAGATCGCTCGCGAACAGCCCCTCGATCACGTTCGGCGTGACCGGATCGACGGAGCCGAGCCGCGTGATCACGCGCGAGAGGAGAATCACTGTGAGGTATGCCGGATTCTTCTGGACGCGCGGATCCTTGAGCGGGAGAATCTCATCCGCCGCCGTCGAGAGGCGCATCACGCCGTCGCGATGCAGCATCCCCTCCGCGTCTAGGTATCCCATTGGCAACGTGAATTCGTGCTCGGTGCGCAGCATACGATTTCTCCCTTCCTGCTCAGGCGCGTTCCACGCCCTCGTGGGCCAGCTCGAGCGTCTCGATCGAGACGTCGTTCCCTTCGGCGTTGAAATCCGGACCATCCCACTTCGACGGCCACGCGTTCACGAAATTCCAGCGCATCTTCTCCTGCCCCTGCCGGTCCAGCAGCACGATCGAGCCGTTCCTGCGCTTCACGTTTCCGCGCGCGGCATCGAGGTGCCACTTGTAGAGATCGATGTCATCCGACAGCCCCCACTTGAGCACGATGTTGCTGTGCTTCGCCATCCCGGGGAGCTTGCGCGGAGTGAGATTGTCGCCGCCCTCGCGGTGCTCGATCACGTCGATCGTCGAATCGAATCCGCTCACCTCGTGAAAGGCGGCGCGCGTGATGCCGTCGATCTCGACGAGGAAGTTGTAGTTGCCGTACGGGTCCACCCGCTGTCCGGTCTGCGCCATTGTCGACTCCGCGGTTAGTGCGACTCGATCACGTGACGGTCAGCCCTCGCTCACCTGCTGACCTCCGTCCCAGATACCGATGCGCACGACGATGAATTCGGCGGGGTAGGACGGCCGTACACCGATCTCGATGTGCAGGCGGCCGAGCGCCTGCTCCGAGAACGGATTGAGCACCTCGTCGATTCGCACGTAGAACGCTTCCTCCTGCGTCGCGCCGAAGAGCGCGCCGTCGCGCCATGCGCGGCGCAGGAAGTCGCCGATCGTTCGCTTGAGCTTTCCCCACAGCTGCAGATTGTTCGGCTCGAATACGGATGGGCGAATGCCGACCTCGATCGATTCCTCGAGATAGAGAAAGAGCCGGCGCACGTTGATGTATTGCCAGTTCGTGTCCGTGGCCGTGGTGCGCGCGCCCCAGAGGTTCACCCGGCCGCCGGTGGCGAAGACGCGCAGCACGTTGATCCCCTGCAGATTGAGCTGCCCCTGCTCGACATCGCTGAGGCGACGCTCGACGCCGAGGGCGCCGTTCACCAGCTCGTTCGCGGGCGCCTTGTGCACGCCGCGCGTGTTGTCCGAGCGGGCGATGATGCCGCAGACGTGTCCGGACGGGGGAACGAGGATCGGATCGCCGGGACCGATGGGCGGAACGCGCAGCCAGGGATAGTAGAGCGCCGCGTATCCGCGCGTCGAGTCGAGCGCAACCCGCTGCGTCTCGATGCTGGTGGCGCCGAACGGTGCGAGCGCCGGAATGGAGTCGAGAATCGCGAAGCGATCGGCCATCTGCTCGCAGTGCACGATGAGTCCCTGCTGCACCGTCGTGGCCGAAATCGCCGCCGTCTCGACGAGGCAATCGGGACAGGCAACGAGATTGACATCGTTGATTGCGGCGAGCGTATCGAGCGCGCGCAGAAGGTCGGCGCTGGCGAGCGTGGTGAGATCTTCGTCCGCGCCGCCGGCGAGCGCCGTGGGGCCGCCTGCGAGCGGCAGATCGAGCGGCGGAGCCACGGGCGGCGGAGGATCCACGAGCGAGACGCGAACCAGCCCGGTTGCATCGTTGTTCACGATCCGCAGCACGTACCGCGGATGCGCGGAGTCGATCGACAGGTTCAAGTAGCTGGTACTCGCGCCCTGCGTCACCGTGAGCGTGAACTCCTCCGACTCAACCGTCGCCGGATTCGCGGGATCGAGGCTCAGTGAAAAGGCGAGCCCCTGGCGAAAGACGACTCTGTAGGTGACGACCGCCGCGCTGACGTACTCCGTCTGAACCGACTCCACGAACTGAGTGCTCTGGTTCGTTCCGTCATCCACCGTGAGCATCGTGCCCGGGACCAGCGTTCCCGCGGGAATGGCGACGGTGGAGACGATCCGGATCGTGCGCGTGCCCGCGGGCGCATCGCCGAGCCTCACCGTGTCTCCGGCGGCGTACGGTCCGCCGGCCAGCGGGTGATCCAGGCGAAGGCCGGCGCCGCTGATGCGCACCACGGTCGCCGTGGCGCCGCCCGCAGCGGCCGTGATCGCATCGCCGGGGCGGAACTGCGCCGCCTGCGCCACGGAGCCGAGCGTGATGTCGCGGCCGGCCGGCGCACCGGCCAGCGTGCCGGTGGGCTGGTAGAGCGACGTCGTCGCGGACTGAAGCAGGTGTGCCGCCGCCACGGTGACCGTGATCGCGGTGGCGGGATTCCCCGGGCTGCGCGCACGCACCGTGAGCAGGTCGTTCCCCGCCGCCGACGAGTCGGGGAGCGTCACCGTCGCGTAGGCGCCGTTGCTCGCGCGCACGATGTAGCACGTCTGTCCGCCGTTCTGAAAGAAGCCCTGCACCGCGTGCCACAGATAGAAGCCGGGTACCGGCTGGTCACCGAACGTCGACGTGAACTCGTCCCATGAGCTCAGCTCTGTCGGTACTTCGAGCTCGCCTTGCAACGCGACGCCGATGAAGGCAGCCGTGCTCGTCCCCACGCCCTGGATCGGCGCGCCCGGGGCGAACTCCTCGATGTAGACGCCG
This sequence comes from Gemmatimonadaceae bacterium, assembly GCA_025929535.1. Classification (GTDB taxonomy): domain Bacteria; phylum Gemmatimonadota; class Gemmatimonadetes; order Gemmatimonadales; family Gemmatimonadaceae; genus FEN-1250. The sequence goes on from JAICLZ010000059.1 coordinate 16,442, forward strand.
GGATAGCTGGTCTGCACTGCCATGATCGCTCCTTGCTCGGGCCCTGGATGGTGCCGCGCTACGGGTAGCTCAGATCGTATTCGCCCGTCTCCGACGGGATGTCGATCGGGCGCGACTGCACGCCGAGCCCGACGGCGCCGGAGCGCAGCCGATAGCTCGAGGCGCGAACGCGCTGGAAGGTGAAGCGGCCCTGCGCGTCCGTCTCCTTCCCCTGCACGAGCACGCCGGCGGGCGTCTCGAGTCGCACCCACGCGCCCGCCACGGGCGCGGGCGATCCATCGGGAAGTGGATGGAGATGGTCGAGGACCGTCCCTCCAATCTGGGTCCACTGCTCGTCGCTTTCCGGATGGTCGGTGATGCGATAGCGCGAGAGCTGCGTCGTCACCATCCACCCGAACAGCTCCTGCACGTTCGCGATGGGCAGTGTGACCACGAGCTGCACGATCGGCTTCCATCGCGAATCGGTTCCCATCGTCGTCCAGAAATCGGAATGCTTGCCGAACGATTCTGCGGTCAACACGTCGATCGGCAGGTCGTCTTCCTTGAATTCGACCGGCCATGCCGCGAGCTCCGGATCGAGCGGAGCGTAGATGCCGGACGGATTGAGCGGATTGTGGTGGAGCAGCGCGGCCGCGGCCTGGTACAGCAGCATGTGCTCGTCGAGCGTCGGCTCGAGCGCGGTCGACTGCACGGGGCTCCAGGCGCTGATCAGGTAGTGGCACGCCAGACGCGTCGGCCACTGCTCCACCGACATCTGGCCGCTGTCCACGGTGATGGTGCGCTCGTTCGACCGGAGCTTCCGGTTCTCGCGCAGCTCGATGAGATACACGTCGATCGCCATCGCGTTGAGCGCGATGACATCGGCGCGGAGCCCGGCGTCGGGCGGCTGGAATCGAACGTGCGCATCGGTGGCGAGCGAGGGAATCTCCTGCCGCAGCGTGCGGCGAATGAGTCTGTCCAGCTGCTTCAGCATCTCCCGGTCGCTCGCATCACGTTCTCTCCGGCCGCCCGCTTTCGCGAATCGCGGCGACGATGCCCAGCGGCGATACGTCGGCGAAGCTCTCCTCGTACGGACGGAGAACGCGCAGGTGCGCCTCTCGCCCACCGCCCGTCACCGCGAGCACCGCGAGCCGCGGATGCTCGTACAGCAGTCCGTCCAGCAGCCGCATCGACCGCTCATCCGCGCGCTCCACGACGACGACATCGGGTCGGTCCGACGCGGAGAGCTCGGTGATCGTCTTCGAGAGCGTTCTCGCGTGCGAGTCGCGCCCATCGTATTCGCCCACCAGCCGCATGTCGCTCTGCGCCGACACCGCGTGCTCGATCACCTTGCGCAGCACCCCGGGTGGACTCGCCAGCAGCACTCGAATTTGCTGCACACCCGCTCCGCTCGAGGACGCCGCCAGGATGCTCTACCACTCGTGCCGCCGACATGGATCGTCGGACCCAACTTGGATGCACCGCGCGATCTAGATACGCTGCCCACGCTTGCCTGCTCGCGATTCATTCGCCCGACAGGATGCCCTTCATGTCCACGGCGCCCGACGTCGCGACGATGCGACCGCTCGCATCGAAGATCGATGCCCCCGCATCGATGTGAAACGACCACACGTTCCCGACATGCGACGTCGGGTGCAGCGTCACGTACGCCGCGAACAGCCTTCCGTTGTTGCGGCCGTACATCCACGCGGCGACGGCGTGGGCACCGGTCGGATCGGCCTTGAGCTGCGTGACATCGTCGAGCATCCATTGCACGTGCCCATCGGCGAGCGTCACGTGCTTGAGAAACGCCGCGACCTGTTCGCCGACCTTCTTCTCATCTTCCGACATCTGCTTCGGTTTCTGAGCGGCGGTGGAGCCCACCCGCGGCGCCGCCTTCGTCGCATCCTTGCCGACGATCGGCTTCTTCGGCGGCGCCGGACCCTTCTCCTGCGCACCCTCGTCGCTCTTCGGCGCGGCGATGGTCTTCTCTTCCGGTTGCGGCTTCGCTTCACTCGGCGGTCGTCCCTCGCCTCGCGGCTTCGCTTCGCTCGTGGGTTTCGCGCCTTCCTCGCCGGCGATAGCGCCGCTCGGCGGCAGCTTCTTCGCGCGAAGCTCGATGAGACCATCCTGAATCGAGCGCAGCGTCTGATCGATGGTCTTGTCCTGATTCGAGATCAGGCGCGGCGCGAGCTCCGCCACCTCCGCATCCGTGAGCGGTGGTGAGACGGACGCGGCCCAATCGAGAAAAGCCTTCTTCGATTGCTCGGTGAGCTTTGGTCCAGCGCCGCCACTCTGCGCCCACGCGTTGAGCAGACGCGTTGCCGGAGTCGTGGCGGCCGGGAGCGAGACGGCTGGACCTTTCGCGCCCGTCGTGTCGCCGGTGGTCGACGCGCCGCCGCCTCCCGTTCCCTTCTCTCCCTCCTTCGTCGCGGAGACGGGCGGCGCGGCGGCACCCGATTCGCCCTTCTGTCCCTGCACCGCTCCCGGCGCGCCGGGAACGGTTCCGCCGCCCGCGCCCGGTGGAGCGGGCTTCGTGCCCGGGGGCGAGACGATGGGCGCGTGCGCTGGCTCGCTCTTCTTCCCGCTTCCGGAGCCCGTGCCACCGCCGCCCCCGCCAGTGGGTCGCGCGCCCGCCTTGTGCGCCGCGATGAGCTTCTTGATCTCGTCGACCGACGCGTTGCCCACCGGGAGCGCACCGTTCTTGGGGTCCGTGACCTTGACGAGCTCCTCCAGCTCCGCATCGGTGAATTTGTCGCGATTCGCTACTATCGTCTGCGTGAGCTGCGTCGAGAGCTCCTTCTGCGCGGCGCTCATGTCGCCCGTGGCGGCCGCGCGTTGCAGCGTATCCATCAGCTTCGGATCACTCCGGATGGCCTTCTCGAGCTCGGGCGAGAGCTTGATGCCCTTCTTGCCGCCCGTCTTGATCAGCACTTCGAGTGGATCGTCCCCCTTGAGCGAGATCTTCGCCTCCGCTCCATTCGCGATGAGGATGAGCGTGGCGAGCACGGTCACCGGGCCCAGAATGCGCTTGCCGCCGAACTTCACGGCCATGGCGACGATCGCCGCGACCACGGCGATGCGCGCCGCGGCCGCGAGATCCTCGGACGAGGGAGCGGGGATGCGATTACCTCGTTTTCCCGGGAACGGGATGACGTCGCCGCCTCCGCCCTCTCCCTCGCCCTCACCCGTGCCCTTGCTTCCCTCGCCTTCACCCGTGCCCTTGGTGCCTTCCCCTTCGCCGGGACCCTTGTTCCCCTCACCTTCGCCCTGCTTCCCGCCCGTCTCGGGTGTCTTCGCCGGCTCGGCAGGCTGCTCCGTTCCGGGAGACTCTTCCGGCACGCCCGGCTGCGCCGGAGCCTGCGGCTGCGGAACCTCCGTCGGGCCGTCGATGATCACCGGCGGCTGGATCGGCTTGCCGATGGGCTTGTTCACCGGCTTCTGCACCGGCTTCTCCACCGGTTTCTTCTTTCGATCTTCCTTCTTCTTGCGCCGTTTTTTCGGCCAGCAGCGGCAGTCCGGATTCTGGAACAGCTCGTCGCGCGTGGGAGTGCAGTAGTACGTGTAAACGCCATCCGCGGTGGGCGGATTGACGTGAATCATCTGCGGGATCTCGCAGTCGGGTGCTTCCTCGTTCGGAAACACGAGGTACGTCGTATCGATCGGAATCTGCAGCGGAAGCGGTGACTTCTTGTAGCGCTTCTTGATCTGATCGGAATACCAGGTGATGTCGTCCTTTCCGAGCTGCAGGGCGGCGCTGTTGGCGGGTTTGATCTCGCCGATGTGGATGTCGCCGGCATCGTCGATCACGGCGAGATCCAGTCGTCCGTCCTCGTCGCCCGGCGCCGGCTGCAGCGGAAGCTCGACGAATCCAGTCGGTCCCTTGTACGTCTTTGCGGTGACGGACGGCGCCATCATTTGCAGATCGAAGCCGAGCTTGAACTCCATCTGCAGGATCGCGTGCACGATGCTTCCCGCGCGATCGGGACCTTTGCACAACCCGCATCCGCCGGCGGCCTCGGTCTCGACCATCTTTCGCTGCAACACGTTTTCGCCGCGTCCTGGAAAGGGCCGCGCCGTGTCGCCCGCGACGACGCGTGTGGCCATCGCCTCCGCCTCGCGCTCCGGAGCACTCGCTGGCCCCCCGTCGAGCGACAGCCGGTCGAGATCGATCTTCGCGTACCGCTGTTGCACGACGTGCGTGAGCTCGTGCGCGAGGAGGTGACCGCCTCTCGCGGTGCCCGGTGCGAACCCTCCGGCGCCGAACACGATGTGCGGGCCCACGGTGTAGGCGAGCGCGCCGACATCCGCCGCGGACTGCGCGGCCGCCGCGCCCGTGTGGACTCGCACATCGACGAACGAGTGCCGGAATCCGGATTCCATCGCCGCGCGCGCTTCCGAGGGGAGCGGCGCGCCCGCCTGCGAGAGCACCGCGCGAACGCTCGACGGAACCGGCGCCGCGGCTCCCGGGGATTGCGGTGCCGCGGCTGGAGCGGCAGGCGCTCCCGTCCCGGCCGGCGCGCTGGCGGCGCGCTGCATCCGCGCGACCTGCGTCTCCTCCTCCTCGTGGCAGTCCTCGCACTTCGCGCCGCCCTTCGCGCACTCCGCGCACATGCGCTGCACGAGCCCGCGCACGGCCGTGTTGCCCGCCGACCGCTGCAGCTGTAGCACATCGCCGCAAAGCGACGATGGCGATCCCGGCGCTCGTTCCGCTGCCGCGTTGCCGCGTCGCGCCCCCGCCGCCGCCGGCGTCGTCGTGCGAGTAGTCGTGGCTGCACTCATCGTTCGGCAACATGCGGCTCGGCGACGCACTGCGGCATGGGCCATGAGACTCAAGTTGGATTCAGAGGACGGACCCGATCCATTACTATGCGGGCGGATCTAGATCATCCGCTGAACCGGAGTTGAGCCGATCGGCTCATGTCGCAGGGCTGTGGAAACTCCGAGCTTTCATCTGCAGCTCGACGGAGACGCCCCGTGCTCGCACCCCGATGGCTCGCTCGTCGCGCTTCCAGGCAGCCGGCGTCGCACGCGTCGAGGGCGGAGCGTGATGCGCATCGACGCGGCCCGCTCAATGGCCTGCTCGCGCTCGCGCGCCGTGCGGGAAACGCCGCCCTTGGCCGGCTCGCCACCGCGCGCGGCGATTCGCTCGGCGCGCCGGTCGATGGCGCAACCGCGTCGCGGCTGAGCGCTGCGTACGGTGTGGAGCTGCGCGACGTGCGCGTCGTCGACGATCGAGCGTCGCACGCGGCCGCGCGCGCGATCGACGCGCAAGCCTTCGCCGCGGATGGCAGCGTCTTCCTGGGCGATCGCGCGCCTGCGGCGAACACGCCGGCCCGCGACGCGCTGCTCGCGCACGAGCTCGCGCACGTGGCGCAACAGGCGAAGGCATCAGCGCTCGTCTACGGTCGGGCGAACGCGCCGGGCGACGCGCACGAACGCGCCGCGGATCGCGCCGCCTCCGCGGCACGCGCGGGAGCCGGCGCTCAGTTCGAGGCCGCCGGCGCGCCGGCCGCGGTGCAACGGCAGCCGATCGCGCAATCGATTCACAAGACGGCCGGCCTCTCGAGGGCGGATGCGCAGAAGATGCTGGAAAGCTACTTCGCACGTCTTCCGCACAGCCCCGGGAGCACCGGCGTCTCGCTCACCGAGAACGCGAGGAACGACATTCGGAAGATCGGGCTCGCCCTTCGTGATCCCGGGACGATCATCGCGCTCGACGCGTTCGTCGCAGGTAACATGCTCGCGACCTCTCCGGCCGATCTCGCGAAGCGCGTTGCGGGAATGTTGCCAGAGATCATCGACCCTGCAGCGCTCGCCCATCTTCGGGGCGCGGAGGGCGATGAGCGCGCACCGGCGTCGCCCGACACGACGCGCTTCGACCGACTCGTCGACCTCGCGAAGAAGACGTCTCCGGAAGTCGGGAACGAGGCGAAGGAACAGCAATGGAAGTTCGACCAGAACGTTTCATCGGTGCGCGAGAGGGACAAACCCGTTCTCGGTCCGCTCAAGTCGATCACGCCATCGGTCGACCTCGAGCGCGTCTACAACATCGCCAAAGGGCTGCCGAAGGCATGGAAGGGGGAGAAGCGCGACGTGCAGTCGCGGAGCTATCCAGCCGTCGATGCGGAGGTGGCGAAGCTTTCACCGGCGTCGCTCGTTCCCAGGGCGGCTCGGGGAACGAAGGACGCCGATTCCTATGCGAACGCGCAGTATCTCGCATCCTCTCTCGCGAGCGATCTCGACGTCGCGCAGCAGAAGAAGCAGTTCAGCGTTCGGATCGATATCGGCGCCAATTATCGCACCGTGGACGACAGCGCGGAGCTTATCGATGAGGTGGAGCGCATCGTTCGCCTGATCGTGAAGGCGCTGCCGCACCATGCGTCGCAGGTCGGCCAGGTGGAGATCTACATCGGCACCCTCCGCGTGCGCGTCGTGTCGCTCGGCGGCGGCGGAGACTGAGCATCGCGCGCTACAGCAGATCGGCGTAGGGGCCCATCTCCGCTTTCGTCAGCGCCTTGCCGAGCTTTTGATACTCGCGAACCGACGCGCGCATCAGATCGCGCATCCCGATCGGCTCGCCGCGCTCGGCGGCGAAGAAGGCAGCGCCGAGCGCGATGTTCTTGATGTTGCCGCCGCTGAGTGCGAACTGCCGCGCGAGGAACTCGAAGTCGAGAGCGCTGGAGAGCGGAGCCTCGGATGGCCAGATCGCCGACCAGATGCACCGCCGGCTCTCCACATCGGGAACGGGGAAGTGAACCGTGAAGGACAAGCGACGCATGAATGCCTCATCGAGGTTGCCGCGCAGATTCGTCGCGAGAATCGCGATCCCGTCGAACTGTTCCATCTTCTGCAGGAGGTAGCTGATCTCGAGATTCGCGTAGCGGTCGTGCGAGTCTCGCACTTCGGAGCGCTTGCCGAAGAGCGCGTCGGCCTCATCGAAGAGAAGGATGCCGTTCGCACGCTCGGCGCACGCGAAGATGCGGTCGAGATTTTTTTCCGTCTCTCCGATGTACTTGCTCACGATTCCGGCAAGCTCGATGCGAAAGAGATCGAGCTCGAGCTCGGACGCCACGATCTCGGCCGCCATCGTCTTCCCCGTGCCCGACGGACCGCTGAAGAGTGCGTTGACTCCCCGGCCGCGCGAGAGCCGATGGTCGAATCCCCATTCGCTCATGACCACGTTGCGCAGCGCCACTCGCTGGCAGAGCTCGCGCAGCTGCGACATCGAGTCGGCGGGCAGCACGATGTCGCTCCACGACGCGTACGAGCGAATCCGCGTGGCGAGCTCCGCCAGCTCTTCCCCGCCCTGCGCGCGTGCGCCGGCCAGCCAATCCTCGCGCGTCGGTTGGGCGAGCCCGTTGCCGTCCGTGCGATCGACCGCGGCACGCCGCCAGGCACGTGTGCGCGCAGTGACGCACGCGTGCTCGATTTGACGCCGATTGAGCCGAAACTGGGATGCGAGGGCATCGATGCTCGCGTCGTCGAGCCGATCGCCGCCTGCCTGTAGCGCGCGTCGCCAGTGCTCGCGACGCAGTTGCGGAGTGGGGTGCATGAGCTCGAGCACGTGCTCCGCGGCGCGATGGCGCGTGACCGCCGGTGGAGCGCTCGCGATCGCAATGGTGGCGATCGGATGCTCGGCGAGCGCGCGCTCGAGTGCATCGCGCACTACAGCACCGCCCTCGCGCTCGAGCGGGAGCCATGGCTCAAACGCGAGCACGGCGCCGCGGAGCCACGCCTCGCGCACGGCAACGGCGGCCAGCTCGGCGGCGGCGGGAGCGTCGAGGAGCCGCGTCACATCGAGCGACAGGAGCGGCGCCTGCGCCGCCGCGGCGATCGCGCGCGCGGCGCTGCGGCGCCCGCTACCCTCCGGACCATGCAGGTGGACGCGCAGCGCGTCGAGCGACTCGCGTGCGCGCGCCACCTGCTCGCCGAGCGCGACGAGCACTCTCGGTGGCAGTCCGCATGCGCTCTGCGGAGAGGCGACGGCGGGCGAGAGCCGGCAGCAGCCGTCGAGGCGGCGATCGAGCGCATCGTGGCCGAGGAGCAGATTGACGATCTGCTCATCCAGCTGTATCGAGTGGCTCAGCAGCGAGCTGCTGCCGGAGGTACAGTCACACGAGAGCGAGATCACGCGGCGGCGCAGCAAAGGCGCGTCGAAGGTGAAGTGCGAGCGCGCGAGTGCGCGCGCGTGCGGCAGATCGCAGAAGAGCGACAGCGCGAGATCGACGGTCGGCTTTCGCCGCGTCACGTCGTCCTGCAGATACGCGTAGAGTCGCTCGTAACGGAGATCGATCTCGGGGGCGAGCGCGAGGAGCACGACGCTGGTGTCGAACGAATCGAGCGCGAAC